>NZ_JBITFB010000001.1:0-580598 GCF_044455625.1 Kitasatospora sp. NPDC051164 | reverse complement strand
GGCGCCCGCGCCCCCCGCCCCCCCGGGGGGGGGCGGGGGCGCCGGGGGGCCGGGGGGGCGCCCCCCCCCGCCGCCGCCCCCCCCCCCGCCCCCCCCCCGGGGGGGGGGGGCCCGCCCACGGCGGCCTTGACCTTGTCGCTGATGGCGGTGGGGAGGGGGACGTAGCCCTTCTCGCCGATGGCCTTCTGGGCGGTGTCGCCGATGGTGTAGGTGAGGAAGGAGTTGAGGGTGTCGAGGGTGTCGGCCTTGTTGCCCTTGTCGCAGACGACCTCGTAGGTGGCGAGGACGATCGGGTAGGCCTTGTCGGCCTGGGTGCCGTAGTCGAGGGAGAGGGCGAGGTCGCCTTCGGTGCCGACGACGGTGGAGGTGGCGAAGGTGGCGGCCGCGTTGGCGGCGGTGGCCTCGACGGGATGGGCGGCGCCGGTGGCGATCTTGGCGCTCCTGAGGTTGTTGATCTGGGCGTAGGACAGCTCGGCGTAGCCGATGGAGTTCCTGACCTGCTTGATCTGGGCGGAGACGCCGGCGCTGGCGTTGGCGGACTGGCCGCCCTTGCTCTTCCACGCCTTGTCGGGGGAGGCGGTCCAGGCGCCGCCGGAGGTCTTGGCGAAGTAGGAGGTGAGGTTGTAGGTGGTGCCGGAGTCGTCCGAGCGGTGGAAGGACTGGATGTCGGCGTCCGGCAGCTTGGCCCCCGGGTTGAGGGCGGCGATGACCGGGTCGTTCCACTTGGTGATCTGCGAGTCGAAGATCTTGGCGGCGGTCGGGCCGTCCAGGATGAGGTTGTCGAGGCCGTCGACGTTGTAGACCAGCGAGACGAGGCCGCCGACCATCGGCAGGCCGATGGCCCTGCCGCCGGTGCAGACCACCTTGGAGGCATCGACGTCGGCAGGCTTGAGCACGTAGTCGGTGCCGGCTAAGGCGGCGGGGGTTGAGGCGGAACGCGGCGGCCGCGCTCTTATGACAACGGCATTGACGTGTGGCGCGGGTCACCGGTTTCATGGCTCGCACTTCCCGCGCACGCCTCCCCTACGGTGCGCGCGGCCTCCCACCCACATCCCCCACACCCCCCACGACCTAGGCGGTGATCCGTTGGCATCGACGGTGAAGGACACGGGCGGCGGCCCGAGAACGGACGCGGGCAGCTCCCGCGTCGTGATGCGGCAGTCCCTCGGCCTGCTGGACGGCGCGGCGATCGCCGCGTCCAGTACGGCCGCCACCAGCAGTATCGGGATCGGTCTGGGCCTGATGGCCGGGGTCGTCGGCCTGCACCTGCCGGCGATCATGCTGCTGGCCTTCCTGCCGGTGCTCGCGATCGCCGGCGGGTACGGCCGGTTGAACGCGGTGGAGCCGGACGCCGGCTCCAGCTACCGGTGGGTCGGGCGCACCCTCAGCCCCTGGCTGGGGTTCCTCACCGGGTGGGTCAACACGGTCGGCACGGTGGTGTTCATGGCGTACACCACGACCGTCACCGGCTCGTCGGTCATCCAGCTCCTCGACCTGGCGCACGTGCGCAGCGTCGCAGGCCTGCGGCTGGACGCGGACTCCACCGTCCAGTGCACCCTGCTCGGCCTGGTGGTCCTGGTCGGCGCCGCGCTGGTCGCGGTGCGCGGGCTGGAGATGGCCGCCCGGCTGCAGAAGGCGCTGCTGGTGTTCGAGTACGCCGTGCTGCTCGGCTTCTGCGGGTACGGGCTGTTCGCGGGTGACCAGCCGTTCTCGCTGCAGTGGTTCAACCCCTTCGACATCCCCTCCTTCGGCGCCGTCGCGCAGGGCATGGTGCTGGCCGTGTTCTGCTACTGGGGCTTCGAGTCGGTGTTCAGCGTCGGCGAGGAGGTGCGCGACCCGCGCGACGCCTCCCGGGCCGGCCTGCTCGCCCTGGTGGTGATGATGCTGCTGTTCCTGCTCGCCGGTACGGCCTTCCAACGGGTGCTGCCGATCGACGAGTTGGCCGACAACGGCGCGCACGGGCTGACCTACTTCGGCACCAAGCTCGCCCACCAGCCGCTCGCCGCACTGCCGTTGATCGCCCTGACGTTCTCCGCGATGGCCTCGCTGCAGTCCTCGGTGATCCCGACCGCCCGCGGGATGTACGCGATGGGGCGCGACCGGGTGCTCGGCCCGGTCTGGACCCGGCTGCACCCCCGGCACGCCACACCCGCCGTCGGAACGCTGCTGATCACCGGTATCGCCGTCCTCCTGGCCCTGGCCTCGATCGCCATCCCGACCGTCAACGACCTGATCTCGGCCGCCGTCAACGCGATCGGCATCATCGTCGCGCTCTACTACGCGCTGACCGCCATCGCCGCCGCCGTCCGGTTCCGCGGGCTGCTGCGCACCGACCTGGCGGAGGGACTGCGCGCCGTGGTCGGCCCACTGCTGGGCGCGGCGGCGCTGCTCGCCGTCGGTGGCTACCTCGCCTGGACCTTCTACGACTCCGCCGACCACTTCGAACTGTCCGCCGACAACGGGTGGTTCGAGCTGACCGTGGTGACGCTGATGGTCGTCACCGGGCTGCCGGCGGCGGCCTGGGCCCGCTGGCGCCGGCGTTCGCCGTACTTTCAAGCGAACGCGACGGGGGATGTCAACTCCCTTGTCAACGAATCGTAAGAACCGCAAGAGATCCACGGGACACGAGCTCCACGCGACGCAAGGATCCACGGGACACGAGCTCCACGCGACGCAAGATCCAAGTAGCGCAAGAGATCCACGAGATGTTCACGAGACGCAAGAACGGAGCACCAGCCATGACCGAGGCCGATCTGGTCTTCACCCGTGGACCCGTCCACACCGGTGACGCCGCCCGGACGAGGGCGACCAGCCTGGCGGTCGTCGGCGAGCGGATCGCCGCCGTCGGGCACGACGAGGTCCGGGAGCTGATCGGGCCGAAGACCGAGGTGGTGGACCTCACCGGCAAGCTGCTGCTGCCCGGATTCCAGGACGCGCACATCCACGCGGTGTTCGGCGGAGCCGAGTTGGCCGTCTGCGACCTCACCGGGACGGTCGGCGTCGCCGACTACCTGGAGCGGATCCGGGCGTACGCGGACGCGCACCCCGGGCAGGAGTGGATCACCGGCAGCGGGTGGTCGATGGAGAGCTTCGACGGGGGCCTGCCGACCCGGCAGCTGCTCGACTCCGTCGTCCCCGACCGGCCGGTGTACCTGACCAACCGGGACCACCACGGCGCCTGGGCCAACACCCGGGCGCTGGAACTCGCCGGCCTCACCCGGGACACCCCCGATCCGGCCGACGGGCGGATCGAGCGCGAGGCCGACGGTACCCCGGGTGGCACGCTCCAGGAGGGCGCCACCGCCCTGGTCGCCCGGCTGGTGCCGCCGTCCACCGCCGCCGACCGGCTGGACGGGCTGCTGCGCGCCCAGCGGCTGCTGCACTCGCTCGGCATCACGGGCTGGCAGGACGCGCTGCTCGGCGAGTTCAACGGCCAGCCGGACCCGTCCGACGCCTATCTGGCCGCGGCGCGCTCCGGCGCGCTGACCGCCCGGGTGACCGGCGCGCTCTGGTGGCAGCGCGACCGGGGAGCCGATCAGATCGTCGAACTCGTCCGACGGCGCGAGGAGTTGAGCCACGGGCGGTTCCGGGCCGGCTCGGTGAAGATCATGCAGGACGGTATCGCGGAGAACTTCACCGCCGCGATGACCAGCCCGTACCTGGACGGCTGCGGCTGCGCCACCGCCAACTCCGGCCTCAGCTTTGTCGATCCGGAGGCGTTGCGCGGGTACGTCACCGAGCTGGACGCGCTCGGCTTCCAGGTGCACTTCCACGCGCTCGGCGACCGGGCCGTCCGCGAGGCGCTGGACGCCGTCGAGGCCGCCCGCGCCGCCAACGGGTGGCGCGGCGCCCGGCACCACCTCGCCCACCTCCAGGTGGTCCACCCGGAGGACCTCGCCCGCTTCGCGCGGCTGGGCGCGATCGCCAACATCCAGCCGCTCTGGGCCGCCCACGAGCCGCAGATGGACGAGCTGACCATCCCCTTCCTCGGCCCGGAGCGCGCCGCCTGGCAGTACCCGTTCGGCGACCTGCAGCGCGCGGGGGCCACCCTGGC
The DNA here is from genome assembly GCF_044455625.1 of Kitasatospora sp. NPDC051164. Lineage (NCBI taxonomy): Bacteria > Bacillati > Actinomycetota > Actinomycetes > Kitasatosporales > Streptomycetaceae > Kitasatospora > Kitasatospora sp. NPDC051164. The sequence continues at coordinate 576,544 of NZ_JBITFB010000001.1, read as the reverse complement.
GGCGGGCAGCGACTGGCCGGTGAGCAGCCCGGACCCGCTGGCGGGCCTGCACGTGGCGGTCAACCGGATGGAGCCGGAGGCCACCGACGGACGGGTCTTCCTGCCCGAGCAGCGGCTCGACCTGGGCTCCGCGATCGCCGCGTACACGGCCGGGTCCGCGTACGTGAACGGGCACGACGACGCGGGGGTGCTGGCGGCCGGGCGGCTCGCCGACCTGGTCGTCCTCGACCGGGACATCCTCACCGGGCCGGCCGAGCGGATCGCCCACGCCCGGGTGGAACGCACCTACGTGGGCGGCGAGTTGGTGCACGCGGTGGAGTGAGCCCGGTCGCGGGCTTGGCGGGCTTGGCGGGCCTGGCGGGCCTGGGGGTCTTCGGGGGCTTCTCGGGCGGCGCAGGGCGCGCGACGGCCGCCGGTGGTGAGCGCACGGGGGCGCGCCACCGGCGGCGCCGTGCCCGCCGGGGGCGTCGTCAGCGGTCCCGGTCCCGGCCGCTGCCCGCCGCCCGCAGGCGGGCAGCGGCGGCGTCGAGGAGGAGGTCCAGCGCGTACGGGTAGCCGCTGCGGCGCATGTCCGTGGTGAGCAGGCCGGCGGTGGCGGCGATGTGCGGGTGGGTGGCGGCGTCGAGGCGGGCGTAGGAGGCTTGCCAGACCTCCAGGTCCGCGGTCGCGGCGGGGGCCGGGAGGGCGAGCGCGGCGGCGTCCAGGGCGGCGAAGCCGAGGCTCTGGTCGACGAAGGCGTGGTAGATGCGGACGGCCTCGAGGTCCGGGAAGCCGGCGGTGCGCAGGATGCCGAGCATGGCCTCGACGGCGGCGGTCTCGTGGGTGCGGCCGGTGGTGCGGTGGGCGGCGAGCAGGGCGGCCTGCGGGTGGGCCTGGTAGGCGGCGTGGATGCGCAGGCCGATGGCGCGCAGGTCGGCCCGCCAGTCGCCGGTGGGCTGCCAGCCGTGCTGGGCGCGGCCGATGAGCTCGTCGGCGATCGCGAGCAGCAGGTCGTCGGTGCTGTGGAAGTAGCGGTAGACGGCGCTCGGGTCGGCGCCGAGCGCCGCCCCGAGCCGCCGTACGGTGAGCGCCTCGGCGCCGTGCTGCCCGATCAGCCGCAGGGCGGTGTCGACGATCAGCTCGGCGGAGAGGACGACGCCCTGCTTGGTGGGGCGCCGACGTCTCCGCTGCGGTTCGGGGACTACGCGGTCGTTCATGCCCGCAGGCTATGTCAACACCGCTGACGTAGAGAAGGGGCGAGGCGAGGCGTACGGAGCGAAGGTCCCGGGACGGTGGCCGGTCAGACCACCCGCCGCAGCCAGCCGTGCCGGTCCTCGGCGTGCCCGTACTGGACGTCCAGCAGGTGCTCGCGGATGCCGAGGGTGTGCTTGCCGGGCGCGCCGCCGCCGACGGCGAACTCGTAGCCCTCGCCCTTGAACCCGACGATCGGGGTGATCACCGCCACGGTGCCGGCCGCGAACACCTCGGCGACGGTGCCGTCGGCGGCGCCGGAGCGCAGCTCGGCGAAGGTGGCCGCGCGCTCGACCGGGGTCAGGCCGAACTCGGCTGCCAGGGCCAGGATCGAGTCCCGGGTGACCCGTCGAAGATGGTGCCGAGCCCGGGAGTGACCAGCTCGCCGGCCGCGGTGACCAGGCACAGGTTCATCGTGCCGGACTCCTCCAGATCGCCCTCGCCGCCCGTGTCGTCCAGGAACAGCACCTGGTCGCAGCCGTGCTGCTTCGCCTCGATCTGCGCGGCCAGGCTGGAGGCGTAGTTGCCGCCGCACTTGGCCGCGCCGGTGCCGCCCCGCCCGGCCCGGGTGTACCGGCTGCTGACCCAGAGCGTGATGCCGGTGACGCCACCGGCGAAGTACGGCCCGGCCGGGCTCGCGATGACCGCGTAGGTGACCTCCTCGGCGGGCCGGACGCCGAGGAACGCCTCCGAGGCGAACATGTACGGCCGCAGGTAGAGGCTCGCCTCGCCGCCGGAGTCCGGCACCCACGCCTCGTCCGCGCGGACCAGCTCCTCGACGCTCGCGAGGAAGTCCTCCTCCGGCAGCACGGGCAGCACGGGCAGCGCGAGCCGCTCGGCGGAGCGGGCAAAGCGGCGCGCGTTGAACTCGGGGCGGAACAGCCGCACGCCGCCGTCGGCATGGCGGTAGGCCTTCAGCCCCTCGAAGATCTCCTGTGCGTAGTGCAGCACCGACGCGCTCGGGTGCAGCGAGAACGGCGCCAGCGGCCCGACCCGGCGGTCGTGCCACCCCTCGCCCGGCGTCCAGGTCGCGGTGGCCATGTGGTCGGTGAAGAACTTGCCGAAACCCGGCGCGGCGAGGACGGCGCGTCGCTCCGCCTCCGGTACGGGGCCGGCCGTCCGAACCCGAGGGAAAGCGCGATTTATCGTCAACTCCTCGGCGCCGAGGCGGAATCCGCCGGATCCGGCGCCGACCACCGGCGCCTCACGCGTCATGCTAACGGCCGTCAGTCGGACGGGATACGGGCCGCCCGGGTCTCCGCGGTGACCGTGCGGGGGCACCGACGGGGCATCGACGGGCTGCCATGGGGGTGCCCGCGGGTTCCCCTGGAGAGGCCGGACCGCACGGGCGGACTCAGCCGGGGCAATCGGGGCCGGGAGTGGGCCTGTTCGAGTGAGCGGCGCGTGGTGTCGCGGGGGCGGCCGGGGGAACGGCGGTTACGTAGGTTGGCAATCTCCCGTCGTGGGCCGTGGCTTCGGCCGTCGTCCCGCCTTCCGTGATCGGAGCGCCCCCCATGGCCGTACCCACCACCTTCGACCACAGCGCGGCCGGCTACAGCCTGCCGCACGCCTACTGCCTGGCCAAGGCGGCCGAATTCGCCTACCAGGACGACGCCGCCATCGACGAGCAGGCCCGGGCCTGGGGCTTCGGCGATGTGCGGCACCACCAGACCCGGTTCACCCCGCCGTTCCCGGTGGAGGACACCCAGGCGTACACCATGGGCAGCGACCGGATGATCGTCGTCGCGTTCCGCGGCACCGAACCGCGCGAAATGCGCGACTGGCTCACCGACTCCACCACCCCGCCCTGGCCCGGCCCCGCCCGGACCGGCCATGTGCACTACGGCTTCGCCGAGGCCCTCGAGTCGATCTTCCCCGACGTCACCAAGGCCGTCGCGGAGCTCCGGACGAACGGGCAGAGCCTCTGGTTCACCGGGCACAGCCTCGGCGGCGCGCTGGCGATGCTGGTCGCGGCCCGCCTCCATCTGGAGGAGCCGCGCCTGCACGTGGACGGGGTGGTCACCTTCGGGCAACCGCGCACCTGCGACCGCGCGCTGGCGGACGCCTACGACAAGGGCCTCGACGGCCGGACCCACCGGTTCGTCAACAACAACGACATCGTCCCGCAGCTGCCGCCGGAGCCGGCGTTCACCCACGTCCGGACGCTGCGCCACTTCGACGTCTCCGGTCGCATCCAGGAAGGCACCGGACTGATCGCCGGGCTGACGGGAAGGGCCAAGGGCCTGGGTGAAGCGGCCTTCGCGTCGACCGGGGAGGGCATCCGCGACCACCTGATGCGCAACTACCTCGCGGCCCTGGAGAAGAACCTCGGCTGACCGTCGGCTACCGGCTACCGGCTACCGGCCAGTGGCCACTGGCGACCGGCCACCGGCCGCCTGGCCTCGTCGGTGGTGCCGAGCACCCCTTGCGGGCTGCCCGTCCCGCCGCCGGCCGTGCCCCCCCGCCGAGGTGCTCAGCCCTCGGCGGGGGCCGGCGCCCAGGACCTGCCGTTGTAGGAGTAGCTCGGGGCGCCGTGCAGGCCGACCGTACGGAAGGGGCGGCCGTTGTCGTTCACGGTGACCTTGCCCTGGCGGTCGCCGCTGCTCCACTCCAGCTCCAGGTACCAGCTGACGTCCTGGGAACGGGTGGTGGCGTCCACGTCGATCACCTGCGGGTCGGTGTCCGACACCCGGTAGGGGAAGTCGGACACGGGGGTCTTCTTCGCACCCTCCTTGCCCGGGACGGGGACGGCACGCGGCGTGGGCGAGTCGAGGTCCACCGCGAAGGACGCCGGGACGAGGTTCCCGCCGCAGCCCGCGCCCGGGGTGTAGGCGTTCCACTTGGGGGCGGGCTGGGTGCCGGCGATGTGCACGTAAACGGTGTGCAGGACGACGGGCGTGGCGGTCGCGCCCTGGGCGGTCAGCTCCAGGCGCAGGTGCCCGGCGGGGACGGCCTGCTGCGCGGCCGCCCAACTCCCGGTGCGCGCGACGGTGTCCGGGGGCGGGGCCACCTGGGCGGGCGTGCGGGCGGAGAGGAACCACTGGCCGCAGGGGCTGCCCCAGTTGTCGGTGAGGACGTTGACGTGGAAGGGGGGCGGGTTGTCCTCGGGGGCGGGGGTGGGGACCGGAGTGGCGGCGTCCGTGGGGGACGGGGGTGCGGCGGCGGGTGGGGCGGCAGCCGTGGGGGCGGTCGTGGCAGCCGCCGTGGCCTGGGCGTCGGCGGCGCCCGTCGGGGTGGTGCCGGGGCCCGGCGTGCCGCCGACGTCGTGCAGGAGGAAGGCGGAGACCACGGCGGCCACGGCGGCGACGGCCACCGCGCTCAGCAGCACGCGGGTGCGGGTGCGGTTACGGCGCCGCGGTTCGGCGGCCGGGGCCACGGGGAGCACGGTTTCCACCTCCTCGGTCGGCGCGGGAGCCGGCGTGGGAGCCGCTGTGGGGGTGGACTCCGGGTCCAGCGCGAGCTCCGGCGCCGGCGCCGGAGCCGGCTTCGCTCCCGCTGCTCCCGCCGAGCCCGCCTCCCGGCGGCGGGCCGCGTCGGCCAGGATCCAGCGGCGGTGCAGCTCGACCAGTTCCTCGTCGCGCGCCCCGCAGGCCCGGGCCAGGCGTTCCACCGGTGCGTACTCGGCCGGGACGGCGGCGCCGTTGCAGTAGCGGTGCAGCGTGGAGGTGCTGACGTGCAGCCGGGTCGCCAGCGCGCCGTAGCTGCGGCCGGAGCGCTCCTTCAGCTCCCGCAGCGTCGCCGCGAACTCGTCGGTCTCCACGCCCATGCCCTGCGCACCTCTCACCCCGGACCGGCCCCGGATCCCGTCGAATCCGCGGATCACGGTACCGGCTCGCCGGGTGAGTGCCCGGAGGAGGGGGAGCACAGCGGCCCTGGTCAGGACTGCCGGTCGGCGGTGGCGGCCGACGCGGCGGCGTCCGCGACGCTGCTCCGGTACAGGCCCAGCTTCGGCTTGGCCACCTTGGCGCCGTTCCCGAGCGGGAAGTCGAGGGTGTCCGCAGCGGCCATGTGGTCGCCGTCGGCGAGGACGTTCAGCTCGTCGACGCCGGCCGCGGTGCCGGTGGCCGCACCACCGGGGTTGAGGTCGAGCACCGCGTACGCCGTCTGACCGGCCGCCACCGGGTAGGCCGGGGCGCCGCCCAGCCCGCTGGGCACCAGCGGCTTGACGTCCTTGCCGTGGTCCGCGGCGTGCGAGTCGCCGAGGCTCAGCAGCGGGTAGTAGCTCAGGCCGCAGGCCGTCGTGCCCTGGTTGCGCACCTCGATCACCCGCTGGCCGGGCGCCTCGGCCCGGGTGGTCACGCGGACCGACAGCTTCTTGGCCTCGCAGGGGTGGGAGTAGGCGTAGGCCTCCCCGCCGCCCGCCTCACCGCCGCCACCCGGGGAGGAGGTGGCGGCCGGGGTCTTGGGGCGGGCCGGGGTGGTGTTCGCGGCCGGTGCGGCCGGTGCGGCGGCGGGCGCGATGGTGGCCGCACCCGCGGCCGCCTGGGTGGGCTTGGCGGACGGCTGCGCATCGCCCGCGCCGCCGCCGGACTGGCAGGCGGTCAGGGTGAGCGCGGCGCCGAGGGCGAGGGCGGCCGGAACGAAGAAGGCACGGCGAACGGACATGGAGGTTCCCCCGTAACAGTGGTGGGTGAGAGAAGAGGATCGGGCGACGGGGCCATCGCCACCGGGCCGCCGATCAACACTGTGGCCCGCCGCCCGTCCCACCGCCAGCCTTCCCCGCCACCCCGGGACACTGGAACGGTTCCACCCCCTCTGACCTGCACATCCGCCCCCGCCTGGAACGCCTCACCGGAACGCCCCGGGACCTCCAGGACCTTGCCGTAGCGCTCTCCCGGGCCTTGCCGTAGCGCTCTCCCGGGCCCCGTCGCCTCGGCCTGTCCGTCGTCCTCCGGGCACGATCCGGGCGGGCATGGGGACCTGACGGTGCACCAAGGGAAGCCCTTGATCCTGTGATCGTTCCGGGTAGATCGGGCGGGTTGTGCGGGCACCTGTCCAAGCCGGTGTTCGGGCCCGGGGCGGTCGGCAGAACTGCCGATATGCTGACCGCCGCTCCACGGAGGGAGCGACCGGGAATCGGGGGAAGCGCATGAGCGGCGGCGGTGCCGGGGTGGGGTTCAGTGCCCATCCGGACAAGCTCGGGGACGCGGGCGACCAGCTGATAGCGGCGAGTACGGACGTGGGCTCGGTGAAGGACGCGCTGGGCAAACTGGGCATGTCCGGCGACGGGACCTTCGGGGAGTACGGCGCGGGTGACGCGGCGAAGGCGTTCTGGCAGGCATGGCAGGACGAGCTGGGGGTGAACGTCGACGCGTTGAACGACCTCGGCGGCAAGGTGCACACCAGCGCGGCGAACTACAGCACCACCGATCACGGTGTCGGCCGGCAGTACCAGAAGCAGGGGGCGTGACCGGTGCCCGACCACAGCGCGAACCCGCTCGGCCCGTTCGGCGTGGACCTGGGCAACCAGCGCCAGCAGGCCGAGCGGCTGAAGAAGACCATCGACGACTCGCACGGCATGTGGGGCGCCGGTGACCTCAAGTACGCCGTCCACGACGCCCTGCAGCTTCCGGCCCCCAAGGGTGACCCGGGCAAGCTCGGCCAGCTCGCCACGTCGTACAACACGGCGAGCAGTCAGCTGGACGAGATCCAGATGAAGGTGGCGCGGGTCGGTGCCGAGCACCTGCCGGACGCCTGGACCGGGCAGGTGGGGGAGAAGGCGGCCGAGGTGGTCAAGGCCTCCGCCGACGACCTGACGCGCTGCCGCGACATGCTGGGCAAGGGCCGGGACCAGCTCAACGCGCTGGCCTCCGCGCTGAGTGAGGCGCAGACCCTGCACGGGCAGGGCCACGCGCCGCTGAGCGAGGCGCTGAGCCTGCTGCACGACATCACCGTCTCGGGCGCGCCGGACCCGTTCAACTGGGACGACGACAAGATGCACACCGCCCACGCCAAGGCGAAGGACGGCATCAAGTCGATCTTCGACGCGGCGGTGAAGGCGGAGGACGCCGGCCGCGCCGCCGCGCGTGAGCTGAACGCGCTGGCGGACAAGGCGCTGGCGGCCCGCTTCAAGAACAAGGGCCTCGGCGCCGCCGACAAGCTGGTCATCGCGGACGCGGAGGTCGCCGGCAGCGACCAGTTCGGGTCCATCCTCACGGCCAACGACGTGACCCGGGCCGGCCAGTTCATGGACAAGATGAGCGACGCCGACCGGGCCCGCTTCGACCAGTTGCTGGCCGGCAGCAAGTCCCCCGAGGAGCGCGCCTACCTGATGAAGGCGCTGGCCGCCGGGCACGGCTACGACGAGATCAAGGCCTTCGACGACCAGATCCACGAGCACGGCGGCGACCCGGCCTGGCTGGCCCAGCGCCTCTCCCCGGTGCAGATCGACTCCGCCTCCGGGAACCAGTCGGACACCGCCTACCAGGGCGTGGCATGGAACCAGGGCGACAAGCCGACCTGTGTGGCCGGCTCGACCGTCACCGCCCGGGCGATGGTCGACCCGCTCTTCTCCCTGCAGCTCACCACCGGCGGGCACCCCGGAGACCCGCAGTACGACAACGGCAAGGCCGCGTACGACCGCTGGCTCAAGGAGACCGACCGCGTCTACGACACCAAGAACTGGTGGAACGAGTGGCAGGACGGGATGAGCGACGGGGAGTCCAAGGACGCCGCCAACGACGAGATCGGCAAGCACACCGGGGCGGGCTACCACACCGTCGACCTGGAGGGCCCGGAGCAGCGCAAGGACGTGCTGGCCCAGGTCGAGTCGGCGGTGGACCAGGGCAAGCCGGTGCCGATCGGAGTCAAAGAGGACACCTGGTTCCGTCCGGACGGCCACCAGATGATGATCATCGGGCACCGCGGTGACCAGCTGGAGATCTACAACCCCTGGGGTTACACCGTCTGGGTGAGCGAGAGCGACTTCGTCAACAACCACATGGAGGGCGCGGCCCAGGGCGGCAACATGCCGATCGCCGACCACGTCCAGATGCCCAAGTGAGGTCCGGTTGAGCACCATCCCGCCCCCCATGAGCGACTCTCATCTCGCCGAGCTGGACGTCGAGGTCCTGCTGCGCTTCGGCCTGCCGGCTCCGGGCCCGCACCGTTCCTCGCTGTTCGGTGACGGCGCGGTGGCCGCCGCGATCACCGTCGACCGGCTCGGCGCCATGCCGCGCGCCCTGGTCTTCCTCGGCGAGGTGGTCCGCTCCGGCGGCACCCGCTACGCCGCCGCGCTGCCCGAGCCGCTGCCCGGCCCGGCGGCGGCGGTGGCGCGCGGCTGGCTGGAGGCGGCCTCGATGGTCGTCGGGGACGCGACCGGAGACCTGCTGGTCGCCCGCTGGCTGGACGCGGTCGCCGCCGTCCTGGCATTGCGGATCAATCACCATGAGGCGAACTCATGAGGTGGCGTCGGATCCTGATCGCGGCGGTCGCCCTGCTGGCCGTCGCCGGCGTGGTGGGCGCGGTGGTGGTCCACCGGATGACCACCGGCAAGCTCGACCACGGCACGGTGTTCGCCCAGGCCTCCGGTGAACTGGCGGTCAAGCCGGGAGAGTTGTTCTCCGTCGAGGTCAGCGCCCACCGGGTGACCGGCCAGGTCTGGACGGTGGCCGACCCGGCCCCCGGTTCGGCCCCCGACCCGGCCGCGCCCCAGGCCCCCGATTCGGCCGCCGTACGGTCCGTGGGCGACGAGTACGTCAAGGACTTCGGGCTGAAGGACCTGGTCGGCGCCACCGGCTCGGCGGGCTCCGGCGGCCGCTACTACTTCGTGTTCCGCGCCGGCCCCAACCCGGGTCGCGCCACCATCACCCTGCGCAACCCCAACCGCGCCGCCCGCCCGGGCGGTTCCGACCAGGACGAGCGGCAGTTCACCGTCGACGTGCGCTGAACTGTCGGCCTGTGCTGAACCGTCGGCGTGCGCTGAACCGTCGACGTGCAGACGTGCCTCACCCCCGGCCCTCTGCAAAGGGGGTGAGGGTGCGTCGGCCCCGGCTGCCAACCGGGTGACGCGGGTTTGGCCGCCGGGTCGCCACGGAACGTCTTCCCGCCGTACCGGCAGCGGCGCACCAGGTTGTGCCCGAACCCGAGGGGTGGCATGGCGACCGCAGGTTCCCAGGAGGCTCCCCGGCAGGCGAGGGCGTTGGCGCTCGCCCGGCACCCTAAACTGTGGCTCTTCCCGAGCCTCCTGTGCGGCCTGCTGGCCGTCGTGCTCTCGCTGCTCTACATGGGCGGCATCGTGAACCCGACCGGGCATCTGCACCGGCTCCCCATCGCCCTGGTGAACGCGGATCAGGGCGCGCCGCCGCCCGGACAGCCGGCGAACCTCGGTACCCAGCTGACCAGGGCGATCGTGGCCGGCACGCCCGACAGCACCGTCGACTGGCGGCAGGTGGACGAGGCCGGGATGCGCGAGCAGCTCGCCTCCGGCAAGGTCTACGGCGCCCTGCTCGTGCCCAGGGGCTTCACCTCCGCCGTCACCGCGCTGGTCACCGGCGGCGCCACCGAGCGGCCGACCGTGACCGTGTTGACCAACCCCGGGCTGGGCAGCCTCGGCTCCTCGATGGCCGCGCAGATCGCCCAGAACGCCGCCCACCAGGCCTCCCAGGCGGCCGGCCGCGAACTGCTGGCCGCCGTCCCGGCCGCGACCACTCCGGGCCCGGACACCGGCGCCACCGCGCGCCTGCTGCTCGCCGACCCGATCGCCGTCGCCACCCAGGTCGGCCACCCGATCGGCAGCCACAGCGGACTCGGCCTGAGCGCCTTCTACTTCACCCTGCTGGCCGTCCTGACCGGCTTCATCGGCGGCAACATCATCCACAACGGCGTCGACGGCGCGCTCGGCTACAGCGACAGCGAGATCGGCCCCTGGCACACCCGCCGTCCGACCGTCCCGATCAACCGCACCCAGACCCTGCTGCTCAAGATGATCATGACGGCCGGGATCATGCTGCTCACCACCTGCCTGGTGATGCTCGGCGCGGTCGGCATCCTCGGCATGGACGCCCCGCACCAGGCGATGCTCTGGCTCTTCGCCTACTGCGCCAGCCTCGCCGTCGGCCTCGGGGTGCAGGCGATCAACGCCGCGTTCGGCGGGATCGGGCAGCTGGTGTCGATGTTCGTCTTCATCGCGCTGGCCCTGCCCTCCTCCGGCGCGACCGTCCCCCTGCAGGCGGTGCCCGGCTTCTACCGCTTCCTGAGCGTCTTCGAACCGATGCGCCAGCTCAGCGACGGCATCCGGGCGATCCTCTTCTTCGACGCCCGGGGCGACGCCGGGCTGGCCCGCGGCTGGATCATGATCGCGGTCGGTGTGGTGCTGGCCCTGGCGTTCGGCTTCGGGATGACCCGCTACTACGACCGCAAGGGCCTGCACCGCTGGACGCCCCAGCCGACCGACTGACGCTTCGGCAGGGGCGTTCGGGGCCGGAAGGTCAGGACTTCGTCACCGTCACCTTGAGGTGCTTCATGATCGGCTGGTCGCTCTGCGTGCTGTGGTCGCCGATCGCGCAGAGCACGTTCATCTCCGGCATGTAGCCGGCCGCGCAGCCGTGCGGGATGTCGTACGGGACGGCCAGGTAGCCGGTCACCGAGCGGGTGCTGCCGTCCCGGGCGGTGCTGGTGACGTCCACCCGGTCGAGCTCGGCGATGCCGCGCTCGCGCATGTCGTCCTTGTTCAGGAAGACCAGGGTGCGCAGGTTCTTCACGCCCCGGTAGCGGTCGTTGTCCGAGTAGATGGTGGTGTTCCACTGGTCGTGCGAGCGCATCGTGCCGAGCGCCAGGGTGCCGGGCTCGGGGACGACGTCGGGCAGTGGGGCGGCGGAGAACTCGGCCTTGCCGGAGCCGGTCAGGAAGACCAGCTCGCGGGCCGGCTGCTTGATCCGGAACCCCAGCGGCAGCCGCACCCGGCGGTTGAAGTCCTCGAAGCCGTCCAGCACCTGCGCCATGGTGTCGCGGATCCGGTCGTAGTCCTCGATGTACCACTCCCACGGGGTGGGGCTGTCCGGGAGTGCCGCGCGGGCCATCCCGGCGATGATCGCGGGCTCGGAGAGCAGGTGCGATGAGGCCGGTTTCTTCATGCCGACCGAGAGATGAACCATGCTCATGGAGTCCTCGACCGAGGTGGACTGCACCCCGCCGCGCTGGTGGTCCTTCTCGGTGCGGCCCAGGCAGGGCAGGATCAGGGCCGTCCGGCCGTGCACCAGGTGGCTGCGGTTCAGCTTGGTGCTCACCTGGACGGTCAGCTCGCACCTGCCCAGGGCCTCGTGGGTGTAGGGCGTGTCCGGGGCGGCGAGCGCGAAGTTGCCGCCCATGCCGACGAAGACCCTGACCGCGCCGCGGCGCATCGCCTCGATCGTGCCGACGGTGTCCAGCCCGTGCTCGCGCGGCGGCTCGATCCCGCACACCTCGGCGAGCCGGTCCAGGAACTCCCCGGCCGGCCGGTGGTCGATGCCGCAGGTGCGGTTGCCCTGGACGTTGCTGTGCCCGCGCACGGGGGAGGGCCCGGCGCCCTCGCGGCCCAGATTTCCGCGCAGCAGCAGGAGGTTGACGATCTCCCGGACGGTGTCCACGCCGTGCTCGTGCTGGGTGACGCCCAGGCACCAGCTGAAGATCGAGCGGTCGGCGTCGCGGTAGATCCGCGCGGCCTTGAGGATGGCGGCCCGGTCCAGCCCGCTCTGGCGCTCGATCTGCGCCCAGGGCGTGGCCTCGCAGACGTCCCGGTAGGCCTCGAAGCCGCTGGTGTGGCGGTCGATGAACAGCCGGTCCAGCGCCTTCTCGTCGGTCGCGGACTGCTCCAGGACGGCCTTCGCCATGCCGCGCAGCAGCGCCATGTCGCCGCCGATGCGCGGCTGCAGGTTCAGGGTGCCGGTGCGGGTGGACCTGTTCAGCGCCATGTCCGTGAAGTCGTGCGGAATGATCGTCCGGGTCGCCGCCGCCTCGACCAGCGGGTTGACGTGCACGATCTGCGCGCCGCGCTTGAACGCCTCGGCGAGCGCGGTGAGCATCCGCGGCGCGTTGGAGGCCGCGTTGACGCCCAGGATGAACAGCGCGTCGGTGACCTCCCAGTCCTTGAGGTCGACCGTGCCCTTCCCGGTGCCCAGCGAGGCCTGCAGCGCCCGCCCGCTGGCCTCGTGGCACATGTTGGAGCAGTCGGGCAGGTTGTTGGTGCCCAGCTCGCGGGCCATCAGCTGGTAGAGGAACGTCGCCTCGTTGCCGAGCCGGCCGGAGGTGTAGAACGCGGCCTGGTTCGGGTCGTCCAGCCCGCGCAGCGTCCGGCCGACGAGCTCGAAGGCGTCCTTCCAGCCGATCGGCACGTAGTGGTCGGTGGCGGCGTCGTAGACCATCGGCTCGGTGAGCCGGCCCTGGTCCTCCAAGGCGAAGTCGCTCCACCCGGACAGCTCGGTCACCGAATGGGCGGCGAAGAACGCGCGGGCGACCCGCTTGCGGGTCATCTCCCAGGTGACGTGCTTGATGCCGTTCTCGCAGATGTCCAGGTGCAGGCCCTTGGTGTCGTCGGGCCAGGCGCAGCCGGGGCAGTCGAAGCCACCGTCCTCGTGGTTCATCCGCATGACCGCCCGCGGCCCGTCCAGGTATGCGCCCTCGCGGGCCAGGAAGCGGGTCACGCTCTTGGCCGCGCCCCAGCCCGCGGCGGGGTGGTGGTACGGCGCGAACCGCGGCGGACCGGCGGGGGAGGGGCCGACGTCCGCTTCCCGCCCGGACTCTGGGGATTCTGTGGAGTCCGCGGACTCGCGGCCGGTGTTCGCGCGGTCGTCGGAAGTCGTCACGGCACTCGCCTTCCCTCGCTCGGGTCGGGGCTCGGAGTTCGGCGGAGACCCGGCGGTCGGCTCGAGGCTACGCCGGGTGGTCGGGACCGGCGAGCGGAGCGGTCAGCCGCTCGGGAGACTGCCGAGGACGGCGGCGATCCCGGTGCGCCGGGCGACCTCCAGCAGCGCGCGGGCCATCACCGAGCCCGGCTCCCGGGCAGCGACCACCAGACCTATCGGCGCGCCGTGCACCGGCTCCACCAACGGGACGGCCTGCATGCCGTGCGGCACGCCGAACACGTGCAGCCAGGCGTAGGGCACGACGCTCGCCCAGTGCCCGGTCCGCACGTGCGCGAAGAGCGAGGCCACCGAATCCGTCTCCACCCGCGGGGTCGGCGCCAGCCCGAGGCCGGCGAACACCTCGTCCAGCACCCGCCGCCCCTGCATGCCCGCGTGCAGCAGGCACAGCGGCAGCCGGGAGGCCTCCTCCCAGGTCGCCCTCGGGTGGCGGGCCAGGCCGTCGGCCAGGCTGGTCAGCAGGACGTACCGCTCCTCGTACAGGGGCAGCGTGCGCAGGTCGTCGGCGCCCGGCTCGGGCAGGTACGTGATGCCCGCGTCGATCTCGAAGTTCCTTACCTGGCGCAGGAGTTCCTCGGAGCGCAGGTCGGTGGACAGCTCCACGGTGACCAGCGGATGGGCGGCGCAGAGCGGTCCGGTGAGCAGCGAGACGGCGCCCGAGGCAGTCGGCACCGAGCCGATCCGCAGCCGTCCGCTCAGACCGGTGCGCAGCGCGTCCACCTCGTCCCGCAGGGCATCCCGGTCGGCCAGGATCCGCTGCGCCCACAGCACGATCCGCTCGCCCTCGGGCGTCAGGCCCTCGAAGGCGCGGCCGCGCCGCACCAGCAGCACCTTCAACTCGTCCTCCAGCTTGCGGACGGCCTCGGAGAGCGCGGGCTGGGAGACGTGACAGGCCTGGGCGGCGCGGGCGAAGTGACGCTCTCGGGCGAGGGCGACGAGGTACTCGAGCTGGCGGAACAGCATCTAGCCGGCCCCGGGGGCGGAGTCGGCCGGTTCCGTGCCTGCCGGTTCCGTGGCGTTGGTTCCCGTGCCGTCGGTTCCCGTGCCGTTGGTTCCCGTGTCGATGCGGTCCGTGCGGGTGTAGACGTTCATCGAGTCGCCCCGCAGGAAGCCGACCAGGGTCAGGCCGGTCTCCTCGGCGAGGTCCACGGCCAGCGAGGACGGGGCGGAGACCGCCGCCAGCATCGGGATGCCCGCCATCACGGCCTTCTGGACCAGTTCGAAGGACGCCCGGCCGCTGACCATCAGCACCGTGCCGCGGGCCGGCAGCAGGCCCTCGCGCAGGGCGTGGCCGACCACCTTGTCCACCGCGTTGTGCCGGCCGACGTCCTCCCGCAGGCAGAGCAGCCGCCCGTCCGCGTCGAACAGGCCGGCCGCGTGCAGGCCGCCGGTGCTGTCGAAGACCTTCTGGGCGGCGCGCAGCCGGTCGGGCAGGGCGGAGAGCAGCGCGGGTGTGACGCGCAGCCCGTCCTCGGCGACGCTCCAGGGTGCGGTGGTGCGCACCGCGTCCAGGCTGGCCTTGCCGCACAGGCCGCAGGAGGAGGTGGTGTAGAAGTTGCGCTCCAGCGAGGCGTCGGGGGCGGGCACGCCGGGGGCGAGGACGACATCCACGACGTTGTAGGTGTTGCCGCCGTCGGCGGTGGCACCGGCGCAGTAGCGGATGCCGGCCACCTGGTGGGCGGCGTGCAGCGCGCCCTCGCTGACCAGGAAGCCGGCCGCCAGGTCGAAGTCGCTGCCCGGGGTGCGCATGGTCACCGTCAGCGGGCGCCCGCCGACCCGGATCTCCATCGGCTCCTCGGCGGCCAGGGTGTCGGGGCGGTACGAGGGCGTGCCCTGGCGCAGGCGCAGCACTCTGCGCGGTACGGTCACTCGGCCCATGGTCGTCGGCTCCTCGGCGGGTTCTGCGTCGCGGACTGTGTCGTGGACGTTGTCGTAGCGGACTCTACGGATGAATCCTCGCTCGTCCGGCGGTCGAGGTGCGTCGCGCGGTCCGGTTCGGGCAGGTGACGGCGGCTGTGCGCGCCCGTCACGGCCAGGCAGAGCAGGCCCACAGCGGCCATGCCGGTCAGCAGGGCCGGGTAGGAGGCGTGGCCGGCCGTTCCGGCGAGCAGCAGCGGGGTGAGGAAGCCGCTGGAGGTGGTGCTCTGGTAGAGCGAAGCGGCGGTCGGGCCGGAGGAGCCGGCGGGGTCGGCAGGCTCGGGGCGCCCGGAGTGTGCGGAGTGCGCGGGGGGCCTCGGCGTCAGCCGTTCCACCTCCTGCAGCCCCGCGCCGAGCGTCAGCCCGTACCCGGTGCCGAGGACGACGGCGGCCGCGACCACCAGCCCCACCGAGTCGCGCTCGGCGGCGAGGGCGCCGATCAGCAGTCCGACGATCACGGTGGCCATCGCGGTGAGGGTGGCCCGGGCGCTGCTGCGGTCGTCCAGCCGGGCCGCGAAGGGCTGGGCCAGCACGCCCGTGGCGAGCGTGAGCGCCGCCACCAGGCCGCCGAACAGCGGCGCGTAGCCGGGGACGCGGTCGGCGACCAGTGGGGGCAGCACGACGTACGCCACGGTGGCGGAGCCGAGGACGGCGGGGCTGGCGGGGAGGACGACGTAGCGGAACCGCGGGTGTCGTACTGCCGCGCTGTGCTCGACGCCCTGCTCGGGGCGCGGGCCGAGGCGGGAGATCGGGCCGGGTGCAGGGCCGGGGACCGGGCGGAGGCCCGGTGCGGTCTCCGGCAGGCGGCGGGTGGCGCGCAGCACCAGCAGGCAGCCGAGGGCGTGGGCGAGCGCGGGCAGCACCGTCGGGCCGGGCAGCCACTCGGCGAGCACCCCGGAGGCCAGCGCGCCCGCCGAGAAGCCGGCCCCGGTGGCGTACATCGCGCGGCGGGCCGAGACCGCGGGCGGGACGGACGGGCCGGAGAGCTCCCGGAGCCAGGCCGTCCCGGCGAGGAACACCAGACCGGCGGCGAAACCGGTGGCCGTCCGGGCGGCATACACGGCCGGTTCGTCGGCCACCGCCAGGACGGCGCTGGCGGCTGCGGACAGGACCAGCGCACCGCGCACCACCCGCCGACGGCCGTACCGGCCGTCGAAGGAGCGGCCCAGCAGCAGACCGGGGACCAGCCCGACCAGGTAGACCGAGAACATGGCGGCCAGCGACAGCGCCGACCAGTCGGTGCGCGCCCGGTACACGGTCGCCAGGGCGGTGAACTGGTTCGCGCCCCAGGCGGCGACGGCCACGGCGGCCGCTGCGGGGAACCAGCGGGGGAGCCAACGGGTGGGCATCTACGTGCTCTGCTCTCTCGGACGGTTGCGCCCGGCCGTCCTCCCAGACCCTTTTCCGGGTTTCCTGGATTTCTCCCTTTCAGTGTGTTTCCGGTGGTCTACGGTCGTCAAAGAGGCAATTCCTGTGAGCTGATAGGCGGCACTTGTCGAGGTCCTTGGTGCGGCCCGGCAGATGTTTTCGATCGAGCGATCGCGAATTCCGCTTCGACATTCGTCAACGGGATTTCGTGGACGGCTTCCGTCGGTGCTTCAGTCCGTGCCCGGCCCCACCGACAGCACGACCGCGCTGGCCGCGCCGCCCGGCGTCTCGTAGTGCACCGTCTCCCCGGCGTGACGCCCGAGCAGTGCCTTCCCGAGCGGGCTGTCGTAGGTCACCAGGGTCAGCTCCCGCTCCTCGGCGAGCTCCGCGACCTCGACGGTCTCCTCCTCCCCGTCCGCGAACCGCACGGTGACGGTGGACCCCACCCCCACCACCTCCGTGGACGGCGCCCCGGCGACGGACGCCTCGCGCAGCCGCTCCTCCAACTCGGCGATCCGCCGGTCCAGCCGGGTCACCTCCGACGCCCGCTGCAACTCGTCCGCGGCGTCCGCCCGGTCCCCCACCGGTTCCACCCCACGCAGCGTCGCGGCCACCTCCCCCCGCTCCGCCCGCAGTTGCGCCAATTCCTCCTGCACCGCGTGCAGGCCTTCGGCACTGATGGGTTCGGGACCGCCGGTCATACCTGCTCCCGGGTCTCTCGCGAAACGCTCAAACTCCGGTCGCCTCCCATTACCCCACCCCGCCGGGCCCCGGGCAACTCCTCCCGGAGCGGGCGGGAGCAGCCGATTCCCCTCAGCGACCGGGTGGTGCGTTCCAGTGCGACATCGTGCGGATCTCGACGCCGTGGGTGGCGGCGTTGACCGATCGTCCGGATCCGGGAATCCCGTTGCTTGGTGGGCTTCTCCAGGTGCGCGCGGTCCGGCTCGGGCGCGCTGCGTGGTCGGCTCCGTCGACGGGGTCCGCGGCGGCTTCCGAGGGTGGCGGTGATCACCTTATGGGGTGGGGACCCCGGGGAAAGCGCAGGTGGGAGGGGTGGCCGAAGGGGGGAGAGCAGGGACCGGCGGTGGGGGCGCGGGCGGGCGAAGCTACCATGTGCGCAACACCCTCAGCTCGAAAGATGGACTTGTGACTGTCAACGACGACGTGTTCACGGACTGGATGACCCGCGAGGAGATCGCGGAGTCGATGATCCCGATCATCGGGCGGCTGCATCGGGAGCGGGACGTCACCGTCCTGTGCCACAGCCGTTCCCTGGTGAACAAGTCGGTGGTCAGCATCCTCAAGACGCACCGCTTCGCCCGGCAGATAGCCGGCGAGGAGCTCTCGGTCACCGAGACGATGCCGTTCCTGAGTGCGCTGACCGCCCTGGACCTCGGCCCCTCGCAGATCGACCTCGGCATGCTCGCCGCCACGTACAAGGCGGATGACCGCGGCCTGTCGGTGGAGGAGTTCACCGCCCAGGCCGTGGCGGGTGCCACCGGTGAGAACAAGCTGGAGCGCCGGTCCGCCCAGGACGTCGTGCTGTACGGGTTCGGCCGCATCGGCCGGCTGGTCGCCCGTCTGCTGATCGAGAAGGCCTCGGCCAACGGTCTGCGGCTGAAGGCCATCGTCGTGCGCAACGGCGGCGGCGACGACCTGGTCAAGCGGGCCTCGCTGCTGCGCCGTGACTCCATCCACGGCCAGTTCCAGGGCACGATCACCGTCGACGAGGCGAACAACAAGATCGTCGTCAACGGCAACGAGATCACGGTGATCTACTCCGACGACCCGACCAAGGTCGACTACACGGAGTACGGGATCAAGGACGCGATCCTGATCGACAACACCGGCAAGTGGCGTGACCGCGAGGGCCTGTCGAAGCACCTGCAGCCCGGCATCGCCAAGGTCGTGCTGACCGCTCCGGGCAAGGGCGACGTCCCGAACATCGTCCACGGCGTCAACCACGACATGATCAAGCCGGACGAGCAGATCATCTCCTGCGCCTCCTGCACCACCAACGCCATCGTCCCGCCGCTGAAGGCGATGGAGGACGAGTACGGCGTGGTCCGCGGCCACGTGGAAACCGTCCACTCGTTCACCAACGACCAGAACCTGCTGGACAACTACCACAAGGCCGACCGTCGTGGTCGCTCGGCGCCGCTGAACATGGTGATCACCGAGACCGGTGCCGCCTCGGCCGTCGCCAAGGCCCTGCCGGACCTCAAGGCGAAGATCACCGGCAGCTCCATCCGCGTTCCGGTGCCGGACGTCTCCATCGCGATCCTCAACCTCCAGCTGAAGCGGGAGACCAACCGCGAGGACGTCCTGGAGTACCTGCGCAACGTCTCGCTGACCTCGCCGCTGAAGCGCCAGATCGACTTCATCGACTCGCCCGACGCGGTCTCCAGCGACTTCATCGGCTCGCGCCACGCCTCGATCGTGGACGCCGGCGCGACCAAGGTCGAGGGCGACAACGCGATCCTGTACCTGTGGTACGACAACGAGTTCGGCTACTCGTGCCAGGTCGTCCGGGTCGTGCAGTACATCTCGGGCGTCGAGTACCCGACGTACCCGGCTCCGGCGGTCTGATCGGACCGCGAGGATTCGGTGGCGGGGCGGTGACCGGTCGGTCGCCGCCCCGCCGGCGTTTCGGGTCCTGCCGGGGGCGGTACGGTGCTGGGCGGGCTTCGGGCGGTGGAACTCGGGGTTCGGTCTTCGGGACTCGGGACCCCGGACCCGGCTTCGGGTGGTGGATGGGAGGGGTGGGGATGGCGGACGGGTGGCCGACGGTCGAGTTGGACCCGGTGCGGCGGCTGAGGGTGCTGGCGGCGGCCGGGGCCGGGCGTCCGCTGTTCGCGGAGCGGCGGTTCGCGGCCGGGTTCGACGAGGTGTGGTCGGTCGCCGGCGACCTGTCCGGTGAACTGCCCGGGCTGATCGGCGGGTTGCGCTCCTTCGAGGTCGGGCCGCCGAGCGGTGGCGCTGCGGGCGGGGACCGGCTGGAGGGGCTCGCGGTGAGCGTGGTCGGCCACCGCGAGCGGTTCGACATCGTGCTGCGCAGCGGCTGGTGCCTGATGCAGAGCCGAGTGCTGCTCGGCGGGATGGCCGCCGTGCCGGACGGCGACGGGACGCGCTTCGCCCTGCTCGCCGCCCTGCGGGTGCCCGGCGCGGGGCCGGTCCAGCGGTTCTTCGGCGGGCTGGTGGACCGGCGCGGCGAGGTGCTGCTGGACCGGCTGGAGCGGCGGGTCGGATCAGGGGCTGACGCGGGCGGCGAATAGGCGGCGGATCGCGGCGGCCACCTCCTCGGGGCGCTCGTGCGGCAGGAAGTGCCCGCAGCCGGGGAGGACTTCGGCCGTCAGGTCGTCCGCCTGCGCGCCGACAGGGGAAAGCAGGGCGGGGCGGATCACCGGGTCCAGCGCGCCGCCGAGCAGACGGGTGGGGACGGTCAGCCGGCGGTGCCGGAACCGGCCGAGGGCCAGGCGCGGGATGTCCCGGGCGACGAAGCCCCAGTGCAGCCGTTCGGCGGCGTAGGCGGCGTCGGGCGTGCTGCCCGCCGCCACGTACTCGGCCAACTCCTCGGCGGGCCAGGGGGTTTCGGCGGTCACGCCGCGCCGGAGGAGGTGGCCGAGGAGGCCCGGGTAGTGGCGCACGACCCGGCGGCCGATGCCCGGGTACTCCAGCAGCGCGGTGTACCAGAACCGCCAGGCCGTACCGAGCAGGGCGCGTTGTCGCGGCCACGGGTGGGTCATGTTGAGCGCGAGGAGGCCGGTGAACCGCTCGGGAGCGCGTAGCGCCAGCTCGAAGCCCGTCCAGGCGCCCCAGTCGTGGCCGACCAGGCCGACGCGTTCCAGGCCGAGTCGGTCGAGGACGGAGAGGACGAGGCGGGCACGGTCGTCGGTCGTGTAGCCGGATCGGTGCGGGGCCTGCGACCAGCCGAAGCCGGGGAGGTCGAGGCAGAGCAGGCGGAACTCCCCGTCGAGGAGGGGGAGTAGGCGCCGCCAGGCGTACCAGTGCTGCGGGAAGCCGTGAAGGAGCAGAAGCGGCGTGCCGGTGGCGGCGCCGGCGCCGCTGCTTGTGCTTGTGCTTGTGCCGGCTTCGGCGAGGTGCAGTCGGGTGCCGTCGGCGCACTCGATGTCGTGGTGCCGTACGCCGGGCAGGTCGGGGAGCGGGCGGGGGTCGGTCATCGGGGTGTCCCTCCTGGGTGGTGGTCTCAGGAGAGAAGAGGGCGGGAAAGGGCGCCGCAATCCCCGGGGTCGGCGGATTTCTTCCGGCTCAGCGGTGTTCGGCGCCCCAGGCGGTGCGGAATCCGTGCCGGGCACGGAAGAGTCGTGAACGGACGGTCCCGAGCGGGAGATCGAGGATCTCGGACACCGACTGCTCGTCCAGGCCCTCGACATGGCGGAGAGTCAGGACCGCGCGGTGTTCGGGCGGCAGGCGTTCCAGGACGTCCCGGATGTCGGTGGCCAACTCGGGGTCGTGGTCGCCCGGTTGGTCGTCCGCCCGGTCGGTGGCGGCTTCGGAACGGGGGGACCGGCGGGTGGCGAAGCGGACGGCCTCGCGGGCGGCGATCGCCCGGGCCCAGCCGAACAGGGCCTCGGGGGACTTGAGTTGGCGCAGGTTCCGGACGATCGCGATCATCGCTTCCTGGGCGGCGTCGGGAGCGTCCTGCAGCGCGATCGGCGCGCAGACCCGGCCGACGTACGGCATGAGCAGGCTCACCACCTCGTCCAGGGCGAAGGCATCGCCCTGCTGGGCGGCCCGCACGAGCGCGCCCAGGTCCTCCCGCCGCCCGTCCGTGCCTGTCATGTCGCCCCCGTCGCTGCTCGTCGCCCCGGGTGGACGGTACTGGATGGGGGTGGTGGCCGTGGCGGTGGGCACGGCAGCGGCGGGCACGGTTCGGCGGCGGGTCCGGGGGTGGCGGTGGGTGGGGGCGGGAGCTGCGGCTATGTTGAGGGGTCACTGACAGCCGGAGGGAGCGGGCGATGGGGATGGGTGGTCGGCGGATGGCCGCCGGGGTTGCGGCCGGGGTGCTGGCGGCGGTGCTGGCCGGGTGCTCGTCCGGGGGGTCGAAGGGCGCTGCGGGGACGGCGTCGGGGGCGCCGAGCGCGGCGAGTACGGCGGCGGCGAGTACGGCCGCCGGTACGGCTGCGGCGTCCGCGCCCGCGGACCCGGCCGCACCCTCCGTGCCGGCCGGGACGGCGGCCGCGTCCGGGGCGGCCTCGGCTCCCGGCGCCGCGCCCACGGCGGCCGCCCCGGTGGCGGCGCCCAGTGCGGACCTGGAGGCGGCGCTGCTGGACGACAAGCTGGTCGGCCAGGTGCTGCCGGACGCCAAGGCGATGGCCGGCTGGGAGGAGGAGAAGCGCCAGGTCGACACCGCCGACCACAGCGTCACCTGCACCGCCGCCAAACCCTGTACGGGCAAGCCGCTGAGCGCGTCGGTCCGGTTCTCCTCGGGCGACGTGGTCACCCGCTTCATCGTGGAGACCCTGCCCAGCCGGGACGCGGCCAAGAGCCGGCTCAAGGAGTCGTACGCCTCGTACGCCGCCGGGCCGTTCAAGAAGATCGACACCCCGGCGCTGGGCAGCGAGGGCCAGGCCTTCCAGGGGCCGCTGGCCGAGGGCGAGGGCGTCGGCATCGTGGTGCGCTCGGGCACCGTGGTGGCGAGCGTGACCACCGAGGGCGGCCCGGTGGACGTGGCCGCGACGCGGCGGTTCGCGGTGATGCTGGTCAAGCGGATCGAGCAGGCGCAGGCGGGCACGACGCCGGACGCCGGGCCCGGCCCGGCCTGAGAAGCGGCGACGGGTGCCCGGCTCCGGGGCGCCCGCCCGTCAGCGCTGGGCCGTCAGCGCTGGGCCGGCTCGTGCAGCCCGAGTGCGAGCCAGTCGTCCGCCGCGCAGTGGGCCACCCGCCAGTCGGGCAGCGGGCCGTCCGGGCCGGTCAGCTCGGCGCAGGCGGCGGTCAGCGCGGTCTCGGCGGTGAGCGGGTGGTCGGCGAGGGTGAAGGCCATCGCGTCCACGGTGCCGGGGCCGGCCAGGATCCGGGCGTGCCCGATCCGGACCGGACCGCGCAGCCCGCGCTCCAGCCCGTCCCGTACGGCCTCGGGGGTCGGCTGGTCCGCGCTGCGGGGACGGTCGGGAGCGCGCAGGTGAAAGCGGATGAGGTGCACGGTCACAAGACTGACGGATCGTCCGCCCGTGCGGTGTGGTGGGCGGTGGCAGATCACTGTCAGGCGGCAAGATGTCACCCCTGATGGTCCGCCCGTGCCGGCCCGGGATGGTCCCCGGCACGGCACGGCACGGCCCGTGACCGTCTGCGACCCGTGCCCGGTGCGGCCCCACCCAACGCCCTGCCGGTCGCCGATCCGGCAGGGCGTTGGGCTGGGGAAACGGATGTCAGTCGAGCGTGATATGTACTCATCTCGGGTGGTCGCAGTGCGGCCGGCCATGCGAAAGATGCCGATGACGTTCGAGGGGGCCACCACATGCCGCTGTTCCGACGCCGCTCCGGCGGGGAGGGCGCGCAGGACCGGGCCGGGCGGCGCGGGTTCGGGTTCGGCCGGCGCGCCCCCGAGGCGGCGGCCCGCGGTGCCGAGCCGCGACTCGACCCGGCCTTCGGGGACGAGTCCCTGCGCCGGCTGCTCGGGCAGGCCGAGGCCGGGGACTGGGCCGCGCTGCGCCCCGTGCTGGCCGCCGTCGAGGACGGCACCGAGCTGACCCACCTCGTCGGGGCGATCGCCGACGTGCCCGGGGTCGAGGAGTGGACCGGCCGCGTCCTCGCCGAGACCCCGGACGACACCGTGGCGCTGCTGCTGTCCGGCGCCCGGCAGATCACCTGGGCCTGGGAGGCGCGCACCGGCGCCCGGGCCAAGCAGGTCACCGAGGAGCAGTGGAAGCTGTTCCACGAGCGGCTGGACACCGCCGAGGAACAGCTACTGGAGGCGGCCGAGCGCGAGCCGTCCTGGCTCGCCCCCTGGTATTTCCTGCAGATCAGCGCCCGCGGCGCCTCGCTCGGCCCGGAGGTCGCCACCTGCCGCTTCGAGGCCGCCGTGCGCCGCTCACCCGACCACGGGGGCTCGCACCGGCAGCGGCTGCAGCAGCTGTCCGCCAAGTGGGGCGGCTCGCACGAGGAGATGCACCACTTCGCCCGCTCGGCGATGCTGGCCGCGCCCGAGGGCAGCCACCTCGGCGAGCTGGTGGCGCTCGCGCACCTGGAGCACTGGCTGGACCTCCCGGACGGCGAGGACCACGCCTACCTGACCAGCCCGACGGTGCTGGCCGAGCTGCAGGAGGCCGCCTTCCGCTCCGTCCTGCACCCGGACTTCACGCCGGCGCGCGGCTGGCAGGGCAGCTTCAACACCTTCGCGATGGCGTTCTCGCTCGCCGACCAGCGCAAGACCGCCCGGCTGCTGTTCGAGGCCCTGGACGGGGCCGTCACCGAATCGCCCTGGCACTACCTCTCGGGGGACCCGGTCAAGGTCTTCCGCGCCCACCGCGACCGCTGCGCCGCCTACTGAGGCCGCGGCCGACCGTGTCCTGACGCCGTAGGGACGCCGACCGTGTCCCGGCGCCGTGGCGACGCCGGCCGTGTCCTGACACCGAGCCGCCACCCCCTGAACGTCACCCACCCCACCCGCGATCGAAAGAGCCTCCGGTGTCCCCTACCGACAACCCGACGAGTGCGCACACCTTCCAGGTGGACCTGCGCGGCCTGGTGGACCTGCTCTCCCACCACCTCTACTCCAGCCCGCGGGTCTACCTGCGCGAGCTGCTGCAGAACGCGGTGGACGC
Source organism: Kitasatospora sp. NPDC051164 (assembly GCF_044455625.1). Lineage (NCBI taxonomy): Bacteria > Bacillati > Actinomycetota > Actinomycetes > Kitasatosporales > Streptomycetaceae > Kitasatospora > Kitasatospora sp. NPDC051164. The sequence goes on along the minus strand of NZ_JBITFB010000001.1, from coordinate 552,408 downwards.
GATCTCAGCCCGCCGCGCTCTCGACCCCGAGGCGCCGGCCCGGATCACCGTCCGCGCTGACGACGAGCTGTCCGTGACCGACACCGGCGTCGGCCTGACCGAGAAGGACGTCCACACCTTCCTCGCCACCATCGGCCGCAGCTCCAAGCGCGACGCCGACGGCCGCTTCGACGGCGCCGGCCTGGCCAAGGCCCGCGGCGACTTCATCGGCCAGTTCGGCATCGGCCTGCTCGCCTGCTTCGTGGTCGCCGACGAGATCACCGTCGTCACCCGCTCCGCCGCCACCCCGGACGCCCCGGTGATCGAGTGGCGCGGCAGCTCCGACGGCAGCTACACCATCCGCACCCTGCCCGCCGAGGCCAAGCCCGAGCCGGGCACCACCGTCACCCTGGCCCCGCGCGCCGACGCCGCCGAGTGGACCCGCCCCGGCCGGGTGCTCACCCTCGCCCGGGACTTCGGCAGCCTGCTGCGCCATGACGTCACCGTGATCGACGCGGGCGGCACCGAGCACCGGGTCAACCGCACCCCGCCGTGGGCCGAGCGGTACGCCTCCCCGCCGGCCAAGCGCGACGCGCTCGGCGAGTACTGCCGCGCCACCTTCGACTTCACCCCGCTCGACACCATCGAGCTGGACCTGCCGCTGGTCGGCCTGCGCGGCGTCGCGTACGTGCTGCCGGACGCCGCCCCGCCCTCGCGCCGCAACGGCCACCGGGTGCACCTCAAGGGCATGCTGCTCTCCGACCAGGCCGACGAACTGCTGCCGGACTGGGCGTTCTTCCTCCGCTGCGTCGTCGACACCGACGGCCTGCGCCCCACCGCCTCCCGCGAGGGCCTGTACGCCGACGAGACACTGGCCGCCGTCCGCGATGCGCTCGGCGCCCGGATCCGTGACTGGCTGACCGGCCTGTCCGCGAGCGACCCGGCGCTGCTGCACCGCTTCCTGTCCGTCCACCACCTGGCGGTCAAGGAACTCGCACGCTACGACGACGAGTTGCTGCGGATGATGCTGCCCTGGCTGCCGTTCGAAACCACCGACGGCAACGTCACCCTGGACGAGTTCGCCCGCAGTCACCCGGTGGTGCTGGTGACCCGCACGGTCGAGGAGTTCCGCCAGGTCGCCCCGATCGCCGGCGCGGCCGGCCTCGGCGTCGTCAACGGCGGCTACACCTACGACCGCGACCTGGTCCACCGGCTGCCCGAGATCCGCCCCGGCGTCTCGGTCTCCGACCTCGACCCGGGCACCGTCACCGCGCACCTGGACACCGTCGACCCGGCCGCCGAGCTGGCCGCGGGCGTCTTCCTCGCGATCGCCCGCGAGGTGGTCGGCCGGTTCGACTGCGACGTCGCCCTGCGCAGCTTCCACCCGACCAACGCGCCCGCCCTGCTGCTCGACAACCGGGAGGCCCGGCACGAGCGCACCCGCGCCCAACTCGCCGACGAGGCCGACGGGTTGTGGGCCGACATCCTCGGCTCGCTGCGCGCCGAGGTGCCCCGCGCCCAGCTGGTGCTCAACCACCTCAACCCGCTGGTGCGCCGCGCCGCGACGGTGACCAACCGCGAGCTGGCCGTCACCGCCGTCGAGGCGCTGTACGGGCAGGCCGTGCTGATGACCCGCCGCCCGCTCAAGGCCAGCGAGTCCGCCCTGCTCAACCGCTCGTTCATCAGCCTGCTCGACCATGCCATGCTCGGCCACGAGGCCGGCGGCCCGGATCGCCACGGTTCGAAGGAGGCGTGATGCTGGACACCCCCGAGGCGGTGATGGCCGCGCTGCACGAGAACGACTCCCGCCCGTACGGCCGTACCCGGACCGTCACCGCCGAGGAACTCGTCGACGCCGCCGAGCAGTTCGACGACACCAAGGTCCGCTCGATGGCTCTGCTCGAGCTGATGGAGGCCTACGAGTACGACGGCGAGCGCAACAAGACCCCGGTCGTGTTCGCCCGCGTGCTGGGGCTCTGGGACAAGGACCCGGACGGCTTCGGCGAGTGGGCCCGCCACCAGGTGTTCTGGCGCTTCAAGTGGGTGGCCGGCGCGCTCCGGGACAACCCGGACGTACCGCTGACGGCCGTCGACCGCTGGCTCACCGAACTGCGCGACCGCTACCGCGCGGCCGGCTTCGGCCTCCAGCCGTACTACGCCGAGCGCTACCACCTGGCCGACCTCACCGGCGTCGGCGTCCAGGAGGCCTACGAGCTGTGGGCGGCCCGCCCGCGCTCCGAGATGAGTGACTGCCACGCCTGCGAGACCCGGTCCCGCGCCCGGCACTTCCTCGACCTCGGCGACGACGCCCGGGCCCTGGAGGTACTGGCCCCAGTGCTGAGCGGGCACAGCACCTGCGAGCTGGAGCCCTACCTCAGCCAGTCGGTCGCCCTGCTGCCGCTGCTGCGCCAGGGCCGGCTGGACGAGGCCCGCTCCGGACACCTGACCGGCTACCGCTTCGCGCGCGGCAAGTCGTCGATGCTGGGCTCCGTCGCCCGGCACATCGAGTTCTGCGCGCTGTCCGGCAACGAGCCGCGCGGCCTGGAACTGCTCGCCGAGAACCGCGACCTGTTCACGGTAACCGGCGAGGCCGCCGCCCGGCTGGACTTCCTGACCGGCGTCGAGGTCCTGATCGCCGCCCTGGCCCGGGCCGGCCACGGCGAGCTCGCCGTCAGCGGCCCGGCCGGCACCGCCTGGACCGTGGACACCCTGCTCGCCCACCTGCGCACCGAGGCGGACGCGCTGGCCGCCCGCTTCGACGCGCGCAACGGCACCGACGCGGTCAGCGCCGCGCGGCGTGCCCGGCTGGCCGTCGAACCACTGCTCAGCGAGCCGCTGGCCCTGGGCGTGCGCGCCGCCGTCGCGCCCGAGCTGTCCGCCGCAGCCCCGGCCGTCGCGCCCGCGCCACGCCGGGCGGTCGAGGCCGAGCCGGAGGACTTCACCGCCCTGGTGGTCCGGGCCCGCGAGCTGGACGTGCTCGGGCACCCCGACTCCGACCGGCTCTGGAAGCGGATCGCCGAGCGCGTCGCGGCCCCGGACTTCGTCCACCCCGAGGGCACGGAGGTCGGCAGCCCCGAGCGGCTGCGCGCCGAACTCGCCGAGCAGGCCGCCCACGACGCGCTGCAGCGCGACGAGCACGCCGAGGGCAAGGCCGGGCTGCTGGCCGCCGCCGAGCTGTTCGAGGCGGCGGGGATGCCCGGGGCGGCGCTGATGGTGCGCACCCGGACACTGATCGTCGACCTCGACGAGGACTCCAGTGGTGAGGGTTCCGGTGGCGGCGAGGGTTCTGACAGCGGCAAGGGCAGGGCGGCCGACTGGCCGGCGCTCGATGCGGCGCTGGCCCGGGCCGAGGAACTGAGGGCGACCGGTGAGCTGACCGACGACGACTACCTGATCGTGCTGCAGACCCGCGCCTACGCCGCCCACCACGACCTGGTCGAGGCGATGTCCGAGCCCTCCGCCGAGCCCTCCGCCGAGCCCTCCGCCGAGACCTCCGCGCGCTTCGAGGCGGCGGTCGGTGGCTACCACCGAACCGCCGTCGAGCTGGGCTCCGCCCGTCGGGCCGCCACCTCCCGGCAGTACACCGCCGATGTCGCCGCCCGGCAGGGCCGGTCGGCCGAGGCGATCGCCGAACTGCGCAAGACGCTGGCCCAGTTGGACGCGGCCGAGCTGCCCTGGCAAACCCCGCGGGTGCTCGGCCTGCTCGGCCAGGTGCTGCTGCAGAGCCGCGAACCGGCCCAGGCCGGCGAGGTGTTCCACCGGGCGCTGGCCGAGGCGGTGCGCTGGGGCGACGACTCCTACCCGTACGCGCCGACGTACATGATGCTCGGCCACTCCTGCCTGCAGACGGGTGACCTCGGTGGCGCGGTCCGGGCGCTGTCGGAGGCGGCCGCGCGCTACGACCGCAAGGGCCCGGAGGCCGTCGAGGAAGCCGCCCAGGTGCGGCTGCAGCTGGCCGACGTGCTGCGGGACACCGGTCGGGCGGCGGACGCGGTTGCCGTCCTGGAGTCGGTGCTGCTCGACGCGTCGGCGGCGCGGCTGGACGTCCGGATGCTCGCCCAGACCCGGCTGGACCTTGCCCGGGGCCTGGCCGAACTGGAGGAGTACCGGGACGCCGCCGAGGAGTACCTGCGGCTGGCCGACCTGGTGGCCGGCTGGGAGGACCAGGAGACCCACACCATGGTCGCCTGCGAGGCCACCCTGGCGCTCGCCCAGGCGGACCGTTGGGACGCGGCCGAGGCGGCGCTCGCGCGGGCCCGCGAGGCTCATGGCAGGGCCCCGCAGGTCGACCAAATGGCAGCCACCCTGAGGGAGTTGGCGCGGACCACGATGCGCGCGCAGGGCGCGGACGGGCTGTCCGCTGCGCTGGCCCTGCTGGCCGAGGCGGACGCGGTCGGCGCGACCGCCGAGCAGCACGGCCAGGAGTACAACGCCTGGTACCTGCGCGGTGGTTCGCACTACGAGCGGGCGCGCTGCCTGGCCGTCGCCGAGCGGTACGAGGAGGCGCTGGCGGAGGTCGAGCGGGCCATCGCGCTGTACGAGCAGGGCGGCGAGCGGGCCGAGGCGCCTCGGGCGGAGTCCGTCCGGCTGGCCGCGCTGATCGAGGGCAGTGACCTCGGCCGCACCGGGGCGGCGGTGGCCCGGCTGACCGCCGGCATCGCGCGCTGCGAGGCGGCCGGGATGCCGGAGGCGGTGGACGTGCTGGTGGAGCTGCGGGAGCGGTTCGCGGCGCCGCAGTGACGCCGGAGGGCCGCCCGGCGCGAGCGTCGAACTGAGGTGAGGGGCCCCGGGGTTGTGTACCCCGGGACCTCTCGCGCGTGCGGTTCCGTCGTACCGTCGTGCGCGGGGTTCGGCCGGTGCGCGGGGTTCGGCCGGTCTGCGGTGAGCGCGCGGTTCGGCCGGTCTGTGGTGAGCGCGGGGTTCGGCCGGTCCTGTCGGTGTGCGCGGTTCGGTCAGCAGGGGCCGTCGTCGGCCCAGACGCCCCACTGGCCGCTGGCGCTCGGCACCTCGTTCAGCGTCCACCACTTGGCGTGGTAGTTGTGGCCGTTGTACGAGACCTTGGCGCCGCCGTTGTACGTGGTGCTCGCGCTCCACGCCGGGGCGGTGCAGGTGCCGGGGGTGCCCGGGCCGGTCGGGGGAGTCGTCGGCGGGGTGGTGGGCGGAGCGGTGGGCGGGGTCGCCCCGGCGAACTTCACCGTGTACTTGGTGAAGTCCCAGTCGTTCTGCGCCACGCTGGAGCAGGAGCCGGACAGCCCCGGGTCCACCGGGCCCTGGCACTGCCGGTCGCGGTTGACCGACCAGTAGGTGTACCGGGCCAGGCCGTGCGCGGTGGCGAAGTCCAGTACGGTCTGGAAGTCGGCCTGGCGGAAGTACTCGGCGGCGTCGGTACGGCCGTTCATCATCGACACGCCCTCGTGGGCGTACGCGGTGGCCTCGTTCCAGCCGAAGGTGCTCTGCAGGATCTGGTTGAACTTCACCAGCGCGTCGGTCTGCGCCGCCGCGCCGTTGAAGCCGCCGTCGAACGGCATGATCGAGTAGTTGTTCGGCGCGAAGCCCTGGGACTTGGCCTCGTTGAGCATCTGGGTGCCGAACCAGCCGGTGCCCGCGTTGGTGCCGGCGGTGGTGATCGAGATGTACAGGCCCGGGTTGTTCTGCTGGAGGATCCGCGCGGCGCCGATCTCGTTGTGGATGGCCGCGGTGTTCTCGTACTCGGGCTCCTCCAGGTCGAAGTCGATCGCCTTGAGCTGGTACGTGGTGATCACCTTCTGGTAGCCGGCGGCGGTCGCTTCCGGCGTGCCGCAGACCTGGCCCAGCTTGGTGCCGCCGTACCCGCCGACCGACACCGAGACGTCCCCGCCCTTGCCGCGGATGGTCTGGATGACGTTCGGCATGGTGCTGTCGGTGTCGATCGAGGAGGTGCCGCCCCAGGCGGGGGAGCAGCTGTTGCCCTGGGTCAGGATGAACGCCAGCTGGAAGGCCTTCTGACCGGTGGCGTCCATGACGGCGGCCGCGTCCGGCGGGCTGTTGTCCTCGGGCATCAGGTACGGCGCGGAGGCGTACCAGTTGCTGCCCAGGCCGGTCGCGGCGGTGGTGGCGGTGTCCGCGGAGGCGGAGCCGGTGCCGGCCAGTGCGGCGACGCCCCCGGCGACCAGGCTGAGCACGCCGGTCACGGCGAGGGCGGCCCGGCGGGAGCGGCGCCGGTGACCGGCGGAGTGTTGCGAGTCCGTGGAGTGTTCCGAGCCGGCGGAGCGGTGCGAGCCGGTGGAGTGTTCCGGGCTGACGGGGTGTGGGGGAATAGCACGTTCCATCGGAGGCCTTCCAGGAAACGGCGGTGGGGGGACGCGCCCGTTCGCGCCGGAGGTGGGGGTGGCGCGGCGGCAGGCCGAACGGCCCAGGGGCGTGGGGTGGTTGCGGCAGGCTCCCACTGGTATAGACCTGTCCCGTGGGATGGGTCAAGACCCGGTGGAGCGCGAGTGTGAACGCCGGGGAACAGGAGCCTTCGATTCCGGATCGCCATGCGTTGACGGCTTTCGAAGTTGGTCTAGACAAGCTCTCGAACGGTCAGTTGGCTTTTCGACCCGCGAGATCTCGCGAGTACGTGCACAGCCTCTCCAATCCACCTTCCCGAGCGGAGGAACACAATGGTTCAGGCGGTTCTCAACCTGGTCGACCGCGTGGTTTCCGGCGGCCGCAACACGAATGTCGCGGACGCTTACTGCGCCTGCCCGGCCGGCACCACCACCCACTGCAGCGGCGAAAACCTGTACGTCACGGAGTGCTGCTCCTGGAACTGTGCGGTCAAGCCGTCCTGTGTCACCTACGTCATCGTCGGCGGCTGCTGACCCGTCCCGGTTTGCTGACCGAACCGGCCGGCTGACACGCGGCCGCCGGTGCCCCCGCCCTGCGCCGGCGGGGGCGCCGGCGGAGGGGGAGTCATGACCGCATACCTGTTGCTCGGCTGCTGCGCCGTGATCGCGGTGGTGTTCGCGAAGTCCGCCCTCGCCAAGCTCCGCGCGCGCCGCGACTCCGCCTGCGCGCTGCGCGTGATGGCAGTCGTACCGCCCCGGCTGACCGGCGCTGCGGCGATCGGCGTACCGGTCGCCGAGGCCGGTCTCGCCCTCCTGGTCTGGGCGCCCGAACCCCTCACGACCTGGGCGTTTGCCGCGGACCGGCGGGTTGATCGCGCTGTTCGCGGCCGTCCTGGTCCGGCTGCTGCGGCGGGGCGCCGACATCTCCTGAGCGCGCTTCGGTGCCTCCGGCGTGCCCGTGAGCAAGGCTCATGTGGCGCGCAACCTGGTCCTGATCGCCGTCGCCGCGGCCGGACTGGCGGCGAGTGCCGAGCCCGGTCCCGGCGGCCTGGGCCCGGCCGGGGTGGCCGTGGTGCTGCTCGCGGCCGGCTTCACGAGTGCGTTGATCATCGCCACCGACACGCTGGTCGAACTCTTCTCGGCGGCGCGCTGAGCCGCGCCTCCTTTCCGATCGTCCGAGCTCCCCCTTTCCCTGTACCCGCCTGCACCCGGAACGAGGCCAGGAACCGTTATGACCATGCTTTTCGTCGTCATTATCGGCTGTCTTTCACTGTTCAATCCGATGCTGACTCTCGCGCTCGCGCGGAAAACCAACACGGACGGCTCCGCGCACGGCTCGCCGACCGCTTTCGGAAACGTCAAGATGGGAGTTTCGGTGCCCGACGACCGGGTTCCGGACGGTGCCCCGATACCGGAATTCCGGGCGCTCACCGGATCGGAGGGCGAGGTCACCCGGGCGGACCTGGCCGAGGCCCCGGCGGTGGTCGGCTTCTTCTCCGGCACCTGCGGGCCGTGCCTGGAGCTGGCACCCGACTTCGTCAAGGCGGTCAGCGGCTACCCGGGCGGGCGCGAACGGGTCCTCGCGGTCGTCAAGGGCAGCGGCCCGGTGATCGCCGAACTGCGCACACTGCTCGAACCGGTGGCCCGGGTGTCGGTGGAGACCTCCGGGGCCGGCGCCGAGTCCACGGCCGAGGCGTTCGGGATCGTGCGCTGGCCCAGCTACGTCTCCGTCTCCGCCGACGGCCGGATCACCAACCACCTGGTCCCGGGCGAGCTCGTCATCCCCGACCGCCGCGTGATGAGCGCCGCTCATGCCGGTGCCGGTGCCGGTGCCGATGTCGCTGCCGTTGGCCGGGGTTCCGGTCGCGGGTCCGGGGGCGGCTCCGGGGGTGGGCCTGGTCGTGGGCGTGGGCCGGCCGGGGTCGGGCGGGTGCTGCGTTCGGCGGGGGCCGCCGGTTCGCTGGCCTGGCAGGCCGGCCGGACCGTCCTGCTGCTCTCGCTGCTCTGCGGGCTGATCGCCGGCCTGCTGCCCGCCTCCACCGCGCTGCTGGTGAGCCGCCTGTTCGACACGCTCACCGGCGCGGCGACCGGCCCGACCACCGGAACCTGCGTCCTGCTGGTCACGGCGAGCCTCGGAATGGCACTGGCCCCCGCACTCAGCGAGTACACCCGCGCGCATTCCAGCCGGGCGATCCGGCAACGGGTGCAGGAGGAGCTGTTCGACGCGGTCAACCGCCTGCCCGGTCTGCGGCCCTTCGAGGACCCGCAGTTCCAGGACCGGCTCCGCCTCGCCCAGCAGGCCGGCGGCGTCGCCCCCGACATCCTGGTCGGCGCGGCCTTCGGCAGCCTTCAGGCGCTCTTCACCGTCGTCGGCTTCCTCGGCACGGTCTTCGTCGTCAACCCGGTGCTCGGCGCAGTCACCCTGCTGCTCACACTCCTCCTGGTGCGGACGCAGCTGACGGCCGGCCGCCGTCGGGCCGCCGTCCTGAGCGAGACCATGTGCCGCAACCGGCGCCAGTCCTTCTGCAGCAGCCTGGTCTCCGACGTCGACGCGGTGAAGGAGATCCGCCTCTTCGGCCTGCAGGACTTCCTACGCGGACGCGCCCGGCACGAACTGCAGGCGATCTGCGGCGCTGAGGAACGGACCGACCGGCCGGCAGAACCTCGCCCGTCGACTGCCCGCCTCGCTGCTCGGCGTTGCCGTCTACGCGCTCGGCCTGGTGTGGGCGGTGCGGGCCGCCCGGCACGGCGAACTGTCCCTCGGTCAGGTCTCGGTGTGCCTCGCCGCCGTGGCCGGCATCCGGACCGGCCTCGGCCAACTCGCGGCCGGCGGCGCCTCCGCCTACCAGGCCGCACTTACCTTCGACCATTACTGCACACTCGGCGAAGCCCCGCCCGACCTCGCCCCGGCTATCGACCAGCGTCCGCCCACCGCGCTCCGCGGCACCATCGAGTTCCAGGACGTCTGGTTCCGCTACCACCCCGACGCACCGTGGACCCTGCGCGGCGTCGACCTCACCCTGCGAGCCGGCTCCGTCACCGCCCTGGTCGGACTCAACGGCGCCGGCAACAGCACCGTCGTCAAGCTGCTCTGCCGACTCTACGACCCGGACCGCGGCCGGGTGCTCTGGGACGGCGTCGACATCCGGGAGTTCCCGCCCGAGGAGTACCGGCAGCGGATCGGCGTGGTCTTCCAGGACTACTGCCGCTACGACCTGACCGCCGGCGAGAACATCGGCCTCGGCCGCCTCGCCCACCTCGACGACCGGGCCCGCGTCGCCGACGCAGCCCGTGCGGCCGGCATCCACGAACGGGTGCAGCGGCTGGACGGCGGGTACGGGGCCCTGCTCAGCCGGATCTTCCTGCCCGAAGGCGCGACGCAGGCGAGCTGGGGCCACTCCCTGTCCGGCGGGGAGTGGCAACGCCTCGCCGTGGCCCGGGCGTTCATGCGCGGCGACGCCGACCTGGTGATCCTGGACGAACCCAGTGCGGGCCTCGACACGGAAGCCGAACAGGAACTCCACGAGAACGTGCGGGAGTTGCGCCGGGGCACCACCAGCCTGGTCATCTCCCACCGGCTCAGCGCGGTCCGCGACGCCGACCGGATCGTCGTCCTCGGCGCCGGCCAGGTGGTCGAAGAAGGCACCCACGACGCGCTGATGGCCCTCGGCGGGCGCTACGCGGAGCTGTTCACCCTGCAGGCCTCCGGCTACCAGGACGCGGTGGTGTCGGGTCGCGCGAGGCAGTGACCGGAAGGTGCGAGGCAGTGGCCGGCAGGTGGGGACGGGAACGGCCGTCGGCCGTCGCGGTGTTGCGGCGGGCCGGGATGTCGGGCCGGTCGGCCCGTTGAGCGGAGGAGGTGTGCCGGTGGGTCTGTGGTCGGTGGTCGGTGGTCGGCGGTGCGGTGCTGGCGGCGGTGATGACCCTCGTCGTCCTGTTGCGGGTGGCGCTGTCGGTGGTCGTGGTGTCAGGGCCGAGCATGAGCCCGGCCTTGCGGCCCGGCCAGCGCGTCCTGGTGCTGCGCCGAGGCCTGGCCCGGCTGCGTGCGGGGCGGATCGTGGTGGTCTCCCCGAACGGGCTCGCCGCGCCCGGCGGCGGCCCGGCCCGGCGGCAGCCGGACCGTCTGCTGGTGAAGCGCCTGGCGGCGCTGCCCGGTGACCCGGTCCCGCAGTCCGTCCGCCCGGTCGTGGCGGGCGGGACGGTGCCGGGCGGGCACGTGGTGCTGCTGGGCGACAACCCGGAGTTCAGCACGGACTCCCGGACGTGGGGTGCCGTCCCGGCGCGGAGTGTCGTGGGCGTGGTGCTCGACGGCGTCCGGCTGCGGGGCTGAGCGGCCGGTCGTACGGTCCGGGGCGGCCCGGGGCTCGGGATGGTTCGGGGCCCGGGATGGTTCGGGCCCTTGCCCGGGACGTGGGGCGGCGTCTGGCGGGATCCCGTCCCGTGGCGGGCGTCGCGTTGGGGGGCGGCGTCCGGGAGGTCGGCGAGAACGTCCGGCTTCGGCCCCGGCGGGCGCTCGCCCGCGGCCGGGAGGGTGTCGACTGTTCCACCCGCCGGTGTGAGGGAGGGGCCACCCACTCGGTCGCGGCGCGGTCAGGGGCGTCCGTGTCCCGGCGGTGCCGGGACCGGGCCGGCGGCCTTGAGGGTGCGCAGGACGGGGGAGGACTCCAGGGCGGTGATCTCCTTGACCGCGCCCAACTGCTGTGTCACGTACCGGTGGAGGTCGGCCGGGTCGGTGCACAGGGCGAGGGCGGTGAGGTTGCTGGGGCCGGTGGTGGCGGCGACGAAGGCGAGTTCGCGGTGGGTGGCGAGGGCGCGGCCGACGTGGTCGAGGTGGGCGGGCGCGACGCTCAGCCAGAGCAGTGCCTGCATGTCCGCGCCCAGGAGCCGGGCGTCGAGTTCCACGTCGAGGAAGACCGTGCCGTCCGCCCGGAGCTCGGCGAGCCGGCGGGCGACGGTGGCCGGGGTGCGGCCGGTCGCTGCGGCGAGGTAGCCGAGGGGTGTGCGGCCGTCACGGTGCAGCGCGCCGAGCAGGGCGTGGTCGGCCTCGTCGAGGCCGCCGGACGGAGGGCTCACGGCGACCGGGCGGAGCCGGTCCTGCTGTTCCTCGCTGAGTGTCTCGGTGCTGACCGGCCAGGCGGAGGGGCCGCCCCGGTAGGTGTGCAGCAGGCAGTGGGCGGAGACGCCGGTGACGGTGGCGGTGCGGGGGATGTCGCGCAGGAGGAGGCTGTGGCCGTCGGGGCCGGGGCCGGTGTCGACGATGGCGGTGATCTCGGTGCCGCCGGAGGTGAGTTTCACCCAGGCGGTGTCGGCGCGCCGGACCAGCGCCTGGGCGAGGTTCTGGGCGGTGTGCGGCCCGGCGGTGAGGCGCAGCAGCCACTGGGACCGTCCGGCCCGGTGCGGGTCGGCGAGCCCGACCACCCGCAGTCCGGCCTCGGCGCGCAGCCGCCGGTAGCGGCGTGCCACGGTCTGCGGGGAGACGTCGAGGACAGCGGCGATCCGGTTGAACGGGGCGCGCCCGTCGACGCGCAGGGCGTGGACGAGCGCGCGGTCGAGGTCATCGAGCATGTGTGGGTTCCCGGTGGTCGGACACACCGTCCGATTCTGCCGTGTGGCTGGCGGTACGAGTGCCATGAGAGTTGCTCATCAGCCGGACCGCCACGGCGGCGGCCGCCAGTACCCCCACCGCCAGCCAGCAGGCGCGCTGCGCCCCGGTGGTGTCCGGGGCGGCCAGGTAGATCCGTCCGAGCACGGCGACGCCGAGCGTGGAGCCGAGCTGCTGCACGGCGTTGAGAAGGCCTGCCGCCGAGCCGGTCTCCTGCGGCCGCAGCGGCGTCAGGGCGGTGGTGAAGAAGGCGGGTGTGAACAGTCCCTGCCCGAGCCCGACCAGGGCGAGCGCGTAGGGCAGGGCCTCCGGCCGCTGGCCCGTGCGGTAGGCGCCGACAGCGGACACCACCCCGACCGCCATCACGGCCAGCCCGACGGGCATCACCCGCGCCCCGTACCGCCGGACCAGCGAGGCGCCCGCCCACAGGGAGCCGACCGCAAGCCCGGCCGACATCGGCAGCAGGGTCAGGCCGGAGGCCAACGCGTCGGCTCCGCTGCCGAGTTGGAGCTGTAGCACGACGACCAGGGTGAGCCCGGTGGTGGCCGCGAAGGCGAGCGAGAGGGCGACCAGCGCGGCCGGGAACCGTACGGAGGTGAACAGGCTCGGCTCGACCAGGGTGTCGGTGCCGCGCCGGGCCCCGCGCCGCTGGTGGACGGCGAAGACCACCGCGGCGACCGCTCCGGCAGCCGTCCACACCGGCGGGGTGCTTCCGGTGGCCAGCAGCGGCAGCACGACCAGCCCGGTGGCGAGCGCCGCGAGCGCGCTGCCTGCCGGGTCGAGGCCGGGGCGGCGCGGGGCGCGGTCCTCGGCGAGCAGCGGGGCGAGGGCGAGGACGGCGAGCGAGAGTGGGAGGTTGACCAGGAAGACCGCGCGCCAGGAGGAGCCGAACAGGTCGGCGTGGGTGAGCACCCCGCCGAGCACCGGGCCGGCGACGGCCGCCAGCCCCATCACCGGCCCGATCGTGCCGAGGGCCCGGGCCGTCTCCGGGCCGCGGAACATGGCCTTGATCAGGCCGATGGTCTGCGGGACGATCACGGCCGCGGCCGCGCCCTGGACGGCCCGGAAGGCGAGCAGCGCGCCGAGCGTGGGCGCGCAGGCGCAGGCCAGCGAGGCGAGCAGGAAGCCCGCGACCCCGATCCGGAACACCCGCCGCCGTCCGGCCCGGTCGCCGAGCCGCCCGCCGGTGAGCAGCAGTACGGCGAACGGCAGGGTGTACGCGGTGGTGAGCCAGGGCACGGCCGCCGCCGGCCCGCCGAGGTCGGCACGCATGCGCGGCGCGGCGACCTGCACGATCGTCGCGTCCAGCAGGTTCATCGCCTCCGCGGTGAGCAGCGCGCAGAGCGCCCACCAGCGGCGCGGGTTCACGGGCGTCGGCTGCTCGGTTGTCGGGCGCGCGGACGGCGGGGGCAGCGGGTGTGCGGACAACGGGTCCTCCCTCGGGTGTACGGCCGGAATGCCGTCACCCTCCGGCCGTACACCCGTGCCGACCAGCTGCTGCCGCCCGTATCGACGGGAAGTTCCATCAACCCTGCCCGCAGAGCCGAAAAACTCCACTCAGGCCGGCGACCCGGCCAGAGCCTTGCCCTTCGTCATCGCCCCCACTCCTGCGAGCAGCCCGCTGACCACCGGGGACCACGGCCGGCTCGCCGGTCCGGTGAGCGTCAGCGTCCGGTGGACAGCGGGCCGGATCGGGACCAGCACGCAGTCGGCCGGGAGCATGGTCAGTGCCAGCGCGGGCATCACCGAGACTCCGACGCCCGCGTGCACCATGCCGATCAGCGTGTTGAGGTCGCGGATCCGGTGCCGGGGTGCGAAGCGGGTGCCGGCCCGCCGGTAGGCCTCGCGGATGTGGCGCTCGCAGCCGCCCTCGGAGAGCAGGAAGTCGTCGTCCTCCAACTCGGTGACATGGATGGTCTCCTGACCGGCGAGGGGGTGGTCGCGGCGCAGCAGCGCGTGCATCGAGTCGGCACCGAGCGCGACCGCCCCGGGCTGGAGCGGCCCGGCGTCCACCAGGACGGCGGCGTCCACCGTGCCGGCCTCCAGCCAGGCGGTCAGCTCGGCGTCCTCACCCTCGAAGACCCGGACGGTGACCTCCGGGTACGCGGCCTTCCAGTCCCGCAGCAGCCCGGGCAGCAGCGCCTGGCAGACGGTGGTCGGTGCGGCGAGCCGGACGGTGCCGGTCAGGCCGCCCGTGTGCTGGGTGGCGATGAGGCGGACGGCGGTGGCGGAGGCGACGGCGGTACGGGCGTGCGGCAGGACCTGCTCGCCCAGCGGGGTCGGCCGGCAGGGGGTGCCGCGCATCAGGACGGGTGCGCCGAGGGCCCGCTCCAGCGCGCCGACGGCGTGTGAGACGGCGGACTGGCTGATTCCCAGTTCGTCGGCGGCCGCGCCGAAGCCGCCGGTGTCGGCAACCGCGACCAGAGCCCTGAGCTGAGCCAGGTTGACCTCCGTGGTCATCGGACGCCCTGGGGCGTGTGACCTCGGGTCATGAGACTTCCTCATCCACGTCGGAATGCCACTTGTTGGACTCATGGTCGAACGTCGCCCCATCCTCTGTCCAGGTGCAGGGAACACCGGAGGAATACGGGGGTGGTTGCGGTGCGGCGCTGGTTGCCGCGTTTTGCGGCACTGTCGGCGATCTGGGGTGCGAGCTTCGCCCTGATCAAGGTGGCGGTCGACGCGGGGGTGCCCCCGGTCTGGGTGGCGCTGTGGCGGTGCCTGCTGGGCACGGCCACGCTGGGCGCGGTCCTGGTGCTGCGCGGTGAGAAGGTCCCGCGTGACCGTGCGTTGTGGGGGCACTCGGCGGTGGTCGCGGTGCTGCTCAACACCGTGCCGTTCATCCTGTTCCCGTTCGGCGAGACCAGGGCCAGCTCGGTGCTCGCCGGCGTGATGAACGCGACCACTCCGCTGTTCGCCCTGCTGCTCACGGTGCTCACCGTCCCCGAGGAGCGCCGCCCGGGCGCCCGCCGGCTCACCGGCCTCGTCCTCGGCTTCGTTGGCGTGCTCACCGTGCTCGGGGTCTGGCGCGGCATCGGATCCGGTACGGCGGTCGGGGGCCTCACCTGCCTGGCCGCCGCCTGTTGCTACGGGGCGGGCTTCGCCTACCTGCGGCGTTTCCTGTCCGGTCGGCCGGAGTCGGTCACCACCCTCTCCGCGCTCCAGATCGGCTGCGCCACCGCCGAGTTGGCCGTCATCGTGCCGTTCGCCGCGGGCGCCCCGCACTGGCCCGGGGCCGGCCCGGCCGTCGCCCTGCTGGTGTTCGGCGTGGTCGGCACCGGCCTGGCGTACCTGCTCAACCTCGGCCTGGTCCGGACCGCGGGCACCGGGGTGGCCTCGGCCGTCGCCTACGTGATGCCGCTGTGGTCCACCGCGATCGGTGCGCTGTTCCTCGCGGAGCCGGTCGGCTGGAACGCCCTGGCCGGTGGTGTCCTGGTGATCGCGGCGGTGGCGCTGACCCGCCCCCGCCCCCGCCCCCGGACCGCGACCGGCGCGGCGGACCAGACCCCGAAGGCGGGCCAGACCGTCGGATAGGGCACGCGCCGCCCCGACGACGGCGCGTACGAAGATGCCGCGCATGGGGATCTCCTTCCCTGAACGGGCCCACCCGGGACAAGCCGGCGGGAACCGGGCTGATCGGACAGCGCATTCGTACCCGACCTGACGTTCGGTGTCCAATGAATTACGGAATGTCTTCGGGCCCCGCTAGGGTGGCGGCGTGGTGAGGGCGTGGGATGCGGCGGTTGAGCGGGCACAGGACCGGCTGGCGGCGGGGCCGCAGCTGAGGGCGGTCGCAGAGGGGGACGAACGTCGGTTCGCCCTCTGGGACTTGGCGTCTCTGGTGGAGGGCGAGCTGGGCGCGCTGGTGGACCCGGACGGGCTGGCGCCGTCGGCGGAGCGCGGCTGGCGAGAGCGGCTGGGCGAGAGCGGTCGGGAGTGGCCCGGCGGGGAGCTGTACCGGCGGAGGTACTGGATCCAGGGCGACGACGGCGCCGTCGTGGGCACCGTCGCGGTCGACAACTGGACCAAGGGCCCGGGCCAACTCGCCGTCTCCTCCCTCTATGTGAGCCCGGCGGCGCGCGGTCGCGGGCTGGCCGCCGCCACGCTGGACGAGGTGTACGCGGCGGCCACCGCCGAGGGCCTGCCCGGATTCCGGCTGGAGGCGCACTGGACCTGGCAGCCGGCTGTCCGCTACTACCTGCGCCGAGGGCTGTGGGCGGTCGGCTGGAAACGCTCGCTCGCGCTCGCGCGGATGTCCCAACTCCCTTCCTACCGGGTGCGCGAGGAGGACGGACGGCTGCTCCTGCTGGTCGCCGACCGGCTGCGCGGCTGGGTGCCGATACTGACCGCCGGCCGCGAGGGCCGCTGGCTGCGGCTGGACGAGACGGCCGACTACCGGGGCGCCGACGGCTGGGTGCACGACTACGCGCGCTCGACGCTGGCCCTGCACCTGGCGCTGGCGGGCTTCCCGCTGGTGCGCGGCCCGCAGTGGTGGGCGGAGGCGTGGCGCTGGTCGGACGCGGGCGAGCCGGAGGGACTGGCGTACCGGATCGAGGAGTTCGAGCGGGCCGCCCCCCGCCCGGCGTCCTCCCCGTACGGCCCGGCGCCGGTCCCCGCTCCGCAGAGCCCGACGCAGGGTTCGGTGCAGTACCCGGAGCGGGACCCGGCACAAGCCCCGGAGCGGGCGGCGACGCAGGCCCCGTCGCAGGCCTCGGTCCCGTCGTCGCAGCTGGCAGACTCGGGGGATGGCTGAGATCGAGATCGACGGCGCCCCCGCCGACCCGGCGCGGCTGGCCGCGCTGGGGCTGCTCAACTACGGGCACTTCACCACCCTGCGCGCCGAGGCGGGCCGGGTCCGCGGCCTGACGCTGCACCTGGACCGGCTGGTCCGTGACTGCCGCACGCTGTTCGCCGTCGAGCTGGACAGGGCGGCGGTGCGGGACCGGATCCGCGCGGTGCTGCCCGCCGGCGGCGCACCGGTGATCGTCCGGGTCACCGTGTACGACCCGGCGCTCGGTCTGGAACGCCCCGCCGCCCCGGCCGCACCCGCCCTTCTGGTCACCACCCGCCCCGCCGCGACGGCCGAGCCCGCCCCGCTGCGGGTGCGCACCTCGGTGTACCGGCGGGAACTGCCGGCGGTGAAGCACGTCGGCCTGTTCGGCCTGGTCCACCACCGGCGGCAGGCCCAACTCGCCGGCTACGACGACGTGCTGCTGATCGACACGGACGGCCGGGTGACCGAGGGCGCGACCTGGAACGTCGGCTTCCTGGACGAGGACAAGCTGGTCTGGCCTGAAGGCCCGAGCCTGCCCGGCGTCACCGAGTCCCTGCTCTCCCGGGCGTACCGGGGCCCGCAGTCCCGCGAGCCGCTGCCCGCCGCCGCGCTGGGCCGCTTCGGAGCCGCCTTCGCGGTGAACGCGGGCATCGGCGTCCGGCCGCTGGCGGCCGTCGACGGCACCACCCTCGACCCCGCCCACCCGGTGCTCGCCGAGCTGCGCGCGGCCTACCTCGGGACCACCGCCGAAGCGGTGTAGGGATAACCCCACCCCCGTTCCGCCGGTGACCTCCATGGTCCGCGGGGCCCGGACTTCCTAGCGTTGAACACGTTGACGACGAGCGAAACACGTTGACGACGAGCGACGCAGAACCGAAGGAAGGCCTCTCCATGGCACGCCGCCACGACCGCCGCAGGACCGACGAGCGGGTGACCCACCCGTACGCCACCGACGCGTACGACGGTGCCCCGCACGCCGCACCGTCGGCGGCCCCCGCGATCGAACTGCGCGGCGTACGCCGCACCTACGGGCGCGGCGAGGCGGCGGTGCAGGCGCTGCGCGGGATCGACCTGGCGCTCGCCCGCGGGAGCTTCACCGCCGTGATGGGCCCCTCCGGCTCCGGCAAGTCGACTTTCCTGCAGTGCGCTGCGGGCCTGGACCGCCCGGAGGCGGGGGAGATCCGGCTCGGCGGCGAGGAGATCACCGCGCTGAGCGAGAACCGGCTCACCAAGCTGCGCCGCAGCCGGATCGGCTTCGTCTTCCAGTCCTTCAACTTGCTGCCCTCGCTGAGCGTCGAGCAGAACGTGCTGCTCCCGCAGCGGCTCGCCGGGGAGCGCCAGGACCGCGCCCGGGCGGGGGAGTTGTTGGAACGGGTCGGCCTCGGGCAGCACGCCCGGCGGCGGCCGGGCCAGCTCTCCGGCGGCCAGCAGCAGCGGGTCGCGATCGCCCGCGCGCTGATCACCCGCCCGGACGTGCTGTTCGCCGACGAGCCCACCGGCGCGCTGGACACCCGCACCGCACACGAGGTGCTGGGCCTGCTGCGGCAGGCCGTGGACTCCCTCGGCGCGACCGTCGTCATGGTGACCCACGACCCGGTGGCCGCCTCCTTCGCCGACCGGGTGCTGTTCCTGGCCGGCGGCACGATCGTGGACGACCTGCCGCACCCCAGCCCGCAGGCCGTCGCCGACCGGATGGTCGCGCTCACCGCCCGCCCGGTGGGAGCGGCGGCATGACCAACGGACTCGCCCGCGCCTCGGTGCGCTTCCGTCCCGCCTCCTTCGTGGGCACCCTGGTCGCCCTGCTGCTCGGCGCCGCCGTCGTGACGGCCTGCGGCGTGCTGCTGCAGACCGGCCTGACCGCCGGCCTCGAACCCGACCGGTACGCCTCCGCGCCCGTGGTGGTCGCGGCCGAGCAGACGGTGAAGATCCAGAAGAAGGTCGGCGAGGACACCGAGACCCAGGAGCAAGCCACCCCGGAGCGGGCCCGTGCGGACGCCGCGCTGGTAGGCCGGCTGACCGCCCTGCCCGGGGTCGCGGTCGCCCGGCCGGACACCGCCTTCCCGCTCACCGCCTTCCCGCTCACCGCCTTCCCGCATACCGCTGCGAACGACAGCCCGGCCCTGACCGGCCGCGGCTACGCCGCCCTCGGCATCGCCGGACCGGCCGACAAGCTGACCGAGGGCCGTGCACCCGGCGCGAACGAGGTCGTGCTCGACGCCGACACCGCGCGCGCCGCCCACCTCGCGCCCGGCGCGAACCTCACGCTCACCGCGCCCGGCGGCACCGCGAGCTACCGGGTCTCCGGCCTCGCCGCCGCCCAGACGGCCGGCCCCACCGCCTGGTTCGCCGACACCACCGCCGACCTCCTCTCCGGCCACCCCGGCCGGATCGACGCCATCGCCGTCCAGCCCCGCCAGGGCGTGACCGCCGCCGCGCTCGCCACACAGGTGCGCCAGGCCGTCGGCGGCGAGGCGAAGGCCTTCTCGGGAGACGACCGGGGCACCGTCGAGCACCCCGCTCTCGGCGAGGCCCGGACGACGCTGATGGCCCTCGGCGGCACCTTCGGCGGCTACGCCACCATGACCGCGATCTTCGTGGTGATGAGCACCGTCGCCCTCGCCACCGGACAGCGCGCCCGCGAGTTCGCCCTGCTGCGCGCCATCGGCGCCACCCCGCGCCAGATCCGCCGAACCATCGCCGCCGAGGCGATGCTGGTCGCCCCGGTCGCCGCGGCGCTCGGCATCCTGCCCGGACTCGCGCTCGCCCGCTGGTGGTTCGGCCAGCTGGCCGAACGCGGCGCCGTCCCCGAGGGCATCCGCCTCGACGTCGGCCCACTGCCGATGCTCGCCCCCGTCCTCACCTGCACCCTCGCCGCACTGACCGCCGGCTTCCTGGCCGCCCGCCGACCGTCCAAGCTGCGCGCCGCCGAGGCACTCGGCGAGGCCGCCGTCGAGGCGCCCCGCCCGGGCAAGGTGCGCACCCTCCTCGGACTGGTCTTCGCCGGCGGCGGCATCGCCGTCGCCGCCCTCGCCG
Organism: Kitasatospora sp. NPDC051164; assembly: GCF_044455625.1. Lineage (NCBI taxonomy): Bacteria > Bacillati > Actinomycetota > Actinomycetes > Kitasatosporales > Streptomycetaceae > Kitasatospora > Kitasatospora sp. NPDC051164. Next base: position 532,712 of record NZ_JBITFB010000001.1, on the reverse strand, counting down.
CCTCCCTCGACGGCGCCAAGGCCGCCCAGACCGCGCTCGGCGTGGTCATGTGCTTCATGACGGCCGTCGCCCTGCTCGGCCCGTGGGTGGCCCGGACCGCCGCCGCCGTGCTCGGCGCCCCGCTGCGGGCCGGCGGCGCGCCCGGCTCGCTGGCCGCCGACAACACCCGCGCCAACGCCCGCCGGCTGGCCTCCGCGATCACCCCGATCGTCCTGGTCACCGCCTTCTGCGGCACCCTGCTGATCCTGCAGAGCACCCTGCGCCACACCACCGGCGAGAACGTCCGGGCCGGCATCACCGCCGACCACGTGATCGGCACCACCGGCCCCGGCCTGCCCGCCGGGACCGCCGAGCGGGCGGCCAAGGTGCCCGGCGTGGACACCGCCGTCGGCGTGCTCCGCACCGGCCTGGTCCTCGAGAGCGGCGGCCGGCTGAGCTCCGCCCCCGCGCTCGGCGTCGACGGCGACCCGGCCCGGCTGCCCAAGGTGCTCGACCTGGGCGTACGCAGCGGCTCGCTCGCCGACCTCGGTCGCGGCACCGACACCATCGCCCTGAGCACCACCCTGGCCGACGCCCTGGATGCCAAGGTCGGCGACCGCGTCCCGCTGCGCCTCGGCGATGGCACCGCCGTCCGGCCCGCCGTGGTCGCCGTGTACGAACGCGGGCTCGGCGTCGGCCAGGCGGTGCTGCCCCGGGCGGCCCTGGCCGAGCACGTCACCACCGGGTACGACAGCCAGGTGCTGGTCGCCGACGTGCCGGGCGCCGACCGCACGGCGGTGGCCGCCGGGCTGGGCACGCAGGCCGGGACGAGCGTGACCGACCGGGCCGGGTTCGTCGCCCAGGCCGACAAGGACATGGAGCTCAGCGGCTGGGCCAACACCGTGATGGCCGGCGTGCTCGGCGGGTTCGCCGCCGTCAGCGCCGCCAACACCCTGGTGATGACCGTGCTGGACCGCCGCCGCGAGGTCGCGCTGCTGCGACTGGCCGGCACCACCCGGCGCCAGGTGCGCGACATGATGCGCTGGGAGGCTCTGCTGGTGGCCGCGACCGGGCTGGCGGTCGGCGCGGTGATCGCCTGGATCACCCTGGTGCCGGTCACCCGTGGCGTCGCCAACGCTTCCCCGTACGTCCCGCCGATGCTCGCCCTGCCACTGGCGGCAGGGGCCGTGCTGCTCTGCCTCGGCGCGACCGGGCTGCCGGTCCGGGCGCTGCTGCGGACCCGTCCGGCGGCGCTGGGAGCGGCGCGGCAGTAGGCCGGTGGGGCGATGAGCGGGACTCATGGGGCCGCCCCGTGAGACGAGCTCATGAGGCCCTCCCATGAGAGGAGTGCATGAGGTCCTCATGAGGCGGTCTCATGGCGTCCCCCATGAGACCGCCTCATGAGGCGCCCCGGCGAGAAGCCCATGAGACGCACTGGAGAGAAGCTCATGACGGATGCCCTTGAGAACCACTCAAGGGCATCACTCGTCCGGGTGACAAAGGCGGGACGAGCAGGCGCAATGGGGTAACCGGAAGGCCCAAAGGACTTTATTGGAACTGATCGTGATGTCGGATCAGCTACGCTCTCGCCCGCCCCGCCCGACCGCCGAAGCAGAGAGTAGCCCGACATGAGCAGTCCCCCTGCCGTCCCCGCGGCCCGCTGGCCGCTGATCCTGCTGCGCACCACCGCCACCGCGCTGGCCCTGCTGGCCCTGCTCCAGGTCATGCTGGCCAGTAGCTTCCTCAACGGCACGTTCGACTCCCTGAAGGACCACGAGGGCAACGCGATGACGCTGGCCACCGTGGTGGTGCTCCAGCTGGTGGTCGCCGTCGCGGTGCGGTGGCCCGGGCGCGGCCCGCTGTGGCCGCTGTGGACGACCCTCCTGCTCAACGTCGCGGTCATCGGCCAGATCGCGGCCGGCTACGCCCGGGCCGTCGGCGTGCACGTCACCCTCGGCGTGCTGCTGGTCAGCGGCATCCTGTTCGGCCTGGTCGAAGCCTGGCGGTTGCCGCTGCCCGCCCGGACGGGGCAGCCCGATGCGGGCCCGGACGGCAGCGGACTGCTGCCGCGCCCCGGCGGGCCAGTGGAGGTGTCCAAGTGAAGCGTCGCCGGTTCCTGGGCATCGGCGCCTCCGTCCTCGGCGCGGGCGCGCTGGCCGCCGTCGCCGTCCCCTCGGCCGCCCGGCTGCTCGCCGAGGGCCGCCCCGGGCAGCTGCTGAGCAGCGCGCTCGACCTGCCCGAGGCGTTCCAGGTCCCGCTTCCGGTGCCGGCCGTGCTGAATCCGGTGCGCACCGACGGGACCAGCGACTACTACGAGATCACCCAGCAGGTCGCCAAGCTGGAGATCATCCCCGGTGTGAAGACCGAGGCCTGGACGTACGGGGGCAGCTTCCCCGGGCCGACCCTGGTCACCCGCTCCGGGCGGGCGGCGGTGGTCAAGCACCGCAACGAGCTGCCGGTGCCGTCCGTCACCCACCTGCACGGCGGGCACACCCCGGCGGACAGCGACGGCTACCCGGTGGACCTGCTGCTCCCCGTCGGGTCGTCGGCCGACGCCGCCCAGGGCATGGCCGGCATGCAGGGCATGCCGGGGATGCGCCACGCGGGGGGCCGCAGCATCGTCGGCGAGCGCAGCCACACCTACCCGGGCAGGCAGCGCGCCGCCACCCTCTGGTACCACGACCACCGGATGGGCTTCACCGGCCCCGGAGTCTGGCGCGGACTGGCCGGCTTCCACCTCGTCCAGGACGACGAGGAGGGCGCTCTGCCGCTGCCGCGCGGCGAGCGCGACCTGCCACTGATGATCGCCGACCGCTCCTTCGCCGCCGACGGGTCCTTTCAGTACCCCTCCACCGACCCCGCGCTCGGCGAGCCCGGCGTCACCGCCGGCTACGCCAACGGCGTGCTCGGCGACGTCATCCTGGTCAACGGCGCGCCGTGGCCCCGGCTGGATGTCGACCGCGCCCGCTACCGGCTGCGCCTGCTCAACGCCTCCAACGCCCGCCTCTACCGGCTCGAACTCGACCCGCAGCCCCCCGGCGGCGGCGCCCTGGTCCAGATCGGCTCCGACGGCGGCCTGCTCGCCGCCCCGGTCGCCCACGACGGCATCGAGATCGCTCCCGCCGAACGCTTCGACGTCGTGGTCGACTTCTCGCGCTACGCGCCCGGCACCCAGGTGCGCCTGGTCAACCGCTTCGGCAGTGGTCGGACGGCCGAGGTCATGCGGTTCGACGTCTCCTCGAAGCAGGTGAACGACGACGCGACGGTGCCCGACAAGCTCGCCGCCGTCGAGGGCCTGGACGCCTCCGCCGCCGTCACCACCCGCGACTTCACCTTCCGCCGCAGCCGCAGCGACGGCTGGACCATCAACGGCGAGCCCTACCAGCCAGGCCAGAACATCGCCACGCCCGCCCTCGGGACGATCGAGCGCTGGCGCTTCTCGTCCGACCTGCACCACCCCGTGCACGTCCACCTGGACCACTTCCAGGTGATCGGACGCAACGGCGCGAACCCGGGCCCCTACGACGCGGGGTGGAAGGACACCGTGGACCTGCGCCCGGCCGAGGCAGTGGAGCTACTGGTGCGCTTCACCGACTACGCGGGGGCGTACATGCTGCACTGCCACAACCTGGAGCACGAGGACATGGCGATGATGGCGGACTTCACGGTGCAGTGAACCGTGCGGTGAGTCGGCCCGGTGAGCGGCGGGGTGATCGGTGTGGTGAGCCGTCCTGCGGTGAACCGCCCGGTTTCACTCGGACGGCCGAGTGCCGGAGGGCGTGCGCTGCGCCCTCCGGCACGCGTGTCCTAGCGTCGCGGAGAGGGGCACCCGCCGGCCGCCCGGCGTCGCTGGCAGCGCCCACCGACGGATGGAGCTGCCGCATGACCACTCCCGCCGAACGCCGCCGCCGCGGCCGGGCCGCCCGCGACCGCGTCTCCCGCTCCGACCACGGCCGGTGGATCCCGGCCGCGGACCGGCCCGACCCGCTCGGCGTGCTGGAACGGCAGGGCGAGGACCGGATCACCCGGCTGCTGCCGATCCGCTACGGGCGGATGGCCGAAAGCCCGTTCAGCTACCTGCGCGGCGCCGCCGCCGTGATGGCCGCCGACCTCGGGGCCGTGCCCGACACCGGTCTCACCGTCCAACTCTGCGGCGACGCCCACCTGGTGAACTTCGGCGTGTACGCCTCGCCGGAACGCGCCCTGCTCTTCGACGTCAACGACTTCGACGAGACCTACCCCGGCCCCTTCGAGTGGGACGTCAAACGCCTCGCCGCCAGCGTCGCCGTCGCGGCCCGCGACAACGGCCAGGACGAGGAGCGCGTGCGCCGCGCCGCCCGCACCGCCGTCGAGGGCTACGCGACCGCGATGCGACGCCTGGCGGGCCTGGGCGAACTCGACGTCTGGTACGCCCGGGTGGACACCGCGCAGCTGCTGCCGCTGCTGGGCAAGCCCCGGCAGCGCAAGCGCGCCGAGGCCCAATTCGCGCACGCCCGGCGCCGTACCAGCCTGCAGGCCTTCGGCAAGCTCACCGAGGACCGGGACGGGCGGCGCCGGATCATCAGCGCGCCACCGCTGATCGAGCCGCTGAAGAAGACCGAACTGCGCGGCATCGGCAAGGTGTTCAGCGACTACCGGGGCACCCTCGCCGAGAGCCGCCGTGTCCTGCTGGACCGCTACCGCTTCGTCGACGCGGCCACCAAGGTGGTCGGTGTCGGCAGCGTCGGCACCCGCTGCTTCATCGTCCTGCTGGAGGGCCGGGACGGCCGCGACCCGTTGTTCCTGCAACTCAAAGAGGCCGGCCGGTCGGTACTGGAGGACCACCTGCCGCCCGCCAAGGTGGACGCCGAGGTCGCCCCTCACCACGGCGGCCGCCGGGTGGTCACCGGCCAGCACCTGATGCAGGCCGCCAGCGACATCTTCCTCGGCTGGACCACCGGCCCCGCCGGGCGCCACTTCTACGGCCGCCAACTGCGTGACATGAAGGGCTCGGTCGAGGTCGGCGACATGAAGCCCTCCGGCCTGCGCGCCTACGCCGACCTCTGCGGCCGCACCCTCGCCCGCGCCCACGCCCGCACCGGCGACCGCCTCGCCATCGCCGGCTACCTCGGCAGCGCGGACACCTTCGCGGAGGCGGTGGCCGAGTTCGCGGTGCGGTACGCGGACCGGACGGAGGTGGATCACCGCGAGTTGGTGGCCGCCGTCGCGGACGGGAGGATCACGGCGACCCGGGGAGTGTGAGAGCGGCCAGCCTCTCCAACTGCTCCCTCTGATCCGCCAGTTCGAGCGCGCCGAGGCGGGCCACCAGGTGCCGGGCACCGGCCGACGTGTACCGGGTGAGCTTGGCGGCCACCTCGTCCGGCGTGCCGAGGGCGAACGCCTGGATCTGCTCCGTCTCGGCCAGCGGCAGGCCGTAGTTGGAGCGGGTGTAGACGTCCATGGCCCGGCGGGCGGCTTCCGTGTCGCGGTCGATCCGGACGTTGACGAAGAGGGCGGGGGTGACGGCCTCCGGTGGGCGTCCAGCCTGGCGGGCCGTCGCCCGGACGGCGGCGAGCCCGGTGGCGTAGTCGGCCGGGTCGGGCGGATAGGGCAGCCAGCCGTCGTAGTGGCGCCCGGTTCGGGCCAGGGCCGCCGGGGTCGCGCCGCCGAGCCAGACGGGTGGCCCCTGCTCGTGGAACGGCCTGGTGGCGGGCGGGAGTTCGGCGAAGGAGTGGAACTCGCCGTGGAACTCCTTCGCCCCGGCCCAGAGCGCCCGCCACAGGGCGACCGTCTCGTCCAGCCGGGCGAAGCGGCGCTCCCACGGCACTTGGGACAGCTCGTGCAGCGGGCGGCCGAAGCGCCCCGGGAAGCCGGCGCCGACCGCGACCGTCAGTCGGCCGCCGGACAACTGGTCCACCGAGGCCAGCGTCTGCGCGGCCTGCACCGGGCGGCGCAGGACCGGCAGCAGGGCGCCGGTGCCCAGCCGGACGCGTTCCGTCACCGTGGCGGCGGCCGCAAGCATCGTGAGCGGTTCGATCCTCGGGCTCAGCAGGGAGTCGTTGACGAACAGCGAGGAGAAGCCCAACTCTTCGCTGCGGCGGGCGAATGCGACCAGGTCGCGGGGGCCGTGCGCGGCCCACTGGTCCTGGCCGGTGGGGAGGAAAACACCGATGTCCATGGCGTCGATGCTGGCGGCCGGGGCGAATGGCCTCAATTCCCCCGGGGGAATGGCGGGCCGCGGCCGCCCGCGGTTGGCTGGTGCCGTGGACTTCTCCCAAACGCTGCGTGAGCGCCGTACCAGCCGCCGCCTGAGCCAGCTCGACCTCGCCACCCGAGCGGGAACGACCCAGCGGCACCTGAGCTTCATCGAGTCCGGCCGCTCCGTGCCGGGCCGGGGCATGGTCGTCCGGCTCGCCGAATCGCTCGACCTGTCGCTGCGGGACCGCAACGAGCTGCTGCTGGCCGCCGGTTACGCACCCGTCTACCCGGAGACACCGCTGGACGGGCCGACGCTGGCACCGGTGCGGGAAGCGATCGGCCACATCCTGGCCGGCCACCTCCCGTACCCGGCACTCGTCGTGGACCACCGAGGTGACGTGGTGGCCGCCAACGCCGCCCTGGACGTGATCACCGCAGGCGCCGACCCGCGGCTCGTCGGCCCCGGCACCAACGCCTACCGGCTCGCCCTGCACCCGGACGGCCTCGCCCCGCGCATCCTCAACTTCGCCGCCTGGGCCCGCCACATCGTCGAACGCACCCGGCATCTCGGCGAACTGCACGCGGAGTTGAGCTCGTACGTTCCCGAAGTCGAGTTGGGACAACAGCACTTGGGATTCGCCGTCCCGCTCGAGCTGCGCACCTCGCTCGGCGAGCTGCGTCTGATGACAACGGTCACCACCTTCGCCACCGCCGTGGATGTCACCCTCGCCGAACTGAAACTGGAAGCCTTCCTGCCGGCGGACGCGGCCACCGCCGAGGCGTTACGGGGAGCGGCCGCGGCATAGTGGGAGCGGCCGCTCAGAGCCCCGGGAACTGGTAGTCGGCGGTGATCCGGCCGTCGGTGTCCAGGGCGACGAACTCCACCCCGCCGCCGACCGGTTCGCCACCGCCGACGGGCACCATCTCCCAGGTGAAGCGGACGACGTCCCGCAGCCGCACGGCGTCCGGCCGGGCCCGGAAGGTGAACTCGCCGGGCGCCACGAACTCCTCGTGGGCGCGGGCCACCCGGAACTCCAACTCGTCGTAGCCGCGCGCCTCCAGGACCGGCTCCGCGAACCCGACCCGCGCGGCTGCCTCCCGGGCTTCGACAGGCGGGTGCAGGAGGTGCACGCCGCCCACGGCCCACAACCGCTCGACCGCCGACCGGCGGGCAACAGCGTCGGGCTCGGTCCACAACGCGGCGTAGCGGTCGGCGAGTTGCTGAGCGCTGGTGGCGATGGATGTGCCGGTGGCGATGGGCGTACCGGTGGTCATGGCGGACTCCTGTGGTGTTCGGCCGGTCTCGGTGCGACCCATCCTGGGGATGGCCCTGCAGCCGGACAATTCCCGCCGGGGAATGGCCGGTTGGCGGCATTGTCGGTCGGTGGGCCCGCCGGGCGGCCCACGGGCCTGAGGTCTCGGACCCCTCGAGCTTCCTTCGAGCGGTCCGCGGTCGACCCCGTGGACCCGCGCCGCCGTGGTCGGACGGCGGCAGGGTACCGCTAACCGGCTCCGGGTCGGACGGCGGCGATCGGCAGGGCCGTCGCCACCAGGAGGCCGGCGGTGTAGAGCGGGCCGAGGTCGCCGGCCGCCGAGCCGAGCGTGGTCGCGGCGAGCAGCGGGCCGGCGGTGGCGCCGAGGTTGAGGGCGGCGGTCGCGTAGGCGCCGGCCATGGTGGGCGCTCCGGCCGCCTCGTACAGCACCCCGGTGATCAGCGTGCCGCCGACGGCGAAGGACAGCGCGCCCAGCAGGAACACCAGGGGCAGCAGGACGGCCGGTCGGTCCGCGAGGACGGCCGCCGTGGGCCAGCCGGCCAGCAGCAGCGGGCCGCCGGTGGCGAGGACCAGACCGGGGCGGCGGTCCGCCAGCCGTCCCGTGGTGACGCCGACGACGGACCCGGCGCCGAACAGCACCAGCACGACCGGCACCCACAGTGCGCCGAGCCCGGCGGGGCCGGTCACCACAGGGGCGAGGAAGGTGAAGCCGCCGAAGGTCGCCGCATTGACGAGAGCGGCGAGCAGCATCGCACGGAGCAGCCGCGGACGGCCCAGCTGCCGGAACTCCGTGCGCAGGGACGGGGCGTGGGGCCCGCGCGCGGTCGTGGGACGGGCGGGGAGACCCCAGGCGAGGCCGACGGCGGCGGGCAGGCAGAGCACGGCGACGGCCCAGAATGCGGCGCGCCACCCGCACAGCGCGCCGAGGACCGAACCGCCCGGGACCCCGGCGACCGTCGCCACCGTCGTCCCCGACAGCAGCACGGCGAGCGCCCGCCCCTTCCGGTCCGCCGGCACCAGCGCGGCGGCGCCGTGGTCATCGCCAGGGCGAGGAACCCGGCGTTGGCTAGCGCGGCCACCACCCGGGTCGACAACAGCACCGGGAAGCTCGAGGTCAGGGCGACCACGGCGTGAGCCGCCGCGAACGCCAGGACGAACCCGTGCAGGCTGCCGCGCCCCGGCCGGCTGCGGGCGAGCGCGGCCATCAGCGGCGCGCCGACGGCCATCCCGACCGCGAAAGCCGAGGTGAGGCCGCCCGCCGTGCCGACGGTGACGCCGAGATCGTCGGCGAGGTCCGGCAGCAGACCGGCGAGCATGAACTCCGAGGTGCCCATGGCGAACACGGCCAGGGCGAGCAGATAGAGCGGAAGGGGCATCGAGGGGTTCCGGAACGAGGAGAAGCAACGAGGAACGGCGTCTCGTCACCGCGCTCAGCCCCCGAGGGCGCACGCGTTCGCGGCCGGGCCCGCGCTCGCGCACGGCATTTCAGCGCTCACGCTTCAACGGCTGCGGGGGTTCAGGGGGCTGACGGCGTGACCGAAAGTCCCCACCCTGGATGCCTCAGGGCTCGACATGCTCCGTACGCTACCCGACGGGCGGCCGTCCCGGCACCGGAGTTATTTCCGTTTGCCCGAGAGGTCGGGATGCCGTTGGGTTGGCCGCATGAACGAACCGCTGAACCGACCGCTGACCGAGCTGCGCACCGAACGCCTGCTGATCCGCCGCTGGCGCGAGTCGGACCTCGTCCCGTGGGCCGCGATGAACGCTGACCCCGAGGTCCGCGAGCACCTGGGCGGCCCGCTCACCCGGGAGCGGAGCGACGCGTCGGTGGCACGCTTCGAAGCGGCGATCGAGCGGCGGGGGTACGGCTGGCTGGCCGTCGAAGTACGGGACAGCGGCGAGTTCGTCGGCTTCGTGGGCCTGGACGACATCGAGGAGACGGACCCGGTCGACGGCGTCGAGATCGGCTGGCGCCTGGCCCGCTCCGCCTGGGGACACGGCTACGCCACGGAGGCGGCCCGCGCCGTCCTGGCGTACGGCTTCGACGCCCTCGGCCTCCCCGAGGTCCTCGCCATCACCACGGCCGCCAACCAGCGCTCCCAGTCGGTGATGCGCCGCCTCGGCATGACCCACGACCCCGCTGAGGACTTCGACGACCCCGCCGCCCCGGACGGTCCGCTGCGCCGCAACACGGTCTTCCGGCTGCGCCGCGAGGACCGTCTGTCCTAGGAGAGGGGACCGGCCCCGCCTTCCGGTCGGCCGTGTGGACCGCCTCCGACCGGATCACCGTCACCACCGACGTCACCGATATCACCGACACCGGGTCACGGGTCCTCAGCGCCGACCGGGAGCCGGTGAACCCACCGGCACCGAGAGCGTCGGCGCCGTCCGATCGCCTGGCCGTGGATGGCGCGAGGTTCGCCGCCCGGGTGGCGGAGGCCGTCGCGCATCTGGCCGACCGGCCCCGCTTGCACCGGGCCTGAACTGCGGGATCGGGCGGCGCGATTGTCAGAGGGGTGTGCAAGGGTGGCCCCATGCTGGCGATCACGGTGCAGACGAACGACGGGAAGCGGCGTTCCCGACCGAGCGCGGACGAGTTGGCGGGGCTGGTCTGGGGCATCGGCGCGGAGGACGACCGCTTCCTCGTCCTGGAGCGGATACCGGACCTGCCGGACGTGTACATCCAGGTGTGGCACTCCGACGGCGAGGGCTACACGCTGGAGCACCGCGACGGCTCCGCCCAGCGGCACTTCGAGGTGCGGCTGGACGGGCCCGGGCCGGTGGCCGAGGCGATGACGGCCTGGGCGCGCGGCGAGGCGGGCTGGGGCGACGGCCTGGACTGGCAGCCACTCGACATGGGCCCGGTGCCGGAGCCCGTACCGCCGGTGGAGCTGGGTGCGGGCGAGCGGCGGGAGTTGGAGGACCGGCTGCGGCTGACCCTGGCCTGCGGCTACACCGACCGGGCCCGGCTGGTCGAGGAGGCCGAGGAGTACCTGGTGTCGTGCGGCCTCCGTCCCCTCTCGCGTGCGCAGGCCGAGCAACTCGCCGACCGGCTCTGGCTGGAGCGCGTCGGCGAGCAGACCGGCTGGATCGGCGACACCGACCCGGAGCGCCTCGCCCACGCCTTCGCCGCCCTGGAGGCGAGCGGCATCACGGCCCGGGAGGACTTCACCTGCTGCCGGTCCTGCGGCGAGGCAGAGATCGGCGCGGCCGGCGCCCCGGACGCCCGCGGCTTCGTCTACTTCCACTCCCAGTGCACCGAATCCGCCGCCGCCGGCCACGGCCTGTCTCTCCTGTACGGCGGCTTCGACGGCTCCCCGTCGACCGCCACGGCCGTCGGCCACGAGGTTGTCGCCGCCCTCACCGCCGCCGGCCTGCCCACGGTCTGGAACGGCGACCCGTCGCACACGATCGAGATACGCCCCCTGCTCTGGCGCCGCCGCCTGGGCGGGTGATCGGACCTGAACTGCCGTATCCTCCGGGGCCGATAACGGTGCCCGACGGCGTCCGACGCTGTCCGACGGTGTTCGGTAACGTTCGACGGAACGGGGGAGCAGCATGATGGAGCGGGGGCAGGTGCCGCGGAGCAACGCGCGGGAGCTGTGGGGGGCGTTGCCGAGGAGTGTGCGGCGGCAGGTGATCGCGGAGGCCCGGCGGGGGCGGGCCTGGGAGGACCGGCGGGTGGCGGCGGTGGCCGTCGGCTGGGCCTGGCAGGTGCTCGGCACCCCGGACGCCCGTCGAAGGGACCTCGGCGCGCTGCTGGGCTACCTGCTCAACGCGGTCATGAGCGCCGGCCCGGGTGCCACGGCGGGCGTGGACATCCTCGACGGTTCCCCGGACCACGACGCCAACCCGCTGGTCCGCCGCTGGGCGCGGCGGGTCGAGGCGGCCAACCCGGTGCGGCGGCCGTGAGGAAGGAAGCCGAGACGTGAGCGATGACGTTCTGTCGGTGATCCCGGCGGACCGTCCTGGCAGCCGGACCGGTCGGCGTCCGAGCGGCCGGCGCGCCTCTTCCCATGAGGACGGATGACCGGTGCCCCGGTCCGGCCGACCAGCAGGCCAGCAGGCCAGCAGGCCAGCAGGCCAGCAGGCCAGCAGGCCAGCAGGCCGGCGGACCGGACCGCGGCATCGGGTTTCACGGCACCAGCAGGTGCAGGGCGTTCCTTTCCACCGCGACCTCGACCGGCAGGGGTGCGATGAATTCTCCGTCGGCGTAGGCGGTGATGCCCGGGGAGTCGATGCGCAGGGACTCGGTGCGCAGGGTGGTGACCTCGGGGCGGGTGGTGTGGGTGCCTTTGAAGAGGGTGGGGAAGAACCGGGCGATGCGCAGGCGGGGCATGGCGTCGACGAGGGTGACGTCGAGTAGGCCGTCGTCCGGGAGAGCCTCCGGGCACATGAGCATGCCGCCGCCGTAGCTGCGGGTGTTGCCGACGGCGGCGAGGGTGAGGTCGCGTTCGATGACGGTGCCGTCGGCGAGAGTGATCCGGAACGGGAGCGGGCGCAGGTTGGCGAACTCGATGAGGATGGCGAGGTTGTAGCGCATCCGGCCGCGTGGCCAGCGCAGGCGGTTGGTGCGGTCGCTGACCAGGGAGTCGAAGCCGGTGGCGAGGATGGAGCCGAACCGGCGGACGGACCCGTCCGGACCGGTTACCCGGCCGAGGTCGACGGTGCGGATGCGGCCGGCGGCGATGATGTCGGCGGCGGCCTCGGGGGCGTCGAGCGGCAGGCCGTACGCGCGGGCGTGGTCGTTGCCGGTGCCGGCCGGTATCACGCCGAGCGGGACGGTGGTGCCGGCGAGGGCCTGCAGGGCGAGGTTGATCATGCCGTCACCGCCGACCACGGCGAGCGCGTCCACGCCGCCCGCGGCCGCTTCGCGGGCGAGGCGGACGGCGTCGTCGGCGGAGCGCCCGGCGTGGGGTTCGGCGTCGATGCCGAGGGAGCGCAGGCGGGCGACCGCCCGCTCCGCGGCGGGGCCGGCGTGGCCGGCGCCCGCCGCCGGGTTGGTGAGAACGGCGACCCTGCGGACGGTTCTCGGGCCGTCCGCCCCATGAGCCCGGCTCATGGGATCAGCTTGCCGGGGTTGAGGATGCCCGCCGGGTCGAGCTCGGCCTTGACGGCGCGCAGGATGCGGACGCCCAGGTCGCCGACCTCGTCGGTCATCCAGGGCCGGTGGTCGGCGCCGACGGCGTGGTGGTGGGTGATGGTGCCGCCCGCGCCGACGATGGCGTCCCCGGCGGCGCGCTTGGCGGCGCCCCAGCGGGTGAGCGGGTCCTCGCCGAGGGCGGCGACGACGGTGAAGTAGAGCGAGGCGCCGGTCGGGTAGACGTGCGAGATGTGGCAGAGCACGAGCGCGCCGGGCAGGGCGGCGGTGAGTGCCTCGGTGACGGCGGCCCGCAGGGCCGGCAGTCGGCTCCAGCCGGCGGCCGTCTCCAGGGTTTCGCACAGCGCCCCCGCGCCGAGCAGTGAGTCGCGCAGGTAGGGTGCGTTGAACCGGCCGTGTTCCCAGGCCCGGGCGGGGGCTTCGCCGAGCGAGGTGGCGCCGGCGGCGAGCAGCGCCTCGCGGGTGGCACGGTGCCGGGCGGCGACCTGTTCGGCGCTGCCTTCGAAGACGGTGACGGCCAGGCAGCCGCTGACGGTCGGGCTGCCGCCGATCTGTTCGGTCATGGCGAGGTTGACCATGGTCTCGGCCTCGTCGGAGAGCCGGATCACGGTCGGGCCGGTGCCCTGCTGCTCGACGGCGCGCAGCGCGGCCGTCCCGGTGGCGAAGTCGGGGAAGCTCCACGCCTCGTAGGCCTTGACGGCGGGCAGCGAGTGGACGCGCAGCCGGACGGCGGTGATCACGCCGAGGGTGCCCTCGGAGCCGAGGAAGAGCTGGCGCAGGTCGGGGCCGGCGGCGGAGGCGGGGGCGCGGCCGAGGTCGAGCACCCCGGCGGGGGTGACCACCCGCAGGCCGCGCACCATCTCGTCGAAGCGCCCGTACCCGGCGGAGTCCTGGCCGGAGGAGCGGGTGGCCGCGAAGCCGCCGATGGTGGCGTAGCGGAAGCTCTGCGGGTAGTGGCCGAGTTCCCAACCGCGTTCGGCGAGCAGTGCTTCGGCGGCCGGGCCGGTGAGGCCGGCGCCGAGGACGGCCTCGCCGGAGGTCTCGTCCAGGTCGAGCAGTTCGTCGAAGCGGCGCAGGTCGAGCGAGACGACGGCGTGGAAGGGGCCGCGCTCGGGGTCGAGGCCGCCGACGACGCTGGTGCCGCCGCCGAAGGGGACGACGGCGATGCGGCGTTCGGCGCACACCGCGAGAACGGCGGCGACCTCCTGCTCGCTGCCGGGCAGCACGACGGCGTCGGGCGCGTCCTGCGGCTCGCGGCTGCGGCGGCGCAGCAGGTCGGGGGTGGACTTGCCGCCTGCGCGCGGCAGGCGGTCGGCGTCGGCGGTGCTGACGTGGGTCTCGCCGACGGCGGCGGCGAGTGCCTTGAGGTCCTCGGCGGAGGTCCGGGACGGGTGCAGTACGACCTCCTCGGCGCTCGGCCCGGGGGCTGCGTCGCCGGTGACGCCGAGGGCCGCGGCGAGCAGTCCCTTGATGTCGGCGGACAGCTCCTTGGCCAGGGCCGGGTCGCCCCAGGCGTCCCACTTCATCGGGGGGAGCGGAAGAGCGGCGCCCGCCGGTCCCGCTTGCGTCTCAGGTGCCATGCGTTACAGTTTCACACATCATGTCAAGTAGTAACGCCGAGCCGGCGGCAGCAGCCGGGCAGCCCCGCAGCACCGACGACGCGATCCTGGACGCCGCCGCCGACCTGCTCGTCCACCTCGGCGTGCGCCGCACGCAGTTGGCCGAGATCGCGCGCCGCGCCGGGGTCAGCCGGCCGACCGTCTACCGGCGCTGGCCGGACGTCCGGGCGGTGATCGGCGCGCTGCTCACCCGGGAGATCCTGGCCACCCTGGAGGGCGCCTCGCTGGACGTCCAGGACCGGGAGACCCTCGTGGAACGGGTCGTCGAGGTCGCCGTCCGGCTGCGCGACCACCCGGTGCTCGGCGCGCTGCTCCACTCCGAGGACTCCGACCTGCTGCTCGAGTACGTGGTCGAGCGGCTCGGCGCCAGCCAGCGCGGCCTGCTGGAGGCGCTGCGCAGCGGCATCGAGCGGGGCCAGGCGCACGGCTCGGTCCGCGCCGGGGAGCCGCTCGAACTGGCCGCCATGGTCCTGCTGATCGCCCAGTCCACCGTCCAGTCGCACCGCATGGTCGCCTCCCTGCTGCCAGAGGCGGCCTGGCGGCGCGAACTGGCCAGAGCGCTGAACGGATACCTCGCACCATGACGACGCCCGCCGTCGGCCCCTTCGCGGGGACCAGCCGACTCAACGCCGCACGCCGCACGCTGGAACTCGAGGCGCTCGGCGACGACCCGCACATCGACCTGCTGGTGATCGGTGGCGGTGTCACCGGCGCCGGGGTGGCCCTGGACGCCGCCTCGCGCGGCCTGCGCACCGTGCTGGTCGAGTCCCGCGACCTGGCCTTCGGCACCAGCCGCTGGAGCTCCAAGCTGGTGCACGGCGGACTGCGCTACCTCGCCTCCGGCAGGATCAAGGTAGCCCGGGAGAGTGCGGTCGAGCGCGGCGTGCTGATGACCCGCACCGCCCCGCACCTGATCCGCGCGCTGCCCCAACTGGTGCCGCTGCTCCCGGACTTGCTGCGCCCCGGGCAGGGCGCGCTGATCCGCGCGGGCTTCCACGCCGGCGACGCGCTGCGGGTCAGCGCCGGCACGCCGGGCGCGCTGCTGCCCCGGATGCGCCGGATCGACGCGGCCCGCACCCGACAGCTGGTGCCGGGCGTCCGGACCGCGGGCCTGCGCGGCGCGCTGGTCGCGCACGACGGCCAACTCGTGGACGACGCACGGTTGGTGGTCGCCCTGGCGCGAACCGCCGCGCAGTACGGCGCGAGCGTGCTGACCAGGGTCCGGGCCGAGGTGGTGACCGGCACCTCCGCCCGGCTCGTCGACACGCTGACCGGGCAGGAACTGGCCGTCCGGGCGGGCGCGGTGGTCAATGCCACCGGCGTCTGGGCGGGTGAGGTGGATACCTCGATCACGTTGCGTCCGAGCCGTGGCACCCATGTCCTGGTGGACGCGGGGCTGCTGGGGAATCCGACCGCCGCCCTCACCGTGCCGGTGCCCGGCTCGACCAGCCGCTTCGTGTTCGCCCTGCCGCAGCAGCTCGGCCGGGTCGCGATCGGCCTGACCGACGAGGAGGCCCCGGGCCCGATCCCGGACGAGCCGCAGCCCGCCGAGGCCGAGCTGACCTTCCTCCTCGACACCGTCAACGCCGCCCTCGCCACCGCGCTGACCAGGGCGGACGTGCGCGGCGCCTACGCCGGGCTGCGCCCGCTGATCGACACCGGGGGCGGCAGCACCGCCGACATCTCGCGCGAGCACGCGGTGCTGGAGTCCCCGTCCGGGCTGGTCACCGTGGTCGGCGGCAAGCTCACCACCTACCGCCGGATGGCCGAGGACGCGGTGGACGCCGCCGTCCGGCTGCGCGGTCTGCCCGCCCGGACCTGCTGGACGGCGCGGTTGCCACTGGTCGGCGCCCCCGGACACCGGGACAGCCGACCCCTGCCCGCGCAGAAGGTGCCCTCCTCACTGCTCGCCCGGCACGGCGGCGCCGCCCACGAGGTGCTGGCGGCGGGGGAGTCGGTGCCGGTGGCCGAGGGTCTGGACGTCACGCGCGCCGAGATCGCGTACGCGGTCACCCACGAGGGCGCGCTGGACGCCGCCGACGTGCTCGACCGCCGCACCCGGATCGGGCTGGTCGCGGAGGACGCGGAACGGGCGCGGAAGGTGGTCGAAGAGATTCTGACGGAGTGTCAGGACGGCTGATCGGCCCAGGGGAAGGGCGTCAGGTCCGGTTCGACCCAGCTGGTCCGGGCCTGCTCGCTCGCGAGCGTTCCGGGCCGGTAGTGGCGGGCGAGCAGCTCCTTGTCGAGCAGCTCGGGATGGCGGGCCGCGAACGCCTCGAAGTTCTCGCGCTCCTCGAAAGCCGGTGCGCCGTCGGCGTGGTGGGCCACCAGCTCGACCCAGGCCCGGGTCATGGTGACGTGGAACTTCTGCGGCGCCCCGGCCTTGGTGGCGGTGCGCCGGATGCCGTCGCCGATCAGGCCGAGGGCGGTGGCGGCGCCGTGCCGGCGGACCGCGAGCCAGGTCAGGCGGACGTGCTGGCGGTGGCCGAAGCGCTCGGCTCCGGTCATCGCCTCGCGCAGCAGGTCGTCGAAGACGGCGAAGGCGTCGGGGGAGTCCGGGGCGTCGGGGCAGCCCGGGGCGTCCGGGGAGTCCGAGGCGTGGGGGGTCGCGGAGGAGGGCATGCGGGGCTCTCATGGGGGAGGGTGGAACATGCGAATGGGAGATCGTAGGGTTTCGGCGCATTCGCGGGCAAACCACCCGCACGGACGGTTTCAGCGGGCCGCGTGCTCCGGCATGGGGAGCTCGGCGCCGGCGAGCTCCAGGACGCAGGAGAGCGGCTGCTCGGCCCTGCCGGTGCGGTCCAGGGTCACCGCGAGCGGCCGGGGCGGTTCCTCGGCGAGCTGGGCGGCTAGGGTCAGCGGGTAGCTGCCGTGCCCGTGGACGCGGTGGAAGGCGCACTCCTTGCCGTCCACCAGCAGCTCGGTCTCGGTGATCCAGCCGGAGCGGACGTTGACGGTCACGGAGTGTCCGCCCTGGTCGACGTGGAAGCTGTACCGCTGGCGCATGGGAACCTCCCGCGAGGGCGCCGCAGCCGGGGGAGCCGGGAATCGGGGAACCACCGCCAGTCTAGGTCGGCCGCACCGCCCGGGCGCCCCCGGCGCCCCGGTCGATCCGGCCTCGGGCTCCCCTCGATCGGTTCCCGTCGGGGTCCCTGAAAAGGACCCGGAGAAATTCCCGGGGCGGAGCCCGCCTTCAGGCGGATTCTCGTGATCTCTACAGTGTTGTAGATTCGTCCGCAGGGAGAGATCAGAGGAGGGCATTGTGGGAGTTTCACTGGCCAAGGGCGGCAACGTCTCGCTGAGCAAGGAGGCGCCCGGTCTGAGCGCCGTGATCGTGGGTCTCGGCTGGGACGTGCGCACCACCACCGGGGCCGACTACGACCTGGACGCCAGTGCGCTGCTGTGCAACGCGCTCGGCAAGGTGATCTCGGACCAGCACTTCGTGTTCTTCAACAACCTTCGCAGCCCCGACGGTTCGGTCGAGCACAGCGGCGACAACCTGACCGGTGGCGGCGACGGCGACGACGAGCAGATCAAGGTCGACCTGGACCGGGTGCCGGCCGACGTGGCCAAGGTGGTCTTCCCGGTGTCGATCTACGACGCCGACGCCCGGCTGCAGAGCTTCGGTCAGGTCCGCAACGCGTTCATCCGGATCGTCAACCAGGCCAACGGCCAGGAGATCGCGCGCTACGACCTGTCCGAGGACGCCTCGACCGAGACCGCGATGGTCTTCGGCGAGCTGTACCGCAACGGCGCCGAGTGGAAGTTCCGCGCCATCGGCCAGGGCTACGCCTCCGGCCTGCGCGGCATCGCGACCGACTACGGCGTCAACGTCTGATCCTCGCGCCGAAGCCAGCGGGTTTCGGTGGTCACGCGGAAGGTTCGGTCCGTCCGAGCGCGTGGCCGCCGAAACCCCCGCTGCCGGTGAGCTGGTGCTGCCACCAGGCGGTCATCGCGGGCTCGTCCATGGTCGACCAGTCCGGTGCCTCGGTGACCTGCGCCCGGCCGAGCGTCCGGCCCAGTTCCACCAACTCCCGGCCGGCCGCGCTCCGTTCGCGGTCGTACGCGGCCAATAGGGACGACCAGGAGCCGGCGGCCCGTCCGGCCTGCTCGAAGGCGTGTGCGTCCTGCATGGCCTTCACCGCGCCGCTCGTGTTGTGCGGGCGCACGACGGTGGCCGCGTCCCCGCCGATGAGCAGCCGCCCGGCCGTGCGGCGCGGGGTCGCCAGGTCGTAGACGGGCTGCAGGAAGGTCCGTTCACGCGGGGTGAGGGTGACCAGCCCGGCCCAGTACGGCGGCAGGTGCCGCTCCGCGAGCTGCCGTAGCTCGTCCAGCCGCCCGTCGGTGAGGGCGCCCGCCGGGAGGCTGGTCGGGCCGTCCAGGCGCAGCCAGGCCGGGGTGGGTGCGTAGAAGACCCAGTTCACCTGGGTGCGGCCGGGGTCCAGCCCGGGGATGCGGTAGATCACGACTTGTCCGCCGCGGTAGCAGGCGGTGATGCACTCCTCCTCCGGCCAGACCGCGGCCCCGCCGGGAAGCCCGTCGAGCAGTGCGGCGTCGTAGCTGCCGCGCCAGCACACGTACCCGGCGTACTCGGGCGCGGCCTGCGGGCAGACGGCGGCGCGGACCACCGAGCGGTAGCCGTCCGCGCCGATCACCAGGTCGTAGGCATGGCGGCCGCCGTCGGCGTCCTCGGCCCAGGCGCCCTGCTCGTCGCCGCCGACCGCGGTGACGGTGGTGCCCAGCCGGTACTCGACCTGCTCGGGTTTGCGCTCGCGCAGGGCCTGCCAGAGGACGGCCCAGTGGTGGGAGTGGAACGGGAACGGCTGGTCCCAGAGCACCCGCCCGCGCCCGTCCGGGCCGTCGCCCTCGCCGGCCGGTCCCCGGGTGGTCCAGCGGCGGACGGTGAGGCGGTGGCGGCGGGTGTCCGCGGCGAGGTGCCCGGCGCGCACTAGTTCGTCGAAGCGGTCGTTGTGGGTGCAGATGCCCACGCCGCGGTCCTCCAGTCGGCCCGGGCTGCGTTCCAGCACCACGACCCGTTCCGCGCCCAGCCGGGCGGCGGCCCCGGCGAACGCGCTCCCGGCGATGCTGCCCCCGACCACGGCCACCGAACCACCCCGCACGGCCGCCCCCTCTCCCGAGCCCGCGATGTCCGGGACACGACGATACGCGGGCGTCCCGCCGTCCGCGCGGCGTTCGGTCGGTTCGGTCCTGGGCGGCAGGTCCGAGCCGCAGGGCGGCCGGTTCGGGCCGTGGCCGCCGGGCTTCCCCCGCTTTATGCAACTAGTTGCAACCGATCGACCCGTCCCCTTACCCTGCGGTAACACGACACCCAGCCCGCGCCCCAGGAGACGTCGATGAGCGCCACGCCCGGCAGCAGCCGCTACCCGCACCTGCTCAGCCCACTCGACCTCGGCTTCACCACCCTGTCCAACCGCGTGATCATGGGCTCGATGCACGTCGGCCTGGAAGAAGCCCCCCACGGCTACGAGCGGATGGCCGCCTTCTACGCCGAGCGCGCCCGCGGGGGCGTCGGCCTGATCGTCACCGGCGGCATCGCCCCCAACGAGGCCGGACGCCCCTGGGAAGGCGGGGCGATGCTGACCACCGAGGAAGAAGCCGACCGGCACCGCGTGGTCACCGACGCGGTGCATGCCGCGGGCGGGAAGATCGCCCTGCAGATCCTGCACTTCGGCCGCTACGCCTACCACCCCGACCTCGTCGCCCCCAGCGCCCTCCAGGCCCCGATCAGCCCCTTCGTGCCCAACGAGCTCACCGCCGAACAGGTCGAGCAGACCGTCGAGGACTTCGCCCGCTGCGCCGAACTCGCCCGCCGAGCCGGGTACGACGGCGTCGAGATCATGGGCTCCGAGGGCTACCTGGTCAACGAGTTCATCGTCGCCGCGACCAACCGGCGCGACGACGAGTGGGGCGGCCCGTACGAGCGGCGGATGCGCTTCCCGGTGGAGATCGTCCGCCGGGTCCGCGAGCGGGTCGGCGACGACTTCATCATCGTCTACCGCCTCTCCATGCTCGACCTGGTGCCGGGCGGCTCCACCCTGGACGAGGTGATCCGGCTCGCCCAGGCCGTCGAAGCCGCCGGGGCGACCATCATCAACAGCGGCATCGGCTGGCACGAGGCCCGCATCCCGACCATCGCCACCTCGGTGCCGCGCGGCGCCTTCGCCTGGGTGACCAAGAAGGTCATGGGCAAGGTCGGCATCCCGCTGGTCACCACCAACCGCATCAACACCCCCGAGATCGCCGAAAGCCTGCTCGCCGAGGGCAACGCGGACCTGGTCTCGATGGCCCGCCCGCTGCTCGCCGACGCCGACTTCGTCGCCAAGGCCCGCGACGACCGCGCCGACGCCATCAACACCTGCATCGGCTGCAACCAGGCCTGCCTGGACCACACCTTCAGCCTCAAGATCACCTCCTGCCTGGTCAACCCGCGCGCCTGCCACGAGACCGAACTCGTCCTCGCGCCCACCAAGGTGCGCAAGCGCATCGGCGTCGTCGGCGCCGGCCCGGCCGGCCTCGCCTTCGCCGTCTCCGCCGCCGAGCGCGGCCACGAGGTCACGCTGTACGACGCCGCCGAGACGGTCGGTGGACAGCTGAACGTGGCCCGGCGCATCCCCGGCAAGGAGGAGTTCGACGAGACGCTGCGCTACTACCGCACCCGGCTCGCCGAACTGGGCGTCACGCTGCGCCTCGGGGCCACCGCCACCGCCGAACAACTGGCCGAAGCGGGCTACGACGACCTCGTCCTCGCCACCGGCGTCACCCCGCGCACCCCCGCCGACCTCCCCGGGATCGACCACCCCAGCGTGGTCGGCTACCTCGACGTGCTGCGCGACGGCGCGCCCGTCGGCGAGCGGGTCGCCATCCTCGGCGCGGGCGGCATCGGCTTCGACGTGGCCGAGTTCCTCACCGACCAGGGCGACCAGGCGAGCCTCAACCCGCCGGTGTTCCAGTCCAAGTGGGGCATCGACCCGGAATACCGCGAGCGCGGCGGCCTGCGCGCCCCCGAGCGCCCGAAGCCCCCGCGCAGCGTCCACCTGCTGCAGCGCAAGACCAGCAAGGTCGGCGCCGGGCTCGGCAAGACCACCGGCTGGATCCACCGCACCGAGCTCAAGCACCGCGGCGTGGTGATGGTCCCCGGCGTGACGTATGACCTGATCGACGACGCCGGCCTCCACATCACCGTGGACGGCGAGCGTCAGCTGATCCCGGTCGACACCGTGGTGCTCTGCACCGGCCAGGAGCCGCGCCGCGACCTGTACGAGGCGCTGAGCGAGCGCGGCCTGGCAGTGCACCTGATCGGCGGCGCCGACGTGGCCGCCGAGCTGGACGCCAAGCGGGCCATCAAGCAGGGCACCGAACTGGCCGCCTCGCTCTGAGCGGCTCATGGGCGCGTGCATGAGGGCTGCTCATGCACGCGGTCATGTGGCCGGGTCATGTGACCTGCTCATGGGGGGCGGTCATGAGATCCGTTCATGGGCGTGCCCCATGAGACTTGTTCATGCGCCCGGCCATGAGACCTTCTCATGAGCGTGCCCCATGAGGCCTGCTCATGGCCTTGCTCCATGAGACCCGCTCACGGCCCGCAGCCATCCGACCCGCTCATGCGCCCCTAGGATCGTCCGCATGTCGCTGCCGCACGCCATCCTCACCGCCCTCCTGGAGAAGCCGTCCTCGGGGCTGGAACTGACCAGGCGGTTCGACAAGTCGATCGCCTTCTTCTGGCCCGCCACCCACCAGCAGATCTACCGCGAGCTGGGCCGGCTGGAGGCCTCCGGTCACATCCGGGCCCTTCGGCCGGACGCGCCGGTGCGCGGGCAGAAGAAGGAGTACGAGGTCCTGCCGGAGGGCCGTGCCGAACTGGTCCGCTGGACGGCCGAGGGCGCCGCACCGCGCGCCGTCCGGGAGCCGCTGCTGCTGCGGCTGCGGGCGGCGGCGGTGGTCGGCGCGGACGGCCTGACGGCCGAGCTGGAGCGCCATCTGGCGCTTCACCGCGCGCAGTTGGCCGACTACCTGGAGATCGAGCGACGCGACTTCCCGGCCGAGAAGGCGGACGGCGAGAACCGGCTCCAGCACGCGGTGCTGCGGGCCGGGATCGGGCTGGAGACCTTCTGGCTGGAGTGGCTTGCCGAGACCCTCGTAGCCCTCTCCCCGGACCATGCCTGACCCTCGCCGCACCCGGCTCTGACCTGCGAAGATGCCCGCCCCGCGCGCCACGCCCAGCCGCCGGTGGGACACTGGTTGCCTTGTCCCTGCCCGAACTCTCGACCGGGGGCCCGTATGTCTCTTCCTAGGCCTCTCCACGCCATCACCGCCGCGGCCGTCGTCGTGGCGGTCGCTCTGGGCCCGGCCCACCTGGCGTCGGCCGCGCCCACCCAGGAGCTCCCCTCCGCCGACCAGCTGAGATCTGCCCTGCTCACCGCGGCCGACCTCGGCCCAGATTTCACCGAGGCACCCGCCACTCAGAGCCCCAGCCCGGGCGAGAACCCGAGCCCGGTCAGCGGCTGTGACGCGCTCAGTGCCTTGATCAACATGCGCGCCACCCAGCCCGGCCTCGCGAACCCGCGCGCCGAGACCGAACTCGACGGCCCGGACGGCAACCCGATGGTGACCGAGGCCCTCGCCGCAGAGGCGCCCGATCGGCTCGCCGCCGACTTCAACAGCGTGGCCGACGCCCTCCGAAGCTGCCACAACATCACCTTCAACGCCGGGACCGAGGACACGGTGACCTTCACCGTCACCCCGATCACCCTCGGCGACCGCCAGGACGCCCCCGCGGTCCGCCTCGACGGCACCCTGGCCGGCGTCCAACTCAACGCCTTCATCGGCATCGAGCGCTTCGGCACGGTCGCGATGGCCTTCGGCTACTTCCAGCGCGAGGGCGCCTCCTCGCAGACCGCCTCGATGCAGTACCGCACCGCCGTGGCCAAGGTAGAGCGCACCCTCGGCACCACCGCCGGCAGCACCACCCCGCCCACCGTCGTGGCCACCCAGGGCATGCGGGTCTGACTTCGGTCGGGTTCCTGAAGGACGTGTGCTCGAGGTGGCCCTGCTCCCCGCCGCGTGCCCCGCCGCGTGCGGTGGGGACACATCGTGCCCGGCGGTGACGTTCGCCGACACCTGGCGGTACGGCGCGGTGGAGGACGTCGGCTACGGCCACTGGGGCCCAGGAACTGGTTGCACGGCGGGCTGTTCGACCGGTCGGTCACCCGGGGCCGGTACCTGGGTTGCTTCTCCTTCGACCCGCAGACCGGCCAGGTCTGCTCCTGCGCGGTGAACCCGAGGGTGCGAGTCGACTGGCCCCGCCCCTCAAAGCCCCGCCTCTCAAAGCCGCGCCTCTCAAAGCCGCGCCGTTCAAGGCCTCGCCGTGCCGAAGGGGTTGTCGATCACGTAGCGCCAGTGGCCGGCCGGGTCGCGGCGGGCGACGTCGGTGGCGGTGCCGGTGAGGTGGACGGGGGTGCCGTCCGGGGCGGTGCCGGTGATCTCCCAGTCGACGATGAGGAGGGCGATGTCGTCGGCGACGTAGGTGTGCCGGGGGCGGACGGTGATGGGCAGGCCGAGAGCCAGGAACTCGGCGCTGGCGCGGTGGAGTTCGGATCCGGTGACGGCGGCGCCGGGGGAGGGGACGAAGACGGCGCCGGGCTCGTAGACCTGGGCGAGGAGGCCCGGGTCGCCGGAGTTGAACGCGGCGGCGAAGGCTGCCGGGTGTTGTGCCGGGTCGGTGCTCGCGGGGAGGCTGGTGGGGTGAGTCATGTGAGCAGTGAAGACGGGCGTGCCGTAGGTCACCAAACGGGAAGCGGCGCGCGCGCCGAAAGCCGGAGCTGGGACGCGGAGTTGGTGCCCGGCGAGCGCGGCCGTACGGTGCGACCGGAGACGGACTGTCCGGTGGAGGTGGCGCTCGCGGCGGTGGCGGGCCGGTGGACGACCCTGGTGCTGCGGGAGTTGATGCACGGCCCCGCCTCGTACGGGGAGTTGCGGGCGCGGCTGCCGGAGATCAGCTCGAAGGTGCTCGCGGAGCGGCTGCAGGCCCTGGGGGAACGGGAGTTGGTGGTGCGGGAGCGGCTGACCGGCTTTCCGGTGCGGACCTCGTACCGGCTGACGCCGGCGGGGGAGGCACTGCGCCCGTTGCTGGTGGAGCTGTACCGCACGGGTGAGCGGCTGGCGGGCAGCCGGTGAGAGGGGCGGCCGCACCCCCGTGGCGGCCGCCCTCCCCCCCCGGGCCCCTCCCACCCGGACCCCTCGCCCCGGCCCCCTCCCGTCCGGGCTTGCGGCCTACGGGTGGTAGGTGACCTCCGGGAAGGCCGGCGAGGGCCCGTCGAGCAGCTGGCGGCCTCGGTGGCGCAGGTGGAGGTCGAAGAAGGCGAGCGGGTAGGCCTGCTGGATGCGGATGCCGCGGTCGGGGTCGAGGGTGCCGACCTGGGACTGGATCTGCTGTTCGGTCATGCCGAGCAGCTTCCCCGCCTGGGGGATCAGCGTCATGTTGTCGCCGTACGAGGCGTGGATGGCGCCCGTGGCCTGGATGTCGAGCCGCCAGCCGCGCAGGTGGGTCCAGAAGGTTTCGGCGGCGGGGTTGGTGGCCCGGGCCCAGACGGCGGTCATCATCATGAACGGCCGGTCGAGGTCGGCGGTGGGGGCGGGGTTGGCGATCATCGGCCCGTCGAGGGAGAGTCCGGCGCGGATGCGCTGGTCGGCGGCCATGGCGAGGGCGGTGGCGGTGCCGCCCTTGGACCAGCCGAACGCGCCGACGGCGTAAGGGTCGAGGCCGCCGAGCAGGCCGACCGGAAGGGTGCGACCGTCGACGTCGGGGTTGCGGCCGGCGGCGAGGTCGTCGACGCGGTCGAGGAGGAAGCGGACGTCGGCGGCGTAGTCCTTCGGGGCCATCGGGACGAGGTCCGACGGGGTGGAGACGGTGCCGTCGGGGAACTCGGTGAACGCGTCGTGGGTGTGGTCGACGGTGACGACGGCGTAGCCGTGGCTGGCGAGCTCCTGGCAGATGACCGTGTGGTCGGCGCGGTGGCTGCCGGAGCCGTGCGAGAAGACGACGACGGGCAGCCGGTGGCCGGTCCGGTGGACGGGCGCGCCCTGGTGGCCGGCGGTGAGCGGGGCGACGGAGGGGTCGAGCGGGTAGCCGGCGTCGTCGAGGAAGGCTCGCAGGGCGCCGTCGGTCATCCAGGGGGCGAGCGGGTAGGCGTAGGTGTCGGCGCTCCGGGCCGGGTACCAGACGGTGGCCATCAGCTCGCGGTACCGGCCGGGGCCGGCGATCGGGTCCGGGCGGGAGGTGTCACGCAGGTGGAGCGGCACCATGCCCACGGGGCACGGGCCGGTGGGCGCGGGAAGGGTGAGTCGGGCGGGGGCGGACCCGGTGGGCGTGGCCGGACCGCCGGAGGAGGCCGGGGCGCCCCAGGCGGCGCCGGCGAGGCCGAGCGGCACGGCGGTGCCCACGGCCAGGGCGGCGCCCATCATGCGGCGGCGCGTCAGTCCGGTACGGCTTGCGAACGGCGTGGTGTCCATGCGCTGAACGCTGTCACGCGGGGCGGGCGGGCTGCATCAGCCCGCCGATTGATCCTCCGTCACCGGGTATTGGCCCACGGGTTTACGTCCTTGGGCTGATGCGGAGCGGAAGGCGACAGCCTGGCGGTGCGCCGGTGCGCCGGTGCGCCGGTGCGCCGGTGCGCCGGGCGTGGGCTCGGGCTCGGTGTTCACCGTGTGCCTGTCCCGGTCAGGCGAAGTTCTTGTCGATCAGCATCTGCAGCACGTTGACGTGGAAGTCCGGGAAGTCCATCGGCACGATGCCGAACCGGGCGCGCTGCTGGGTGCGGGCGTTCAGGTACGGGTAGACGGTGCGGTCCATGAGGCTCTGCGAGCTGTTCTTGGGCCAGTAACCACCGGCGTAGCTCAGGAAGTTGACGAACATCTTCGAGTAGTTCGGGTTGAGGAACGCCTTGTCGAACTGGGCGACGATGTACTGGCCCTTCTTGCCCAGCGGGTCGCTGCCGCCGATCTCCCAGACGTCCTGGGTGTCGAGGTACTCGTTCTGGCCGCTGGACCAGTCGATCAGACCCCAGGGGTTGGAGAAGTCGGCGAGCAGGACGACCTTGCCGCGCGCGGTGCCGAGCGTCGGCCAGCCGTAGAGGTGGAACAGGCTCCGGAAGCCGAACTCGTTGAAGTAGTAGTTGACCCGTCGCATGAACTCGTCGTCGCCGAGGGCCTGCCCGCCCGCCCGCTCGTTCCTGAGGCGCATCACGATGGTCTCGCCGGAGTGTGCCTGCAGGAAGGACCGGCACTGGTCGAGGACGTCCTGCAGCCGGATGTGCTGGTAGTTGTCGGAGTGGTAGATCCCGAGTTCGTCGGGCGCGCCCTGCAGGCCGTTGCAGCGGATGTCGAGGAAGCGAACGCCTTCCTGCAACTGCTGTGGGATGCCCCAGTTCTGGGTGTGCGACCACTCGGTGCCGTAGCCGGGGTTCTCGCAGCACGAATCGTGGGTGCCGGGGATGGTGAGGCCGAGCAGGGAGGCGTTCCCGTCCAGGCGGCTCATCCAGTTGTCGGTCGGCAGTCCGCGTGGAGTGGTCCGCGCGGCGGCCCAGGTGGTGGACGGCAGGACGAGGCCGCCTCCCAGGGCGGCTGCCCCGCTGACTCCCGCGCCCCACTTGAGAAGATCACGACGTGCGATGCCCATGGCGTGGCTCCTTCGGCCTTCGGATCGGCTGGGACGTGCGCTGTCGCTGCTCCGAACGCGGCCTCGGCGTCGGCGGGTCCACTGTACGAGGGGCCCGCCCATGAGTCACGACTACCGACCCGGTGATGTGCTGAGGCAGGAGTGTCCCCCCCCGGGGGCAGTGGGCCGGGTTCACGCTCGCGCAGCCGGTCGCCGATCAACCGTCGGTGGTGGGAGTGGGAAGGCGGCGGGGTCGACCTCCCACTCCGGGGGTGGTGGGCCTCCGCCGGTCAGCGGGTCTCGATGGCGACCGACTCGATGACCACGTCCTTCACCGGGCGGTCGTTGCGGCCGGTTTCCGCCGTGGCGATGCCGTCGACGACCTTTCGGCCGGCCTCGTCGGCGACCTCGCCGAAGATGGTGTGCTTGCCGGTGAGTCAGGTGGTCGGTGTGACGGTGATGAAGAACTGGGACCCGTTGGTGCCCGGCCCGGCGTTGGCCATCGCCCCCAGGTACGGCTTGGTGAACGCCAGGTCCGGGTGGAACTCGTCCGCGAACTTGTAGCCGGGCCCGCCGGTCCCGTTGCCCAGGGGGTCGCCGCCCTGGATCATGAAGCCCTCGATGACCCGGTGGAAGACCGTGCCGTCGTACAGCCTGTCGGTCGTCCTCTGCCCCGTCTCCGGGTTGATCCACTCCCGGTCGCCCTTGGCGAGCTCCACGAAGTTCCGGACGGTCTTGGGGCGTGATGCGGCAGGAGCCGGATCACGGTCGCCCTGGTTGGTCTTCAGCGTCGCGTACAGCTCTTCTGCCATGGCACATCCTTCGGTCGGTCCTACTGGCGCGGGCCAGTCTTCCGACCGGGCGGACGACTCGGGGCGACGGCACGGCATCTCACTCGCACGAGTGACCGCGAGTGTCGCGGCAGCGGATGAGGCATGCGGATGGCATGGCCTCGGAGGCGGCGATTACCCAGGCCGGGGGTCCGTGGGTGAGGGTCTCTGCGGCTCATTCGTTCGGGCGAAGCTGCCATGCCATCAGTTTGGATACGTCCCTTGTGGCCAAGAAGCGCTTTGGTATCCGTTCACGAGAGGGTGGTTCCGCATGACCGACCAGACCCCGTCGATCACCGACGCGACACTCACTGACATCGCCACCAACGGCATCTGGGGCGCCGGTCTCACCGTCAACCCGTCCGTCGTCGAAGTGGCCCAGGCGCTGCTGGCGGCCCTCCGGGGGGAGCCCGTCGGCGAACTCCCTTCGGAGCTATCCGAGTTGGTGGCCGATATCCGGCAGGCCGCCACGGTCGAGCTGCCCCGCATCACGGCGCCCGACGGCGTCCGTCTGTCGGCGCTCAGCATCAAGCTGAACGACGGCAACCCGCACCCCGTCGTGATCGTGCCCGCCGGCTGGAACCCGTACGGCTGGCTGCCGTTCCTCTACGCGTACCTCACGCTGGCGCGGCGCGGCTACCACGTGCTGGCCTACTCGCCGCGCGGCATCGGCATCGCGGGGTGGCTGTCCACCTCCGAGGGCTTCATCGACGTGGCCGGGCCGAACGACTGGGCCGACGGCTCGGCCGTGATCGACTACGCGCAGGAGCACTTCACCCCCTCCCGGATCGGCTTCCTCGGCGAGTCCTACGGCTCCGGGATCAGCCAGCTGGTCGCCGCGCACGACCCGGCCGACCGGGTCGACGCCGTCGTCGCGCTGAGCACCTGGGGCAACCTGGCCACCAGCCTGTTCCACAACGACACCCGGCACCTCTCGGCCGTCCAGGCGCTGATCGGCTTCACCGGCGGCGCGCTGGAGGAGAAGTTCGACGAGGCCACCCAGCAACTCCTCAAGGACTTCCTCAGCGGGCAGAACCTGGAGGGCGTGGTCGCCTGGGGCACCGAGCGTTCCCCGGAGGCCTACCTGGACATCACCAACGAGCGCGACATTCCGACCTTCGTCTCGAACACCTGGCACGAGACGCTGTTCCCGGTCGCCTCGGTGATCGACACGTTCACCCGGCTGACTGTCCCGAAGCGCCTCAACCTGTGGATCGGCGACCACGGCGCCCCCGAGGGCCCGGGGCTGGCCGGTCTGGTCGGCGGCCTGCCGTTCCCCGGTCTGGCGGTGCCGATGCGGGAGGCCTACGAGTGGCTGGACCGCCACCTGCTCGGCGCGGACAACGACGTGCCGAGCTGGACGGCGGTGAACAACCAGAGCATGTTCACCTACCGGACCATCGTCATCCCCGGCGGCACCAAGCTGATCACCGTCCCGGCGCGCCGCGAGCCGCACGGGGCCTGGGAGGACGTCACCACCGGCAGCGAGTCCTGGTATCTCACCGGCACGGGTGGTGCGGGCGACGGCGCGCTGTCCGACAAGCCGACCGCCGGGTGGTCGCGGGACTTCACCGCCGGGAACCTGACCGAGGCCACCGCGGTGAACGCCCTCATGGCGACCGGGCAGCAGGAGTGGTTCGGCAATCCCAAGGTCTACGACGTCGCCAAGTTCGACCGCGCGCAGCTGCTGGTCTGGTCGACCGACCCGCTCACCGGCCAGGGCGACGTGGCGCGGCGGATCCGTGGCGCCGCCACCGTGAAGCTCACCGTGCGCAGCACGGCTGACGCCACCACGCTGGTGGCCTACCTGTACGACGTAGCGCCGGACGGCACCGCGCGGATCATCACCCACGAGCCGTACACGGCGACGGACCTGACCCCGAACGTCAACAGTGCCGTCAGCTGGGAGCTGCAGCCGGCCGCCTACGACCTGCCGGCCGGACACCGCCTCGTCCTGGTCGTGAACAGCCGTGACCAGCTGTACTCCTTCGCGAGCGTGGACGGCAGCACCACCACGA
Organism: Kitasatospora sp. NPDC051164; assembly: GCF_044455625.1. NCBI lineage: Bacteria > Bacillati > Actinomycetota > Actinomycetes > Kitasatosporales > Streptomycetaceae > Kitasatospora > Kitasatospora sp. NPDC051164. The sequence continues at coordinate 503,041 of NZ_JBITFB010000001.1, read as the reverse complement.
TCAGCTCGCAGACCGGCAGCGAGGCGAGCCTGGAGCTGCCGCTCGGCTGACCCGTTGTTCCGTCAGCGGCCCGTCGCCAACCTGCGGCGGGCCGTTGGCGGTCTCCTGGTCGCCGTCCTGGATCGGCCGCTGACCTGGGCAATCCCCGCAACAAGGTCCACACGAACTTTTAACACACCTGTTCGCTTTCACGTGGCCTACGCCACAGTAACCTCGCCACGAACAGAGGTACGATCACGCTCGCACCTCCGATCGGAGGGGTACCTACATGCAAGAGCCCAGAGGGGGAAGCTCAGTCATGTCCGCAATCCTGGACGGTACTCTCACCTACTCGAACACCGTCCCGCGTGCCACCGTCCACCGGGCCGCCATCTGTGAGGTCTTCCTCACCGACTCCGCCCGGGTGGCCGAGGGCGAGTACCTCATCGCCGCGCAGCTGCCGCGGGTGCACAGCTACTACAGCGACAACGTCACCGCGCCCGCCGCCTACGACCCGCTGCTGCTGGTCGAGGTCTTCCGCCAGGCGTCCATCTACGCCGCGCACACCTTCCTGGACGCGCCGCTGGACAACAAGTTCATCTTCGTCAGCGGTGAACTCGACATCACCGACCCGGAGGCGCTGCGGATCGGGGCCCGCCCCGGCCAGGCCGAGATCCGGGCCCACCAGGTCGACCTGAAGCGCCGGGACGGCGTGGTCACCGGCAGCACCCTCGACCTGGTCCTCTCGGTGGACGGAGACGAGGCCGCCACCATGCGCACCGTCTGCCAGTGGATGCCGGGTGCCGCCTGGGACCGGATGCGTGACAAGGGCCGCGCCGCCCTCACCCTGGCCCCGGCCCGGCCGCACCACACCGGGCGCCGGGTGCCGTCGATCTCCGTCGGCCGCGCCTCGGGGCAGAACGTCGTGCTGGCCGGGGTCGAGCTGGGGGGCCACGAGCTGCGCGCCCAGGTCGTCGTGGACCAGGGCAACCCGGCGCTGTTCGACCACCCGCTGGACCACATCCCGGGCGCGCTGATCTTCGAAGGCTTCCGCCAGTCCGCGATGTACGCGGCGCAGGAGCTGTTCGGACTCTCGTCGCGCAGCCTGCTGCTCTCCCGGGTGGAGACGGACTTCACCCGCTTCGGCGAGTTCGAGCTGCCGACCGACTGTGTCGTGCGGGTCGTCGAGTCGCCGGCGGCGGACACCGTCGCGTTCGAGATCAGCATGGTGCAGGAGGACGAGCAGATCGCCCGCGCCCGGGTGCACCTCGCCCGTACCAGCCCGATCACGGGTGCTCTGGAGAATCGTTTCGCCTATGCCGCGGCCAGTGCCTGAGCAGCGCGAAAAACCTGAGCAGCGCGAAAAACCTGAGCAGCCCGAGAAGCCTGAGCAGCGCGAAAAAGCCGAACAGCCCGAACATCCCGAGTCGCGGCGCCACGTCACTGTGCCATGTCACGGCGCCGCCACGTCACGGCACCGCAAGGAGACACCGCCATGTCCAAGCCCATGATCTGGTTCGACTTCGGCGGTGTGCTCTCGCCGCCGCTGGACGACCTCTTCGACTCGTACCACACCCGCACCGGCATCACCCCGCGCCAGCTGAAGACCGCCCTCGGCACCGTCGCCGGCGAGCTCGGCGTCGAACCGCTCGCGCCCATCGAACTCGCCATGCTCACCGAGGCCGAGTGGGGCGACGCCATGGTCCGCGTCCTGCGGGACAAGAACCCCGGCATCGACCTGACCCGCGCCCGCTTCGAGCGCTTCGGCGAGCAGTGGTTCGAGGGGGTCAACGCCAACCCGGTGATGACCGCGACCGTGCGGCACGCCAAGGAGAACGGCTTCCGGGTCGGCATCCTCAGCAACAACGTCGTGGAGTGGGAGCCGTACTGGCAGGCCATCGTGGCGCCCGCCGGGGAGGTCGACTGCGTGGTCGACTCCTGCAAGGTCGGGTTCCGCAAGCCCGACCCGGAGATCTTCCGCCTCGCCGAGCAGCAGGCGGGGGTGACGCCCGAGGAGTGTGTGCTGATCGACGACCTCCCCGAGAACTGCGTCGCCGCCCGCCGCTGCGGCTGGCGCGCGGTGCACTTCCGCAACAGCGCCCAGGCCGTACGGGAGTTGACCGGCCTGATCGGACTGCCCGCGCTCACCTGACCGCTCATCGGCTGCCCTCGGCTGTCCTCGGCCGCGCTCCCCACCCCCACCTCCCACCGGAGAACGCATGACCACCGTCATCCCGTCCGCGACCGCCACCGTCACGGACATCCCGCACCTGGACCCTGTCCCGGCCTTCACCCCGCTGACCGAGCCCGGACCAAACGGCGTGCCGCTGATCGAGCTGCCCAGCGGCCACTCCGCCGTCCACCTCACCCGCTACGCCGACGTCCACAAGCTGCTCACCGACCCGGCCTCCGGCCGCACCGAGACCAACGTCGACGGCGGGCCGAGCTTCCTGCCCACCGTGATGCCGAAGGAACTGCTGCTCAACCTGGACGCCCCGCACCACGCCCGGGTGCGCGGCTTCGTCGCCGCCGACTACAGCGCGACCGGCGTGGAGCGGCTGCGCCCGGTGCTCGACCGGGTGATCGAGGAGGGGATCGCGCGGCTGCGCACGGCCGAATCCCCGGACCTGTTCAGCGACCTGATCGACCGCGTGCCGATCACCGTCAACTGCCACTTCCTCGGCGTGCCGCTGGACGACGTCGACTACTTCCGGCCGTCCTCGCGGGTGGTGCAGATCGCCTCCCACGAGAACGTGCCCGACCTCGTCCAGCACTTCTACCAGGTCTACGGCTACGTCCAGGACCTGGTCACCGGCGCCCGGCCGGTGCTGCCCGGCGGCCTGATCGAGCAGTTCCGGGCCAACCGCGACCGCGTCGAACCCGCCATGGACGACGCTGAGTTGACCGGACTCTTCTTCGGCTCCCTGCTCGGCGCGGACCAGAACATCGTGTCCGTGCTCACCAAGTCGCTCTACACCCTGCTGGCCGCCCCGGCGCTGTGGCGCCGGCTCGCCGAGGAACCGGAGATCGCGCCGCGGCTGGCCGAGGAACTGATCCGGCTCATCCCGCTCGGCACCATCTCCGCCTTCCCGCGCATCGCGGGCCGGGACCTGGAGACCAGCGTCGGCCTGGTGCCCGAGGGCAGCGTCGTCTACCCGGACGCCTTCGCCGCCAACCGCGACCCGGAGGTGTTCCCGGACCCGCTGGTGATCGACCCCGACCGCCAACCGGCCAAGCGGCACCTGCAGTTCGGGTACGGGATGCACCACTGCATGGGCGCGGCGCTGGCCCGGATGGAGATCGTGTCCGTGCTGACCCGCCTGGCGCAGGAGTTCCCGACGCTGGCACTGGCCGTCGAGCCGGCGGACGTGCCGTGGGACATCGGCACGGTGCTGCGGCGGCCGACCTCGCTGCCGGTGCGGTGGTAGCCGCACCGGCAGTCGCGGTGGCGGTCCGGTAGGTGCGTGAAAGGGCGGGTACGGGAAGCCGTACCCGCCCTTCGGGCATGGCCGGCCGGGCCGGCGTCCGCTACGGCTCGCCGAACCACTCGCGCAGCGTGCCGGCCAGCGGACCGCCGTCGGACGCCCAGGCCACGTAGCCGTCCGGGCGGACCAGGACGGCGTCCCACGGCAGCTTGCGGTTGCCCTCGGCCCGGACCACGCGCAGCAGGTGCGACCAGCCCTCGGCCTGCTTGCGGTGCGCCTCCTCGTCGGCGCCGAGCAGGAGCAGCACCGGGCGTCCGTCCAGCAGCAGACGGATGACGTCGGTGGGGCCGTCCTCGGTGGTGAGGGGGAGGTTGGGAAGGAAGTGTCCCTCCCAGGGGGATCCGTCCGAGGTGCGCGCCGGGTAGACGGTGTCCTGGGCGCTGATCATGTTGCCGAGGTGGGTGTTGGCACCCTCGACGCCGAGCAGTTCGGAGACCAGGTCGCGCAGCGGGTCCAGGCCCGGATCGGGCCGCATCAGGGCGAGTTGGGCGCGGGTGTTGTCGACCACCCGGCGGGCGACCGGGCGGCGCTCGGCGCTGTAGGTGTCCAGCAGGTCCTTGCCTGCCGTGCCGGCCAGGGTGTGGGCGAGCTTCCAGGTGATGTTGAGCGCGTCCTGCAAGCCGAGGTTGAGGCCCTGGCCGCCGACCGGGAAGTGCACGTGGGCGGCGTCGCCGGCCAGGAAGACCCGGCCCTTGCGGTAGTCGCACACCACGCGGGAGAAGTCGTTGAACTTGGAGAAGAACACCGGGTCCGTCATCGGCACCGCGTGGCCGAGGATGCGCTCGGCCTCGGATCGCAGCTCGCCTAGGGTGAGCGGGGCGTGGCGGTCGCGGTGCGGGCCACGGAAGTCGATAGTGAAGAAGCGGCTGTGCCCGTACGGGTTCACGCCCGCGATCGTCCAGCCGCGCGGGGTGCGGTTCCAGCCGGAGGGCACCCGGTGGGGGTCGCTGAGGCGGACCAGGCCGAGCAGGGCGGAGACGGTCGCCGGGTGGGTCTCGCTCGCGAAGCCGAGCAGGTCGCGCATGGTGCTGCGGGCGCCGTCCGCGGCGACGACGTACTCGGCGGTCAGCTGCCGTACGCCGTCCGGGCCCTCGGCGACGACCTCGACGGTGTCCGGGCCCTGGACGAGGTCGGTCACGGTGTGGCCGCGCAGGACGGTGACGCCGCGGGCGCGGGCCCGGGCCTCGAAGTCCCGCTCCAGGTCGGCCTGGGAGCGGCCGTAGATCGGCGCGGGCTCGGTGCCGGGGGCGGTGATGACCAGGCCGGGCAAGCCCGCGAAGTGGAAGGCGTCGGCGTTCGGACGGGCGAGGCCGGTGTCGGTGGCCTGGTGGGCGCGCAGGTGGCCGCGGCGGGCCAGGCCCTGGACGGTACGGGCGTGCAGGGTGCCGGCCTTGGGCTGGTCGACGGTCTCCGGGTTCGTCTCCAGGACGACGGTGGAGATGCCGTGATGGCCCAGCTCGGCGGCGACGAGCATGCCCACGGGGCCGCCCCCGATGACGACGACTTGGGCACGGGAGGTGGTGGCGGGATCCATGGGTGCGGAGGTCCTTTCCGGGTGGGGTAGGCGCGGGCATGAGCGGCGCTCATGGGTGGGCGGCATGAGCGGAGTTCATGGGCGGGTCCACATGAGTGGCGTTCATGGGCAAGGCGACATGAGTGACGCTCATGGGCCAGGTGCATGAGCGGTGCTCATGGGCCGCGTACATGAGTGGCGTTTATGGGCGAACTGCATGAGCTCCGCTCATGGCCATGCGCATGCGCGGAGCTCATGGCGGTCGGCGCATGGGTGAGGGCCCGGCGCCGTTCGGGGGTGTCGGCGCCGGGCCCGGTCTCGGGGAGATGGTGCGGGAGGGCGGCCCGGGGGTAGCCGCCCTCCCGCGTCTCGGAACGGCCTCACGGCCGTGGTCGTCGGGGGCTGTCAGGCCCGGACCGTCAGGCCCGTCCCGTGAGAGCCGGACCGTCAGGCCTGGGCCTTCTGCCTGCCGCCGCGCAGCATGGCCGCGATCACGACGATCAGCACCACGCCGACGGCCGCGAGGCCCCACAGGACGGAGTGGAAGGCGTAGTCGTAGGCGCTGGCGAGGAAGTCCACGAAGCCCTTGTGGTCGGTGGCGCCGGACAGGTCGGCCGCTCCCGAGAGGTCGCCGCCGGCTGCCTGGTCGGCGACCTTGTCGGCCTGCGAGGCGCCCTCGTGCGCGCCGATGCCGTCGGTGATGCGGGTGCCGAGCACGGTGGCCAGCGCGGAGCCGTACACCGCGACGGCGACGGCCTCGCTGCCCAGGCGCAGGGTGTTGAGGAAGCCGGCCGCCATGCCCGCCTTGGCGGGGTCGACCAGTTCCAGTGCCTGGCCGTCGACCAGGCCGGCTGACAGGCCCATGCCGGCGCCGGTGATCAGCATCGGGGCCGCGAGCACCAGGACGGTGACGGAGGGGGAGAGCAGGGTGAGGGCGATGTCGCCGACGACCAGGCAGACCAGGCTGACGTAGATCAGGGTGAGCGCCGAGACGCCGCGGGTGACGAGCTTGACGGCGAGCATCGGGAAGACCAGCACGGGGGCGGTGAGCAGCAGCATCAGCACGCCGGCGGCGCCGGTGTTGCGGCCGGTGACGGCGGTCAGGTAGCTCGGCAGGTAGGTGAGCATGGTGACGAAGCCGAAGGAGGCGGCGACCGGCACCAGGCACAGGCCGACGAAGCGGCGGTTGCGCAGCACGCTCAGGTCCAGCATGGGGTGCGCGCTGCGGTTCTCGACGGCCGCGAAGACGGCCAGCACGACGACCGCGCCGACGAACAGGCCGATCACTCCGACGCTGCCCCAACCCCACTGGGAGCCCTGCACGATGGCGGTGGTGAGCAGCACCATGGCGACGACGAACAGCGCGCTGCCGGGGACGTCGATCCGTCCGCCGCTGCCGCTGTCGGAGGGCATGGCGCGGGAGATCGCGGGCACTGCGAGCAGGACGACGGCGAGGGCGACGGCGTGGACGGCGAACACCCAGCGCCAGCCGAGGCCCTGGACCAGTACGCCGGCGAGGGAGGGTCCGATGGCGACGCCGATGCCGGCGATGGTGCCGAACATGGCGAAGGCCCTGGCGCGGGCCGGGCCGTCGAAGACGGTGGAGACGATCGCCGCTCCGCAGGAGAAGATCGCGGCGCCGCCGATGCCGGTGAGGGCGCGGGCGGCGTCCAGCCAGATGACGTCGGTGGCGACGGCGCTGGCGAGCGAGGCGACGGCGTAGACGGCGACACCGGCGGCGAAGGCCTTGACCCGGCCGATGACATCGGCGATCGAGCCCCAGACCAGGGTGAAGCAGGCGAACGCGACGTTGAAGGCGTTCACCACCCACTGGAGCGGGGCGAGGTCGGCGTGGGTGCTGGTGCCGATGTCGGGGAGGGCGACCGCCGTGCCGGAGATGGACATGGGCACGACGAACACTGCGAGGAGAACCGCGGCCAGTGTCAGCGTTCGGCCGGGCTGCTGCGCTTCCGTTACCACCGGCGGCGTGGCAGACGACGTGGTCTGCGTACTCATGGGGCACAACTCCAGGCTCGGCCCGACCGCGGAACGGCCAGGTAAGGAATTTTTCGAACCTTACGGTGCCATGCGGGCGAGGTACGATGCAACCCATACCTGAGGATGTCTGAGGAAGGAGGATCCGATGCCCGACCCGGAAGGCCACCCCTCGACCGGGGAGATGGATCTGCGGATGGTCCTGAACGCACTGGCCGATCCGTTGCGCTACGGGGTGATCTCCGCCCTGCTGCAGGAAGCCGAGGGGGCGGCACGCACCTGCGCCTCCTTCAATCTTCCGGTCTCCAAGTCCACGATCACCCACCACTTCCGCGTCCTGCGCGAGGCCGGCCTGGTCCGTCAGGTCGACCGCGGCAACAGTCGCGCGGCCACCCTTCGCCGCGAGGACCTGGACAAGCGCTTCCCCGGACTGCTCGACCTGATCCGCGCAAATCCCTGAGTCGCGCAAATCTTTGAGCCGCGCGAACCCCTGAGTCGCGCGAACCCCTGAGCTCTCCGGGCGGGCATCCGGAACCAAGGGGCGGTCAAGGAACCTTGACCGCCCCTTGGCCTCTCCTGCTGGTGACGGTGTGTCAAACTGTGCGCCCTCACAGGACGATGAGGAGACCCCGGTGGACCACGCGCGCCCCCTGATCGAGGACTTCCCCGCCCATCCCGACGGCGATCCCGCCGCAACCCTGGCCCGCGCCGTCCGGGACCGTCGTGCCGCCCTCGGCCTCGCCCTCGCCGACCTCGCCACCCGCTCCGGCCTGCCCGAGACCCACCTGCGCGCGATCGAGGCCGGGCACGCGATGCCGACGCTCGCGCTGCTGACGGTGCTGTCGAGGGCGCTGCACGAGGATCACCGGGCGGGCCTCCCGACGGGCCTTCCCCTCACGCGGGCCCCTCACGCCGGTTCGTAGGTGGTGTTGCGGACGAGGGAGCGGGCGTGGGGGGAGTCCATGGGGTGGGCGAAGAGGTAGCCCTGGCCGAGGGGGCAGCCCATGGCGGCGAGGAGGTCGCGCTGTTCGGGGTGTTCGATGCCCTCGGCGATGACCTGGACACCGAGGGTGTCGGCGATGCGGGCGATGCCCTCGACCAGGGCGTACTGCTGGTGGGAGTGGCCGAGGCCGTCGATGAAGGATTTATCGATCTTGAGTAGGGAGATCGGGAACTCCCGCAGGTAGGAGAGCGAGGAGTAGCCGGTGCCGAAGTCGTCGATGGCGATGCCGACGCCGAGGCTGGAGAGGGTGGCCATGTCGGCGTGGATGCGGTCGTCGCGGCGCATCAGGACGGATTCGGTGAGTTCCAGGACGAGGGTGTGCGGGTCGATGCCGGAGGTGGCGATGGCGTGGCGGACCACGTCGACGAAGCCGGCGTCGCGGAACTGGCGGGCGGAGACGTTGACGTTGACCCGGAGCGGGAGGCGGCCGGCGGTGGTGCGGGCGGTGGAGCTGGCGGCGTGCCAGGCGGCGGCCTCCTGGGTGGCGCGTTCGAGGACCCAGGCGCCGAGCGGGACGATCTGGCCGCTCTCCTCGGCGAGGGCGATGAATTCGTCGGGCAGGACCAGGCCGCGCCGGTCGTGCGGCCAGCGGACCAGGGCTTCGAAGGCGACCAGGTCGCCGGTGCGCAGGTCGACGATCGGCTGGTAGTACAGCTGGAACGCCGATTCCGCGATCGCGGAGTCGAGGTGCTCGTTCATCTCGTGCCGTTCCACCAGCCCGGCCTGCAGGGCCGGCCGGTAGTGGCACCACTGGCGGCGGCCGGCCGCCTTGGCGGAGTAGAGCGCGAGGTCGGCGTGGGTGAGCAGTTCGGCGGCGTCGACGCTGTCCTCGGTGGTCGCCACGCCGATGCTGGCGTTCACTCGGACCGCGCCCGCCTTGAGCTTGAACGGCTCGGTGAAGACCTCCAGCACGCCGGCCGCGATGGTGTCCACGTCCGAGGTCCGCATCGCGTCCTCCACCAGCACCGCGAACTCGTCGCCGCCGAGCCGGGCGGCGGTGTCGGAGGAGCGCAGCGTGGTGGAGATCCGCAGGGAGACGGCGATCAGCAGCTCGTCGCCGACCGCGTGACCCTGGGTGTCGTTGACCACCTTGAAGTCGTCCAGGTCGATGAAGAGCACCCCGGTGACGGACCCGCTGCGCTCGCCGCGGGACAGCGCGTGCCCGACCCGGTCCTGGAACAGCACCCGGTTGGCGAGGCCGGTGAGGGAGTCGTGGAAGGCCCGGTGGGTCAGCTCGCGCTCCATCTGCCGCTGCTCGGTGACGTCGCGCAGGGTGAGCACCAGGGCGCCGACGGTCGGGTCGGCGCGCAGGTCGTTGAAGCGGACCTCGGCCTCGATCGGGGTGCGGTCCTGGCGCAGCAGCCGCCAGTGCTCGCGCAGCTGTTCCCTGGACTGTTCGCGGGGCTGCTCGCCGCGGGGCGGGGGTGTCGAGCCGCGCATCCGGGCGAGCGCCTTGCTGACGTCCCGGCTGTCCTCAGGCGGGACGAGGTCGATGAGCAGGGTGCCTTCCAGTGCGGGGTTGCCGAGCACGGACTCGGCGGAGGGGGAGGCGTAGCGCACGCCGTCGTCGGCGTCGAGGATCAGGATGACGTCGCTGGCGTTCTGGACGAGCGTGCGGAAGTACAGCTCGCTGTTGCGGCGGTTGACCTCCTGGCTCAGTACGACCCGTTCGACGGCGAGGGCGGCCTGCGCGGCGAGGATCTCCAGTGAGCTCCAGAGGCTGGCCAGTTCCTGCTCGGTGCCGGTGACGATGAGGGCGCCGATCAGCGGGTCGCCGGAGGGGCGTTCGGCGAGGGTGAGCGGGCAGATCAGGGCGTACGTCAGGCTGTCGAGGTGCCCGGTCAGCTCGTGGCCGGGCAGGTCGACTGACTCGACGGGCAGCAGTCGGCTCTCGCGGTAGGCGGCGAGGGCCAGCACCTGGTCGGAGTCGGAGGCGGTTCCCAGCCGGTGCTCGGCCGCGCCGTGTTCGGCGTGCCGGACGTGCAGCACGCCGGCCTCGGCGACGGCGAGCAGGGCGACGTGCCCGGGCTCGGCGGGCATCAGGGTGGAGGCGGCGGACTGGACGGCGTCCGCGACCTCCTCCACGGTGACGGCCGCGGTCAGCCGGGCGCCCGCCTCGCGCAGCGCCCGTTCGCGGGCGATGGCCTGTCTGCGGGCGGAGACGACCACCGCGAGCCGGGCGAGTACGAGCAGGTAGAGGAGCGCGGAGAAGGCGCCGATCACGCCCGCGTTGCCGGTGTTCCCGTTCAGCGATTCGATGATCAGGATCGCCGGGGCGATCAGCGAGGTGAGGGTGAGCAGGACCAGCCGGGCGGCGCTGAGGTCCGGTTGCTGGGTGGGGACGGGTCTGGTCAGCTCGACCATCGACGGGTGCAGGGCGGCCGCGCCCCAGGCGGTGTAGAAGGCGGCCCAGCCGAGCTCGACGGGCGTGCCGATGCGCCAGGTGCCGTGCAGCTGGATCAGCCCGTACAGCACGTCGGAGACGAGCAGGCCGACGGTGCCGACCGCGAGCAGCTGCAGCGAGCGGGAGTTGCCGCCGCGCGGGGTCAGCAGGCGCAGCAGCAGGGCGAGGACGACCAGGTCGCCGAGCGGGTAGGCCATCGACACGGCCCGCTGGAACCAGGTCAGGTCGGGGCTGTGGGTGTACGGGAGGATCAGGTAGATCCAGGAGAGCAGGGCCAGGCCGATGGTGGGGATCAGCGCGTCGAGCAGTCCGGCGCGGTCCTGACGGGCGGTGCGCCAGCGGATGAAGCCGAGCACGCCGGCCGCGTACAGCACGAACTCGGCGAGGTAGAAGCCGTCCGCGACGGAGGGGAACGGGTTGGGCAGGTGCAGGATGTCCAGCTGGATCGCCTGCACCACTTCGCCTGCGGTGAAGCTCAGGTTGGCGAGCGCCAGCAGGTACCAGAAGCGCGCGTGCGCGGGGTGGTTGAGGCGGATGCCGACCACGATGGCGGCGACGCCGCCGAGGCCGATGCCCGTCCACCAGATGATCCGTTGGCCCGGGTTGGTGTAGTAGATGCCGATGAACAGCACCATCCAGAGCAGGTAACAGGCCATCAGGCGTTGTCGCCGGCGTGTCAACGAGGCTACCTCCTCCGCGACATCGCCCCGCCGGTCGGGCGGGGGAGTTCGGGCGAGGGCGGGGCCCGGGCGGTCCGGGTGTCACCGGTCGTCCGAGGGCTGGGGACTGGGCGCGTGTCGGCGGTCGGGACCGGGCGCGTACTCGTGCTCGGACCGGCGCTTCTTCGCGCACGTGCGCGGCGTCCGGTCGGTGGGCGACCGGACGTTACTCAATGTGCCGTGAGTGCGTATAGTCGGAAATGTCGCACCCCCAAGCATTCTGCCGCCACAGCACGAGGTCAAGCCGGTGGATGACGCAGCAGACAGCGCACAGGGCGTACGAACGGATGCGAGTTCCGGACGTCACGCCGTGGTCCGCAACGACAACGGTCAGTACGCGCTCTGGCCGGGGGACTTGACCGTTCCCGGCGGGTGGCGGCAGGTGTACGGTCCGGCCGAGCGGGCCGACTGTCGGGCCTGGGTGGAGCGGGAGTGGCGGCCGGCGGAGCTGGGGTTCGCGGGTTCCGAAGGCGTCCGGCGGGCCCCGGCCGGGTTCGCCGACACGGTGCACGGGCTGTTCCGCACGCGGGCGGCGCACGACCCGCAGGCGCTCGCCGTCGTCGCCGAGGGCACCACGCTGAGTTACCGCGAACTCGACCTGCGCAGCGACCGGTTGGCCGCCGAGCTGCGGGCGTACGGAACGGGGCCGGAGCAGGTGGTGCCGATCTGCCTGGAACGCGGGGCCGGGCTGGTGACCGCCTGGCTGGGCGTGCTCAAGGCGGGCGGGGCCTTCCTGCCGCTGGACCCGGCGCACCCGCCGCGGCGGCTGGCGCGGCTGGTGGAGGACAGCGGGGCCCGGGTGGTGATCACCGACGGTCACGAGTTTCCGGGGGTGACGGCGGTGCGGGCGGACGGCGGCGGCGTGGGGGACGCCCCGGCCTCGGCCCCGTCGCCGTGGATGGGCGGCGCCGGGCCCGGGCAACCCCGGCCCGACGACTTCAGCGGGACCGGCACCGGCACCGAGGTCGGGCAGGCCCGGCTCGGCGACGGCGTCGTACCGGACGACCTCGCGTACCTGATCTACACCTCCGGCACGACCGGCCACCCCAAGGGCGTCCCGGTCACCCACCGTGCGCTGGTGTTCACCCTCGACCGGATCGTCCACGCATACCGGCTCGCGCCCGGCGAGCGCGTCCTTCAGCTGGCCGCACTGGGCTCCGACACCGCGCTCGAGCAGGTGCTGGGCGCGCTGCTCGCGGGCGCGACGGTCGTCCTGGGCGGCGGCAGTGGGGGCGGCACCTGGGCGCCCACCGAGCTGGTCGGCCGGCTGCCCGGGCTCGGCCTGGCCGTCGCCGACTTCACCCCCGCCTACTGGCACCACGTGCTCGACCTGCTCCCGTCCGGCGGAGGCGGCCCGGACAGGCTGCGCCTGGTGGTGGTCGGCGGGGACGTCGTGCACGCCGCCGACTGCCGAGGCTGCCTGGAGCGGCTGCCGGGCACGCGGCTGCTCAACGCGTACGGGGTCACCGAGGCGGCCGTCACCTCGATGCTCTGCGAGGTCACGGCGGAGCTGCTGGACGGCGCGGGCACGGGCGGGGCCCCGGCCGCGCCGGTGCCGATCGGGCGGCCGCTGCCGGGCGTGCGGGTGCACGTGCTGGACTCGCGGCTGCGCCCGGTCCGGCCCGGCGAGAAGGGACACATCCACCTCGGCGGGCCCGGTCTCGCCCGGGGCTACTGGCGCAGCCCCGGGCTCACCGCCGAAACGTTCCTGCCCGACCCGTACGCGCCGCTGCCCGGCGAGCGGATGTACCGCACCGGCGACGCCGGACGGTGGCGGGCGGACGGCCAGCTGGAGATCCTCGGGCGCTTCGACGACCAGATGAAGGTGCGCGGCCACCGGGTGGACCCGGCGGAGATCGAGGCGGTGCTGGCCGCGCATCCGGACGTCCGGCAGGCCCGGGTCTCGGCCGGCGGGACGGCGGCGGACGGCAGCCGGGCCCTCACCGCCTACTACACGCTCGCGGCCGGGGCGGTGGACGGCGCCGCGGGGATCCGGGCGTTCCTTGCCGAGCGGCTGCCGGAGTACCTGGTGCCGGCCGAGTTCGTGCCGCTGGAGGCGATGCCGCTCACGGCGGCCGGCAAGATCGACCGGGCCCGGCTGCCGGACGCCCCGGTACGGACGGCGCCCAAGGCGGCGGACGCGGGCGGTGGCGAGGGCTATCCGATCGAGGAGGCGGTCGGGCACCTCTGGGCGGAGCTGCTCGGCGTCGAGACCGTCGGCCCCGACGACGACTTCTTCGCACTCGGCGGCACCTCGCTGCTGGCGATGGAGATGCTGGCGCGCGCCCGGATCATGTTCGGCGTCGACGTCGGCCGGGTGCGGACGCTCACCCGCGCGCTGCTGCGCGAGCCCGAGCTGCGGCCCTTCGCGGCGGCGCTGCAGGAGGCGCGTAGGGGCGGCGGTGGTGTGGGCGGCGGCGCGCACACGGAACCGGGCGGAGGCGGCCCGAGCGCCCGGGAAGCACCGGTCGACTGGTTCGCGGAGGCCCGGCTCACCGACCCCGTCGGCCAGTCCTGGAGCCCCGCGCCCTCCCGCGCTGAACCCGCCGAGATCCTGCTCACCGGCGCCACCGGCTTCTGCGGCGCGCACCTGCTGCACGCGCTGCTCGCCACCACCCGGGCCCGGATCCACTGCCTGGTTCGGGCGCCCGACGAGGAGCACGCCCTGGAACGGCTGCGGGCCACCCAGCAGCGCTTCCTGCGGCACGACCTCGCCGACAGCCGGGTGGTGCCGCTGGTGGGCGACCTCACCAAGGACCGAATAGGGCTCACAGAACGTCGGTTCCACTGGATGGCGGGCAACCTGGACGCGATCCACCACCTCGGCGGGCAGGTCAACTTCCTCTACCCGTACCGCCAGCTGCGCGACTCCAACGTCGGCGGCACCCGCGAGATCGTCCGGCTCGCCGGGCACAGTCGGGGCATCCCCGTGCACTACCTCTCCACCCTCGCCGTTCTGGCCGGCTTCGGAGCGGCGGGCGTCGGCAAGGTCACCGAGCGGACCCAGCTCGCCCACCCCGAACGGATCGGCGTCGGCTACGTCGAGAGCAAATGGGTGGCCGAGCAGCTGCTGCACAACGCGGCCGAGGTCGGGCTGCCCGTCACCGTGCTGCGCACCAACGACGTCACCGGGGACCTGACCAACGGCGTGATGAACACCGGTACCGAACTGTGCGCGTTGATCAAGTACCTGGCGGACAGCGGGACATGCCCGGACGTCGAGCTGCTGCTCGACTTCGTCCCGGCCGACCGTTTCACCCACGCCATCGCCCACATCGCCGCCCACGCGCCCGCCGACGGAGAGGTCTACCACCTCACCTCGCCGCAGCCGGGCGTCCTCGCCGACCTCGCCGACCGGCTGCGGGCGCGCGGCCACCGGATCGTCCAACTGCCCTACGGGGAATGGGTGCAGGGCCTGGTCCGGTTTGCGGCCGGGAACCCGACCCATCCGATCGCGCCGTTCGTCCCCCTGTTCGTGGATCGCGCGCCCGGGTCGGAGCTGTCGATCAGCGAGATGTACTTCCGGCCGACGTTCCCCCTGTTCGACCGGGCGAACACGGACGCGGCGCTGGTCGGGAGCGGCATCGAACTACCGCCGGTGGGCGATGAGTTGATCGACCACTACCTGGCGGAGCTGGAGGCGGAAGGATATCTGGGGGAGGCGCGATGAGCGGCCGGGGCCACGTCGCCGCCACCTTCGACGCGCTGGACCTCCGACTCGCCCCGGGCGACGGCCCGGTGGCGTTCGGCGGCGCACTCGGGCCGCGGGAGCTGCTGGCGGCGTACCGGCGCGGACTGTTCCCGCTGCCGGCCGCGGACATGTACGCGAGCGCGTACAACGAGGCGGTGTACGGGGACGCTGTCGAAGCGGGGGAGCTGCCGCTGCTGCCGGGCGCGGAGGACCCGTACGCGCTGGCGTGGTGGTCGCCCGACCCCCGGCCGGTGATCGCGGCCGACGGCGTACGGCTCGGGAGCCGGCTGGCCCGGCGACTGCGCAATCGGTCGGCGTGGTGGACGAGCGCGGACCGGGCCTTCGGGCAGGTGCTGGCGGCCTGCGCCGATGGGCGTCAACCGGTGTGGCTCACCGATGAGTTGGCGTCGATGATGGCACAGCTGCACGCGCTCGGGGCGGCGCACAGCGCGGAGGTGTGGGAGGGGGAGGAGCTGATCGGCGGGGTGTTCGGGGTGGCGGTCGGGCCGGTGCTGAGCCTCGACTCGATGTTCCACCGCCGCCCGGACGCCGCCCGGGTCGCCGTCGCCGACCTCGGCGCGCGGTTCGGTGCGGCCGGCGGGCGGCTGCTCGACGCGCAGTGGGACGGTCCGCACGTGCGCAGCCTGGGGGCGGAGCCGATGGCGCGCTCGCGCTACCTCGCGGAGCTGGCCGCCGTGGGCGACGCGGCGGGCCCACTGCCCGGCGAGGCGCGGCCGGTGGCACAGCTGGGGGCGCGGCCGACGGCGGGACGAGCGACAGGGGCGGGGGCAGGGCGGGCGACGGGGCCGGCGGCAGGGCGAGCGGCACGCCTCGGGTGACCACCGGTTCACCCGGCGTTGGCCGTCGGTTTGGCCTGCCTTCGACAAACTTATTCCTCGTCAGTAACATGACGCCGCGTGTTCAAGAGCTCCATAGGCAGGGCCGCGGGCCCCGCCGTCCTCACCCTCATCCTCGCCGGGGCCGCCGCGTGCGGGCCGACCAGCCCCGGAACCTCCCAGACCGGCGCCGCCCCGGCGGCCGCCACCGTCGCCGACGCGAGTCCGACCGCCGCCGGGGGCAGCCCGGCCGCGGCCGCGCCCGCAGGCGGCGTCCCGCGCGCCAAGGCGGCCTCGCCCGCCACCAGCCGACCGACCGCCGGCCAGGCGGCCGTCACCGCCGCACCCGCCGGAGACCGGCAAGCCGCGATCGGCAGCCCCGGCAAGGACGGCGCCGCCGTCACGGCGGCGACGAAGAGCCTGCAGCTGACCGCGTACGACCCGGCGGGCGGCACGGCCGTCCTGACGGCGGCTGCCGGTCCGGCCCCGACGGGCGCGGCCTCCCCGAGCGCTGCCGCTGTCCCGTCTCCCGCCGCGCCGTCTCCCGCCGCGCCGTCTCCCGCCGGCCCGTCGACCGCTGCCGCCCCGTCAGCCGCTCCCGTTGCGGCCGCCGTCCAGCCCGGCCAGCTGATCGCCAGCCCGCCCACCGCCGCCGCGCCGCAGGGCGCGCTGGTCGCCGTCACCGCCGTCCACCCCGGCGCGGGCAACACCCTCAACCTGGCCACCCGCCCCGCCACCCTCGCCGAACTCCTCGGCGGCACCGAGGCCGACGGCAGTGTGCCCGTCGACCCGCACGGCATCACGGTGACCCCGCTGGTCAAGGACCTCAAGGCGACAGTCGGCGCCGACCTCGACGGCGTGCAGGCCGACGCCTCCGGCACCCTGGAAGTGAACCTCAAGGCCCCCGTGCCGCTGCCCGAAGGTGCCAGCCTGGACGCCTCCGGCTCGCTCCAGCTCCACCCGGCCGTCCACTTCGCCTACCACGGCGCCGCCGCAGGCAGCCCGCGCACCGCGTCGATCGGCTTCGACCTGGGCGCCCACGCCCAGTGGAAGGTCACCGGCGACGTCACCCGCAACACCGGTGCGGCGCCCATCCGTGTGCCCTTCGCCAAGCTGCAGGCCAGCCCCGTACTGACCGTCGCCGGCCTGCCTGTGGTCGTCAACCTCGGCCTGACCTGCTACCTGGAGGTCAGCGCCGACGGCCAGGTCCACCTGGAAGCGGAACAGGATGCGACCGGCACCTGGGCCGTCCGCGCCGACTACACCGGCGGCAAGGGCTGGACCCCGGTCACCAACGCCGAGACCAAGGTCACCCCGGTCCACGTGCGGCTCAACGGCAAGGCCGGCGTGCGGGCCGCGCTCGGCGCCGAGATCAGTGTCGGCCTGTACGACACCGTCGGCGTGGAGACCACCGTCGCCCCCTACCTGAAGGCCCAGGCCGAAGGCTCCCTGACCGTCTCCTCAGGCAACCCGCCGCAGGCGCAGGGCGGTTGGTCGCTGCTCGGCGGCGTCGACCTGAACGGCGCGCTGACCGCCCACCTGAAGATCTTCGGCACCCCGATCATCGAGGGCAAGCTGCCGCTGCCCCCGTTCCACCGCGAATGGCCGCTGATCGCCGGCTCGGCGACCCTGCCGGCGCCGAAGCCCAGCGCGAGCTGACCAACCGTCATCGCCGCGGGCCCCTCGACCTGTTCACCGGTCGAGGGGCCCGCTGTCGTTGTCGCCCTCCGGGCGCCGGGCCCCAGGGGGTGCCGGTGGGTGGAGGGGATGGGGCCGCCGCTCGAGCTCCTTCTGTCATGCGCATTTCTACAATTCGGTGTCGTGGTCGCCCGCGCAGGATTTCCTCCGAGGGCGAGGCCGGATCGTGTCGAGGCCGGATGGTGTCGAAGCCGGATGGTGTCGAGGCCGTCGCGCTCGAAGCTCATGCGAGGTTGCCAATCCGGCGTGTGAATCACTCTGATGACAGGAGAACGCACATGTTCCGAAAGGTCCTGAGCACAGCCACCATCGCGGCCACCACGGTTCTGGCGGCCGGACTCGCCACTGGCTCGGCGCAGGCCACCGACTTCTGGCAGGCCTGGGGCGCGGGGTCGTACCACACGAGCTCGGACTTCGTTCCCAGCGGTGGCCTGGTGCACATCGGCGGCTGGGCCTGCGAGGGCGGTTCCGCCCACAACTTCTACGTCTCGCTCGTCAAGACCAGCGGCTCCCAGAAGGTGTTCTCCAGCTACAGCTGGGACGTGGACGGCAGGGACCACGTCGACCCGCGCGGCATCGGGGTCAACACCAGCACGGCGTACTACCTGCGGTGGTACGGGAACGGCTCGGCGCCCTGCTCGAAGGCGTTCGCGACGAACTGACCGAGGACGTCCAGCACGAGGGGCCCGCGCCGTCGGGCGCGGGCCCCGCCCTCCGCTCCGGTACGGAAGGAACGGTCATGCGCCGGACCCGCCTCGTCATCCTGCTCTCCCTGGCCGCGGCGCTCGCCGCCTGCGGCCCCGCGGGCTCGGGCTCGCCCGCGGCCCCCGCCCCGGCGGCCGCCACCACCCTCCCCGGCACGGACGCACCACGGGTCGCGGTGATCGCTGGGGGGGGAAGTGGACGGTATCCCCTGGCAGGTGGACCTCCTGGCCGAGAACGGACAACTCTGCACCCAGGCCTCGGTCGACCACCGCGCCACCGGGCACGGCTGCGACCCGCCGGTCTCGAAGACCGTCCCGGTCAACGTCGCCGTCGACGGCCTGGACGACCGCGTCCTGCTCGTGTACGGCGCCGCCGACCCCAGCGTGGCGGGCCTCCTCGCCCACAGCAGCGCGGGCGCACCCCGGCCGGTCGCCATCACGGCCGCACCCGGCGGGCGGGGGTTCTTCGCCTACGCTGTGAAGCCGGGTACCGCCACCGACCTCACGGCCCTCGACGCCGGCGGGCGGCAGGTCTACTCCGCCGGTGACAAGATCCGGCAGTTCGAGGACCCGGCCCGCTGACCCGCCGGTCACCTGCGGGGGCGACCGGCAGTCGGACGGGTTCGAAGGGGGATGCTCTTCCATGAGCTTTGCTCATGCCGGGCGTGGGAGTGACTGTGCCGCGGCGCGCAGCAGCAGGTCGAGCAGGGCGGTGGCGGTGTCCGACGGCTCGGTGGGGGTGAGGACGACCTGGTCGACGGTGGTCGAGGGGCCGGCGAGGGGGATGACGCGCAGGCCGGGCGGCTGGTGGTCGAGTGCGGATTCGACGGTGATGCCGATGCCCGTGCCGGCGGCGACGTGGGCGGCGATGGCGTGCACGCTGCCGGCGGTCCTGATGATGCGCAGGTCGGCCCCGCCGATGTGGAAGGCGGACAGGAGCCGGTCGCAGAGGCCGCTGTTGATCTGGTGGGGCCAGGTGAGCAGGTCGGTGGTGGACAGTTCGGACGCGTGGAGCTCGGCGTGTCCGGCGAAGGGGTGGGCCGCGGGGACGAGCGCCACGAACCTCTCGGTGGACAGGACCCTCGCCCGGACGCCGGTGATGTCGCCGGTTGCCCAGCCGATGCCGAGCCCGATGGTCTCGGCCCGCAGGGCGGTGAGTTGGGCGGTGGTCGGCATGGCCTCCGGCACGATCGCCACGTCGGGGAAGCGGTCGCGCAGTTGCGGCAGACAGTGCAGCAGCAACTGGTGGCCGGTGTATTCGGCGTGGGCGACGACGAGGGTGGCAGGGGTCCGGCCGCCGGCGGCGAGGGAACGTCCGCGTTGGTGGAAGCGGCGCAGCTGGGCGAGGGCGGCGTGGGCGTCGGGCAGCAGTGCTTCGCCGAGGTCGGTCAGCGCCACCCGGCGGCTGGTGCGGTGGAACAGCCTTCCGCCGAGGGTGTTCTTCAGCCGTCTGACGGCGTCGCTGACGGTGGGTTGCCCCCGGTGCAGGCGGGCGGCGGCGCGGCCGAAGTGGAGTTCTTCGGCGACGGCGACGAATGCTTCCAGTTCGATCCTGTCCACGGGACCAGGCTAACGCGATCGATCGGTGGGGCCGATCGCTGTGTGCCGGAGTTCGGCGTTGATGCCGTGCCGTGCGCGGGCTGTGATGGGTGGGCAAGCGGGGAGCTTCCCCACGATCGACCGGAAGTAGTGAAGAGACATGGCATTCAGTGGTGTTGACCGTGCGCAGGGCGACGGTGCTGACCGTGGGCAGGGCGAGGGTGCTGACCGCACGGGCGCGGGCGTTGACCGTGGGCAGGAGCCGCCGGAGGTCACGGTGGCGGTGGCTTTCCACTCGGTGCACGGGCACACCCGGGTGCTGGCCGAGCACCTCGCCGACGGGGCGCGGCAGGTGCCGGGCGCCCGGGTGCATCTCGTCGAGGTCCGGCCCGAGGACGTCGTCGCGGGCCGCTGGCACGATGCCGAGGTGCTGGCGCTGCTCGAGCGCTCCGATGCGATCGTCCTCGGCTGCCCGACGCTGATGGGCAGCGTGTCGGCGGTGTTCAAGGCGTTCATGGAGGCGGCGTTCACGCCGTTCGTCACGCAGGCGTGGAAGGACAAGCTGGCCGGGGGGTTCACCATGTCCGCGTCGCAGAGCGGCGACAAGCTGACGGTCCTGGAGCAGCTGGCGGTCTTCGCCGCGCAGTTGGGCATGCAGTGGATCGGCGTGGGCGACATGCCGGGCAACAACTGGAGCGGCGGCACCCGCGACGATGTGAACCGGCTGGGTTCGTGGCTGGGTCTGATGAGTCAGAGTCATGCCGATCTGGGGCCGGAGCACGCCGGATCGCGCGGCGACCGGATCACCGCGCAGCGCTACGGCGAGCGGATCGCCCGGTTGACCCAGCGCTGGGTCAACGCCGTGCCGTACGACACTCCCCGGATGACCGAGCACGAGGCGCGCGCCCTGTCGGCCTCCCTCAGGGAGACGGACGGCGTGCCGACCGTGCTGACCGGCGCCTGACGGCCGACCGGACCGGCGGATCGCGGAGCCTTCTCTCGTCCGTCCGTCACATTCGTCTGCCGGGGTCCGTCGGTGAAGTACCGCAGGCCGACAGATGGAAGGACACCGCGATGCTCACCAACGTCATGTACGTCACGCTCTACGTCACCGATCAGGACCGCGCGCTGAGGTTCTACACGGAGCAGCTCGGCCTGGAGAAGCGCATCGACTTCCCGAACCCGGGTGGGCGTTTCCTCACCGTGGGCGTCCCCGGCAGCCCGGTCGAGATCATCCTGTGGGCCGACGACGCGGCCGCGGGGCAGCCGTCCGAGGTGCTGCTGGGCGCCGCGCCCGGTCCGGTCATCCTCGAATCGGATGATCTGCGGGCGGACTTCAAGGTCTTCCGCGACCGTGGTGTGACCTTCGACCGCCCGGAGCCGGAGGACTACAGGTTCGGCATCGCCATCGAGGCCGTGGATCCGGACGGTAACCGCATCTCGCTGCGCGAGCGCGGCCGGGGCGGCAGCGCCGACGCCTGACCTTGCTGCGACGCCTTGGTGCGACGCCTTGCTGTGACACCGTGATGTGATGACACCCTCGCGGAGGCGTGTTCGCGTACGTCGGCCCCTGAGCCGAGACCTGGCGGTTGTCGCCGGAGGTCTTCGCTCGGGGGCCGACCGTATTCCGGCTCCCTGAAGAAAGGGTTCCCGCCCGCGCGACATCCTGGCGCCCCACGTAGTCATCAGGGGTATGCACGGGGATCACGGAACAAGAGAACGGGCGGGGACCGCGTGAAATCAGCACAGGAGGCCGAGTACCTGGAGTTCGTGGCGGCGAGGGCGAAGGCGCTGTACCGCTCGGCGTACGTCCTCGCGGCCGGCGACGCGCACCTCGCCGAGGACCTGGTCCAGGAAACCCTCAGCCGGGTGTACGTGCACTGGAAGCGGGTGGCCGGTGCGGACAGCCCGGAGGCCTATGCGCAGACGGTCCTGGTCCGCACCTTCCTCAGCCTGCGGCGTCGGCGGAGCACCGGGGAGCGCCCCGTCGGGACCATGCCCGACAGTGCGGCGTCCGGTCCGGACACCGCGCTGCGGCTCACCCTGCTGGACGCGCTCGGCCAACTGCCGCCCCGCGACCGGGCGGTGCTGCTGCTGCGCTACTGGGAGGACCGCAGCATCGAGGAGACCGCCCGGATGCTCAAGCTGAGCAGCAGCGCGGTCCGCTCCCAGGGCACCCGCGCGCTCGGCAGGGTGCGTGCGTTGCTCGGCGACAGCCTGTCCGACCTGGTTCCGCACTGAGTGCCGCACCGAGTACCGGTGCACGCAGGTCAAAGCCGCCACACAGCCCCCAGCAGCGACAGAAAAGGTGACGCCAGCATGCCGTTCGAAGCAGACCTCGCACATGCCCTGGACCGCACGACCGACTCCCTCGACCCCGATCTCACCACGCTCATGCGCGGATCCGTCGAGCGCGGGCGCAGCCGCCGGCGGCGGCGCACCGCCGGCGTCATCGCCGGGGTCGGTGCCTGCGCCGTGCTCGCGGCCGCCGGCCTGGTGATGCCCGGCGCGCTCACCTGGGGCCGCTCCGCGGGATCCGACATGGAGACCGTGGCGGCGCTGGCGACGCCCCGTTCCGCGATCACCGACACCCAGATGGTCCAGGCCCTGGAGGCGACGTTCCCCGGGGGCCGGTTCAGCCAGGAGACCGGGCAGAGCAACAACCCCTCGGACCCGTCTGGCGGGTACGTCGCCAACGGTGGACTGGTCCTGGACGACGGTCAGGGCGCCGCGTTCGTCGGCGTCTCTGCCGTGCGGCTCAAGCTGCCGCTCAGGGACGGCGACGGGCTGAGCTGCGATCGGACGCCCGCGCGCCCCAAGGGTGACATCTGCGCGCTGAGCGAGCTGCCGAGCAGTGCCGCGATTCCCGGCGGTGCCGTGGTGATGGCCGAGCAGAACGCGGCCAAGCACCCGGTGGGTGCCGACACCGCCCACCGCTGGACGGTGACGGTGACCCTGAAGTCGACCGGCGCGCAGCTCCAGATGGTGCAGTGGAACAGCACCGGCGGCGGCACCGGCAGCGAGACGCCGAAGCCGACCCGGGCCGCGCCCCCGCTCACCGAGCAGCAGGCGGTGGCCGCACTCACCGGTGCCACCTGGGCGCCTATCCTCGGCGCCCTCGCCTGACGCGTTGCCTGGCCGAAAGCCCGTGGCGGAGAGCGGGAAGTCGGGACGGCCGACTTCCCACTCCTTTTCCTTCACGCGGTTGCGGTGGGGGTCGGAGCGGCCTCCCCGTCCCCTACTCTTCCTCCATGCTCTCTGTGGTGGTGGCCCCTTGGGCGGGCGTGGCGGAGCCGGTATTCGTCCGTAATCCGGATGAACTGCACGACGCCGCGAGCACGATGAAGGTCGCGGTGCTGGCCGCGCTGACCCGTAGCCGGGTGAACCTCGATGCCGAGGTTCCGGTGGTGAACCGCTTCGCGTCCGTCGTGGGCGGGGACTTCGGCAACGATCCGGACTGGGACAGCGATCCGCTTCCCTGGGAGCTGTTGGGTACCCACGTGCCCCTCCGTCTCCTCGCCGAGCGGATGATCACGCACTCCTCCAACCTCGCCACCAACCTCTGCCTGGCCCGCACCACCCCGCAGGCCGTCGCCGACGTCTGGCGGCGCGCGGGGGCGACCCGCAGCGCCAGCCCGCGCGGGATCGAGGACTACGCGGCGCGCGAAGCGGGCGTGCACAACCGGGTCAGCGCCCGCGACCTGGTCCGGCTGCTGCACTCGCTCGCCGGGGAGCCCGAACTCCTCGCGCTCCTCGAAGACAACGACTTCCGGGTGGACCTCGCCGCCGGCCTCCCCCCGGGCACCCGGATCGCGTTCAAGAACGGCTGGTTCCCCGGCGTCCGCCACAGCGTGGGCCTCATTCACCCCAGGGACTGCCCGCCGTACCTCCTCGCCGTCTGCTACACCGGCCCGCTCGCCTCCGGCACCGACCGCACCGATCCGGCCGCCCGCCTCCTGGCCCGCATCTCGGCGGCGGTCTGGGCACGACGCGGGCAGATCAGCAGGGCCGTCGGCGGGGCCACCGGCGGGGCCACCGGCGGGGCCGTCAGCGGAACCGTCGGCGGGGAGATGAACGGGCGAGGGCCGTCAGCCCGTCCAGCGCCGCTTCGTTGAGCAGGTTGATCCGTACGAACCCGTTGTGCCCGGTGAGTCCGAAGCGCCGCTGATCGAGCGCGAGCAGCCGATCACCCGGAGCCGCAGGCCGGGCGAACCGGAAGTACCCGGTCTCGACCGGCGTGCAGGCCGTCCGCCGGGGTGCTGTCGTGCCCCGCCGTCCCGTACGGATACAAGACGGTCTCCGTGTGCATGACGATCAGTCAAACGTGGTATGGACTCGGGGCATTCCGCTCACACTGTCGGGGGAGAGCTTGGGGGTGAGCCGAAGTGTCGTCGCGCCTGCGGAATTTCGCCCGACTGGTCACGGGGCTCACTGTCCTGTCGGCCTACGTCGCGTTGCACCTGCTGGTCAGCGTGGGCATGGGCCAACAGATGGGCCGGAACGCGACCCTGGCACTCTGGTTCGGGGCGCCCGCCCTGGTGTTGCTCGGGCCGGTCCTGTGGCTGCGCCACCGCCGCCGGTCGGGGGCGGCGGAGCTCGTGCGGATCGTCAGCCGGTACGTGCCGCGCCGGCAGCCGTGGCACAGGGCGCTCCGGCTGGCCAACGGCCTGGGACTGATGCTGTTCGGGGGGGGATTCTACGCGGTCACCGAGTCGGAGAAGCAAGGCCACAAGATGCCGCTGGAGGCGCAGTTCCTGCTGCTGTTCGGCGGTCTGGCGGCCCTGGCGGCAGGCTTCCTGATCTTGCGCCGCACCCGCCCGTACGCGGCTCGACCGGCGGCCCGGGCCCTGCTGCTGAGCGGCCGCCAACCCGTCCTCTACCTGCGCAGTTTCGGTGACGACGACAGCGCCGCCCAGGTCGACGACGTAGCGGAGATCAACCTCCACACGCGGGAGGAGCAGCTCGCGGGCGCTCTGGGCGCCGTCGGCCCCGTGATCGCGGTGGGCCGTCCGGAGGAGCGCCTGCCGCATCTCGGCGCGGCGCGCTTCTACCTGCCGCTGGACGACTGGAAGCCCACCGTGCTGCGGCTGATGGACCTGTCCCAGCTCATCGTCCTGTGCCTCGGGCAGGGGGACGGGCTGTGGTGGGAAGTCGAGCAGGCGCGAACCACCCAGCCCGCGAAGAAACTGGTCCTGCTGGTTCCGGGCGGCGCCCCGTCCGACCTGGTCGCCCGGCTGAGCGCGTACCTGCCCGAGCCCGTACCGTCGGAAGGGTCGGGCACCGGCGAGCACTGGATCTCCGCCGTCATCGTCTTCGACGACTCCTGGACGCCCCGCGTGTTCCCCGTGGGGCTCCGGCTCAAGGGGTGGCGGGGCTGGAACCAGCGAGCGAGTCTCGGCGCGAGGGAAACGCCCGCAGCCGAGGTGGCTCGTGCGGTGGGGACAGCGCTGGCGTCCTCGGGGCCGCGTCGGCGGACGATGGTCTTGAGAGCCTGGTTCGTGACGCACATCGCTGCTCAGACGGGCTTCGGGCTGGTGGTCGCGGTGGTCCTGGCGGGCTGGCTCGGCTATCGGGCACTGCAGTTGATCGGACTCTGGTGAACACGAACTCTGGGGGAAACGTGGACCATCCGCAGCAAGGCAGCACGTTCGAGAGCACGGGCGGGGGCGGAACGGGGCAGCGCCGGGCCGTGACCGGCTGGGGTGTCGCCGTGACGGTCCTGATCCTCCTGTCGCTGCTGTACGACGTCCTGCTCACGGTGGCCGACTGGCGCGTCTACCTCGCGGTCGAGGACGCCCTCGCGGGGAACGCGACCGAGTCGGATCTCCAGGCGGCCGATGACTTCTCGAGCTTCTTCACCTTCTGGAAGGGCCTGGTACTGGTCGTCGCGGCCGGCGTGGTGTTCCTGGCCTGGCTGTGGCGGGCGCGGATCAACGCGGAGTCGCTGGGCGGCCCGAGCAGCCAGCGCCGGGCCCGGGGCTGGACGGTCGGTTCCTGGATCACCCCGGTGGCGAACCTGTGGATCCCGTACCAGGTCGTGACGGACATCTGGAAGGCCAGCGCGCCCCGGCGGTCGAATCCCGGTCCGCTGCTCGCCGCCTGGTGGGGAGCGTGGGTGATCGGGGGTTACGTGGGGCGGGCCTACACGTACCAGGTCATGCAGGACGCGCTCTCGGAGGACGATCTGCGCCGTGCCGTGTACCTGGGCACCGTGGCCGCCGCACTCGACGTGCTCGCCGGGGTGCTGATCATCTACACCATCCACCGGATCGGCAGCTGGCAGACCCAGCGGCGCGCTGAAGCACTCCGCTGAGCCTGGTCGGCTGCCGGCAGCCGGCAGCCGACCAGGCGTAGCCGTCAGTACGGCTGGACGAGGACGTGCGCCGCGCCCGGGATGCCCACCTTGAGGAGCTCGTCCTCCTCCGGGGTGGTCGGGGTGCCGGTCTCCTGCTTGAGGATCGCGCGGGACAGGCCCTGGACCCACATGGCGCGCGGGCGGCGGCGCTCCTCCCAGGCGGTGAGGGCGGCCGGGACGGTGTCGGCGGCGTCCAGGCTCTGGGCGAGCACGAGCGCGTCCTCGACGGCCATCGCGGCGCCCTGGGCCAGGTGCGGGGTGGAGGCGTGGGCGGCGTCGCCCGCGAGGACGATCCGGCCGACGTGCCACGGCTCCTCGACGGTGACCTGGGAGATCCGCGAGTAGACCACGGCGGTCGGGTCGGTGACCTGCGCCAGCGCCTCGGCGATCGGGCCGTCGAAGCCGGCCAGGCGCTCGCGCAGCTGCTCGTGGGCGCGCTCCGGGTCCGGACGGAAGTCCTCGGCCTCGGCGAACACCGAGCCCAGGTACATGAGTTCCTCGCTGATCGGGGTGAGCAGCGCCTTCGCCTCGAGGTTGCCGGCGGACATCACCACGCCCTGCACCTCGGGGGAACGCGGCAGCGTCACGCGCCAGTTGGCGAAGCCGGTGTACTCGGGGGCGTACGTCTCGCCGTACAGGTGCTTGCGCAGCGGCGAGCCGATGCCGTCGAAGCCGACGACCAGGTCGTAGCGGGCGGCGTGGCCGTCGGTGAGGGTGACGTCGACGCCGCCGCCTGCGTCTGCGCCTGCGCCGTCACCATCGCCGCTGGTGTGGTCCGAGATCGAGGCGATGGTGGTGCCGAAGCGGACGGTCGCGCCGGCCTTGGCGGCCGCGTCGGCGAGGACCCGGGCGAGGGCGGGACGCGGTATGCCGTTGTTGGACGGGGCGTCGCCCATCCGGGGCTGCGGGATCTTGGCGAGGGTGGCGCCGGCCGGGTCGCAGATGGTCAGCACCTCCCACTCGAAGCCGGCGGCCAGGCAGTCGTCCAGGACGCCGATCTCGCGCATCACGTGCAGGGCGTTGGACGGCTGGATGATGCCGACGCCGAGCGCCTCCAACTGCTCGTGCAGCTCGGCGACATCGACGTGGTGGCCGCGCTGGGCGAGGGCGGTGGCGAGGGTGAGGCCGCCGATGCCGCCGCCGTGGACGAGGACGCGCAGGGGTGTGGTCATGCTGGTGCTCCCAGGGAAGTGCGGTTCAGCCGGGGGACGGGTGAGGCTGGGACGACGTGTGAGGCTGGGATGACGGGTATCGCCGGGGGAGGAGGAAGGACGGTTCAGCCGACGGGGGAGGCGGCGGCGAGTTCCATCAGGTGGTCGACCAGGGCGAGCAGCAGGTCCCGCCCGAACGCGCGCTCGCGTACGTCGCCGAGCAGCATCGGCACCTGCGGGTCGAGGTCGAGCGCGGCCCGGATCTCGTCGGGGGTACGGGTGTTGGTGTTGTGGAAGCAGTTGATCGCGACCACGAACGGGATGCCCCGGCTCTCGAAGAAGTCGATCGAGGCGAAGCTGGTCTCCAACCTGCGGGTGTCGGCGATGACGATCCCGCCGAGGGCGCCGTTGACCAGGTCGTTCCACATGAACCAGAAGCGTTCCTGCCCGGGCGTGCCGAACAGGTAGACGACCAGCTCGGGGCTGACGGTGATCCGGCCGAAGTCCAGGGCGACGGTGGTGGTGTCCTTCTGGTCGACGCCGGACAGGTCGTCCACGCCGACGCTGGCCCGGGTCAGGTACTCCTCGGTGCGCAGCGGGGTGACCTCGCTGACCGAGCCGACCAGGGTGGTCTTGCCGACGCCGAAGCCGCCGGCGATGAGGATCTTGACGGCGGCCGGGGCGGCCGGGGCGGCCGCGGGGCTGTCGATGGCGGAGTGGGTGGCGGAGTGGGGGGCGGTGGGGTCGCCGATGGCGGAGCGGGGGGTTGCCATGTTCAGAGTCTCCGGAGTCCTTCGCGTACGGCCGTGAGCAGGCCGAGGTCCACGCCCCCGGCGGCCCGGGCCACCGAGAGCGGCGCCCGGGCCTTCAGCAGGCCCTGGGCGACCAGGTCGCCCAGCAGGATCTTGGTGACCGAGACCGGGAGGTCCAGGCCGGCCGACACCTCGGCGACGGCGGCCGGGCGCCGGCAGCGGTCGAGGATCAGACGGTGCTCGGGCTGGAGGCCGCGGGCACCGGCGCGGCTGCCCCGCGCCAGGGCCACGGCGGCCTCCTCCTCGACCGTGGTGAGCACGGTGATGAGGGTGAGGTCGTCCCGCTCGGGCGCGGTGCGGCCGCGGGTGATGGTGTACGGGCGGACCATGCTGCCCGCCTCGTCCTCCGCGTCCTCCTCCAGCTCGCTCCAGTGCGGCACCGCGCCGCGCCGCCGGGGGTCCTCCCGCGCGGCGTCGTTCCCGTACGGGCCCACCCGGGTCAGCCCCGGTTCCGGGCGGCGAACACGTCGAACGAGGCGGGGGCACCAGGGGCGTTCTCGCTGCGGGCCGGGGTGGTGAGCTTCTGGCCGACCTGCTGCACCAGGGTGTGCATCGCGACGGACATCACCTCGGCGTCCACCTCCTGGGAGGCGACCACGGCCAGGTGGGTGCCCTGGGCGGCGGCGATGATGAACAGCCAGCACTCGGCGAGCTCGACGATCACCTGGTGCACCGGCCCGCCGTCGAAGAGCTGCCCGACGCCGCGGGCCAGGCTCTGCTGGCCGGTGGCGACGGCGGCCAGCCGCTCGGCGTCGGCCCGCTCGATGGTGCGGGAGTGGCTCACCACGAGACCGTCGTCGGAGAGCAGGACGGCGTTCCTGGTCCCGGGCACCGAGTCGACGAGTCCGTCCAGCAGCCAGTCCAGGTCCTGGTGGGTGGCGATCGTGCGGTTCATCACTGGTCATCCGTTCGTGTGGTTCGGGAGTCCGCGGCAGGCAGGGCCCAGGGGGAGGGGCCGGGCGCGGGAGCCGGGGGACCGGCGGGGGCGCCGGGGGCGGGGGGAGCCGCCGGGGTGGGGACCGCGGGCAGCCGGTGCTCGCCGCTGTCCTGCGCCCGGGCGGCACGGGACTGGCGCTGGAAGGCACCGATTGCCGCACCCGCGCGCCGCACCGGGCGGTCGGAGCGCTGGAACGGGCCCGCGGGCGGTGCGGCGGCGTCGGCGGTGACCTCGGTCCCGGCCTGGGACCCGGCCCCGGATCCGGCCTCGGCGGGGCGCTCGACCCACTGCGGGGCCGGCGGCGGCACCCGCAGCTCGGCGGCCAGGCTGGCCTGCCGCACGCGCTGCGGCAGCGGCGGCTGCCCGCCCTCGGCCGGGCTGTACGGCACCGAGGTGGGGTACTCGCGGGTGCTGCGCCGCTCGGCCAGCCGATAGTGGTCGGCCGGGCGGTACTGCTCGTCGGCGTACGGGGCCTCGGCCTCGGTGACCCGGGCGTAGGCGATGTCCGGGTAGGCCGGGGTGTCCCCCGCGGGCGCGGGGTCGCCGGGGGAGCTGTGCTCGATCGGCTGCTCGGGCGGGAGCGGGGACTGCGGGAGGGCGGATTGCGGGAGGGGCTGCTCCTGGAAGGGCGGCTGCGAGTAGGGCCCCTGCGGGAACGGCTCCTGGACGGGAACCGACGGGTACGGCGCCTCCAGGGCGGGGGCCGCCGGCACCGGTGGGAAGGCCTCCTGTACGGGTGCCTCCTGGACCGGATCCGCCGGTACGGGACCCTCGTGCGCGGGGGCTGCCGGGTGGGGCACCTCCTGCTCGGGCGCAGCCTGGTAGGGGCCCGCCGGGTAGGGAGCCGCCGCCACCGCCAGTGGCACGGGCGCGGCCTGCGGCACGAAGTGGCCCTGTCCGAAGGACTCCACCGGTGCGACCGGCGGTCCGGCCGGTTCTTGGGCGGGCACCTCGTCGGAGGCCGAGCGCACCGCCCGGCGCGAGCGCCGGACCAGCGGGATGGGCTCGGCGGGCGCGCCGGGGGAGCCGTCCGGCAGCCCGGTGTCGCCGTCGATGACCAGCTCGTCCGGGACGAGCACGACCACCCGGGTACCGCCGAAGGCCGACGGGCGGAACTCGATCTTCAGCCCGTGCAGCGTGGCGAGGCGGGCGACCACGTGGAAGCCGAGGCGGATGTCGTCGGCCCGGGCCAGCACGTCGGTGCGCGGCGGACGGCTCATCAGCTCGTTGGCCGCGTCGTACTGCGCCGGGTCCATGCCCAGGCCGCGGTCCTCGATCTCGATCGCGAGCCCGCGGCCGACCAGGGCGGCCCGGACCTCGACCGGCGTGGGCGGCTTGGAGAAGGTGGTGGCGTTCTCCATCAGCTCGGCGAGCACGTGCGCGACCGGTCCGACGGCCCGC
The DNA here is from genome assembly GCF_044455625.1 of Kitasatospora sp. NPDC051164. NCBI lineage: Bacteria > Bacillati > Actinomycetota > Actinomycetes > Kitasatosporales > Streptomycetaceae > Kitasatospora > Kitasatospora sp. NPDC051164. Next base: position 472,819 of record NZ_JBITFB010000001.1, on the reverse strand, counting down.
TCGGACAGCCACGGGTGGCCCTCGACGTCGAGCATGATCCGGCGGTAGTCCTGCACCTCGCCCTGCGCGGCGCGCAGCACGTCCAGCAGCGGGACGGGCTTGCGCCAGCGCCGCTGCGGCTGGCCGCCGGCCATGATCACGAGGTTCTCCTCGTAGCGGCGCAGACGGGCGGTGAGGTGGTCGAGGTCGAACAGGCCCTCCAGGACCTCCGGGTCCTCGTGCTTGCGCTCCAGCTCGTCCAGCTTGCGCAGCTGGCGGCCGATCAGCAGCTGGGTGCGGCGGGCGATGCGCTGCAGCAGCCGTTCGAAGCCGCGGTGCTGCTCGGCCTGGCCGACGGCGGCCTCCAGGGCGGAGGCGCGGGCCAGGTTGAGGGCCAGGCCGAGGCGGGCCAGCTCGTCGGTGCCGTTGCCGTGCGGGCCGGCGGTGATGGTGCGGGTCTCGGCCTCGACGTCCACCTGCTCGCCGCGCCCGAGGCGCTCGACCACCTCGGGCAGGGTGCGCCGCATCTCCTCGGCCTGGGTGTGCAGTTCCTTGATGCGGCGGCGCAGCGAGCGGCTGATCCGCCAGGAGGCGATGACCACCGCGACGACCGTGATCAGTCCGATGACGGTGGTCAGCACGACCCGGGTCAGCAGGCTCAGGATGGTGCCCTTGCCGACCTCGACGATGCCGCTGGTGCGGGTCTCGATCGCCTTGACCAGCGGGGGGTTGAGCTGGTCGAGGGCCTGGCGCCACTGGTCCTGGCCGGCGGGCAGCTTGACGGTGCCGGCCGCGTCGGCGGCGGTGGGCTTGGTCAGCTGCTGTTCGACGGCGGCCTTGGCCTGCCAGGCCGGGCTGTTCATCAGGTCGTGCCAGGCGGGGGCCTCGCCGTCCGGGATGTACGGGAGGACCTGCACGGTGAGCAGGTGGTCCTGCGCGCCGATGGCCTGTTGGACGGCCTGGTAGTCGGCGGTGCTCAGCCGGCCGGTGGGCCAGCCGCGGGCCAGGACGGCGTCTTCGCGGGCCAGCATCTCCTTCGCCCAGAAGGCGTTGACCAGGGTCTTGGAGATCCAGGTGACCTCGCCGGTGTCCACGTGGCTGAGCGCGGTGAACAGCCGCAGGTCCACCGCGATCAGGTCGGTGTAGTAGGCGTAGACGGTCTGCTGGTCGACCGATCCGCGGTCCACGGCGGCGCGCTGCTCGGCCAGCTTGCCCATGGCCTGGCGGGCCTCGGCGACGGCGCTGCGCACCTCCCCGGGCGCGCTGTCGGCGGTCTCGCCGGACAGGGCCTGGAACTGGCGCACCGCGTCGTCGGTCGACTGCCGCTGGCGGCGTAGCTGGTCGGTGTTGGCGCCGGGCCGGGCGAGTGCCTCGGCGCTGAGCCGGCGCTCCTCCTGGAGGTTGTAGTAGACGATGTTCGACGGCTGGCCGGCCTTCTGGGCCAGGAGGCCCTGGGCGGCCTGCCGCTGGAAGTCGAAGACGGTCTCGCCGCTGGTGACCGCCCAGAGGACGACGAGGGCGATGCTGGGGACGACGGCCAGGACGAGCAGCGCCGTCCGCAGGGACAGGCGTGGACGCCTGCGGGGGCCCTTCGGCGTCGGGGGCCGCCGATTCGCACGCGCGCGCAGAGCAGACTCCTTGGGGCTGGCGGCCGGCCGGTAAGGGGCCGGGCCGTCCGGGCACGGGTTTTTGACGAAGCGATACTAGTCATACCGTGTGATTGGAGTGAAAGCCTGTTCGCCACCTGGGCTGTGCTTGCACACACATGGGACACAATGTCATTCAGTCGTTGACTGTATGCATACGGAGCAGGCCGTTTCGGACTCGCTTGACACAGTGTCAACGCGTCGCGCGGCCGGCGGGTGGCCACCGTGTGAAAACTGTGTGACGCCGTATCGGGAGCGCCCGTGACGGGTGCTCCACCGGACTCAACGGGACCGGGCCTCGGCGGGTTCACCGGGCACGTTCGCCGGCTTCGCGGTCCGTCGGAAGGCTCAGTCCGCAAGGAGGCGGGAGCGGGTGGCCTCCAGCTCGGCCGCCAGGACCCGACCGGCGGCCTCCGGGTCGCCGTCGTGAACGGCGCGGACGAGAGCGGCGTGCGAGTCGTAGCCCTGGTTCGGGTCCTCGGTCCGGAGGTCGAACAGGCCGACCAGGGTGACCAGTTGCTCCCGCAGAACCGGGGCGAACTGGGCGAAGAGGTCGTCCAGGACGGGATTGTGGGCAGCGGTCACGAGGGCGGTGTGCAGGGCGATGTCGGCGTCCACGAAGGCGGTGTCGTCGGCCCCGCCCGCCGCGCGGCGGGCCGCCAGTGCGGCGTCGAGGGCGGCGAGGTCCGCCTCCGTGCGCCGGGTGGCCGCGAGGCGGGCGGCCTGCACCTCGACCATCGTCCGCACCTCGTAGACGTGCGCCAGTTCGGCGCGGCGCAGCCGGGCAGGCCAGTCCTCGGCGGGGCGGTCGGCGGTGACGAACACCCCGGAGCCCTGGCGGCTCTGCACCATTCCGGCCGCGGCGAGCGTGCGCAGCGCCTCCCGGATCGTCGAGCGGCCGACACCCAGCTCCTTGGCCAGTGCGACCTCGCCCGGCAGCTTCCCGCCCACCGGCCACTGGCCGGACCGGATCTGCTCCTCGATCCGCGCGGCGGCCTGCTCGGCGAGGGGGGAGGGGCGGAGCGGGATCATCGGGCTCACCTGTCAGGTTGTCTGAGGACTTGTGTCGTGGGTACTCTACCCAACATGCAGCCGTGGATCCTCCCCGTGGGGGGCCTTCTTCTTGGTGGCCGCAGCGGGGCGTGACCGGACCGGCACCCCGCTGCGGGGCGCCGACCTGCCGGTCACCGGTATGCGTCATGAGGAACTCGCATGATCTTCCCGACCCTGCACGCCCCCGCCGGGCCCGTCCCGGCCGGCACCCCCGCCTGGAACCCGCAACGCGGCGGCGCCATGCCCTCCCACCGCTACCGCCCCGCCCACGACCGGGTCCACGTCCCCGCCCTGATGCGGCGCTGGCCCGGCCGGCGCATCGAGCGGGCGCCGCTGTGGGTGCCCGTCGACCTGCGGGACGGCAACCAGGCCCTCGCCGAACCGATGGACCCGACGCGCAAGCAACGGATGTTCGACCTCTTCCTGGCCATGGGCTTCAAGGAGATCGAAGTCGGCTACCCCTCCGCCAGCCGCGCCGACTTCGACTTCGTCCGCCAACTCGCCACCACCCCCGGCGCCGTCCCCGAAGACGTCACGGTCGTCGTCTTCACCGCCGCCCGGGCGGACCTGATCGAGCGCACCTTCGAGGCCGTCGCCGGCCTGCCGCACGTCGTCGTCCACCTCTACACCGCGACCGCGCCGCTGTGGCGGGACGTCGTCCTCGGCAAGGAACGGGCGGAGCTGCGGGCGCTCATCACCGAAGCCGCCACCCACATGGCCCGGCTCGGGGAGGGCCGGGACGGCCTGCGGTTCCAGTTCTCGCCCGAGGTGTTCAACCTGACCGAACCCGACTACGTGCTGGAGGTGTGCAACGGGCTGACCCGGCTGTGGGACGCGAGTCCCGACCGTCCGGTCATCCACAACCTGCCGGCGACCGTCGAGATCGCCACACCCAACGTCTACGCCGACCAGATCGAGTACATGGACCGGCACCTGGAACGGCGCGACGCGGTGATCCTCTCCGTCCACCCGCACAACGACCGGGGCACGGGCGTCGCCTGCGCCGAACTCGCGGTGCTGGCCGGCGCACAGCGGATCGAAGGCTGCCTGTTCGGCAACGGCGAGCGCACCGGGAACGTCGACCTGGTCACCCTGGCACTCAACCTGCACACCCAGGGCGTCGACCCGATGCTCGACCTGTCCGACATCGACGAGATCCGGCGCACCGTCGAACACTGCAACCGGCTGCCCGTCCACGAACGACACCCGTACGCCGGCGACCTGGTGCACACCGCCTTCTCCGGCACCCACCAGGACGCCATCAAGAAGGGGTTCGTGCAACACGCCAAAACCGCCGCCGAACTGGGCGTCCCCGAACGGGAGGCACCCTGGTCGGTGCCCTACCTGCCGATCGATCCGGCCGACCTGGGCCGCGACTACGAGGCGGTGATCCGCGTCAACAGCCAGTCCGGCAAGGGCGGCATCGCCTATCTGCTGCGCGCCGGCGAAGGGCTCGAGCTGCCCCGACGACTGCAGATCGAGTTCGCGCGGACCGTACAGCAGGCGACCGACGACAGCGGCAGGGAAGTGACGGGCGAGGAGCTGTACCGGCTGTTCCGGGCGGAGTACCTCGATGAGAGTTCCTCATGGGCCTGGCAGGTGGGTGACGACTGGGCCGAGGTCGACGGACGGCGCGGCACCGGCGTCGGACCGCTGGACGCCGTCGCGGACGCGGTCGGGGCAGAGATCCTCTCCTTCAGCGAACACGCGGTGGGCTCCGGGCCCGAAGCGGTCGCCTACGTCGAGGCGCGGATCGGAGGCCGGGTCGTCTGGGGCGCCGGACGGGACACCTCCGTCCTCACAGCCGGCGTACGGGCGGTGCTGAGCGCGGCGGGCCGGGCCGCCGCCGGCGGCGCTACCGGGAAGGTCATGAGGGGGGCTCATGGGTCGGGGTCATGAGCGGGGCTCATGGGTCGGGGTCATGCGAGGAACTCATAGGTCGGGGTCATGAGAGGGACTCATGGAGCCCCGTCCGCCGTGACGCCGAACCGACCGGAACACCGTCCGGACGGCAGCCCGTTCGCTTCGCCTGAGGGCCGCTTCGCCTGAGGGCCGCTTCGCCTGAAGACCGCTCCGCCTGATGGTCGGTCAACGTCCGAGCTTCACGACAGTCTCCCGGGTCAGCTCCTGTGCCCGGGAGACCGTCGCGGTCAGGTCGTGCGCCGATCCGCCGGGTGCTGCGAGGAGGGTGCGGACTCGCCGGCCGAAGTCCTCGGGTGCGGCGGTGAGTTGCTCGGCGACGGCCAGGGCGCCCTTCTCGTTGAGGCACCAGCGGCGGTCGTGGGCGTGCAGGGCCTGCACCAGGACGCCGAACGCCCGGGACAGGCAGAGCGAGACGTACAGCGCGTCCGCGCGGGCGGCTCCCTTCTCGGCGACGTCGAGAAGGAACCCGGCCTCCCAGGCGGCCGCCGTCAGGGCCTCGCGGAGCGGCTCGGGGTAGCGTGCTGTCTGCCGCTTCAGAGCCGTCAACTCGCCGGCGGGGTCGGCGAGTACCTGCCCGCACGCCACCTCGCCGGGGTAGCAGGGCGACCAGAATCCGAGCGGATGGCCCGGTTGAACCCCTACCTCGTAGCGGCCCTCGCGGCAGTCCGCCCACACCTGCTCGACGCGGTCCAGGTCCCGCAGGATCCAGTCCACGGCGACGCCGTCGACCCGCAGCCACGCGCCGCCGTTCACCCACGGCCCCCAGCCGCCCGGCCCGGCGACCTCCACGCCGGGGCCGGCCAGTGCCCGCAGCGCTTCCAGGTCGAGGTCGCCCCGGTAGTACACCCCGAGATCCCAGTCCGAGCCCGCACTGTACTCGCCCCGCGCCCGGCTGCCCCCGAGCATCACGCCCACCACGCCCGGCACGGTGGTCAGTTGATCGGCCATGCCCTCGATGATCGTTCGCATGGACAGAGTCTGACAGAGCGAAAGGCGGAAGGGTCGAACGGCCGAGGGAGTGGAGGACGAGGTGAGGGAAGCAGAGGAGGTGAACTCACTCCTCGCCACTCTCAAGATATAGAGCCACGGGGGCCTTGCCGCAAGGCCCCCGTCATGCCGCAGAATCACCAACTCAAGCCCAAGGACCGGCGAAAACGGGAGAGTCACGAGTGCGAGTGGTGTTGTCGGCGTACGGGTCGCGCGGGGATGTCGAGCCGCTGGCCGGGTTGGCGCTGCGGCTGCAGGAGCTTGGCGTGCAGGTGCGGGTGTGCGCGCCGCCGGACGAGGAGTTCGCGGCGCGGCTGGCCGAGGTCGGGGTGGACCTGGTGCCGGTCGGCCAGTCGGTGCGTTCGCTGGTGAGCGGGCCGCCGCCGGCGCCGTCGGACCTGCCGAAGCGGGCGGCCGCGCTGGTCCAGCAGTTCTACGAGGCGGTGCTCGGGGCGGCCGAGCCGGGCGGCGCGGTGGTGGCGACCGGGCTGTTCCCGGCCGTGGCCGGGGCGCAGGCGGCAGCCGAGAAGCTGGGCGCGCGCTTCGCGTACCTCGCGCTGCAGCCGACCGTCCTGCCCTCCCCGCACCACCGGCCGTTCGAGTACCCGATGCAGCCGTACCCGGCGGAGGTGACCGACCACCGGGAGCTGTGGGAGCTCAACATCGGGGCCATGAACGCGCTGTTCGGCGGGCCGGTCAACGACCACCGGGCGGCCGTCGGGCTGCCGGTGGTCGAGAACGTCCGCGACCACGTCCTCACCGACCGCCCGTGGCTGGCCACCGATCCGACGCTCGACCCGTGGCGGCTCCCGGCCGACCTCGAGGTGGAACAGACCGGCCCGTGGATCCTGCCGGACGAGCGCCCGCTGCCCGCCGACCTGGAGGCCTTCCTGGCGGCCGGCGAGGCACCGGTGTACGTCGGCTTCGGCAGCATGCCGCTGCGCGACGCGCCGGGCGCGGCCCGGGCGGCGGTCGAGGCCGTCCGCGCGCAGGGCCGCCGGGTGCTGCTGGGACGCGGCTGGGCCCAGCTGGCCGAGGTCGACGGCGCGGACGACTGCTTCGCCGTCGGGGAGGTCAACCAGCAGGCGCTGTTCCGTCGGGTCGCGGCCGTCGTCCACCACGGCGGCGCGGGCACCACCACCACGGCCGCCCGGGCCGGTGTGCCCCAGGTCCTGGTCCCGCAGATCGTCGACCAGCCGTACTGGGCTTCGCGGGTGGCCGAGTTGGGCATCGGCGTCGCCCACGACGGCCCCACCCCGACGGCCGACTCCCTGGCCGCCGCCCTCCGGCAGGCCCTGACCCCGGAGACCACCCGGCGGGCCGCCGCCGTCGCGGGCGAGATCCGCACGGACGGCACCGCGGTGGCGGCGAGGCTGCTGCTGGACGCGGTGGGCTGAAACCGTTCCCCGGGCGGAGTGGGAAGTCGGCGGGGCCGACTTCCCACTCCCGAGCAGGTCAGGAGGCCGGCTCGGTGAGGTACTTGGCGCCCTCGTCCGGGAGCTTGTTGCCGTTCTTGTCGAAGAACTGCCAGGACGTCGCCCGCATCGTCCCCGGGCGGGCGACCACCATGCGGCGGGTCGGGGAGTCGCCGACGGTGACGGGCTGGGGCTCGGTGGTCGTGCCGTCCGCCCAGGTCACCAGCACCCGGCCGACGTCGGGGCCGATGGAGAGCGTCACCACGTCCGCCGGCGGCACGATGCCGTCCTTGCTGCTGCGGCCGAACAGGCCGCCGCCGTGGACGGTCCGCTCGCGCGGGTCGAGCTTGCCCGGGGACGGGGTGCTGCCCTCCGCGTCGTGGCCCAGGCGCACCCCGTCCACGGTGAAGTAGGTGTTGATGACATCGGAGTCGGGGTCCCAGTACTGGGCGACGTACTCCGGAGTGGGCTTGGGGACGGTGGAGTCGAAGGGCGTGCGCTCCTGCCACACCGCCAGCGCCTGTTCGTACGCCCGCTCCTTCGGCGCCGCCGGCCAGAGCGCCTGCCAGATCTCCCAGGTCTTGCCGTTGGCGACACCCTGCCCGAGCCGGACCCGGACCGGGGTGAACGGGTCGCGCGCGCCGGGGGTGGCGGCTCCGGCCGTCGGGACGGTGGCGGACTCGCCGGCGGCTCCGGTTCCGGCGGCTCCGGTCCCGACAGCTCCGGTGCCGGCGGGGACTCCGATCCCGGCGGGGGCGACATGCTGGGTGGCCGCCGGACCGGGGTGCAACTGCGCCAGCACCCCGCCCGTCAGGGCCGCCACCGAGGCCAGCGCCACCGCGCCGACCACCGTACGGCGGCGGTGCCGCCGCCGGTGGCCGCCCGCCACGATGTCCGCGACCGGCGCCGGGCCGACCTTCGCCTCCGCCGCCGCCTCGGCCAGGCCGAGCCCGATCCACAGGTCCTTGCCGGCGTCCACGTCCGCGCTCATACCGCTCCTCCGATGTGTGTCGTGTCCTTGAGTCCCACCAGCTCCGTGACCTGCCGCAGCCGCGCGATGCCCTTCGCCGCGTGGCTGCGCACCGCGCCGACCGAGCACCCCATGGCCGTCGCCGTCTGGCTGTCGCTCAGGTCCTCCCAGTGCCGCAGCACCACCGCCTCCCGCTGGCGCGGCGGCAGCGTCGTCAGCGCGGTGAGCAGCGCCCCGCGCTGGTCGGACCGGGCGAACCCGTCCTCCGGTCCGGCCGCGTCCGGCACCGCGTCCACCAGCAGCTCCGGCAGCCGGCGCCGCCACCGGCGGGCGTGCTGGTTGACCAGGATCCGCCGCACGTAGGCGTACGGATCGTCCGCCCGCCGCACCTTCGGCCAGGCCGCGCAGGCCTTCTCCGCCGCGGACTGCACCAGGTCCTCCGCCGCGTACTGCTCGCCGGCCAGCAGGTACGCCGTCCGTACCAGGCGCGGCCAGACCGCGACGATGAACGCCTGGAACTCGTCGTTCGGCCCGCTCTTCGCGTCTCCCATGAGCACCTCCTCACCCACCCAGAGCCCGTGGGCGGCCGGAAGCGCTTACTCCCGTGCGGGCCCTCCTTCAGAGCCACGGCCGGAAGGGCCGCCGGGGATCGACGCGAGGTGCGGAGGGGGCTGGGGCCGGCGCGGGAGGCGGCCTGACCGAAGGCCTGGCGGGAGGCCGGGCAGGAGGCGGGGCACAAGGCGGGGCAAAAGGCCTGGCAGGAGGCCTGATGGCCGCGCGTAAATCCGCTTGGGAATCCGTGGGTCGGGTCGCTACCATCCAGCCGATGATCCTTTCTCATGACGTATCAGGCAGCGGGCCCGCCGTGGTGCTGCTGCACTCCTCGGTATGCGACCGGCGGATGTGGGACGCGCAGTGGCAGCGGCTGGTCGACGCCGGGTACCGGGCGGTGCGGTGCGACTTCCGGGGCTTCGGTGACTCGCCGCTCGCGGACGGCCCCTACAGCGACGCCGGGGACGTCCTGGCCCTGCTGGACCACCTGGGCATCGAGTCCGCGGCGCTGGTCGGCTCCTCGCACGGCGGCCGGATCGCCCTGACGGCGGCCGCGCTGCGCCCGGACGCGGTGACGGCGCTGGTGCTGCTGGCCCCGGGCATGCCCGGGCACCAGCCCAGCGAGACGCTGCGTGCCTTCGGGGGCCGCGAGGACGAGCTGATCGAGGCCGGGGACATCGACGGGGCCGTCGAGCTGAACGTCGAGACCTGGCTGGGGCCGGAGGCGGACGAGACGGTCCGCGCGAACGTCCGGCGGATGCAGCGGCACGCCTTCGACGTGCAGGCGGAGGCGACGACCGGCCCGGACCGGGAAGACGTCGACCTCTCCCTGATCAAGGCCCCCACCCTGGCCGTCGGCGGCGCCCACGACGTGCCGGACTTCCGCGAGATCGCCGCCGCCCTCCCCGGCTTGCTCCCGAACGCCCGCCACCTCGAACTGTCCTGGTCCGGCCACCTGCCGAGCCTGGAGCGGCCGGAGGAGACGACCGCCCTGGTGCTGGACTTCCTGCGGGAGGCCGCGGACGCGCGGTAGCGGCCCGGTTGCCGGGCCACGGCGGAGGAGCGGGACGTCGGATCGGCCGACTTTCCGCTCCCTGCTTCGCGCCCGTTTCAGCGCCCCGGAGAGTGGCGCCGCCCGGCCGACGTCATGCCTGCACGCCGGCCGCCGGCCGGTGTCACACCGGCAGACCGGCCGGTGTTACACCGGCTGACGTCACGCCGGCCGCGTCGAGGCGGGCGAGGAGTGCGCGGCACTGGCGTTGCAGCTTCTCGTCCTCCTCGATCGTCCCGAACCGGCCGCCCCGGCGCGGCAGTTCGAGCTGCGCCCGCAGCAGCGGGAGGGCCGGCGCGGCGGCGGCACCCATCCGCTCCAGGCAGGCGGCGACGTGGCCGCCGGTCGCGGAGTTCCTCTCCCAGGCCGGGAGCAGCGCGCCGAGGACGGCCGGGGCCTCGGGCTCGCCGCCGATCTCCCACAGCGCGGCGGCGCAGTGGACGCGCACCCAGTCGTAGTCGTCGGCCAGCAACGCGCGCAGCCGGGGCAGGGCGGCCGCCGCGGCGGGACCGATCCCGCCGAGGACGTCGGCGGCCTCGTTCACCTGGAAGGGGCCGGTGGCGTCGAGCGCGGGAAGCAGCAGCGGCAGGACCTCCGCCGGATCGCCTCCGACCGCCCACAGCGCGGCGAGGGCGGCGGCCACCACGCTCGGATCCGCCTCGGCGGCCGTCGTCAGCGCCCGGATCCGCGCCAACGTGCCCGAGCCCCAGCCCGAGTCGGCACCCGCACCCGTACCCGCACCTGCGGCCGCCGGGCCGAAGCGCCGCAGGTTCTGCAGCGCGGTGGACGCGGTACGCCACTGTTTCTCCCGCACCGCCGCGTCGAGCACCTCCGTGATGGCCGGCAGCGCCGCCGTGTCCCCGAGCGCCCCGAGGGCGGCGAGGACCGATCCCACCTCCGTGTCGCTCCACTGCGTAGCCAGGTCGAAGCCCCGCAGCATCTTGGCCAGGCGTGGCGCCAAGGTCCCTGCAGCGGAGGGGAGATGGCGCGCGACACCGACCGCCCGCCAGGCGTCGGCTCCGCTGTCCAGCGCCGTCAGCAGTCCCGGCCGGGCCCGTTCGTCGCCGAGGTGGGCCAGCGCCAGTACCGCCTCCTGGTGGGCCCGGCGCCGGTGCGGCTGGGGCGAGGACCACACCTCGGGCCCGAACTCCGCGCGCTGGGCCGCGACGAGGGCGGCGAGGGCCTCGCGGGCGGGGTCGGCGACGGCGTGGCAGGTGCCGAGGACGGCCGCGGCCTCGGCAACCACCTCGGGATGCGGGTCGGCCAGCCGCTCGGCGACCATGCCGATGAGCGAACCGTGGTCGCCCCGCCAGGACGTGACGAGCTCGGCGGTCATCCGCAGGGCGTCGAGGCGGGCGCCGGGATCCGGGCTGCGCAGCTGCTCCGCGAGCAGCGCGGTGCGGTCGACCACCCGGGCGTCCAGCACCTGGTGGAAGGTGCGCAGCAGCCGGGTGGTCGGCGAGTGGACCACCGAGTGGCGCTCCAACTCCTCGAATGCGGCGATGACGTACCCCGGAGCGCTGCCTGGCTCGATCGGCGGCTTCTCCTGGACGGGCCGGGGCGAGGCCCACCAGCCGTCGGCCGGTGCCGCCTCCCGCCGCAGCAGCCCGATCGCGGCCGTGACCTCGCCCCCGCCCGGCTCCGTCGCGCAGCGGGTGCGGTGGACGAGGGCGGCGAGCCGGGTGGTGGTGTCCAGGGCCTCGTCGTCGGCCAGGGCGGTGAGCCACGCCGTCGCCTCGCCCACCGCCTCGGGGCGGCGCAGGACCAGCGTGGCCATCGCCTCGACCAGCAGCAGCCGTTCGACCACCCCGGGTTCGGCGGGCAGCCGCTCGCGCAGCACCGCCACCGCGCGCGGTACGTCGTCGACGAGCAGCCCGAGCGCGGGGATGGCGGCCTGCCGCAGCAACCGGTCGGCGTCGTCGTCCGAGGCGAACCGCACGAACACGTCCGCGCGCCGGCGCAGGAGGGCCAGCGAGTCGGAAACGTCCCCACCGGCGAACCCGTACGCCTCGTAGTCCGCCGCCTCGCGGCCGATGCTCACCAGCAGCTCGACGATCGCGGCCCGCCCGGGCACCGCGGGGTCGCTTACCAGCTCGATCAGGAACGGCAAGGTGGCCGTGGTGGCAGAGTAGATGCTGCCCTGGTGGAGGACGGCGCTGTAGTAGTGGTCGAGCGCGTCGGCCCGCTCCTGCTCGTCCGGCGAGGCCAGGGCCGCCAGCAGGTCCGGCACCTCCTCGGCGCTCCCGTAGGCGTGCGACAGCCGCGCCCAGTCGATGTCGTGCAGTCCGTTGAACATGATCGGCACTCTGCCGGACCGGTCTGACAGCGGGACCGGTCCGGCAGCCAGGGCCCGGCCCGCCCCCGCCGCCCGAGGGCGGGGGCGACAATCGGCCAGGGCGGGGAAACCCGCGACTCGAACGTGTGTCGGGCGCCATCATGGCTGGGTGCATTTCACCTCGGAGATCAGCTCGGACGGCGTCACGCAGCGCGGCTTCACCCTCGACGGCGTGCCCGGCGTGCCCGGCGTGCTCTGGTGGCCGGACGGGCGGCCGCTCGACGGGCGGCCGCTGGTGCTGCTCGGGCACGGGGGTGGCGGCGACAAGCTGGCGGTGGCGGAGCGGGCCCGGAGGTGTGTCGCGCGGTACGGCTTCGCGGCGGTGTCACTGGACGCGCCGGGGCACGGGGAGCGGCCGCGCACCGCGCAGGACGAGCGGTTCGTGACGGAGATCGGGGAGTTGCTGGCGGCCCGGCGGCCGATCAGCGCGTGGGTGGCGCGGTACACGGCGGCGCTCGCGGAGCGGGCGGTGCCGGAGTGGGTGGCCGTGCTGGATGCGCTCGGCACGGTGGGGGAGGGCCTCGGCCCGGTCGGGTTCTGGGGGCTGTCGTTGGGGAGTGCGGTCGGCATTCCGCTCGCGGCGGCCGAACCGCGCATCGTCGCAGCGGTGTTCGGGCTGGCGGGGCACGCGGCGCAGGCGGAGGCGGCGGCGCGGGTGGGCGTGCCGTTGGAGTTCGTCCTGCAGTGGGACGACGAGCTGGTTCCGCGCGACGGGGCGCTGGCATTGTTCGGCGCGTTCGGTTCGCGGGAGAAGACGCTGCACGCCAACCCCGGCGGCCACCTGGAGGTGCCGGACTTCGAGGTGGCGGCCTCGGAGCGGTTCCTGGTCCGGCACTTGGGTGCGGGTAAGTAAAACTTCGCAAAGAATTTCTCTCTTCAACGATCCCGACGCGCGCCGATTTCAACAGAATGTTGCAGCTCAGTGGCCTCGCGGTCACCCTTCGTCGATTTGACGTAGCTCCCCGTATGCATTCAACTCCTCAATCCGTAGGAGTACGGTTCCGGAGGAATCGCCGGGGGTTGCCTCCAAACCCACCGGCCGTACCGGAAATTGGTGCGAAGCATGGGTCAGCAAAAGGGTGGGGAGAGCACGGCCGCGGCGGCTCGTCCGATATCCGTCAGGTTGGTCGCCGAAGTCCTGCGCGGCGTCGCACAGGTCGATTTCATGCCGTCCGTCATGTGCGGACTCCTCTTCCTGGCCGCGCTGTTCGCGGCCGACCCGCGGTACGGCCTCTACGGTCTGCTCGGCAGCGCCGTCTCCACCGCCGTCGCGCACGGGCTGGGGCTCGACCGGCGCGCCGTGGAGGCCGGGCTGCACGGGTACAACGGGTGCCTGGTGGCGCTCGGTTGCGCGGTCTTCCTCGGGGCCGGGCATCCGGCCACGGTCGCGGTGGCGGTGCTCGGGTCGGCCGTCGCCGTGGTGGTCACGGCGGGGCTCGGGGTGGTCCTGGAGACGTGGCGGCTCCCGGCGCTGACCGCGCCGTTCTGCCTGGTCGCGACGGCCGTCACGGTTGCCGCCCCCGGCTTCCGGCGGCTGTGGCGCGGCGCGGAGGCACCCGCCGCCCTGTCCGTGGTGGCCGCCGGCGAGACCGGACTGAGCTGGGACCAGCTCTGGCGCGGCTTCTTCGCGAACATCGGTCAGATCTTCCTCATGCCCCAGTGGTACGTCGGCCTGCTGTTCCTGGCCGGCCTGTTCGCGGCGAGCCACCTCGCGGGCCTGATGGCCTGCGCGGGCAGCGCCACCGGACTGCTCACCGCCTGGGCGTTCGGCGCGCCCGCCGAAGCCGTCGGGCAGGGGCTGCTCGGCTACAGCGGGGTGCTGGTGGCACTGGCGCTGTGCGGGGTGTTCGTCGCCCCGAGCGGCTGGAGCGCGGGCTACGCCCTGCTCGGCGCGGCCGCCGCCACCGTCCTGACGCCGGCGATCTCCGCGATCTCCGCGCCCTTCGGCGGCCACGCCTTCACCTGGCCGTTCGTGCTGACCACGATGCTGTTCCTGGCGGCCGTGCCGGCCGTTCCCCGTCTGCGCCGGGTCTGATTTCCCGTCCAACTCCTTGCATTTCATCGGATCCTCGGAAAGGAAGAGTGATTCCCGTGAATCTCTCGCCGCGAGAGATGGACAAGCTGTACATCTACGTCGTCGCCGATCTGGCCCGCAAACGCCGGGACCGCGGCGTCAAACTGAACTACAGCGAAGCCTGCGCGCTGATCAGCGAGGCCATCATGGAAGGCGCCCGGGACGGCCGCACCGTCGCCGAGTGCATGGAGATCGGCAAGCAGGCCGTCGGTAACGCGGACGTCATGCCCGGCGTGCGCGAGATGCTGCCGCTGCTCCAGGTCGAGGCCGCGTTCCTCGACGGCACCAAGCTCGTCTCCTGCCACGACCCGGTGGGTGCCTGAGACATGGCACGACCGCAGCCCGCCACCGTCGTGCTGGCCGGCGGACACGAGAGCGACGGCGGACGCGACCTGGCCACCCTGACGGCGCACGAGCCCGCCGTCCACGCCCCCAGTCACGCCACCGTCCACGCCGTCGCCCCCGCCGGCCGGCCGCTCGCCGAGGCCGTACGGTCGGCGCTCGCCGCGACCGAGCGGCCGGTGTGCGTCGTACCGATGACGCTCGGCCGCGACCCCCGACTCGTGGCCGACACCGCCCGGGCGCTGCGCCGGCTCGCCGCCGGGGACGGCCGCGGCCGGCTCGCCCTGACCGCGCCCTTCGGCGCCACCGAGCACCTCGTCGGCTGGCTGCGCGCCGCCGCCGCCACAGCCCCCGACGGCGCCGTGCTGGTCACCGCCCCGGCGGCCGGCCCCTTCGAGGACGCCGAGCTGTTCCGGATCGCCCGGCTGGTCCGCCAGTACGGGCGGCACCGCTGGGTGGAAGTCGCCTTCGACGGCGGCGACCCCGACCCGGCCGAGGGCGCCGAACGTTGCCGCCTGCTCGGCGCCCGCGAGGTGACGGCCGTTCCGGCCTCCTTCGGCCCGGCCCTGCGCACATCGCGGGACGGCGCGCGGGCGGAGGCGCGGGAAGGCTTGCGGGGCGGCACGTCCCCCGGCGCGCCCCTCGACGTGCGCGACGGCGGTCCGCTGCTGCGGCCGTCGGCGATCGCCGGCGTGGTCGCGGCCCGGACCGCGGCGGCACTGCACCTCCTCGGGCACGGGGAGGACGGCATCCTGGCCGGCCTCGATGCGGAGCACGGGCACGGCTACGCGCACAGCCACGGGCCGGGCGAAGCACATGCGCACAGCCACGGGCCGGGCGAAGCACAACACGTTCACCACCAGCCCCCCGCGCACCCCCACGTACGCCCCCACGCGCACACCCCCCACTGAACCGGCAGAGAGGAAGGCCAGCCATGTCCGGTGGCGCCGCATACCTGTACGGCGACGACCCGGTGGAGATCAACGCCGGCCGCGCCAAGGCCACCGTCACGGTCAGCAACACCGGTGACCGGGCGATCCAGATCGGTTCCCACTACCACTTCTTCGAGGCCAACCGCGCCCTCGACTTCGACCGCAACGCCGCCTTCGGCAAGCGCCTGGACATCCCGGCCGGCACCGCCGTCCGCTTCGAGCCCGGGGACACCAAGGACGTCACGCTCGCCGAGTTCGGCGGCCACCGCCGCCTGGTCGGCTTCAGCAACCTGGTGGACGGCGGCATCACCGCGCCCGCCACCCGAGCCCGCGCCATCGACCGGGCGATCGCCCTCGGCTTCAAGGGCACCAACCTCGACCACAAGGAAGGCCGGCCCCGGGACTTCCCCAGGGAGACCCGCCAGGAAGGTGCCCGCTGATGGCCATCCTCTCCCGCAAGCAGTACACCGACCTGTTCGGCCCCACCGTCGGCGACCGCTTCCACCTCGCCGACACCAATCTGGTGGTCGAGGTCGAACAGGACTTCAACCAGGGCCACTACGGCGACGAGGCCGTCTACGGCGGCGGCAAGGGCATCCGCGACGGCATGGCGCAGGACCCGGCCGCGACCTCCGTCCAGGGCGCGCTCGACCTGGTCATCACCAACGTCGTCGTCATGGACCCGCTGCTCGGCGTCGTCAAGGGCGACATCGGCGTCAAGGACGGCTTCATCACCGCCGTCGGCAAGGCCGGCAACCCGCACACCCAGAGCGGCGTGCACCCCGAGCTGGTGATCGGCCCGGGCACCGAGGTGATCTCCGGCGAGCACCTGATCGCCACCGCCGGCGGCATCGACACCCACATCCACTTCATCTCCCCGCAGCAGGTGCAGGAGGCGCTCAGCAACGGCATCACCACCCTCATCGGCGGCGGCACCGGCCCGTCCGACGGCACCAAGGGCACCACCTGCACCCCCGGCCCGTGGAACATCGGCCGGATGTACCAGGCCGTCGAGGACCTGCCGGTCAATGTGGGGCTGCTCGGCAAGGGCAACGGTTCGCTGCCCGGAGCGCTGCGCGAGCAGGTCGAGGCGGGCGTGTGCGGCCTCAAGGTGCACGAGGACTGGGGCAGCACCCCGGCCGCGATCGACACCGCGCTGAGCGTCGCCGACGAGTACGACGTCCAGGTGGCCATCCACACGGACACCCTCAACGAGTCCGGCTACTTCGAGGACACCCTGTCCGCGATCGACGGCCGCACCATCCACACCTTCCACACCGAGGGCGCGGGCGGCGGCCACGCCCCCGACATCATGCGGATCGCCGGCGAGCCCAACGTCCTGCCGTCCTCCACCAACCCGACGCTGCCCTACACCGTCAACTCGGTCGACGAACTGCTCGACATGGTGATGGTCTGCCACCACCTCAGCCACGACATCCCCGAGGACGTCTCCTTCGCCGACTCCCGGGTGCGCGCCGAGACCATCGCCGCCGAGACCGTCCTGCACGACGAGGGCGTCATCTCGATCTTCTCCTCCGACTCGCAGGCGATGGGCCGGATCGGCGAGTCCTTCACCCGCGCCTTCCAGACCGCCCACCACTGCAAGGACCAGCGCGGCAAACTGGCCGGCGACAGCGAACGCCACGACAACGTCCGGGTACTGCGCTACCTCGCCAAGCTCACCATCAACCCGGCCCTCGCCTCCGGCACCGCCGACCACATCGGCTCACTGGAGCCCGGCAAGCTCGCCGACATCGTGCTGTGGCCGATCAACTCCTTCGCCGCCAAGCCCAAGATGGTGATCAAGGGCGGGATGATCAACTGGGCGCTGATGGGTGACCCGAACGCCTCGCTGCCCACCCCGCAACCGGTCTACTACCGGCCGATGTTCGGCGCGTCGGGTCGGGCCAGGCAGGCCACCCGGGTCTCCTTCATGTCGCAGGCCGCGGTGGACCTCGGCGTCCCCGCCCGACTCGGGCTGGACAGCCGGGTCCTGCCGGTGCGGCGCTGCCGGTCGATCGGCAAGCAGCACATGGTGCGCAACGACGCGCTGCCGAAGATCGTGGTCGACCCGGAGACGTACAAGGTCACCCTGGACGGCGAGCCCGCGACCATCGAACCGGCCCGCGAACTGCCGCTCAACCACCTGTTCTACCTCGCGTGAGCGGGACTTCCGGCGGTAGCGGGACTTCCGGCGCGAGCGGGACTCCTCGCGCGAGCGGGACCTCCGGCGTGAGCGCAGTCTCCGAGGAGCGGCTGGACGCCCTGCTGGTCTGCCTCCAGCTGACCGACTCCGCCTTCCCCAGCGGCTTCTACACCCTCTCGCACGGCCTGGAGGGCTACGCCCAGGCCAAGACGGTCACCCCCGACGCTGTGCCCGACCTGCTCGCCGACCTGCTGCGCCACGGCGTCGGACCGTCCGACGCCACCGCGCTCGCCCTCGCCCACCGGGCCGCCACGGCGGGCGACTGGGAGCTGCTCGCCGAGACCGACCAACGGCTGCACGCTACCAAGCTCAACCGTGAGCTACGGCTGGCCGCCACCCGAACCGGACGCCAACTCCTGGACATCGCCCGGGAATCGGTGGGCGGCGAGCCGCTGGAACGGTACGCGGCGCTGGTCGCGGACAAGCGCGCCCCCGGCTGTCAGGCGGTCGCCGCCGGGGTGGCCTACGCCTCGGCCGCCGTCCCCGTCGAACAGGCCGTCACCGGCGACCTGTTCGCGTTCTGCACCAGCTTCGTCGGCGCGGCCCTGCGCCTGCGGCTGACCGACCACCGCAGGGCGCAGGTGGTGCTGCGGGCGGCCGCGCCGGTCATCCGTGAGGTCGTATCGGCGGCACTGGAAAGGGAGTTGGCCGACCTGGGCGGCTGCGTGCCGGTCGCCGACGCGATGTCCGGACGGCACGAGCGGGCCGAGGCCCGACTGTTCGCGAGCTGAACCCGCCTTTTTCGTACGTCATTTCGCACCAGAGGAGGAAAGTTGACCGAGAACGTGCTCCGTGTGGGCATCGGCGGCCCGGTGGGCTCCGGGAAGACGGCGCTGATCGAGGCGCTCGTCCCGGTGCTGATCGCGGGCGGCCACCGCCCCGCCGTCATCACCAACGACATCTACACCCAGGAGGACGCCCAGCACGTACGCCGCACCCTGGCCGGGATGCTGGACCCCGAACGGGTGGTCGGTGTGGAGACCGGTGCCTGCCCGCACACCGCCGTCCGGGACGACCCGACGATGAACCTCGCGGCGGGTGCCGAACTCCTGGAACGCTTCCCGGACGTCGACACCCTGCTGTTCGAGTCCGGCGGCGACAACCTCACGCTGACCTTCAGCCCGGTACTGGTCGACCTCTTCCTCTTCGTCCTCGACACCGCCGAGGGCGAGAAGATGCCCCGCAAGCGTGGACCGGGCATCACCGAGTCGGACCTGCTGGTCATCAACAAGATCGACATCGCCCAGTACGTCCGCGCCGACCTCGGCATCATGGAGTCCGACGCCCACCGGGTGCGCGAGGGCGGTCCCGTGGTGCTCACCAACTGCCTGACGGGGGAAGGGCTGGAGGAGATCGCCGCGTTCCTGGAGACGTTCCGGAAGGTGCCGGCGTGACCGCTGCGGGTGTCGTGACCGACGGGGTGACGGGCGTGACGGGCGTGACGGGCGTGGCGGAGGCGGTACCCCGGCTCGACCCCCGCCACTACGAGCCGGCCCGCGTCCCGTACGAGGTCCGCCGCCACGCCGGGACGCCCGACACCCTCGCGGTCGGGCACCCCGGCAAGGTCGGGCTGCTGGAACTGGCCTTCGAGAAGATCGGCGGACGCACCGAACTCACCGGCCACTACCAGAAGTCACCGCTGCAGATCATGCGCCCGCTGCACTTCGACCCGGCCCGCCCCGACCTCGCCGTCACCTTCCTGATGTCCACCGGCGGCGGCATCCTGCAGGCCGACCGGCTACGGACGGACGTGCGCTGCGGCGCCGACACCGCCGTCCACCTCACCACCCAGGCGGCCACCAAGGTCTACCGGATGGAGTACGACTACGCGACGCAACTCCTCAACCTGACGGCCGGCCCGGGCGCCTACGTCGAGTACCTGCCCGAGCCGGTGATCCCCTTCGTCGACTCCCGCCTCTACCAGCGCACCGTCCTGACCGTCGACCCGGGCGCGACCGTGCTGGCGAGCGAGACCGTACTGGCCGGCCGCCTCGCACGCGGCGAGCGCAACGCCTACCAGGTGTTCGCCTCGGACCTCGAAGTACGCCGCCCGGACGGCCGGTTGGTGGCCCTGGACACCGTACGGCTCGAGCCCGCGCGGGCCGGGGCCCCGGCCGGGGCCGGCGGCGGTGTCACGGGCGTCACGGGCGTCACCGGTCCGGCCGTCCTGGCCGGCCACGACGTGATGTCCAGCCTCTACGTGCTCAGCCCGCTCGCCCCGCCCGCGCAGGTCGCCGACACCCTGCACGAGGCGCTGGCCGGCTGCGGCCTGCTGTACGGCGTCAGCGTGCTCCCCGAGGACAGCGGCGCCTGGCTGCGCCTGCTCGGCTCCGACACGCGCACCTGCGCGGCCGCCCTGCGAACGGCCTGGGACGCGGTGCGCCGACTGCTGATCGGAGCCCCGGCACCCGACCTCCGCAAAACCTAGGCGTACGGTGGCGGGATGGCCCCGAGGACACCGCGCAGAATCCACGTCGACGGCCGCGACTATCACTGGGTCGTCCGCTCCCGCGACAGCGAACACGTGATGGTGCGCGCCTGGCTCGACACCGGCGAGCGTTCCGGCCGCGCGGGCCGCCCGCTGGAGGTCACCCGCCGCTTCGACGACCCCTGGATCCACTACGGTGTTCTGCTGACCGCCCCCGCCGACCGCATCGCCGAGGTCTTCCAACTCGCCCCTGTCACACCCTCCTTGACCGAGGCCCTGATTCGCGCCGGGCTCGCTGCCGGCTGGCACCCGCACGAACCGGGGGCACCGCAGCGCTACACCATGGAAGGCGACCAGACCGACTTCACACTCCTCCGGGAGGAGTGAACGGCGAACGGGCGCGCGGAGACGCACCACACGAGCCGTGCCCCTTCGCGCCAACCTGACCGCGCGCGGCATCGTTGCTGCTCGGCATCGCCGCTGCTCGGTGGCGGCGGTGCTGGGTGGCGGTGCCGGGGCTCAGGAGGCGGCGGACGTGAGGTGCGCGACGGCCGAGAGGTCTGCTCCGGCGGCGCGACGGACCTCGGAGGAGTGAGGCGGTCGGTCGTCCTGTCCTGAGGTGCCCCGCCCGTGAGGTCAGGCCAGCCGTTCCACGAACTTCCGCTGCCACGGCGTCTCGACCGCGTGTCGGCTGTAGTGCTCTCGCACGTACGCGACCGCCTCCGCGGCCGGGACGCCGTCCAGGACGGCGATGCAGGCGAGCGCGGTGCCGGTGCGTCCGCGTCCTCCGGCGCAGGCGAGCTCGACGCGGTCGGTGGCGGCGCGCTCCCAGGCTTCGCGGAAGGCGTCGGCCGCGTCCGCGCGGTCGCCGGGCAGCCGGAAGTCGGGCCAGCGGACCCAGCGGTGCTGCCACTCGATGTCCTTCGGTGGTCGGCCCAACAGGTAGAGCCCGAAGGTGGGTTGGGGGCCCGGTGGCAGGGGGCGGCTCAGGCCGCGGCCGCGCAGGAGGCGGCCGGAGGGCAGCCGCAGGAGGCCGGGGGTGGCGGGATCCCAGGTGGTCGGCTGCTCGGTTGCGCCGGTCATGTCGCCTTTCCTTCGAGGGGTTGTCGGAGTGGGTCGGATGCCAGGATGCCTGACGGTGGCGGCGAATGTTCGCCCTGGCAGGCGCCCGGCGACGGGCCGCCGTGGTCAGTACATCCGGGCTCAGGACGCCACGTGCAGCCCCACCGCGCCGCCCGGCATCCCGGCGCGGTGGGCCAGGGCCGCCGCCTCGCCGCGCGAGGCCACGCCCAGCTTCGCCAGGATGTTGGCGACGTGGAACTTCACCGTCGACTCGCTGATGTGCAGCGCGGCGGCGATGTCGCGGTTGCGGCGGCCCTGGGCGAGCTGGTCGAGGACCTCCGACTCCCGTGGCTGGAGGCCGTCCAGCGGATCGGTGGCGAGCGCCGGCTCGGGGAGGGTGAGCGGCAGGTCGACGGTCACCGTCGTGCCCCAGCCGGGGACGGCCTCGACGGTGCAGCGGCCGCCGAGGGCGGCGATCCGGTCGGTGGTGCGGTGGACGGTGAGGGCGTCGACGGCCAGCACGCCCAGGCCGTCGCCGCGGACCACCGCCCGCAGGGCGTCGTCCGGCGTGAACTGCCAACTGACGTGCAGGCGGGTCGGCTTCTCCTGCTCCAGCATCAGCAGGACGGTCGCCCGGACGGCGTCCCGGGCGGTGTGCGCGGCGTCGGCCGGGACGGAGCGGGCGGCCTCCGCCGGGGGTGCCGCGTCCAGCCGTACCCGGGTGTGCCGCAGCAGCGGGCGCAGCTCCCGGGCGAGCCGGGCGAAGGCGGCGTCGGCGGTCTCCTCGCTGAGCGCGCGGTCCAGTTCGGCGCCCTGGCGCAGGTCGAGCAGGGCGGTGACGGCCAGTTCGGTGGCGCTGCGGCGCGCGGTCGCGTCGTCCAGGTCGGCCGAGCGCAGCGGCGCCAGGATGGCGCTGAGCGCCGCGCTGTGGGTGCCGGTGAACTCGGCGATCGCCCGGGCGCGGGCGTTGGCGGAGGCGCGGGAGGCCGCAGCGTGCTTGGGGCCGGCGTCGGTGGCGCGGTGGTCGGAGTGGGCGATGACCAGGTCCCACAGCTGCTGCAGCACGGCGAGTGCCCCCGGTGCCACGGGGGCGGTGTTCGCCCGGACGAGTACCAGGACGGCGCCGTTGCCGGTGGTGGATGTCCCGCCGGTGTCCGGTGTGCGACCGCCGGGTGTGGGGTGACCTCCCGGAGCGGCCGAGACGACCACCACCGGCCGGATGCGGCCCGCGAGTTCGGCCTCGCCCTGCCAGGGGCGGCCGGTCGCGGTGGTTGCGGTGGTGCGCTCGGCCAGCCGGGACAGCTCCAGACTGCTGACCCCCTCGGTCAGCTCGGGCAGGCCGTGGGCGTGCGTGGGAGAGTGGGTGCAGACGCCGCTGAGCTGGGCGATCGCCACGTGCGGGACGAGCGTGCCGAGCATCCGGGAGAGGCGGAGCAGGAGCTCCGGCCGGGGTGTGCGCAGCACCTCGACGGCCCGCGCCAGCGCGTCCTCGGGGCGGCTCCAGGACTCCCGCCACTTCTCGTCCGCGCCGCCTGGACTTCCCGCGCCGCCTGGAGTCCCTGCGCCGCCCGCGCCGCCCGTCCCGTTCATGCCGTCCGCACCATCCATGTCATCGAGCCTAGTCCGGTGGCGGCCGGGGCCACCTGGCCGTTCGGACAGGTTGAACTGTCCGAACGGCAGGGTCCCCGCTCGCGGCCCCCGGACCAGGATGGGAACCGTCGGATGTACCAACTCCACGAGACCCCAAGGAGCTTCCATGACCAAGGCGATCGCCTTCCACGAGTACGGCGGCGCGGACGTCCTGCGCCCGATCGACATCGAGCTGCCCGCCCCCGGGCCCGGCCAGGTGCGGGTCGCGGTCCGCGCGGTGGGCGTCAACCCGCTGGACCACAAGGTGCGCAGCGGCGCGATGAACGAGGTCTTCCCGGTCACCTTCCCGGCCGTGAACGGCTACGAGCTGGCCGGTGTGGTGGAGGCCCTCGGTGAGGGCGTAAGCGGCTTCGCGCCCGGCGACGAGGTGTTCGGCGCCGTGATGGGCGGCGGCTACGCCGAGCAGGCGTTGGTGTCCGTCGAGATGCTGGGCCACAAGCCGGCCTCGCTCGGCTGGGAGGAGGCCGCGGCGATCCCGGTGGCCGCCGAGACCGCCGAGCGGGCGCTCGACCTCCTCGGCGTGCGGGAGGGCGAGACCCTGCTGGTGCACGGCGCGGCGGGCGGTGTCGGCACCGTCCTGCTGCAGTTCGCCCGGGCGCGCGGGATCACCGTGGTCGGCACCGCGAGCGAGGCCAACCACGACTACCTGCGCGAGCTCGGCGCGATCCCGGTCACGTACGGCGAGGGCCTGGCCGAGCGGGTGCGGGCGGCTGCCCCCGACGGGGTGGACCGGGTGCTGGACGCGGCCGGGCAGGGTGGGGTGCTGCCGCTGTCCATCGAACTGGCGGGCAGCGCGGACCGCGTCCTCACCATCGCCGACTTCGTGGGCGCCCAGCAGTACGGGATCCGCGTCACCGGCGGCGCCGATGTCGAGTTCTATCACCAGCGCGCCTACGCCGCCGCGCTCGCCCTGCACGAGGCCGGCACCCTGCGGCTGCCGCTGCACCGGGTGTTCCCGCTGGCGGAGGCGGCCGAGGCGCAGCGGGTCAGCGAGCACGGGCACCTGCGCGGCAAGATCGTCCTCACGGTCTGACTCGAGACCGGCCGAGTCCGCGCCGCCGGCCTCGGCGCCCTCGGCGGCGCCGTGGTTCGGGGTCGGGCCGCACGGGCGGCGGCGGCCACCGAGCGGGCGGTCGGGTTGGGCGGTGGGGCCGGGCGATCGGGCCGAGCGGTAGGCCCTGCGGCCGCCCGGCCCTACGGCGCGGGCGACGCTGCCGCCACAACGACGGCCACCCGTAAGGCTGTTGCCCGCACGGTCGGGCCATCCCCCGGGTGCGCCACCCTGCCGACGCGCCGACCGCGGGATGGTGGCGGGAAGCCGGGTTCCGCCCGTTCCGGTCGGTAGAGTCGACCCATGGTGACGGTGAACGCGGCGGGAAGCCCCGCGGCCGGGCGGCTGGCCGGTCGCTCCTGCGTGGTGACGGGCGCGGCGAGCGGCATCGGACGGGCCGTCGCCGAGCGGTTCGTCCGGGAGGGCGCGTCGGTGGTCGCCACCGACGTCGACGCCGCCGGACTGGACCGGCTGGCCGGGCAACTCCCGGGCGCCGTCAGCACGGTGGTCGGCGACGTGGCCCGCGACGAGGACGCCCGCCGGATGGCCGAAGCCGCCGTGGAACGGTACGGCCGACTCGACGTCCTGGTCGCCAACGCCGGGGTGCTCCCGCTGATGGAGATCACCGAGGCCACCGCCGAGGACTGGGACCACGTGATGGCCGTGGACGGCCGTGGCATGTTCCTCACCTGCAAGTACGCGATCCAGGCGATGACCGCCCAGGAGCGTCCCGGCGGCTCGATCGTCTGCCTCTCCTCCATCTCCGGCGAGGCCGGCCAGCGCGGCCAAGCGGTGTACGGGCCCGCCAAGTTCGTCGCTTCCGGCCTCACCAAGCACCTGGCGGTCGAGTGGGCGGACCGTGGCATCCGGGTCAACGCCGTCGCTCCCGGCACCATCACCACCGAACGCGTCGCCCGGCTGCGCGACGAGCCGGGCGGGCCCGAATATCTCGCGGCCATCGAGAAGCTCCACCCGATGGGCCGTCTCGGTGCCCCGGACGAAGTCGCCGCCGCCGTCCTCTTCCTCGCCTCCGACGACGCCTCCTTCATCACCGGCGCCGTCCTGCCGGTCGACGGTGGGTACCTGGCGCAGTAGCGCGCTCCGCGCCGCCGGCCGGGAGGGCGGGAGCCCGTCAGGCGATCGGGCCGTGGCCGGGAGGGCGGGAGCCCGTCAGGCGATCGGGCACCGGTCAGGCGGTGGGGGCGCCGGTCAGGCGCTGAGCAGCTCGACCAGGGCCGACACCCCGTCCGGCCCGTGTCCGGCGTCGGCCGCCCGCCGGGTGAGGGCGAGGGCGGCGTCCAGGATCGAGGTGTCCAGGCCGCGGGCCCGGGCGGTGTGCGCGACGTGCGCCAGGCCGGCCGTGGCGGAGGCCACGCTACTGCGGTCGCCCGGGTGGTGGCGGTCGTCCGCGCGCCGGGCGAAGTCCGCCAGCAGCGGGGGCAGTATGCGCGGCAAACCCTGGGCGTACGGGGTGAGTTCGTTGCCGCTGATGCCCTCGGCGCGGGCGAGCGCCAGGGCGTGGACCCACCCGTGCACGGTGGTCCAGAACAGGTCCAGCAGCGCCGCGTCGAAGGCCGCCGCCCGTCCGGGCTCCGCGCCCACGTGGCGTACGGCGCCCAGGGCCCGGAGCGTCTCCTCGTGTGCGGCGAACGCCTCGGGGTCGCCGCTGAGCAGGACGGTGCCCTCGGGGCTGCCGATGGTCGGGGTGGGGGTGAGGATCGCGGCGTCGAGGAGGCGGTAGCCCCGGGCCTCGGCGTCGGCGGCGTTGGCCCGGGCGTCATCCGGCGCGATCGAGGTGGCGTTGACGACGGTCCGGCCGCGCAGTGCCGCCCCGGCGGCGTCCAGCACAGCCCGGGCGGCCGCCTGGTCGCGGACGCAGAGCAGGACTAGGGGGGCGTCCGCCACCGCCTCGGCGGCGCTCGCGGCCGACCGCGCGCCGATGGCGAGCGGTCCGGCGTCCCGGCCCGGGGTGCGGTTCCACACCGTGGTCGGATGGCCGGCGGCCCGCAGTGCGCCGACCAGCGCCCGGCCCATCGGGCCCAGGCCCAGCACGGCAACAGCGGTAAGGGAAGGAGAGGTTGAGGAAGATCGTCGGTTCGGCATGGTGGTTACGCTAGACCTTCACGCCGACGGCAGAGTCAAGGCGGACGTCCGACCATGTGAGGTGCCCGCGATGCGGATCGGAGAACTCGCCCGGCGAACCGGGGTCACCCCGCGCGCCCTGCGCTACTACGAGGAACAGGGCCTGCTCAGCCCCGAGCGCCGACCCAGCGGCTACCGCGAGTACGGCGACCGGGAAGTGCGCGCCGTCCACGGCATCCGCACCCTCCTCGCCGCCGGCCTCAACAGCGCCGCAATCGCCGAGATCCTCCCGGGTCTGCCGCCCCCGGGGCGCCGCCGCACCGGCCCGACCTGTCCGGAACTGCTCGCGGGCCTCGCCCGGGAGCGCGCCCGGATCACCCGGCAGATGGACGAACTCGAAGCAGCACGAGACCTGTTGGACACCATCATGGACGCGGCCGCGCCGAGCTCGGTGATCCTCGCCGCGCGGCTCGCCGTCCCCGGGGATCCGGCCGGGCGGAAACTCGATGGCGCGCGCTCCCGGGCCGTGCTGGAGTGAGCGGATGGATCATGACGAGGTGCTCGCCCTGTTCGACGACCGGATCCGGCGCAACGCGCAGCCCGACGGCCCCGGTGTCCACGTCGAGCGTGACGGCGCGGTGGTGCGGCAGGTGGGCGGGCAGAGCGGCTGGAACGGCGTGGTGTGGTCCGGCCTGGACGAGGCCGGGGCGGACGCGGCGATCGCGGCACAGGTACGCCACTTCACCGCGCTGGGCCTGGAGTTCGAGTGGAAAGCCTACTCCCACGACCGCCCCGCGGACCTCGGGGAGCGGCTGCTCGCGGCCGGCTTCACACCCGAGCCGGACGAGGCGCTGATGATCGCCCGGATCGCCGACCTGCCCACCGAGGTCGTCCTCCCCGAGGGCGTACGGCTGCACCCGGTGACCGACCCGGCCGGGGTGGACCTGATGGTGGAGGCCCACACCCAGGCCTTCGGCACCGACCGCCCGCGCCTCCGCGACCAGATGCTCGAACACCTCCGGCACGGCACCGACACGGTCAGCATGGTCGTCGCGCTGGCCGGCGACCGCCCGGTGTCGGCGGCCCGGATGGAACTGAACTCCGGCACCGGCTTCGCCGGCCTCTGGGGCGGCGGCACCGCCCCCGACTGGCGCGGCCGGGGCATCTACCGCGCCCTCGTCGCCCACCGCGCCCGCCTCGCCGCCGACCTCGGCTACCAGTACCTTCAGGTCGACGCCAGCGACGCCAGCCGCCCCATCCTCCAGCGCCTCGGCTTCGCCCGGCTGAGCACGACGACGCCGTACGTGTACCGGCCGTAGGCGGCACGACGGCGGCTGCGGGGGAGGCACGAGGGCGGCTGCGGGGGCGTCAGGCCTCCGCGTCGACCTCGCCGGCTTGGTCGGCGGCTCGGCCTTCGTCCCGGCCTTCGTCCCGGCCTTCGTCCCGGCCCTCGTTCTGGTGCGGAGCCGAACCGGCGCCGGGCGGCCAGCGGTGCCCGGCTTCGTGCAGCCCCTGCAGAGCCTTGAGGTCATTGGTCACCAGAACCTTGGCCAGCGGGGCCGCGGCAGCGATGACGGCGGGCCAGCCCGGCGAGTCCAGGTAGACCTCGTCGGCGGCGGAGGCGCCGACCGCGTCCTGCACCGCGTTGTAGGCGGCGCCGAGACGCGCCATCAGCTCGACTTCCTCCTCGGTTCGAAGGCTGTACCCCAGTGAGGACGCCGGGTCGTTCGCATCGCAGAAGTCGTCGAAGAGCACGTGCACGGTGTGGGCGAGGTCCTCGAACCGGTCCCTGTCGAGCCACACCTCACGCTGCCAGGCCGGGCTGGCCAACGCCACCACCGCAGGCACGACATGGAGCCGAAAGTAGGGGTAGGCGATGCCGTGGTCGATCATGAACCGAGGGTACCCACGGCGTGATTGCCCGGCCAGGGATTTGCCGCCGTCCTCCCTGGCGCCCCCGGACATTTGCGGCGGTCTGCCGATCGGCAGGGGGTGGGGTGGCAATTAGGTGGTGTTGCTGCTCAGGCAGTGCCGTTCGGTACATGTGCGGGAGCGGTGACGGGGGTCATCGTTGAGGCATCGCGAACGGGGGCCGTCCGGGCTCCCGGGAAGGGAGCCGCACCATGTTCCTCCTCCGCCACCTCGGCGTCCTTCGCGTGCTCGCCATGGCCCCCGTCCTCTTCGGGCTCGCGTGCCGGCTCCGGCGCGGGCTCGCGGTCGGGCGTGCGGGCGCCTGCCGCCGTCCGTCAGGCCCGGAGGCGTACCTGACGGACGGCGGCAGGACCGGCCGCGCCCGCGAGTCGGCCCTGCCCGAAGCAAGTGCTGCGCTGAGCCCCGGTGTCATGCGCGGCGGTCTGCGCGAGGGCGTACTGGAGCGGCACACCGATCGCCGCCACCGGCAGCAGTACGCACAGCAGAGCGTGCC
Source organism: Kitasatospora sp. NPDC051164 (assembly GCF_044455625.1). Classification (NCBI taxonomy): domain Bacteria; kingdom Bacillati; phylum Actinomycetota; class Actinomycetes; order Kitasatosporales; family Streptomycetaceae; genus Kitasatospora; species Kitasatospora sp. NPDC051164. The sequence continues at coordinate 444,656 of NZ_JBITFB010000001.1, read as the reverse complement.
CGAGCCCGAGCCCCGGCCCGAGTCGGCGCGCTTTGCGCCCGGCGGCGGTGACGAGTTGCCGACCGCCCCAGCACACCGCGCCGATGCCCAGCACCAGCCCCACCCAGGCGAGCGGCAGCACATGGGCCGGGGCACCGGGACTGTCGTGGCAGCGGCTCACGAGTCCGTGGATCTCGTCGTCCGCGAGGACCGTCGGCACGCTGCACGCCCACCCGAGGCCACCGAGCACCAGCGGCCCGGCGGGCCGGTACCGCAGAAGCGGGCGCTGCTTCTCACTCATGCGACCAGCACCTGCCCGGGTTCGCGCCGACGAGCTGCGGCTCCCGTTGCCTGCGCTGCTTTCGCTGGACGTGATCCACCGTTCCATCCCCCTTGCCCAGGTGTGTCGACCGTGATCGACCTGGGCGCGGCCATCGTAGTGGGCGAGTCGGAAGGGAGGTCGGCCGGAGGCCAGGTGAAGGCGGCCGGGAAGGGAGAGGCCGGGAAGGGAGGGCAGGGAAGGGAGGGCAGGGAAGGGAGGGCAGGGAAGGGAGGGCAGGGAAGGGAAGACCGGAAGGGGAGGGGTAGGGGAAGGAAGGGCCGGAAAGGGCTGGAAGCTTCCTTCAGGCGAGTCGCCGCAACGTCGTCAGCGGGCCGGTGGCCTCAGCGGGCTCACCGGAGAAGACCACCTCGCCCCGGTGCAGTACGTGCACCACCGCCGCCCCGGCGAGGGTGCGTGGCAGCGCCTGCGCCGCGAGCACGACCGTACGGCCGGCGGTGGCGTCGGTCAGCAGCCGTGCGTGCAGCCGGGCGGCGACGGCGGGGGCCAGGCCGCGTTCGGGCTCGTCGAGCAGGAGGAGGGTCGGCCGCGCCGCCAATGCCCGCCCGATGGCGACCAGTTGCTGCTGGCCGCCGGAGAGGCTGCCCGCCCGGCGGAGCAGCAGTGCGGTCAACTCGGGGAAGACTTCCAGTACTTCGTTCCGCCCCGGCCCACCCAGGCTCAGGTTCTCGGCGACGGTCAGCGACCCGAACACCCCGCGCTCGGCCGGGACGATGGCCAGCCCCCGCCGCACCCGCTGGTGTACCGACAGTCCCCCGATGTCCTGGCCCCGCCACACCGCCCGCCCGCCCGACAGCGGTACGACGCCGGCGAGGGCGTGCAGCGCGCTCGTCCGCCCGGCGCCGTTACGGCCGAGCAGGACGGTGACGGCGGCGGAGGGGAACGCGAGGTCGACGCCGTGCAGCGCCTCCAGCGGGCCGTACCGGACCCGGGCCGAGCGGAGGGCGGCTTCGACGGGCATCAGGTCACCGCTCCCCAGGCCCGGGTGACGCGAGGGTCGGCGAGGACGGCCGCGGTCGGGCCGGCCGCGACCATATGGCCCTCGGCCATGGCATAGACGGAGTCGGCGAGTTCGGCGACCAACTCGGCGTCGTGCTCGACCAGCAGCAGCGCCATGCCGCGCTCGGCGAGGCCCCGCAACACGGCCACCAGACGGGCCGTCTGCGCGGCGTCGAGCCCGGCCGCCGGCTCGTCCAGCAGCAGCACCCGGGGCCCGCCCGCCAGCGCCCGCGCCAGCTCCACCAGCCGCAGCACACCGGTGGGCTGCGCCCCGGCGGACTCGGCGGCGACGTCCTGCAGCCCGAACAGCCGCAGCGCCCCGGCCGTCCGTTCCGCCACGGCCCGGGCCTCGACCCGCCGGCTCCGCCCGGCCCGCTGCTCGGCCTCCTGCTCGGCCCCCACCCGGACGTTGTCGGCCACCGAGAGGGTGGGGAAGACGGCGATCTGCTGGAACGTCCGCGCCAACCCGAGCCGCACCCGACGATGTGCGGGCAGCTCGGTGACGTCCCGCCCGCCGAGCACCACCCGACCGGCGTCCGGACGCACGGTGCCGGCGAGGCAGTCGAACAGGGTGCTCTTTCCCGCCCCGTTCGGCCCGATCAGCGCTGTGATCCGCCCGGGCAACGCCACCAGGTCCACCCCGCCCACCGCCTCGATCCCCCCGTACCGCCGCACGATGCCCCGGGCGGTGAGCCGGGAGGCGGGCTGCGCGGCAGGCCGGCCATGAGCCTCGCTCATGGCCGGCCTGCCGCGTTGAGTGTCGGCGTGGAGGCGGGGAGGTGGCTGCCGAGGGGGGTGAGTGCGGTCATGTCCGTTCCTCCTGCGGGCCGGGGGCTGCCGTCCGGCCGGGTCGGGTGGTGGCGTCGGGGCGGGGGCGTACGTCGGGGTCGGTGGGTGGCGGGCGGAAGGGCCATGAGCGAGCCTCATGGCTGTGGCGCCGCGTTGCCCGGTGGGTGCCATGAGCGGGGCTCATGGCCCGGCCCTGCCCTGCCCTCTCTTGCCCCAATCGCCGCGCGAATCGGGCGGTCGTCGTGGGGCATGAGCGGTTCTCATGGCGTTCCGTCCTCGCGGGCCGGCTTCGCCGCGATGGCCGCCCGTACCCGGCGCCCTGCCGGGGTGAGGCGGGACGGGGGGAGGGCCGGGGGCGGGCGGTGGTGGGGGCGGGGCAGGGCGGCGAGGCCGCCGGGGAGACGCCCGATGGCGGCGGCGAGGGTGCCGACGGCGACGGCGGAGACGCCGGCGACGGTGCCGGCGTCGAGGCCGATGAGAAGGGCGGCGGCCAGGACGGCGGCGAGGGCGCTGTCGGCACCGGCGACGACGACGGCCGCGAACCAGAGGAGGCCGCGTACCGGGTCGAAGGCGGCGGGGTCGAAGGCGCGCCCGGCGAGGCCCATCAGGCCGCCGCCGAGTGCGGCCAGGGCCGCGCCCGCGACGAAGGCGAAGAGCTTGAGGCCGGGGACGTCCACGCCCGCCGCGACCGCGCCCGGTTCGTGGTCCCGCATGGCGGTCAGGGCCCGGCCGAGCCGGCCCCGGTGCAGGCCCCGGACGGTGAGCAGGCCGAGGCCGAGGAGCAGGAGTTCGGCGAGGTAGAAGGCGCGGTCGCCGGCGAGGAAGGAAGGGCGGTCGAGGACGAGCCCGGTGGTGGCGTACGGCTGTTGGAAGACGAAGCGACTCATCGCCGTTCCGACCGCGAAGGTGACCAGGGCGAGAGCGAGCCCGCGTCGGCGGATCGCGGGCCAGCCGGTGAGCAGGCCGAGCGGTGCGGTGGCGAGGACGGCGATCAGCAGTGCGGGTGCGGCGGGCAGCGGCGGGAGGCCGGGGATGCGGCCGGACATCAGCAGTGCGGTGCCGAGCGCGCCGAGGCCCGCGTACCCGGCCTGGCCGAGTGAGATCTGCCCGCTGTAGCCGGTGACCACGACGATGGACAGCAGTACGAGCGCGAGCGCCGGTACGAGCAGGGCGCTGCGCAGGTCGTTGCCCCGGAAGCCGAGCGGCAGCAGGAGCAGTACCAGGCAGACGGCTCCCGCGAGCCGCCCGTTCCTGCCCTCGGTGCGCCGCAGGGCCAGTGGCGTGGTCTCGGCGCGTTCCCCGCTGATGCGTGGTCCGGCGAGCAGGGCGGCGGCGAGCAGCGCGACCACGAACAGGTTGGACTGCACCGCCTCGACCAGGGGCAGCAGCTGTCCGGATGGGCGCAGCCGGGTGAGCTCGGCCTGGGCGATGCCGAGGCCGAGCCCGGTGGCGATGGCGACCGGGATGCTGCGCAGCCGGGCGGCGACCGCGACCGCCATGGTCTCCATCACCAGCAGCGGCAGCCCGTACGGGTCGAGCAGCAGGTACGGCGCGAGGGTGATGCCGACGAGCCCGGCGGTGAAGGTGCCGAAGGCCCAGCCGGTGGCGGAGAGCCGGTCGGCGTCGACCCCGGCGAGGGCGGCGAGCCTGCGGTCGTCGACGACGGCGCGCAGCTGGAGGCCGAAGCGGGTCCACCGGGTGGTGGCGAACACGGTGAGGCTGAGGACGAGGATCGCGGCGAGTTGGGCGACGGTGTCGGGCCGCAGGCTGTGCCCGTGGGGCAGGCGGATCGCGGCGCCGCCAAGCGGGGACGGCGCGCCGGCCAGCGGTGCCGCGCCCCACAGGAGGACGGCCACGCCGATGAGCAGCACGAAGACGCCGAGTCCGGCGACCATGGTGTCGGCCGGCCCGGCGCCGCGCCGCTGCAGCGGGCGGTAGACCAGGACGTCGAGCAGTACGCCCAGCGCGGGGGCGACGACCAGCAGGCAGCAGGCGACGGCGGGCCAGACCGGCCAGTGCCGCACGACGACGAGGTCGCGCAGCAGGTAGGCGATGGCCATGGCCTGGGCGCCTTGGGCGATGTTGAGCACGCCGGTGGCGCGGTGGCAGACGACCAGGCCGATGCCGCTGAGGGCGGCCGCGCTGCCGACGGTGAGTCCGGCGAGGGCGAGGTCGACGGTGAGGCCGAGCGAGTCGGGAGCGGCGGCGAGCAGGGCGGCGGCGGTCATGGGCGTTCAGCCGGTCGGCGGGGCGGATTCGCCCGGACGGGTGGTGGGGCCGGGGTCGGGGCCCGGCGCGGGCGGCGAGCAGAGCGGGCAGGGCGTCAGGCTCCGGTCCCGGACGGCGTCCGGGCCGACGGGTTCGGCCCGCGCCTTGCCGGTGACCAGCGGGCAGTCCGGGCGGTGGTAGCGGGTGCCCTCGGGGACGGCCAGCCATCCTTCGGCGTCCCGGCCGGCCGGATCCGGTGTGTCCGGTGTGTCTGGCGCATCCGGCGTATCCGGCGTATCCGGTCGGACGCCGGGTCCCGCGCCCGGCGCCGCGCCCGGCCAGGCGCTCGGTCCCGCGCCCGTATCGACGTCGGACGGTTCGACGAGGAGCTCGTACAGCCGTTCCACCCGGCGGTCGGTCAGGTCCGGACGCTCCGGCGGGGTCGGCGGCCGTAGCGCGACCAGGAGGGTTCCGGCCACGATCAGTGCCGCTCCCGGGATGCTGGACGAGGCCAGGTAGGGGATCTGCTGTTCGACGAAGCGCTCGCCGGAGACCCCGTACCAGCCGAGCACGCACAGCACGGCCCCCGCCGCGACGAGCAGCCACCCGGCCCACTCGCGCGCCCCCCGGAACGGGCTGCCCCGGGGCGGGCCGCCCCGGAACGCTCCGCCCTGGAATGCTCCGCCTCGGAAGGGGGAACTCCTTGGGGCATTACGGGTGATTTCTCCGTCAGATTGCGATTCGTTCATGGATCCGCCTTCATGGTGTCACTTGAGACGTTTCCAGGATCGGCCTGGAACAGCATCCGGGACCACCGAGAAGCGGCCCGGGCGGCGCAGGCGAGAGGGAACACCATGCACGTGACGCGAAGCGGCACCTCCACGGGCGGCGGCCGGGCCCTGCGGGCGGCGAGCGCGCTGCTCGCCCTGATGCTGGCGGGCACGGCGGCCGCGTGCAGCAGCAGCAAGTCCGGTTCCTCGGCCTCCTCCCCGGCGAGCGCGAGCGCGAGCATCAGCCCGAGCGCGACCGCCACCGCTTCCGCGAGCGCCACCGGCACCGCCCCCGCCGATCCGGCCGCCGCCGAGGCGGAGATCACCGCCAACTGGGAGAAGTTCTTCGACCCCAACACGCCAATCCCCGACAAGGCCAAGCTGCTCCAGGGCGGCGACGTGCTACTGCCAGCGTTGCAGGGATTCTCGCAGGACCCGAGGGTCGGCCAGGTGCAGGCGAAGGTCACTGACGTGGCGTTCACCGACGCCTCCGACGCGGCCGTCTCCTACTCGCTGTCCCTCCAGGGCACGGTGGTCGAGCCGAGCGCGTCCGGCCAGGCCGTCCTGGAGAACGGCACCTGGAAGGTGTCCCGTTCGACCCTGTGCGGTCTGCTGACCCAGGCCGGCGGCGCCAGCGGCACCCCGATCCCCGGATGCAGCTGACCACCCCCTCGCGATGCCGGGCCGTCGACGCGTTCGCGCGCCGGCGGCCCGGCCGTGTCGTGTCGGCGGCGGCCCTTGCCCTCCTCCTGTTCGCGCCGTTGGGCGGCTGCGGCACCCGGCTGCCCGACGGCGCCTTCACCGCCCGTGCCACCGCCACGCCCGGGGCGACCGGGGGCAGCGGGAGCACCAATCCCGCCTCCGACACCGGGGTCACGGCCGGCGAGATCCGGATCGGCGTCGTCACCTCGCTCACCAGCCCGGTCGGCAGCGAGGTGTTCAGCGGTCCCCGGTACGGCGCCCAGGCGTTCTTCCAGGCCCTGAACGACCGCGGCGGCCTGCACGGTCGCACCGTCCGGCTGGTGACCTGCGACGACGGTGGCAGCGGTGTCGGCAACCAGGACTGCGTGCACCGGCTGATCGACCAGGCGCACGTGTTCGCCTTCGTCAGCGGCAGCGTCCTCGACTACGCGGGCGCACCGTACGTGAGCGGCAATGCGGTGCCGGACGTCGGCGGCCAGCCGATCGGCACCGCGTACGACCGCTGGCCGCACCTGTACGGGATCTACGGCAGTGGGGCGCCGCGCGACGGGCGGTCGGTCGGCTGGAACGGGACGCTCTACCAGAGCACCGAGGTGTTCCGTTTCTTCAAGCAGCGCCTGGGCGCGGGCAGCGCAGCCGTGGTCGCGTACAACCAGGCCGACTCGGCCCGCTACGCCGGACAGCTGAAGGCCGGGCTGGAGGCGGAGGGCTACCGGGTGTTGCTGCAGACGGTGGACTTCGCGCTGCCGAACTTCCAGGCGGTGGCCGCGGCCGTGCGCGCCGACGGCTCGCAACTGCTGTTCGACGCCATGGACACCCGGGGCAACGCGGCGCTGTGCCGGGCGCTGGACGAGTCCGGGGTGACGGTCGCGGCGAAGGTCACCAACGTGCAGAACTGGTCGGAGTCGGTGCGAAGCGACTACCAGTCCTCGCCGAACTGCCGCAACGCGCTCTGGGCGACCTCGTCGAGCCTGAACTACGAGGACGAGCAGTACCCGGCGGTGCGCGACTTCCGTACCGCGATGGCCCGCTACTACCCGGACCGGGCGGGGCAGTTGTCCGCCTGGGAGCTGGAGGGCTGGGCGGGCGCGCAGTGGCTGACCGACGCGCTGGACTCCTGCGGCGCCGCGCCGACCCGCTCCTGCGTCGAGGCGTTCATGAACCGCGCCGAGCCGTACGACGCGCACGGCCTGATCCTGCCCGCCTCCTTCGTCCCGCAGCCGCCGCCCGCCGGCCCGACCCGGGCCTGCCTGAACGCCGCCCGCTGGCAGGACTCGGCACAGGGCGGGCGGGGCGGCTGGGTCACCCAGGTGCCGTCGATGACGACGAACTGCTTCGACGTGCCACAGCTGCCCTACAAGCCGTAGGACTGCCGGCCGACCGCGATCACGCCGGGCTGCCGGCGCCTGAAGAAGGTGAATCACGCCGGGCTGCCGGCACCTGAAGAAGGTGAACGGCGGGAAGGACCGGGCCTGGTCATCCGGGGGCAGGAGCTCCGGAACCGGGCTCCGTACGACCGCGGTCCGGGAGCCGCTCGACCACGACCATGGCCGCGTCGTCGTCGAGACGGCCGCCGACGTGGGCGAGCAGGTCGCGGCGGAGGCGGTGGAGCAGCGCGGTGGGGCGGTCGGCGTGCCAGGCGGTGACGCGCTCGGTGAGCGGGTAGAAGCGCCGCTGGGCGTCGCGGGCCTCGATCACGCCGTCGGTGTAGATCAGCAGCCGGTCGCCGGGGCGGAACGGGAAGGTCTCGACCTCGTACCGCACGGGGGCGAGCTCGCCGAGGCCCAGGGGCGGGGCGGGGTGGTGGGCGGCGAGGGTGGTGATGCCCTCGGGGCGCAGCAGCAGTGGGGGCGGGTGGCCGCAGTCGATCAGGCGGACCGGGGAGCCGTCGTCGGGGATGTCCAGCAGGACGGCGGTGATGAAGGACTCGCCGGCCTCGCCGGACTGGTAGCCCTCCTCGGGGACATCGCGGGGCGACGCCCGGGGCAGGGCGCGTCGCTCCTGCTGCGCCTGCCGTGCCTGCCGGGACTGTTCGGCGAGCTGGGCGAGGTCCCAGCTGACGCTGCCGTCCAGGTAGGCGGCCAGGTCGGGCAGCTCGGCGTGCAGGTGGGCGGCGGCACGGAAGGCACCGAGCAGCAGGGCGGCGTCGCCGAGCGAGGACAGCCCCTTGCCGCGCACGTCCCCGACCAGCAGCCGGGTGCCGGTGGCGGTCCGGGCGGCCGCGTACAGGTCGCCGCCGACCTGCGCCTCGGCCTCGGCGGCCAGGTAGACGGAGGCCAGGTGCAGCGGCCCGATCCGCTCCGGGAGCGGGCGCAGCAGTACCCGCTGGGCGGCCTCGGACACCGAACGGACCCGGGCCAGTTCCCGCTCGTGTCGTTCGCGCAGCACCCGCAGGCCGACGATCAGCGCGGAGACGACGATCTGCGCGCTCAGCTGGGTCTCGATGTTGGCGCTGGTCAGGCTGTCGCGGACGGAGCCGATGGCGGTCAGCGCGGCGAGCGCGAGCAGGGCGACCCCGGCGGTGGCCCGGGGGCCTGCGAAGGAGGCGGTGAGGGCGGGGGCAACGATCAGCAGCGGGCCGAGGTGGATGTCCGGCGGGGAGAGGATGTCGACGACGGTGATCAGCACGATCAGCGCGAGCGTCAGCGCCGTCAGCACCCGGCGGTCGGGCCGCCAGGCGCGGCGGCGGTCGGTGGTATGCGGCGCGCGCGGCGGGTGCGGCGCATCGGGACGCTGCCGGAAGGGCACCTCTCCTCTGTACACCGTGGGGGCGGCGGGGCGCACCCCGAGACGGCTGTCGGGCCGCCGCCGTCGGCGGCTGGGAGCGCTCGTCCGGCCGCTGAGGGCACTCCGTCGTCCGCTGCGGGCGCTCCTCCGGCCCTTTCGCCGTAGCGGGCCGGGTGGGTCGCCCCGCCGGCCCGGTTCGCCGTAGCGGGCCGGGTAGGCCGCTTCGTCAGCCTTCTTCGCCGTAGCGGGCCAGGTAGGCGGCGAAGCGGGCGACGTCCTCGTCGGACCAGTCGGTGAAGCGCGTGGTGAAGGCCAGGCGGCGCTGCTCGTTGGCGTCCCGCAGCAGGGTCAGTCCGGCCTCGGTGGCGCGCAGGATCTGGCCGCGCTGGTCGTCCGGGTCGGCCTCGCGGGCCAGCAGGCCGAGCTTCTCCAGGGCGGTGACCTGGCGGCTGACGGTGGACTTGTCGAGCATGAAGTGCGCGGCCACGTCGGCGGCCCGGCAGCCGCCGCGCTCGGTGATCAGGTCGAGGATGCTGTACGTGACCAGGGAGAGGTCGGGGTGCAGCTGGGAGGCCTTGTGCCGGGCGCGGCGGGCGAAGGCGGTCAGCTCGCGCTGGATGGTGTCGATGGACGACTGGCGGCCGGGCACGGCGTTCCTATCTCCTCGAGATTTGTTGCACTATACAACGGATTCGCCTGGGGTCGCGCGACGTCCCGGTGCCGACCGTTCTCGAGCGGCCTGCCAGGCGCGGGCGGCGGCGATCCGGCGGGTCGCACTCGGGTGAGTGGCGAACAGTAGCTCAAGCAGCCTCGGCGGGTCGACATCGGAGACGTTCGCCAGTGCAAGTCTGCGCTGCATCGCCACGAACTGCTCGGCATCACCGGTCAGTTCGAGCGCGTGCCGGTCCGCGCGGGCCTCGATCCGGCGGCTCACCGCGCACTGTGTCGGCCCCGACAGCACACCCAGCAGAGCCGCCAGCGCCGCCAGCAGCGGCAGCGCCCGGGGGTCCGCCGCGTCGCTCGCCCCGGCGGCGTCCAGCAGCGGCCGCCAGGCACCCAGCAGACCGAGGACGGCGACCGCGACGGCCGCCCCGACAGCGGCCAGCGCCGTGCCCACCGGCACGTCCCGGTGTTTGACGTGGCCCAGCTCGTGCGCGACCACCAACTCCACCTCCCGCGGCTCGGCGGTGGTCAGCAGCGTGTCGTACACGACGATCCGGCGGGTCGCGCCGAACCCGGAGACGTACGCGTTGAGCGCGGTGGTCCGGCGCGAGGCGTCCGCCACCAGGACGTCCCGTACCCGCACGTCGTCCCGCTCGGCCAGCGCCGACAGCGCGGTCCGAAGCTCGCCCGGCGGCATCGGGGTGAAACGGTTGAACACCGGCTCGATCAGCAGCGGGTGGAGGAAGGAGAGGACGGCCGTCAGCAGCGCCGCGCCGCCCGCTGCCGGCAGCCACCAGCGCTGCGGCGACCAGGCGGTCAGCGCGAACAGCCCGAGAACGAGCGGAAGGAACAGGAGGAGGGTGAGCGCGAGGCCGCGCAAGGAGTCCAGCGCCCAGCCGGCCCACCCCTGCGTCACCAGCCCGTACCGGGCCCGGACGGATCGCACCCGCGCGCCGAACGGCAGCTGCAGCACCTGGCCGAGGACCACCAGGGCCGCCGCGCCGACCAGGACGGTGGCCGTCCGGGAGCCGCCGAACCAGCGGCCGACGGCGGTGACCAGGTCGGCACCGGCCGGGGTGAGGCCGAGCAGCAGGGTCAGCGCCAGGCCCGCCAGCCGGCCCCCCAGCGCCCACGGCAGCTGGGCGCGGCGCAGGGCGCGGCCCCGGGCGCGCTCGGCGGGGGTGAAGTCGGCGGTGCAGTCAGGGGATGCGCCGGGGGCGGCCGGCGGGTCCGCGTCGGGGCCCGGGACGGGCGGGCGGTCGGGGGTGGTGTCCATGGGCGGGGTGCGGCTCTTCCGGTCGTCCGGCTCTTCCGGTCGGGTGTCGCGGTTCAGCATGGCGTACCCGGACGGGTGGTGCGCACTCCTCCGGCGGGTGGGGTTCGTGGGCGCACTCCTCCGGTGGGCACGATTCCGGGGACGCGCACTCCTTCGCCGTGCGGCGGCTTCGGCGCCTCTCACTCGTCCGTGGGACCGGTGGCGCCGTGGACGCCGGCGCGCAGCAGCTGGTGGCCGAGGTCGACCAGGGCGCGGCCGACCGCGAACTCGTCACCGACCTGCGGTGCCGGCGTGTCGCGGGGGTTGCGGCGGGAGGCGGCGTCGCTGTGCAGGACGGTGCCGTCGGCGTCCAGGACGGCGTGCACCCGGGTGGTGTCCCGGTCCTCGACGAGGTGCAGGCTGAGCTGCCAGTCCTTGGTGCGGACGGCCCGCTCGGCGGCTGTATCCGCTTCGACCGCAGGATCCGCGTCGGCCGCTGGATCCGCGTCGGCCGCTGGATCCGTCTCGGCCGTCGCGTCCACGATCCGGCGTTCCCGGCCGGGGGAGGGGTGGTCGCGGCCGGGGCCGCCGACCGGCTCGATGCCTCTGGGGTCGCCCAGGTCACCGCCCATGCCGCTGCCCATGCTGCTGCCCGGGTCACCGCTCATGCCGCTGCCCATGTCACTGGCCGTGTTGCTGCCCATCACGTCACACCTCCGGACCTCCGGCGCGGGACCGGTCCTCCCGTACCACCACGCTGCGCGCCCTCCCCGCCGCCGCGCCAGGGACACGGTGGCCGGGACGGGTGGGGTGATGGGGACGGGCGGGCCAGGAGTGGCGCCGCCGGTGCCCTTTTGTGGCCGGAATGTTGCGGGTGCGGGCTCAAGCGGTGGTGATTCGGTGGCGTAGGCTGACCGCTCTTGCGTCGTCCTCGGGGGGAACCACTCATGCGCCGTGTCGCGGCCGCCGTCGCGCTGCTCGTCGGGCTGACCGCCGTCACCGCCTGTGGGCCGGACGACCCCGCCCCCGCCCCGACGGGCGCCGCCCCCGCCCCGGCGGCCACGTCCCCGACGCCCGGCACCCCGTCCTCCGGCGCGGCCCCGAGCAAGAGCGCCGCGCCCCGGCCCGACGGCACCATCACGGTCGCCTTCGCCGGGGACGTCCACTTCGAGGGCCGCACCGAACCCCGGCTGGCCGTCCAACCGCCCGAGCCGGCGCTCGGCCCGATTTCCCGCAACCTCGCCGACGCCGACCTGTCCGTCCTCAACCTGGAGACCGCGATCACCGGGCGCGGCGCCCCGGAGCCCAAGCTGTATACCTTCCGCACCTCGCCCAAGGCGCTCTCGGTGCTCAAGGACTCGGGCGTCGACGTCGTCTCGATGGCCAACAACCACGCCGTGGACTTCGGCGCCGACGGCCTCGCCGACACGCTCGCAGCCAAGGACTCCTCACCGATCCCGGTCGTCGGCGTCGGCCGCGACGCCAAGCAGGCGTACGCCCCGTACGTCACCACCGTGCGCGGGGTGAAGGTCGCCGTGGTCGCCGCCAGCCAGGTCGAGGACCTCACCAACCAGAAGTGGCGGGCCGGCGCGAACAAGCCGGGCATCGCCTCCGCGCTGGACGTCCCGGCGCTTGTCAAGGCGGTGGAGGGGGCGAAGCAGCAGGCCCCGGTCGTGCTCGTCTACCTGCACTGGGGCGAGGAGGGCAAGGCCTGCCCGACCGCCGCACAGACCGCCGTCGCCAAGAAGCTCGCCACCGCCGGCGCCACCGCCGTGGTCGGCACGCACGCGCACACCATGGTCGGCTCGGGCATGCTCGGCAACACCTACGTCGGGTACGGCTTCGGCAACTTCCTCTGGTACGGCACCTCCGACTACCCGAACTCCAACGAGACCGGCGTCACCACCCTCACCCTCACCGCCGACGGCAAGGTGACCGGCGAGGCCTTCGCCCCGGCCACCATCGACGACAAGGGCATCCCGGAGCCGGTCACCGGCGCCGCCGCCGAGGCCGCCCTCAAGCGCCGCGACGGCCTGCGCGGCTGCACGGGACTCTCCCCGGCGCCGAAGGCTCCGGCGGACCCCGCAGGGTCGCAGTGAGGCTGCCTACGATGGCCTGATGACCGGACACCGGGAACTGACGACCCTTCGGCTTTCGCTGCGGCGCCCGTCCGAGGCCGACACCGACGCGATCCTCGCCGTCCACAGCGACCCGGCCGCCTGCCTCCACAACCCCTCGGACGCACTCGCCACCCGGGCCGAGGCCGAGGAACTGTACGGTCGCTGGGACGCGCTGTGGGAGCACCGCGGCTTCGGTTACTGGACGGTCCGTGAGCTCGACTCCCCGACGGTGCTCGGCTTCTGCGGAGTGAAGCCGATGGAACTCGCCGGCCTGCCGGTCCTCAACCTCTTCTACCGCTTCGCCCCCGCCGCCTGGGGTCGCGGCCTGGCGAGCGAGGCCGCCACTGCCGTGGTGGCCTGGTCGGGCGCCGCCGTGCCCGACCTGCCGCTGATCGCCCGCATCCGTCCGGCCAACCTCGCCTCCCAGCGCGTGGCCCTGCGGGCCGGCCTGCGGCGCGCCGAGCACCTGGACGGGGAGGGGTGCGACGGCTTCGACTGGCTCTACCACCGCCCGGCCGAGCGGTAGTCCCACCGCCACGGGTCGACGGCTGCCGCGGACGCCGGGGCGGCCTACGTTCGGATGGCGAGACGGGTCGTCTCGTCTCTCTGTGTGTGCGGCGGTCGGCGGACGGGCGATTTGACGGTCGCACAGGATCTCGGTAGGCGAACTGTTGTGTTAGGTTAGGCTTACCTAACCTTGCTGATCGGAGGGGATGCCCTGTGTAGCAGCAGTCCGAATTCGCCGGTACCGTCGCGATGGTGACCGGGGCCGGACAGGGCATCGGCGCGGCCGTGGTGCGAGCGCTGGTCGCCGGGGGCCGTCGTCGCGGCGCTGGATCGCCGTGCCGGTCCGCTCGGCACCCTGGCGGCGGAGCTTCCGGCTGTCAGACCGTACGTCCTGGACATGTCCGATGGCCAAGCCATCGATGAAGCGGTCGAGTTGATCGAGCGTCAACGCGGACCGATCGCCACGCTCGTGAACGTCGCGGGCATCCTGCGTACCGCGCCGGTCGTCGAACTCACCGACGCCGACTGGGCGGACACCTTCGCCGTGAACACCACCGGCGTCTTCCACGCCGGTCGTGCTCTCTGGCGGCGGATGGCGCGGCGGGGGTGCGGGGGCATTGTGACCGTCGGGTCCAACGCCGCCGGGGTGCCGAGGGCCGGGATGGCCGCCTATGCGGCGTCCAAGGCCGCGGCCACCATGTTCACCCGCTGCCTGGGACTGGAACTCGCCCGGTCCGGGGTGCGGTGCAACGTCGTGTCGCCCGGGTCGACCGACACCGAGATGCAGCGCGCACTGTGGGGCGAGGACGCCGCCGCAGCCGAACAGCGGGTGATCGAGGGCGACTTGGGTGCCTGGCGGGTCGGCATCCCGCTCGGGCGGAGCGCCGCCCCCGCCGACATCGCCGAAGCCGTGGTGTTCCTGGCATCCGACCGGGCGCGGCACATCACCATGCACGACCTGTATGTCGACGGCGGCGCGACCCTGCGTGCCTGAGGCGCCCCCCGGTTCCGGCGGAACCGCCGCCTCCGAGCAGTTCCGCTCCCCCTCCGCACCTCGATTGCTCGCCGCAGACCTGCCGGCCCCTGAAGACCCGCCGGCCCTGAAGACCTGCCGGCTCCCCGTAGACCCCGCGATCTCCCCGTACACCCGTCCCAGGCTGGAGAATCCACCGTGACCACGGTGCCCCACGCCCCGGCGGCCCCCCGCGCCGACGGCCCCGACCATGCCGTCATCGACGCGGCCAGCGGACTGCTCGGCCAGTACCGGGCCGCCTCCGACGAGGCGTTCTTCGCCTCGCCGACGCGCACCCTGCTCACCTCCGGCGTGCGCGCCCGGGTGCCGCAGGACGGGCGGCCGCTGCCCGTGCGGGTCGCCGAGACGCTGGCCGAGGCCGGGCGCGCCGGGGGTGAACGGCCGCTGGTGGTCGGCGCGGTGGCGTTCGACCGGGACAGCCGGGTCGAGCTCGCCGTGCCCGAGCGGGTCCGGACCGCAGGGGCGCTGCGTGACGACCCGCTGATCGCGCTGCCCGCGCCGCCGGCCGAGCGGGTCGACTGGCGGATCCGCCCGGTGCCCGAGCCGGAGGCGTACGGCGCGGGTGTCGCGGCGGCCGTCGAGCGGCTGCGCGGCGGGGAGTTGAGCAAGGTGGTGCCGGCCCGGACGCTGGAGCTGAGCGCCGCCGATCCGCTCGACCTGCCCGCCGTCCTGCAGCGGCTGGCCCGCCGCGACCCGGGCGGCTACACCTTCGCCGTCCCGGCCGGCGGTGGGCGGACCCTGATCGGCGCCAGCCCCGAACTCCTGCTCTCCCGGCGGGGAACGGCGGTGCTGGCCAACCCGCTGGCCGGCTCGGTGCCGCGCAGCGGGGACCTCGGCGAGGAGGTCCGGCGCGCCGCCGCGCTGCTGGAGTCGCCCAAGGACCTGCACGAGCACGCCGTGGTGGTGGACGCCATCCGTGAGGCGCTGGCGCCGTACTGCCGCACCCTGGAGGTGCCCGAACGGCCCACCCTGGTGCGGACGGCCGCGATGTGGCACCTGGCGACCACGATCCGCGGCGAGCTGGCCGACCCGGCGGTCTCCGCCCTGGAGCTGGCCTGCGCGCTGCACCCGACCCCGGCCGTCTGCGGCACCCCGACGGACGTCGCGCGCCGGGTGATCGGCGAGGTCGAGCTCTTCGACCGCGGCCTGTGCGCCGGCATGGTCGGCTGGGGCGACGCGACGGGCGACGGCGAGTGGGTGGTCACCATCCGGTGCGCGGAGGCGGACGAGCGGACGCTGCGGGTGTACGCCGGTGCCGGGGTGGTCGACCGGTCCCGCCCGGAGGCCGAACTCGCCGAGAACAGAGCCAAGTTACGGACCTTCCTGGACGCCGCGGGGGTGTCCCGGTGACGCCGCCGGAGGGGGTCACCCCGTACCCCGCCGAGTTCGCCGAGCGCTACCGGGCGGCCGGGTACTGGCGCGGCGAGACCTTCGGGCGGATGCTGCGCGAGCGCGCCGCCGCGCACGGCGAGCGGATCGCCGTCGTCGACCCGGGCGGACACCCGACGGCGGCGACGGAGCGGCGCTGGACGTACGCCGAACTCGACCGCCGGGCCGACCGGATGGCCGCCGGGCTGCTCGCCCGAGGGATCCGGGCCGGGGACCGCGTGGTGGTCCAACCGCCCAACGCCGCCGAGTTCTTCGAGGTGGTCTTCGCGCTGTTCCGGATCGGCGCGCTGCCGGTCTTCGCGTTGCCCGCGCACCGGTACACCGAGATCGGGTACTTCTGCTCCTTCACCGGCGCGGCGGCGTACGTCGTTCCGGCCCTCGAAGGCGGCTTCGACTCCCGTGAACTCGCCTCCCGGGTAAGGGCGGAGAACCCCGCGCTGCGGCTGGTGCTGGTGGCCGGCGAGGACGCGGGGGAACACGTCCGGCTGGCGGACGTGCCCTGCGACGGGCCCGGGCCTCGAGTGAACCCGAGCCGGCGGACGTCGCCTTCCTGTAGCTCTCCGGCGGCAGCACCGGCGTGCCGAAGCTGATCCCGCGCACCCACGACGACTACATCTACTCGCTGCGCGGCTCGGTCGAGCTGTGCGCGCTCGACACGGACAGGGTGTACCTGTGCGCGCTGCCCGCCGCCCACAACTTCCCGATCAGCTCGCCGGATTCCCTCGGCACGCTGTACGCGGGCGGGCGGGTGGTGCTCTGCCCGCAGCCCGGTCCGGAGGCCGCCTTCCCGCTGATCGAACGCGAGGGCGTGACCATCACCGGGCTGGTGCCGCCGCTCGCGCTGCTCTGGCTGGACGCCGCCGAGCGCGGCGCCCGGGGGTACGAGAGCCTGGAGGTGCTGCTGGTCGGCGGTGCCAAGTTCAGCACGGAGGCGGCCCGCAGGGTGCGGCCGGTGCTGGGATGCACGCTCCAGCAGGTGTTCGGGATGGCCGAGGGGCTGGTCAACTACACCCGGCTGGACGACCCGGAGGAGCTGATCACCACCACCCAGGGCCGTCCGATCTCCCCCGACGACGAGGTCCGGGTGGTCGACGACCACGACCGGGACCTGCCCGAGGGCGCCACCGGCCACCTGCTGACGCGCGGCCCGTACACCATCCGCGGCTACTGGAACGCGCCCGAGCGCAACGCGAACTCCTTCACGGCCGACGGCTTCTACCGCACCGGTGACCTGGTCCGGCGGACCCCGACCGGCCATCTGGTGGTCGAGGGGCGGGCCAAGGGCCAGATCAACCGGGGCGGCGAGAAGGTCGCCGCCGAGGAGATCGAGAACCACCTGCTCGCGCACCCCGCCGTGCACGACGCCGCGGTGGTGTCGATGCCCGACCCCTACCTGGGCGAGCGCACCTGCGCGTACGTGGTGCTCCGCTCCGAACACCGCGAACAGCCGCCGAAGGGGGTCGAGTTGAAGTGGTTCGTGCGGCAGCTCGGGCTGGCCGACTACAAGGTGCCGGACCGGGTGGAGTTCGTCGAGGCCTTCCCGGCCACCGGCATCGGGAAGGTCAGCAAGAAGGACCTGCGCGCGGCCATCGCGGCCTCCCTGACCGCCAGTTGATTTCCGTCCCGTTGCTGTCTAGCTGCTAAGGAACGGAAGAGGTGGACAGGAAGTGACAGGCGTGGGCTTCATGGTGGAGCGGATCCGGGCCGAGGTCGCCGACCTCCTCGGCGAGGACCCGGCGGACATCCCGCTGGACGAGAACCTGGTCGACTGGGGGCTGGACTCCATCCGCCTGATGACGCTCGCCGAGCGCTGGCGGGCGGAGGGCGTCCGGGCTCGCCCCCTTCGCCTGATCGATCACCCGTTCGAGCGGTTTCGGATCCCTGCGCCCCGGCCGTCTCCACCCCGCCCGTCCCGTTGTCAGTGGGCCTCGCTACGTTCCTCCCATCGCTGGTCAGCAGGGCGATCGAGACGTGGTTCCCGGGTGGTCCCCGGGTGGGAGGAGTACGGCCGTGGCATGGGTGGAGACGGGCGCGGGAGGGTACCGCGTCGCGCTCGACGGGGAGGGCCGGGTGGTGTGCCGCAACGCGGCGGGCCGCGATCTCAAGTCCGTTCCGTCGAAGCTCGGTGACGACCCGGTGGTCACCCAGCTCAAGCAGCTCGCCGAGTGGCTGTCCGCGCACGAGCGCAGCTGCCGGGACGACGTCGAGCGCTGGATGGTGCGCTCGCTGCCGGTGCCCGCCGCGGTGATCACCGCCGTGTGGCCGGACGAGGCCTGGCAGGCCGTGCTGCGCGACCTGGTGGTCACCGGCGCGGACGGCACGGTCGCCGGCTTCCTGCGCGGCGCGGACGCCGAGCGCGGCCTCGGCCTGGTCGACCTGGACGGCGACACCGTCCGCCTCACCGACGGCGAGGTCCTGATACCCCACCCCGTCCTCCTCGAGGACCTCGACGAGCTGCGCGAGTTCGCCGTCGAACTCGGCGTCTCCCAGCGCGTCCAGCAGCTCTACCGCGAGGTCTGGCACCGGCCGGCGGAGCTCCCGGGCGGCACCGAGGTCACCACCTACGCCGGCGGCCGCTACCGCGAGCTGCGCGAGCTGGCCGGCCGCTGCACCCGGCTCGGCTGCCGGATCCGCGGCGGCTCCGCCGTCCAGCCGGTCACCGAGGGCGGGCGCACCGTCGAGGCCCGGGTCTGGGTCGGCGACTACTACGAGTACGACGCCTGCGAGACCGGAGCGCTCAGCTGGGCGGGCCCCGACGGCCGGGCCCTGCCGCTCACCGAGGTCGGGCCGGTCGCCTGGTCCGAGGGCATGCGGATGGCCGCCGCCCTGTACGCCGGCCGCACGATCGAAGGGGAGGACGCCGCATGACCGCCACCGGCCCGAACACCACCACCGGCTCGGCCACGACCGCCTCGCACGAGGGACGTCCCGAAGCCCTGCTCGACGCCGGCGCCGTGCTGCCGCCCGGCACCCTGGCCGACGCCGGCCGCCCCGACAGCGCCGCCGACGTGCTCACCGCCCGCGCCTACACCCACCCTGCGCTCGACGGCCGCCGGATCGTCCGGCTGGTCCCCGGCGCGCTCGGGCAGGCCGAGGACCTCGCCCTCGACTTCCTCGGCCTGACGCCCGACGCCGAGCCCGCCGAGGTCGGCCAGGTCCGCCAGGAGGCGCTCGGCTTCCCCGCCTGGGCACTGGTCCACGACCCGGCCAACGGCCACCACGCGCTCGCCCTGGTCAAGGAGATGGAGCGGCTGGCCCGCCAGGCCACCTCCAAGCCCGGCGCTGCCAAGGACGGCTTCGACGAGCTCGCCACCCGCCTCGGCCGCGCCGTCCCGCACTTCCTGCCCACCTTCTGCGAGGAGGTCGGCCGGATCTTCCTCGGCCACGGCAACCAGACCTACGCCGCCGCCTGGTTCGGCAAGGCCCGCGACGCCGAGCGCACCCACGGCCTGACGGTGGACGAGGAGCGGCTGCGCGCCGTCTTCCTGGAGTTCGCGCTGGCCGGCGCGCTCACCGTCAAGTCCCTGCGCCAGTACGTCAAGGAGCTCGCCCGGCGGCTCGACCCGCTGACCGCCTGGCAGCGCTTCCGCCAGCTGTGCACCGAGCGCTCCGCGGCCGGCATGGCCCCGTACGCCGGGGTCGCCGAGGATGCCCGCGCGCTGATCCGGGCCGCCGGGCTCGACCGTGCCGAGCACGAACGGGCGCTGCTCGCCGAGCTGTTGGCTTCCCCGGCGGTCAACCGGGCGCCCGCCGCGTTCTGGAAGTCCTGGCACGGCGCGCTGGTCGAGCTGGGCAAGGCCGACGCGCGGATCCGGGTCCGCCTGCTGGAGCTGCTGCCCGACCCGGCCGCCGCCGACTCCGCCCCGCACGACACCGCCTGGCTGGCGGTCCTCGCCGCGACCGGCGCCGAGGAACAGCTCACCGGCCCCCGCCCCGAGGGCGCCGAGCCCGCCGCCGCCTGGCTCCAGCGCTGGTGCCACCACCTCGGCCGCGGCTGGCGCACCCGGCCCAGCTGCCCGGCCACCCTCGCTCTGGCCGGCCGGATGGTCGAGCGGCTGCGCGCCGACGCCGTCCCGGTCGACCTCTTCACCGGCGTCCAGGCGAGCCACACCCGACTCGACCTGCTGGACCTCCTGCTGGCCGCGGGCGTCCCCGTGGCCGACCCGCCGGCCGACCGCGGCTTCGACCTGCGCGACTGGGTCGGGCAGGCCGGCCCCGACAGCGCCGGCCTCACCGCCCTCGCCGCCGACGCCCGCTACCGGCCGATGCTGCGCCGCGCCACCCCGGCCGCCTGGGAGACGGCCGTCAAGCGCCAGGCGGCCGTGCTGCCGCTGCTGAACGAGCTGTTCGCGGAGTGGGCCGAGGCCTGCGCCGAGGAGGTGACGGCCGCCCGCGGCCTGGCCGGCGCCGCCGACCTGGTCCGCTCGCTGAGCCAGCACCGCACCGCCATCCGCACGGTCGCCCCGGCCGCCGCCGAGAAGATCGCCGCACTCGACGTCACCGGCCTGCTCGCCCGGGCCCTCGGCGCCGGCATCCTGGACGAACTCGGCTGGCCCGCCCTGGAGGAGGCGCTCGCCAAGCTGGCCGACCCGCCCGCCGCCGACGCCCCGCCGACCACCGCCCCCGGCCTGCGCACCCTGGGCCTGAGCGGCCTGATCGTCGAGGACGCCTGGCCGTACCTGATCCTCGCCCGCCTCGACCGGGCCGTCGTGGTCGGCCCGCAGGGCATCCTGCTGGACCACACCCTGCGCCTGCCCAAGCTGCCGGAGAACTGGAACCGCCCCCGGCTGCGCCTGGTCGACGGCGAACTCCTCGTCGTCTGGTACGAGGACGGCAAGCAGACGGCGTACTGGTCCGGCCGCCCGGAGCAGACCTTCGAACTCGAAGGCAGCACCATCGCCGGCTACCACTACGGCGAGCGGTTCCCGGAGGTGCCGTCCCTGCCGCTGCCCGGCGGCGGCCGCACCACCGGCGAGCGCCCGCTGCACCCCGGCGACACCCGGATGCCCAACGAACACCCCGTCCTCGGCGACGGCACCGGCTACTGGACGCTGCGCCACGGCGCCGACGGCCCCGTCCTGCGCGAACTCGACCCGGCCACCGGCACCCTGGGCCGCGCCGCCGAGCCGCCCGTGATCGCCGCCACCGCCGCGGCCGGCCGGCTCGCCGAAGGCAGCACCCGGCTGCTGCCGCTGCAGCCCGGCCTGGAGCAGACCCCGCTCGGCACCGACGGCACCGTGCTCGGCAGCTGGGTCCGCAGCGAGCCCGGCCGCGCCGTCACCACCTTCACGGCCGACGGGCAGCGCATCGTCCTGCCGCTGGACGGGCGGCGTGAGCCGGACATCGTCCCGGTCGGCCGGCTCGCCCTGCCCGGCGAGGGCCGCCCGGTGGTCAGCCGCCCGGGCGGCGAACACCTCTCCCTCAACCTGCCCGACCTCGCCGACCGCGCGGACCGCACTGCCGACCTGCGCAGTTGCCGGTCGGGCGAGCTCTCCGCCGCCGGCACCGTCCTCGTCCCGCCGTACGACCACTGGCACGCCCTGCGGCCCCGCGACGAGGCCGGATCCCGCACCCTGCGCGGCCTGACCACGGAGCAGGCCGCCCACCTGATCGACCTCGCCTGGCCCGTCGACGCCGAGCCCGTCCCGGCGGACGAACAGCGCTGGCTGACCGTCCAGGGTGTCCGGCGCCCGCTCGCCCAGCGGGGCGAGGCCCGCACCACTCTGCCGGTCGAGGCGGTCGGCGCCGCCCTGCCCGGGATCGCCCATCCGCTCCTGCTCGCCGGCGTCGCCGGATTCGCCCGCGCCGCCGCCGACCTGCTGGACCGGGTCGCCCGGTTCGTCCCGCAGCCGGAGGCCGAGCGCCCCGGCAAGGCGGAGGCCGCCGAATGGCGGCCCGAGCACGGCCGGGACGACGAACTGCGCGACGCCGTCCGCGCCGTCCTGCCCGAGATCGGCGGCTTCGGCAACGGCTGGGGCACCTCCGACCGCTGCTGGGTGCTCAACAACCTGCGCACCGTCAGCGCCGTCCTCGCCGCCCCGCCCGCCGCACCCGCCCCGCCCGCCCCGCCTGCCGCGAACGGCGCGAGTGACGAGGGCTGGACCACCCCGGCGAGCGTCACCCTGCACGGCGGCGACGCCAACCACGGCTGGCTGCACCTGCTCGGCCGGGTCGACGCCCTGGCCCACGCCGTGGCCGCCCCGCTCACCAAGCCGGCCCACCGCTCCACGCTGGTCCTGCTGCTCGGCGAACTCACCAAGGGCCCGCTCGCCGACCGCGGCGCCACCCTGCGCGAGATCGTCCTCGCCGAGCCGGCGCAGCGCACCACGAGCGACCGGCCCACCAGCCACCGCCAGGGCGAGGTGCTACGGCACGGCGACCGCACCGTCGTCATCCTCGGCCACCGGCGCCAGTTCTCCGACGGCACGGTGCACTGGCTCGCCGTCGACCACGACCCGAGCGGGGAGTTCGGCCCCGTCGCGCACTTCACCACCGTCGAGGAGCGCGGCACCGAGGAACGGCTCTCCGCCGCCTGGACCGCCACGTTCCGGCGGGTCGCCGCCCTGCGCCGCAGCGTCCCGTGGGACGCCGCCCGCGCCGCCGCCTTCTCCGAACTCACCGGCATCGGCACCACCCGCGCCACCCTGCTGATCAGCCCGCCCCCGGGCCTGCTCCACTGGGGCAACGCCGAGGTGCCCGCCGAGTACGGCTTCAAGCCCGCCGAGGTCAGGGCCGCCCAGAGCTGGCTGCGCGGACACGACCACGCCGGCATCGCCGACGTGTGGAGGGCGCTGCTGCCTGCCGACCCGAAGACGCTGTGGACCGACGGCCCCGACCTCGCCGCCGGGGCCGAGGCCTGGATCCGCCGCTTCGGACGGCTCGTCACCCTCCCCGAGGAGGCCCAGGCCACCGTCCAGGGCGTGTCCATCGGCACCATCGAGGCGGTGCTCAACCCCGCCCACACCCCGTGGCTGACCCGCACCACCGGCTTCCGGCGCAACGACAACGACCAGGGCACCTCCCAGCTGGTCCCCGAGGACCCGTCCGCCGTGCCCGGATCCGGCGCGCTGGACTCCACCATCGACGCCATCCGCTGGCTCGCCTACCACCTGCCCGCCGACAGCCCGCTGCGCGCGCTGCTGCCCCGGGCCGCCACCGCGCTGCGCGAGCGCCTGGCCGACCCCGAGCTGCTCCTCGACCTCGACCTCGTCCGCACCCCCAAGGGCACCTCGCTGGCCGCCGTCCTGCGCACCCATTTCGGCCTGCCCGCCGAGGGCGGCGCCGACCCGGACGGTCTGGTCCGCTGCGGCCCGGCGCTGGTCCTCACCCCGTACCACGAGGAGTACGAGCGGGTCTGGCTGCGCCCGGCCGCCCTGGCCGGCCCGGACGACCCGCTGCTCGAACTGCTCGACGGCCTCTCCAGCAGCTACTGGTTCGGCACCGAGCGGGCCGCCATCGCGGCCGTGCTGCGCGGCGAACCGGAGCGCCTGGCCGCCTCCGCCGCCTGTGCTGATTCCGCCGCCTCCGCCGCCGCCTCCGCCGTGACGGCCGTCGGCGACGGCCCGGCCTGGTTGCAGAACCCGCAGCTGTCCGCCCCCGAGCTGGTCGCCGAGGTATCCCGCACCCACGGCCTCGGCGAGGACGCAGCCGCGCTCTACCTCCAACTGCTCGCCCTGCCCGATCCGACCGACCGCAACGTCGCCCGCTGGACGGGCTGGAAGCCCGCCCGGCTGAAGCGGGCCCGCGCCGAACTCGCCGCCACCGACCTGGTGCTGGAGGCCAAGCGGTCCCGGGCCGGCCGCGGCCTCTTCCTGCCCGGCGGCTGGCAGGAGGCCAAGTCCCCGGCCCTGCCGGCCGAGACCTGGAAGGCCGCCCTGTACGAACTGCCCACCCACCGGCCCGTGCTGGCGCACCTGCCCGTCCCCGAGCTGTTCGCCCGGGCCTGGCAGCGCACCCTCGACGGCGACGCCCCCGGTTACGAAGAGCTCCAGACCAGCAAGCGCAGGAAGGCCCGCCGATGAGTACCACCACCTCCGTACCCATGCCCGCGGAGCGGCAGATCGTCCCGCCCGAGGAGAAGTACGCCGCCGAACTGGAGTTCCTCGCCGCACACGACAGCGGCCCGCGCCCGCCCGGCTGGCACCTCACACCGCGCGCCGTCGTCACCTTCGTGATGGGCAGCGACGGCGAGAAGCGCAAGGCCGGGCGCAGGAGCCTGGTCATCGAGCCCAAGTTCGTCGGCGAGCGCGCCCTGGTCGAACGCTGCGTCGTCACCCTCGCCGGGGAGCGCGGCCTGCTGCTCGTCGGCGAGCCCGGCACCGCCAAGTCGATGCTCTCCGAACTGCTCGCCGCCGCCGTCTGCGGCACCAGCGCGCTCACCGTCCAGGGCACCGCCGGCACCACCGAGGACCAGCTCAAGTACGGCTGGAACTACGCCCTGCTGCTCGCCCAGGGCCCCAGCCGCGAGGCCCTCGTCCCCTCCCCGGTGCTCACCGCGATGACCACCGGGGCGGTCGCCCGGGTCGAGGAGGTGACCCGCTGTCTGCCCGAGGTGCAGGACGCCCTGGTCTCCCTGCTCTCCGAACGGCGCGTCGCCGTACCCGAGTTGGCGGGCACCCCGGACGGGCAGCTGCACGCCGCCGCCGGCTTCACCCTGATCGCCACCGCCAACCTGCGGGACAAGGGCGTCAGCGAGATGTCCGCGGCCCTCAAACGGCGGTTCAACTTCGAGACGGTCGGCCCGATCGGCAGCCTCGCCGCCGAGGTCGACCTGGTCCGCCGCCAGTCCACCGTCGCCGTCGCCCGGGCCGGCGCCGCCTACGCGGTCGACGACGCCGTCCTGGAAGCCCTGATCACCGCCTTCCGTGACCTGCGCACCGGCCGCTCCACCGAGGGCTGGGACGTCGAACGCCCGTCCACCGTGATGAGCACCGCCGAGGCGGTCTCCGTCGCCACCGCGCTCGGCGTCACCGCCGCCTACCTGCCCGACGGCGGCGACCTGCTCGGCCGCCTCCCCGGCCAGCTCCTCGGCGTGGTCCGCAAGGACGACCCCGCCGACGCGGCCCGCCTGCTCGGCTACTGGGACGGCCCGGTCCGCCGCCGCGCCGAACAGGGTGCCGCCACCTGGCGCACCCTGTGGGACCTCCGCTCGGCGCTGGAGGCCTGAGCCGATGAGCAGCGCGGTGACCCCCGTCCCGGACGACGCGGACCGTACGGTCCGGACCGAGGCCGACCGGCTGGCGGCCTCCGGCGCCGGCCGCCCCGGGCCCTACCTGATCGGCGTGCGCCACCACGCGCCGTCCCTCAGCGCGGTCGTCCCCGCGCTGCTCGACGCCGCCCGACCGGAGGCGGTGCTGGTCGAACTGCCCGCCGAGTTCCAGCCCTGGCTCGGCCCACTCGCGGACGAGGCGACCGAAGCCCCGGTCGCCCTCGCCGCCGCCCCGGCCGGACCCGACGAGGCGGGCGGGCCCGCCTTCTACCCGTTCGCCGACTTCTCCCCGGAGCTCGCCGCCCTGCGGTGGGCCCGGCGCAACGGCGTGGAGGCCATCGCCTGCGACCTACCGCTCGCCCACCGCACCACCCGGGCCGGCGAAGGACGGCGCATCGGCGGGGCGCCGGACGCCTCCGGCGTCGCCGACGCGCTGCGCCACCGCCTCACCGGCCGGGACACCGACGAGGACCTGTGGGACCGGCTGGTCGAGACTGCCGTCCCCGGCTCCTCCCCGGAAGCCGTCCGGCGCGCCGCCCTGCTCGTCGGCTGGGCACTGCGCCACGACGCCGAGACCGGCCCCGGCGTCGACCCGTACGACCTGCGCCGCGAGGCCTGGATGCGGGACCGCATCCAGGCCGCCTCGGCCGGCGGGCGCCGGATCGCCGCCGTGGTCGGCGCCTTCCACGCCCCCGCCCTGCTGGACGGCCCGATCGCCACCGAGGAGCCGCCGCACCCGGACGACCCCGGCCATGTCCTCTCCCTGATCCCGTACACCTACCCGCTGCTCGACGCCCGCTCCGGCTACCCGGCGGGCATCCGCGACCCGGAGTGGCAGCACACCGTCCTCGATGCCGGCGGCGACCCCGAACGGCTCGCCGAGGCGCTCACCACCACCGCCGTCCGGATCTGCGCCGCCCTGCGCAGCCAGGACCACCCCAGCGGCCCGGCCGACGCCCGCGAGATCGTCCGCCTGGCCGGCGACCTTGCCCGGCTGCGCGGCCACGCCGTCCCCGGCCGCGGTGAACTGGTCGAAGCCGTCCAGACCGTCCTCGCCCAGGGCGAACCCCTCGGCCGCGGCCGGGCCGTCGCCCACGCCCTCGAACAGGTCCTGATCGGCACCCGCACCGGCCGCCCCAGCCCCGCCGCCCCGCGCAGCGGACTCGCCCCGGCCGTCGAGACCCTCCTCGCCGACCTCGGCCTCCCCGGCCCCGCCGACCCCGGCCCCCGCGACCTGCGCCTCGACCCGCTGCGCAGCCCTCTCGACCGCCGCCGCGAGATCCTCCTCCACCGCCTCACCGCCTGCGACGTCCCCTACGCCGACCCCGTCCCCACCACCGGCGCCGGCGGCACCGAAACCCTCGGCACCCGCTGGCGCCTCCACTGGACACCCGCCGCCGCCGCCATGCTCACGGTCGCCGGCACCCGAGGCGTCACCCCCGCCCAGGCCGCCGAGGGCGCCCTGCGAACCCGCCTCACCGCCGACCCCACTGCGCGCGAGATCATCGACGGCCTCACCGCCGCCGCCTCCTGCGCCCTCCCCGCCCTCACCGACACCCGCCTCGCCCAACTCACCACCACCCTCCCTGCCTCAGCCACCCTCCCCGATCTCCTCGACGCCCTCTCCCTTCTCGACCGCCTCGCCGCCGGCCACTTCCCGGGCTGCCCCCAGAGCGGGGAGAACAAGGCGCCCAGCGAGGAGGAGGCGCCAGCCGCGCCCGGTGGTCAGGACATTGCCTCACCTGCCTCACCGGCCTCACCTACCTCGGGCGCCCCGGCGTCCGGCGCCTCCTCCCCCTCCTCTTCTTCTCCGTCCTCCCCCGCCGGGCCGTTGGCGGCCGCCGGGGAGGTCCTGACGGTTGCCGCTGTGCGGCAGTTGGAGGGGCTGGGCGGGTCGGACGATCCGCAGGACGCCCGGGCGCTGGTGGAGTTGGCGCGGCGCGCGGATCGGCTGGGTGGGGTGCGGCCGTCATACGCGCTGGCCGAACTCGCCGAGCGGGGGAGTCCGTTGGTGCGGGGTGCGGCCGGGGCGGTGCGGGTGCTGCTCGGGCAGGAGGCGGCCGGGGTGCTGGGCGCTCGGGTGGCCTCGTGGGTGGACGGGGCGACCGGTCCGGAGGCGCGGCACGCGCTCGGGCGGGCGCTGGTCGGGTTGCTGACGGCGGCGGAGGGACTGTTCGACTCCGCCCCGGAGGCGCTCGCGCCGGTGCTGGAGCGGGTCACCTCGCTGCCCGACGATGCCTTCCTGGACCGGCTGCCCGCGCTGCGCGGCGGCTTCGACACGCTCAGTCCGGCCGCCCGTGACCGGTTGCTGGCCCTGGTCGAGGAACACCTGGGCACCCGGCTCACCGCGCTGCCCGAGGAGGCCGGCCCCGCCGTGCTCGCCGGCTGGGTGCGGGCGGACCTCGCGGCCCGCGCCGCGCTGGCCCGCCGCGGCCTGCTGCCACCGGCGCCGGCACCGGCAGCCCCCGATCCGGCTCCCGATCCGGCCTCCGATCCGGCCCCGGCGTCACAGCTTGGCCCCGAGCACGTCGCCGCGGCGGACCGGGCCCACCACACCCTCGCGCCCGCCGAGCGCTGGCGGCTGCTCCTCGGCCGCCCCGGCAACGGCCGCCTGAGCGGCCGCGGCGCCCGACTCGCCACCGCCCTGGACGAGTTGTACGGCAGCGGGCACGGCGAGGGCTCCGGTCCCGGCGTGGGGAGCCGGGGCGGCCGCGAGGCCCCCTACCCCGGGGTGCGGGAGTGGGCCGAGGAGCTGGAGTCGCTGTTCGGCCCGGGCCTGCGGGAGGAGGTGCTGGCCGCCGCCGTCGCGCAGGGCCGCACCGACGTCCTGGCGGCGATCGACCCGTCCGCCGTCCGCCCGTCCGTCGACCTGCTGCGCACCGTCCTGGAGCACGCGGGCGGCCTGCCCGAGGCTCGGCTGGCGCGGCTGCGCCCGCTGGTGCGGCGCCTGGTGGACGAGCTGACCCGGGAGCTGGCGACCAGGCTGCGCCCGGCGCTGACCGGGATCGCGGTGCCGCGCCCGTCCCGCCGTCCGGGTGGCGGGCTGGACCTGGACCGGACCATCCGGGCCAACCTGGCCACCGCCCGTCCCGCGCCGGGGGGCGGCACCCTGATCGTGCCCGAGCGCCCGGTGTTCCGGACCAGGGCGCGGCAGGCCAACGACTGGCGGCTGATCCTGGTCGTGGACGTCTCCGGGTCGATGGAGGCCTCCACGGTCTGGGCGGCGCTCACAGCCTCGATCCTGGCCGGGGTGCCCTCGCTGAGCACCCACTTCGTCGCGTTCTCCACCGAGGTCGTCGACCTCACGGAGCGCGTGGAGGATCCGCTGAGCCTGCTGCTGGAAGTGCGGATCGGCGGCGGCACCAGCATCGCGAGCGGCCTGCGCTACGCGCGGGAGCTGGTGACGGTGCCGTCCCGCACGCTGGTCGCGGTGGTCAGCGACTTCGAGGAGGGCGGGCCGGTCTCCGGGCTGCTGGCCCAGACCCGGGCGTTGGTGGACTCCGGCGTGCACCTGCTGGGCTGCGCGGCGCTGGACGACACCGGGACGGCCCGCTACTCGAAGGCGGTCGCGGGCCGACTGGTCGCGGCCGGTATGCCCGTGGCGGCGTTGAGCCCGCTGGAACTGGCCCGCTGGGTGGGGGAGAAGGTGCGATGAGTGTGACGGCGCGGACGAACGAGTGGCCGGGCGTGCGGCCCGAGGTGGTCGCCGAGGTGGTGGCCGGGCTGAGCGCCCGGCTGCAGAAGCGGCTGGACGGCGCGGCGGCGAAGCTGGCGGAGCGTCCGGTGGCCCGTGAGGGTGACGAGTGGCGGGTGGAGGTGGACGAGGAGACGGTGCTCGTCCTGCACGCCCCGGGCGGGACGGTCGCCGACCAGGCGGGCGTCCGCTGCGGCTGCCTCCTCGCCCCGGCCTGCGTGCACCGGGCGGCGGCCGTCAGCCTCTGCCCGCTCGCCGAGGCCACGGAGCCGGAGCCGCCGGAGTCGCCGGAGCCGACTGGCGCGACGGAGCCGGCCGAAACGGCATCGCGGGTGGCAGCGGCCGAGGCGCCGCCGGGGGCACCCCAGGCGCCGACGGGACCGGCGGCCACCACGCCCGCCACCGGTCCCACCGCCCCCACCGCTCTCACCGCCCCCGAACTCGATGCCGCCCGCCACCTCCACCGGGCCGCGGCCGCCGTCCTCGCCGCCGGGGTGAGCGGCGCGGGCGCCGTCTCCCAGGCCGAACTGCTGCGCGCCGCCCACCGGGCCCGGCTCGCGGGCCTGCACCGCCCGGCCGCGGTGGCCGTCGCCGTCGTGACCCGGGTCCGGTCGGCCCGGTCCGGTGCGCCCGACCACCGGCTGGCGGACCTGGTGGCCGGCCTGCGCGAGCTGCTCGGCCTCACCACCGCCCTGGCCGCCGGCACCGGCCCGGTCGCCGAGCTGCGCGGCACCGCGCGCCAGAGCTACCGGGGGGAGGGCGGCCTGCGGCTCTACGGGCTGTTCGCCGAACCGGTGCTGACGGCGACCCACGCGGGCGCGGTCAGCTGGGCGGTGGACGCCGACGGGCGCCTCAGCACGATCGCCGAGGTCATGCCGTACGACGACGCGGCGGCCGCCGCCCCGCAGGCGGTCGGGGCGGGCAACCGGACGGTCCGGCTGGGCGACACCGCGCTCAGCGTCCGCGAGTTCAGCCGCGCCGGGCTGGCCGTCCAGGGCGCGACCCGGTCCGCCGCCGGGCGGCTGGGGGCCGGTGCCACCGTCCGGGCGGTCCGCGCGGCGGGCGCCGCGTGGACGGCGGAGCCGGCGGCCCGGCTCTGGGCCGAACCGGTGGCCGTCCAGGTGGCGCGGGCGCTCGCGGCCCAGGACCTGCCGTACGAGAGCCGACCCGCCGGGAGCGACCTGCTCTTCCTGGACGTCACACTGCTGGGCACGGCCCCCACCGGCCCGGGCGGGGCGTCGCAGCTGCTGGCGCGGTGCACGGCGGACGGCCCGGTGATCGCCCTGCGCGCGCCGCACGAGCACCCCGACCTGCCCTTCCGGGCGAACCTCGCGCTGCTCGCCACCGTGCCCGGCCTGCGGCTGCGCATGGTCGGCCGACTGGAGCGCGCGGACCGCCCGGAGCTGCGCCTGCTCGCGATCGGCACGCCCCCGCAGGCGCCGGACCCGCAGGCCCCCGGCCCGCAGGCCCCGAACCCGCTGGTTCAAGCCGACCGGGCGGGCCGGGTCAACCTCGGCCTCGAACGCCTCCAGACCGCCGACCTCACGCCCCCGGAAGCGGCGCCCGAAGAACCGGCCGAAAGCCCGGAGCTCCGCACGCCGTACGGTCCGCCGGTGCACGTGCTCGGCCGCCGGGTGGAGCAGACGGTCACCACTGGTCGGCACGCCCTCGCCCCGAGCGGGGCCACGGCGGCGGCCGACCGGGGCCTGCTGCGCGTTGCCGGGCTGGCCACCGCCGCCGAGCTGCTGGACGGCCTGCGGGCCGCCGCGACGGCCCAGCGGCGCGACGTGTTCGGCCGGATCGTGGCGGACGACCACGACGCCTTCGCCGGGGCCTGGCTGGCGGCCGCCTGGTACACCGAGGAGCTGGCCACGGCGTTCTGCTCGGCGGCCTGGACCGGGGAGGGGTGAGCCATAAGTCGAACTATTTGCAAGGACCGGTAATCCGCGCCGACTGGCATACTTGTCGTGAGGAGGCACCGAACACGCGGTGCAGCGGAAAGGACGGCGCGCCATGGGGATCCGCGACGACGCGGCCGAGGTCCGGGCCCGTGGCTGGCGCACGCTCGCCGCGCTGCACGGAATGATCGACGCCGCGCTGGAGAAGGCACTCCAGGCCGAGTGCAAGCTCTCGGTGGTCGAGTACACGGTGCTGGACGCGCTCTCGCGCCAGGACGGCTGGCACATGCGGATGCAGCAGCTGGCCCGCGCGGCGGCACTGAGCAGCAGCGCGACCACCCGGCTGGTGAGCCGCCTGGAGGACCGGGGCCTGCTGAGCCGCTACCTCTGTGCGGACGACCGGCGCGGCATCTACACGGAGCTGACGCAGGACGGCCGCGACCTACTGGCGACCGCCCGGCCGGTGCACGACGCCGCCCTGGAGGCGACGCTGGCCCAGGCCACCGAGATCCCCGAGCTTGCCCCGCTGGTCGACTCGCTCGCCGAGCTCGACCCGGCGCACGCCTGACCGCGTAGCTTGGCCCGGCCGGCTCGACGGTCAGCCGCGCCTGCCGGCCGAGCTACAGCTGTCCGCACAGCCGCGCCTGCCGGCCGAGCTACGGCTGCCCGCCGAGCCGCGTCTGCCAGCCGAGCCGGGCCCTGCCCTCACCGCCGCCCGGTGGCCAGGGCGTTCCGGTGCACCCGGTCGAGCAGGGCGAGCAGCAGCTCCTTGCTGGACGCCCGCTCCCGGACGTCGCACAGCAGGACCGGGACCTCCGGGCCGAGGTCGAGGGCGCGGCGCACCTCCTCGGGGGTGGCCTCCCGGCGACCGTGGAAGCAGTTGACGCCGATCGCGAACGGGATGCCGCGCTGCTCGAAGAAGTCCACGGCGGCGAAGCTGGATTCGAGCCGCCGGGTGTCGGCGAGGATGATCGCCCCGAGGGCGCCGAGCGCGAGGTCGTCCCACATGAACCAGAACCGGAACTGCCCCGGCGTGCCGAAGAGGTAGAGCACCAGGTCCTCGCGGACGGTGATCCGCCCGAAGTCCATGGCCACCGTGGTGGTGGACTTGTCCTGGACGCCTTCGAGGCTGTCGACCCCGATGCTGGCGCGGGTCATCCGTTCCTCGGTCTGCAGCGGTTCGATCTCGCTGACCGAGCCGACCATGGTGGTCTTCCCGACGCCGAAGCCGCCGGCGACGAGGATCTTGACCGCGCCCGGCACCAGGCTCTGGGTCGTCAATTCGGGTCTCCTGAAAGGGAACTGGGAGCACGGGGTAACCGGGGGTGGCGGGGCGCCCTCCGGTCAGAGGCGGCGGACGCCCTCGATCACGGCCTGGATCAGCGAGATGTCCGGTGCCTCGGCGAGCTGGACCGGGGCGCGGGTGAGGATCAGCCGAGCCTCGGCCAGGTCGTCCAGCAGCACCTTGACCACGCTGACCGGCAGGTCGAGGGTGGCCGCGATCTCGGCCACCGCCAGCGGACGTTCGCGGCACAGGTCGATGATCGCGGCCGGTTCGGGCGAGAGCCGGGTGGTGTCGGTGCGCGGGTCGGCGGTGACCACCAGGGTGATCAGCGCGAAGCCGTCACGGACCGGTCCGGTGCGCCCGTTGGTGATCGCGTAAGGGCGGACCAGATGGCCGGCGTCCTTGTCGTAGAACCAGCCCTCGTCGGCGTCGGCGGTGGTCACGCACCGCCACCCACGCCGACCTGGCCGGCGTCGCTGCGCGGCGCCGCGGTGAGGTACTGGCCGACCTGCTTGACCAGCATGTTGATCTCGTACGCCATCAGTCCGGCGTCCACCTGCTCGCTGGTCAGGACGGCGAGCCGGGCGCCCTGCCCGGCGGTGGTGACGAACAGGAACAGCTGGTCCATCTCGACCACGGTCTGCCGGACCCGCCCGCCGTTGAAGCGGTGCCCGGCGCCGCGGGCCAGGCTCTGCAGGCCGGAGGCGACGGCGGACAGGTGCTCGGCGTCGGCCCGGTCGAGGCCCTGGTCCATGCCGACCAGCAGGCCGTCCTCCGAGAGGACGATGGCGTGCTGGGTCTCGGGTACCCGCGCCACCAGCTGGTCCAGCAGCCAGTTGAGGTCGCGCTGGGGTTCGGTGTGCTGCGTCATCACTGCTGTTCCTTGGCTTCCTGGGCGGCGGAGGCTTCCTGGGCGGCGGAAGGTGCGGCCGGGGTGTGGGGTGCGGCGGGCGCGGGGGAGGCCGGGGCGCCCGGTTCGGTGTCGGCCGCTCGGGCGGTCCGGGTGCCGCGCTGGATGGCGGCCATGGTGGCGCGGGAGCGCTGCGGCGTCGGGTCCTCGGCTTCGGCGTCGCCATCGGCACCGCCGTACCGGGGCGCGAGCGGGGAGGCCGGGGCGGTCGGCATGGTCGGCATGGTCGGGTGGGTCGGCGCGGCGGCGCCGACAGGGCCGACGGGGCCGGAGCGGCGGACGGACGGCGGCAGCAGGGTGCTGGGCGCGTTGGCCTCGCGGAGCTGCTCGGCGAGGCTGGCGTTGCGGACCCGCTGCGGGAGGACCCGCGGGGTGCGCAGTTCGCCGTCCGGGCCGTGCGCCACCTGGTCCTCCTGCGGGCGTTCGTGGGTGGGCGCGACGCGGTCGGCGGGGACCCCGTCGAAGAGCACCGCGGCCGGCTCGGCCGGGAGGTCCGCGTCGTGGCGGCCCGTCGGCGGACCCTCCACGAGCGCGTCCGCCGGAACGTCACCCGAGAGGTCGGCCGGGACGTCACCCGGGAGGTCACCGGCGATGTCGCCCGGAAGTTCGTACCGGCGAGGCATGGCGGGCCGGGGAACGACCACGGCACCGGGCAGTCCGGGGATCTGGGCACCGACGGGCAGACCGCCGTTGGCGGGCCCCGCGGGAGCGACCTGTCCGGAAACCGGCCCCGGAGCTCCGTCGGCCGGAGCGGCCCCCGCGTTCCCGGCATCGCCCGGCCCCGCCGGGCCGTTGCCCAGCAGCCCGCTGAGCACTCCGGCGAGCGCGCCCGACAACCCCTCGTCGGCGTCCCCGAGGTCGCCGTCCGCCGAGGGCTGGGCCTCCGGCACCGGGGTGCGGGTGACCCGCGCGCCGGACGGCAGTCCGGGCACCGAGGCCGGCTGCTCCGCCTGCTCCAGCAGTGCCGAGGGCACCAGCACCACGGCCCGGGTGCCGCCGTACGGCGAGGGCCGCAGGGTGACCTGGATGTCGTGCCGGGCGGCGAGCCGCGCGACCACGAACAGGCCGAGCCGCAGGTCGTCGCCGAGCGCGGAGACGTCCAGCTCGGGCGGGTTGGCCAGGTATTCGTTGAGCCGCTCGTACTCCTCCTCGCTCATGCCGAGGCCACGGTCCTCGACCTCGACCGCCAGGCCCTTGGGCACCTCCTGCGCGGAGACCTGCACCTGGGTGTACGGCGGGGAGAAGGTGGTGCCGTTCTCGATCAGTTCGGCGATCAGGTGGATGAGGTCGGCGACGGCCTGCCCGCTGAGCGAGGCGCGCGGCACGCCCTGGACGACGACGCGGGCGTAGTTCTCGGTCTCGGAGACGGCGCTGCGCAGCACGTTGACCATGGGCACGGCGTTGCGCCACCGGCGGGCGGGCAGCGCGCCGCCGAGGATGACCAGGTTCTCGGCGTTGCGCCGCATCCGGGTGGCCAGGTGGTCGACCGCGAACAGTTCGCGCAGCAGCTCGGGTTCCTCGTGCTCGCGCTCCAGCGCGTCCAGCATGCTGATCTGGCGGTGGATCAGGATCTGGGTGCGGCGGGCGATGTTGAGGAAGACCTTCTTCGTCCCCTCGCGGCCCTGGGCCTGGTGGACGATGGCGGCGACGGCGGCCTGGCGGACGGCGGCGAGGCCGTCGGCGGTCTGCTGGACCTCGTCGCCGATTCGGCGGGAGGGCGCCCAGGCGGGCGGGGTGGGCACCGGCTCCCCGGCGCGCAGCCGCCCGACCACGTCGGGGATCTCCTGCTGGGCGAGCGAGAGGGTGTCGGCGCGCAGTCCGGACAGGCGGCCGGACAGGGCCCGGGCGGCCCGGATGCCGCGGACCAGGCTGAACAGCAGGACCACGGCGACGACGATGGTGCCGATCAGCACCGCCGTGCGGTGCTCGGCGTCGCGCAGCTGGTAGGCGGCGTAGCCCCAGGCGGCGGCGAGGCCCAGGCTGGGGACCAGTACGAGGGCGAGGAGCGAGCTTCGGAGGGAGCCGGACCGGCCGGCGCGGTGGCCCGTGCGGGGGGCCGATATGCCTGGCATCTGATTCCTTGTTGCAGGGCCGAGTTGCAGGCCGGGTCGCGGGTCCGAACGGCGGGTCGGCCCGTGTGGCCCGGGCGGGCTTCAGGGCGCCGAGGCCGGGGTCGCCGGACGAGGTGACGCGGTGTCATCGTCCGGGCGGAGTACCGCCACGGCCGCCGACGGCAGGAAACCTATCAGTCCCAGGTGCCCTCATCGCAACATCAACTGACGATATGTGAACGGCTGATGGGCTCGACCGGCCCTGTTGACGGAAGGGTTCGCCGACGTATCGCAGCAGCTCAGGGCTGTGGCTGCGGTGTGCGGACGGCTCTCCGGGAGGCGGGGTGCGCCTCCCGGATTATCGTCAGGAACAGGTCAAACGGTCGTATGCCGAAGGGTCGCCACCGTCCGGCCCGCCCGGTCCGTCCGGTCCGAGGTATGTCAGGTCCGACGTCCGCCGGGTCCGTCAGGCCCGACGTCCGTCCGGTCCGTTCGGGTCCCGACCGGACGTCGGGTGCCGACGGTCAGCTCGCCAGCGGGATCTGCACCACCTGTCCGGCCCGCTCGTTCCGGCCCTCGGCCTCCAACTGGTTCAGCTCGGTCCACGCCCAGCTGGCCAGGTCGGACAGCTCGGCCGACCACTGCCTGCCGTAGGTGCCCGAGGCGACCTGGCCGAGTCGTAGCCGCTGGACGTCGGAGGTGCCGGCCGGGGCGTAGATGTGGGTGGCGTCCCGCAGGTAGCGGATGATGTTGAACTCCTCCTGGGTGCCGCGGGCGGCGAGGATCTCCATCGCGCTGCGGGCCGAGTCCATCGCGTACTCGGTGTTGATGAGCTTGGCGTTCATCAGCTCGGCGTCGCAGGGCTTGCCGTGGTCGAGCAGGTGCGAGGCGTGGTAGGCGGCCAGCTTGGCGGTCATCAGCTTGGACTGCAGCTCACCGAGCTTCAGTGCGACGCTGTTCAGCTCGTTGAGCGGCTTGCCGTACAGCACACGCTCCTCGGCGTAGCGCACCACGTCCTCGACGATCGCGACGTGGATGCCGAGCGCGACGGCGCCCAGGTTGAGGCGGCCGTACAGGGTGGAGGAGGAGTAGGCGACGTCCAGCCCCTGGCCCTCCTTGCCGAGCCGGTTGCCGGCCGGTATGCGGCAGTTCTCGAAGACCAACTCGCCGAAGCTGAAGCCGTGCAGGCCGCCCTGGGTGCCGACGGCGCCGGTGCGGAAGCCGGGGCGGTCGCTCTCGACCAGGAAGGCGGAGAGGCCCCCGCTGCCCTTGCCGGTGCGGAACACCACGCCGTGCACGTCGCCGATGTGGGAGTTGCCGACGAACCACTTGCGGCCGTTCAGCACGTACTCGTTGCCCTCGCGGCGGGCGGTGCCGGCCATGCCGAGCACGTGGCCGCCGGACTCCGGCTCGGTGACCGCGATGGTCGGCAGGCACTCGCCGGAGGCGAACTTGGGCAGCCACTTGCGCCGCTGGACGTTCGAGCCGAAGTGGATGACCTTGGCGACGCCGAGCTGCGAGGCCTGAGCCATCGCGCCCATCGCGCCGCTGACCCGGGCCAGCTCCTCCACGATGATGGTCTTGGCGAGGTGCCCCAGGCCCAGGCCGCCGAACTCCTGGGGAATGGTGACGCCGATCCAGCCGCGACGGGCTATCTCACGGGCGAGGTCGAACTCGATCTCCCGGTCGCTCTCCATCCGGGCCACCTGAGGACGCACCTCCTTCTCCGCGAACTCACGGACCTCTGCCCGGAGGTTCTCGTGCCGCTCATCGGTGAAGTAGTCCATCGTCATGCTCTAGTCCTCTCGTCCCGGTGGGTGTCGTGCCTCCGTTCATGCCGTCGATGCCGCTCCGGTCGCTCCCCCGAGGGGACCGGTGGGGGTGCGGAGGGGGTGGGGGCCGATCGCTCCTTCGCAACCGGTGCATGCGGACCCTGGGGCGGGCGTCCCCGAGGAGCGGGGATTACCGTCCGTGTCTTCGGCAGGGCTCATTGTCATATGTCTGTGCGGGCTTACACAGATCTGATCTTGGATTGGCGGGATTCGGCGCGTCCTTCTTCGGACGAGTTTCGACGCGATACCGACTGGGAAGTGATCTTGGCCCACGCCACAGCCTGCGGTCCGCCGCTCACGTGCGGTTTTGACTGTTCATCAGCAGTGGGTGGCGGCCGGTCCCGGTTCCACCGAAGCGCCCGGATGTCTGATTACATGTTCGCCATGACTGATGTGATGAGCACTCAAGGCCAGTTCCCGGGTGCCGCCGGGGAGTCCGAGCGAACCCGCAGACTGCGTAGCCTGGGTCTCAACGACCCTTCCGCGGACGAGGCCTTCGACCGCTTCGCCCACCTGGCAGCCAGCATCACCCGCGCTCCCATCGCGATGGTCAACTTCATCAACGACGAGCGCCAGATGTTCCGAGGGCTCTACATTCCGCCAACTTCGACCGAAATCGCGCACGAGGACGGCGCTTCCTGGGCGGACCGGGGCATCGCCTTCGACCTCCCCACCCGCCAGATGCCGCTCAGCCACGGCTTCTGCCCGCACGTGGTCGCCCAGCGCTCGCCCCTCGCGCTGGACGACATCCTCGCCTACCCCCGGTTCGCCGGTAACCCGGTCGTGGACGAACTCGGCGTCCGGGCCTACCTCGGCGCCCCGCTCGTCGACGACACCAGCAC
The DNA here is from genome assembly GCF_044455625.1 of Kitasatospora sp. NPDC051164. Lineage (NCBI taxonomy): Bacteria > Bacillati > Actinomycetota > Actinomycetes > Kitasatosporales > Streptomycetaceae > Kitasatospora > Kitasatospora sp. NPDC051164. Next base: position 407,455 of record NZ_JBITFB010000001.1, on the reverse strand, counting down.
CGTCATCGGCACCGTCTGCGTCCTCGACCGGGAACCCCGGCAGTGGGGACGCGAGCGCCTGCGCGACATCCAGCACCTCGCCGAGGCGCTGCTCTCCGAGATCCGCCTGCGCGACAACCTGCTCGCCCAGCAGCACGAGATGTTCGCCGCCTTCGACGGCTCCCCGTTCCCCATCATGCTCACCGACGGCCCCGGCCAGGAGATCCGCTACGCCAACGCCCAGCACGCCGACACCTTCGGTGCCCCGGTGGCGTACGGCGCGATCGGGCAGGCCTACCCGCAACTCGGCGTGGCCGGCCTCCAGCAGGCCGTCTCCGAGGCCTACCGCACCGGCCGCACCACCGTCCTCAACGAGGTCCGGGTGCAGTCGACCCGCCCCGAGGCCCAGCGCATCCAGCAGGTCTTCAGCTTCACCTGCACCCCGCTGCGGACCGCGCGCACCGGCCAGGTCAACGGCGTCCTCACCGTCGGCATGGACGTCACCGCGCAGTCCCGCACGGAGGAGGAACTCGGCACGCTGGCCGCGCTGCTGGTCGACCGGCTGCAGCAGAGCGGCGCCGCGACCCCCACCGGCCGCCCGGGCATCGCCGGCGGGACCGGACTCGTCCTGCCGAGCTGAACCGCAGACCGGCCGCCCACCCGCGGCACCGCGGCCCGCGTCCGTACCGTCCGTTCCGCCCGGCTCGCACTGCCCGAACCGCTCGCACTGCCTGCTCCACCGGTATGGCCCGTATTACCCGCATTGCTCGCCCGACTTGCACCATCTGTCCGACCCGCGCCATCTGTCCGACCCGCGCTATCTGTCCGACCCGCACCACCTGTACGACCCGCACCACCTGTACAACCTCGCACCATCCGTACGACCCGCACCATCTGTCCGACCGGCACCACGTGCACCACTCGCACTGCTTGTACGACCCGTACCGCCCACCGCCGTGGCGGGGCGCCTCTCACCCCCGAGGAGAGGCTCCCCGCCACGGTGCCGTCCGGGGCCCTACGGTGCTCCGGCTCGAGGTTCGGCTCGGGTTCGGCTCGGGGCCCCCGGCTCGGGTTCGGCTCAGGTCCGGCTCGGGGCCGGCCGTGCGGCGCGGCGCAGTACGGCCGGGCCGAGCGGGTGAACCGTCCGCCGTCCGCGTCCCGGCCGGGCCCACCCGCCGGGCGGCGGTGGTAGGCATGGGCCGCATGGACTGGTTCGCCGCCCCCGACTACTGGCTGAGCCGGCTGCTCGTCCAACGCCTGCTCGCCGGCCTGTACCTGATCGGATTCCTCAACGCCGCCGCGCAGTTCCGCGCGCTCATCGGCACGGACGGCATGCTGCCGGTGCCCCGCTTCACCGCCCGCGTCCCGTTCCGCCAGGCACCCGGCCTTTTCCACCTCCACTACAGCGACCGGTTCTTCGCCGCCGTCGCCTGGGGCGGGGCCGCCCTCGCCGCCGCCGTCACGGCCGGGCTCGGCGACGCTGTCCCGCTCTGGGCCTCGATCCTGCTCTGGGCGGTGCTCTGGGCCGTCTACCTCTCCATCGTCAACGTCGGGCAGACCTGGTACTCCTTCGGCTGGGAGTCCCTGCTCCTCGAAGCCGGCTTCCTCGGCGCGTTCCTGGGCAACGTCGACACCGCCCCGCCCACCCTGGTGCTGTGGTTGATGCGCTGGCTGGTCCTCCGGGTCGAGTTCGGCGCCGGACTGATCAAACTGCGCGGCGACAGCTGCTGGCGCGACCTGACCTGCCTCCGCTACCACCACGAGACCCAGCCGATGCCCGGGCCGCTCAGCTGGTTCTTCCACCACCTGCCCGACCCGCTGCACCGGGTCGAGGTCGCAGCCAATCATGTCGTCCAACTCGTCGTACCGGTCTGCCTGCTGCTCCCACAACCGGTCGCGAGCTACGCGGCGTGCGGGGTCGTCGCCACCCAGCTGTGGCTGATCGCCTCCGGCAACTTCGCCTGGCTCAACTGGCTCACCGTGACCCTGGCCCTCGCCGCCGTCGACCCGGCCCGCATCGGCCTGCCCGTCCACGCCCGCGCCTACCCCGACACCCCGCTCTGGTACGAGGCGTTGGTGATCGCGCTGACCGCGGCCGTCGTCGTCCTCAGCTACTGGCCGGTGCGGAACATGGTCTCCCGCGGCCAGGTCATGAACCGCTCCTTCAACCGCCTCCACCTCGTCAACACCTACGGCGCCTTCGGCAGCGTCAACCGCCTCCGCCAGGAGGTCGTGGTCGAGGGCACCGACGAGGCGGTCCTCACCCCGCGCACCGTCTGGCGCGAGTACGGCTTCAAGGGCAAGCCCGGCGACGTGCGCCGCCTGCCGCGCCAGTACGCCCCCTACCACCTGCGGCTCGACTGGCTGATGTGGTTCGCCGGTATCTCGCCCGGCTACGCCCGCCCCTGGTTCCTGCCCCTCGTCGCCCGCCTGCTGGCCGGCGACCCGGCCACCCTGCGGCTGCTGCGCCACAACCCCTTCCCGGACACCCCGCCGACCCACGTCCGGGCGACCCTCTACCTTTACCGGTTCACCGATTGGCGCGAACTGCGGGAAACCGGCGCGTGGTGGCACCGCACCGCGTTGCACGAGTACCTCGCGCCGGTCGACCTGCCCACCCTCGGTCGGGCCGGGTACCGACCACCGCTCGGCCGACCACGCCCCAGCGTCCGCGAGGTCCCGCTGGAGCGGCCGCGGCGGCCCCGCCGCACCCCCGGTCCGTCCACCGTTCGGCGGCCCGGACACTCGTCCGGACCAGTGCCGGACCACCCGGGCGGATCCCCCGAGTAGCGGCCAGGTGGGGGGTATGGCATACGACACCGGCCCGTCGGGGCGGTGGGTGCGTGCAAGGCTCGAACGGGCACCCGTATTCTGGGCCTCCACAAGCGGCAGCCCGACCGCGCGCCCCTCGCCCCGCCCCAGGGGCAGCCCCCGCGCAACCGGTCCGCCGCCCCTCGTCGCCAGCCCCGCCGCCGTCGCCCAGAACCGGACCTCACATGACAGTGCTTCACTCGCGCAACGCCGACGCAGCCGACCCGGTGGACGTCGCCGACGCCGCAGACGTCAAGGACCCCCAGGACGCCGTCGCGGAGCCCGACCTCCGCGAAGACCTCGGCCGCTACGCCGAACTCGGGGCCTTCACCCTCACCGCCGACACCCACGCCTGGTACGCGGCCGTCGACACCGTCGCCACCCCGGAGGACGCCCGCGCCGCCTCCACCGCGCTCGCCGAACTGCGCGGCCGCGACCTGCAGCAGACCTGGGAGGCCGTCACCGCCCTGGCCGCCGAGGTCAAGCTGGACGAGCCGGACACCGTCGCCAAGACCGCGCTCCTGGTCGAGATGCTCCAGCGGGTACACCGCACCGCCGCCACCCTCACCACCGCCGCGTACGACGCCGACCTCGGCGCCCTCGCCGCCGCCACCGCCGACAGCGCCTGGCGCCGCGAGAACGGCGTCAAGCTCTCCTGGCTGCGCGGCCGCTCACTGCGCAAGCAGGCCACCGCCCTCGCCAACGACCGCCGCGTCCGCCGCGAGGACCTGCACGAGGCCCTCACCTCCGCCGAGATCGAGCGCCGCGCCTGGGCCGCCCTCGCCCCGGCCGGCACCCTCCCGGCGGCGCCCGCCGACGGCGCCCTGGTCGAGCGCACCGCCCAGGCCTTCGAGGCGATCAACGCCGGCCTGCGCGACCTCGACCGCCTGCTGCCCGACCACGACCTGGACGGACTGCCCTTCGCGGACCTCATCGACCTGGTCGAACGGCTCGCAGCCGACGAGGGCACCCTCTACCGTCTCCCCACCATCCGCGGCCTGCGCGCCGCTCTGGAGGAGGCCGGCCTCGGGGACCTGCTCACCGAACTCGCCGCCGCCAAGGCCGACCGCCGCGCCGCCGAGGCCGCGTACTCGGCCCGCCAGGCGCTGGCGGGCGGGCAGCGGGACGGGCTGGCGGAGGAGGCCGCTGCCGAGGAGACGGCGGTCGAGGAGCCGGTCTCGGAGCAGGTTGCGGAGGTCGAGACCGAGGTCGAGGCCGAGGTGGAGGCCGAGCTGGAGGTCGAGGTCGACGTCGAGGTCGACGCTGAAGCGGTAGCGCGTCAGGCGCTGGCTGGTGGGCAGCGGGACGGGCTCGTGGAGGAGGTCCCGGCCCAGGCTCCTGCTGAGGAGGCCGCCGAGGCTGTTGCCGAGCTTGAGGCCGACGCCGAAGTCGAGGACGCGGTCGAGACGGAGACCGAGACCGTGACCGTGGCTGAGACCGAGGACGCGGTCGACGCCGAGGCGGTGTCGGGTTCGGACGTCGACACGGACGCCGCCGACGTCGAGCCGACCGTGGCGGAGGAGCTGACGGAGGAGGAGGCCCCGGCTGCCGTGGTCTCCCTGCCGGCGCCCTCCCCGGCCGCCGACGACCTGGTCGCCGCCGCGACCGCCGCCCTGGCCGAGGCCGCAGCGGTGGAGAAGGCTGCGGCGGAGGAGGCCGAGTCGGCCGTCGAGGTCGAGGAGCCCGCTGCCGAGACTGCGGTCGAGGCTGAAGCCGAGGTGACGGAGACGGAGGTCGTCGCGGAGGAGCCGGTCGTCGAGACGGACGAGCCTGCTGCCGAGGTGGAGACGACTGACGCCGAGACCGAGGTCGTCACCGAGGAGCCCACCGCCGAGGTTGACGAGGCTGCCGACGACGTGGCGGTGGCCGAGGTCGTCGCTGAGAAGCCCGTTGCCGAGGTGACGGTGGCTGCTGAGGAAGCTGCCGATGTCGAGCCGGTGGCCGAGGTCGTGGCCGAGGAGCCCGTCGCCGAGGCCGAGGCCCCGGTGGCCGAGCCCGAGACCGAGGCTGTTGCCGTGGAGGTGGAGGAGCCGGCCGCCGAGGTGGAGGAGCCTGCTGCCGAGGCCGAGCCTGAGGCCGCCGCCGAGGAGCCCGCCGAGGAGCACGTCGCCGAGGAGGCAGCCGCCGAGGCGGATGCCCCCGTCGCCGACGAGGACGCTGCCCGTGCTGCGAAGCCGGACTTCACGCCCGGTCGCCCCGTGACCGCCTACTCGGCCGACGAGTTGCTCGCCGTCGTGCGGTGGGTGGACGGCGACGGTGTGGAGCGGAGCGACGAGGAGCTGCTGCGGGCGGCCATGAAGGAGCTGGGCTTCGGCCGGCTCGGTCCCCGGATCAAGGAGGCGCTGGGCGCCGCCGTCACCGCCGCGCGCGGCTGACGAGGGGAAACCGCCGGACGGACAGGGCCCGGGACGCGATCGTGCGTCCCGGGCCCTGCCATCTCCCGGGGGATTGCGTCAACCCGCCTTGTTCCACGGCTGGCTGGACATCAGTGCCTTCACGCTGGCGACGTACCCGGGGTTGGGGATGACCAGGCTGCCGACGACCTCGCCCGTGGTCGGGTCGGTGACGGCGTTGTAGTGCACGTTGCCCGCGCCCGCGTTGTACGCGGAGACGACCAGGTCGAGCAGCGGTGTCTTGCCGGTGGCCGGGTCGGGGGAGAGGTCGTAGGTGCCGCCGAAGGAGGAGTCGCCGTAGTAGGCGGCGAGCCAGCCGAGCAGTTGGGTGCCGAGCTGGACGTTCCCGGTGAGCGTGTTGGCGTCCGAGGTGGTGCCGAACTTGCCGTTCATCCAGCTGATGGTGTTCGGCATGACCTGCATGGTGCCGATCCCGCCGTCGCAGGCGAGGATGCCGGACTGCCAACCGCTCTCCTGCCAGGCGATCGCCTTGACCAGGTTGACGGGCAGCGGCGGGAGCTGGTCGGTGCCGCCGGTGCTCAGCTTGAGCGTCCGGGACTGGCCGGCGGCGGCGGTGAGGGCGGCCGAGACGGCTTCCTTGGGGTCGTCCGGCCGGGGCTTGCTGGGCTTGCAGCTGCTCTGCAGCGGCGGCACGTGCGGGGTCGGCGGCGCGGGTGGCGGCGGGGGCGCGACCGGGCCGGGCTTGGCGGTCGGTACCGGGGCCGCGACGACGGGCTTGGCGACCGGTGGCTGGGTGGTCACCCCGGCGGGCAGGTTGCCGCCGCCGGCCTTGGCGGCGGTGCCAGGCGGCGTGCTCGGCGCGGACTTCCCGGCCTTGCCGGCGGGGGCGCTCGGGCTCTGGCTCGGCGAGGCGCCGGCGCCTGCGGTCGGCGTCGCGGTCGCCGGGGCGGTCGGGCTGGGGGCCTCGCTCGCGGACGGGCTTGTGCTGGAGGGCCCGCTGGGCCCGTCGCTCGCGGTCACCACGGTGCTGCCGCCCGCCGCGTCCTGGTGCTTGTCGGCGTGCTCGGTGCCGCAGCCCGCCAGGACGGCGGTCGCCACGGCGACTGCCGACACCAGGACCAGGGTCCGCCGTGTGGTGCTCACTCTCATCTGTGGTCCCCCCACTGGTCACCGGTGATCCCGGCGCGTGGCGGTCATCCTATGAGGTGCCGCTCCGGCCTTGTGTGAACGGGTGGCCGAGCGCCTGCCGCAGGACGGCCGGCGCCGTGACGAGGGACGGTCCGTACCAGGTCAGGTGCCGTCCGCTGACCAGTGCGACCGGTGTTCCGGGGAACGCCTCCGGGCCGTCCTCGGCGGTGAAGCGGTACGGCTCGTCCGGCAGCACCACCAACTCCGGTCGGCAGGCCAGTAGTTCGGGCAGCGGGATGGCCGGGTAGCGCTCGGGGTGGTCGGCGTGGACGAGTCGGAGGCCCAGACGGCGCAGCAGGTCCCCGGCGAAGGTGCCGCGGCCGAGGACCATCCACGGGCGGCGCCAGATCGGCACGATCGCCCTCGGGCCGTCGGGCTCCTGGACCGCTCGGCTCGGCGGGACGGGCCCGACGGGCCTGACCGGTCCGACCGGCGCCCAGGCCGCTTCCGCCTCGTCCAGCCAGGCGGGGCGTGGCAGTCGGCAGGCGGTGGTCAGCAGCCGGTCCAGTGAGCGGAAGGCGTCGTCCAGGGTGCGGATGTCGGTGACCCAGACCGGGGCGCCGGCCGCCCGCAGCGCGTCCAGGTCGGGGCGCCGGTTCTCCTCGTCGTTGGCGATGACGAGGTCGGGTTCGAGCGCGAGGATGCCCGGGACGTCCGGGTTCTTGGTGCCGCCGATCCGGGTGACGGCCAGGTCGGCGGGGTGGCTGCACCAGTCGGTGGCGCCGACCAGCAGCCCGGGCGCGGTGGCGGCGACCGCCTCGGTCAGCGAGGGCACCAGCGAGACCACCCGGCGGGGCGGGCGCGGCCCGAGCCGGACGGGGAGGTCGAGGTCGTCGCGCAGCGCGGTGGGGTCGGCCATCGGGCCAGCCTAGGCCAGGCCTGCGTCACGGATTCTGCGTCCCGGATCCTGCGGGCCGGGTCGCGGCCGGGTCGAGGCCGGGGCCAGGCCGCATCCAGGCCGGATCCTGCGGGCCGGTCGGGATGGCGTCGGCCTGTGCGAGCGGTCCGTGAATCCCGCGGGAACCCGCCGCCCGGGTCGTCCGACTACCTGGTCCGGGTCCGCAGCACGGGCCCGAGCACGGACCACCGACCAGGAGAGTTGTCATGCGCCCACGCGTTGTCTGCGGAATCGCGGCCGCCGTCGCCCTGTTCGCCACGGCCTGCGGAAGCGGTGGCGGGGGTGGACGGGGCGACTCTGCCACCGCCCAGGCCGCCCCGACCGGCGCCTACCCGGTGAAGGTCGCCGACTGCGCGGGCAAGGAGACCACCATCGCCAAGGCACCGACGAAGATCGTCACCAGCAACGCGTCGAGCCTGGAGATGCTGCTCCGGCTCGGCGCCGGCGACCGGGTGGTCGGCACCGGCTTCCCGCCCGGCAAGGGCACCCTGCCGGCCGACCTCGCCGAACAGGGCGGCAAGGTCCCGGTGTTGGGGGACAAGGCCATTCCCAAGGAGAAGCTGCTCGGCTCCGGCGCCGACCTGTACGTCGACACCTTCAGTGCGATGCCGATGATGGGCGGCGGCGCCACCGGACCGAGCGAGGAGGAGTTCGCGGCGGCCGGCATCCGGCACGTCTACCTGCTCTCCACCGCCTGCGCCGGGACCCCGAAGGCCGCCAAGGCGCCGCGCACCGACCTCGGGGGCGTCGAGGACGACATCCGCCGGCTCGGCGCCGTCACCGGCACCGCCGCCCGCGCGGAGGAGCTGGTGGCCGGGATGGAGAAGCAGGTCGGCGAGGTGCGCACCGCGCTCGCCGCCGTGCCGGAGGGGCAGCGGCCGAGCTACTTCGTCTTCGACTTCGACGCCGGTACCAAGCAGCCGGTGGCGGTCTGCGGCCGGCAGGTCGCCAACGCGGTGATCACCCAGGCCGGGGCGCGCAACGTGTTCGCCGACTGCGACGCCGACTTCAAGCCCGGCTCCTGGGAGGACGTCGTCGCCAAGAACCCGGACTGGATCCAGCTCGCCGTCCGCAACCGGGGCAGCGAGGAGGCCACCCGCAAGGCCTTCGACGACGCCGAGGCGTTCCTGAAGAGCTTCCCGGCGACCCAGGGCCTGAAGGCCGTCCAGGAGGGGCACTTCGTCCGGCTCGGCTCCGAGGCGACCACCATCGCGGGTGTGCGCAACGCCGACGCCGTCCGGCAGATCGCGGCGACCGTCCACCCCGACCTCGTCAAGAACGGGCAGTAGAAGGTGACGTCGGCCGTTCACGCCGAGGCCGAGGCCGAGGCCGAGACCGCGAACGAGGCAGCCGGCACCGGCCGCCTGGCCCGCACGCTGCGGGCCGGGCCGCTGGCCGCCGTCCTCACCGTCGCCCTGGTGCTCGCGCTGACCGCAGCCGTCTCGCTCGGCGCGGTGGACATCCCGCCCGGCGAGGTGTGGTCGGTGGTCGCCCGCCGGCTCACCGGGCGGGCCGCCGAACCCGGCACCCGCGACCTCATCGTCTGGCAACTTCGCGTCCCGCGCGCCCTGTTGGCGGCCGTGGTGGGCGCCGGGCTCGGCCTGGTCGGCACCGCCGTCCAGGCGCTGGTCCGCAACCCGCTCGCCGACCCGTACCTCCTCGGCATCTCCTCCGGCGCCTCCCTCGGGGCGGTCGCCGCCCTCGTCCTCGGCACCACCTTCGGGCTCCAGCTCTCCTTCGGCAGCGCGCTCGGCCTCACCGTCTCCCTGGCGGCGTTCGCCGGCGCGCTCGCCGCGTTCTCCCTGGTCTGGCTGATGGCCCGGCGCGGCGGCGGCTTCTCCCCGCTGCGCCTGGTCCTCGCGGGCATCGGCATCGCCCAGTTCCTCGGCGGCGTCACCAGCTACCTCGTCCTGCAGACCCGCGACGAGCAGCAGACCCGGGGCGTGCTGTTCTGGCTCATGGGCAGCCTCGGCGGCACCGTCTGGGCCCAGCTCACCGTCCCCGCCGTAGCCGTGGCGCTCGGCCTGGCCCTGCTGCAGGCCCGTGCCCGGGGGCTCAACGCGATGCTGATGGGTGACGAGACGGCCGCCGGGCTCGGCGTGGACGTCGCCCGACTGCGCCGCGAGGTCTTCGTCGTCACCAGCGTGCTCACCGGGGTGCTGGTCGCCGTCTCCGGCGCGATCGGCTTCGTCGGCCTGATGGTGCCGCACGTCTGCCGCCTGCTCCTCGGCGGCGACCACCGGCGCCTGCTGCCGCTGTCCGCGCTCACCGGGGCGCTGCTGCTGGTCGTCGTCGACACCGTGGCCCGCACCGCCCTGGACGGCCAGGAACTGCCGATCGGCGTGGTCACCGCCGTCCTCGGTGCCCCCACCCTGCTCTACCTGCTGGACCGACGACTGGAGCGCAATTGAGGATCGCCGTCGAGGAATTGAGTGTCGCCCTGGCCGGGCGGACGGTGGTGGCCGGGGTCCACCTGGTCGCCGAGGAGGGGGAGATCGCCGGACTGGTCGGGCCCAACGGGAGCGGCAAGTCCAGCCTGCTGCGCACCGTCTACCGGCACCTGCGGCCGAGCACCGGGCGGGTGCTGCTGGCCGGGCGGGACCTGGCGGAGCTGCGGCCGGCCCAGTCCGCCCGGCACATCGGCGCGCTGCCCCAGGAGCGCGGCGGGGACTTCGAGTTGAGCGTCCGCGAGGTGGTCGCGATGGGCCGCACCCCGTACAAGCGGGCCTTCGCCGCCGATGACGCCGAGGACCACCGGATCACCGCCGAGGCCCTGGCCCGGGTCGGCATGGCGACCGCCGGCGACCGCCGCTTCACCCAACTGTCCGGCGGGGAACGGCAACGAGTGCTGCTGGCCCGCGCGCTCGCGCAGCAGCCGGACGTCCTGGTGCTGGACGAGCCGACCAACCACCTGGACGTCCGGCACCAGGTCGAACTCCTCGCCCTGCTGCGCGAGCAGCGCCGCACCACGCTGGTCGCCCTGCACGACCTCAACGCCGCCGCCTCGGTCTGCGACCGGCTGCACGTCCTGCACCGCGGCGCCCTGGTGGCCTCGGGGGCGCCGCGCGAGGTACTGACCCCCGAACTGCTGGCGGAGGTCTTCGGGGTACGGGCAGCGGTGATCGAGCACCCGCTCACCGGCGACCCGCTGATCGCCTTCGACCACCGCACCCCGGCCGGTGCGGTGGCCTCCGTGATCGGGACGTAGTCCGCCTTTCAGCGGCTCGCGTCGTGGCTCTGGCCGTGGCCCGGGTCGTGGCTCCGGTCGTCGCTCTGGCCATGGCCCTCGACGTGGCCCTCGACCTGGCCCTCGTAGTGGCTCGGTCGGCCGTCGCGCAGCACCAGCCGGCCGAGCCGTGCGGCGTCCTCGCTGCGTAGCAACTCCCATCCACCGTCCGCTCGGTGGAGTACCGAGGAATGCCAGGGCGTGGTCCAGGCGTCGGCCGCCGCCAGCAGCCGGATGCCGAACTTGGAGACGCCGGCCGGCTGCGGGTGGATGGAGAGTCGGACGGCCCGGGGGTGCTGCTCGGCGATCAACTCGCCCCAGGCACGGCTGCGCTGGATCACCCCGTAGGCGCGGCGGCGGCACTCCCGCTGCAGGGCCGAGCGGGTGCCGGTGAAGCCGATGGAGTCCTCGGTGAGGAAGCGGGTGATACCGCGGTAGAGCCGAAGGGTCTCCTCCTCGGTCAGCACCTGCTCGCGCAACTCCTCGACGGTGGGGGCGTAGCGCTCGTGCACCCGGGCTCTCTTCTCGTCGTACGGGAGGTCGCCGAGGACGGCCCGCAGGTCGAAGGTGGCGAGGTGGCCGAGACCCTCGCGGGCGATCATGGCGGTCAACTCGTCGGAGTAGGCGTCGATGTGGTCGTCCGGGACGTTGATCAGGTCGCCGAATATGTGCCCGTCGGAGCAGATCAGCATCCGGGCGCCGGGCTCGTGGAGGCGGCCGATCTCGGCGCAGAGCCGGTCGAGGAAGGTCAGCGACAGTCGTTCGCCCTCGTCGGGCAGGTGGCCGAGCACCTTCGCCGGGTTCGGCGACTTGCAGGGGAAGCCGGGCAGGGTGAACACGATCGGTTCGCCGGCGGCGATGAAGTCCGCCAACTGCGCGAGCTGCAGCGGGAAGTGCCCCGGTCGGGCGTCGAACTCCGGGTCGGCGGCGCGGCGGTGCGGCAGCAGGAGATCGAGGATGCGGGCGGCGAGGCGCTCGGCCTCGGCCGTGGGTCCTGGTCCGGTGCCGGTGCCGGTGCCGGTGTTGGTGCAGGTGTCGGTGACAGTGATCGGAGTGGTGGCGGTGCCGGCGGGCGGCATGGTGGGTCCTCCACGGATGGTGGTGTGGGGCGGGCTCGGGCAGGCGGAGCCGGGTATCGGATGCGGGGGGCGGGTGCGGGGGGTCGGCGCCCCGGGTCAGCGGCGGTCTGTGCCGGTCAGCGGCGCCGGTCGTAGGCGACGGGGAGGCGGTTGACCCCGCGGGCCAGGACGGCGGGGATCCAGGTGAGGTCGGCCAGGTCGTCCCCGGGGGCCTTCGCCGGGCGCAGCCCGGGCAGGCGGGTGAGCAGGGTGCCGATGGCGATCCGGAGTTCGGCCCGGGCCAGGGCGGCGCCGGGGCAGTAGTGGATGCCGTGGCCGAAGGCGAGGTGGGCGTTGGGGGAGCGGTCGAGGTCGAGGCGGTCGGCCTCGGGGAACCGGGATTCGTCGCGGTTGGCGGCGCAGAGCGAGACGATCACCGAGTCGCCGGCCGGCACGGTGGTGCCGAACAGGTCGCTGTCCTCGGCGAAGAACCGCCAGGTGGTGAGCTCGAACGCGGCGTCGTGGCGGAGTAGTTCCTCCACCGCACGGTCGAGCAGGCCGGGCTCGTCGATGCCGTCGCGCAACCGGTCGAGCTGCTCGGGGTGGCGCAGCAGGGTGATCAGCATGGTGGTGATCTGGTTGGTGACCGGCTCCTGCCCGGCGACCAGCAGTTGGAACACCATGGAGTCCAGCTCCTCGCGGCTCAACTCGCCCGCGTCGTGGGCGGCGACGAGCCGGCCGAGCAGGTCCTCGGACTCCGTCCAGCCGGGCTCCCGGCAGTCGGTGCGCTTGCGGGTGACCACGTCGGCGATGTACCGCTGCAGGCCGCGCAGCCGCGCCTCGTACGCCGGGCGGCCGGGGTCCTGCGGGCCGACGGGCTGGACCACCTTGCCCCAGTCACGGTCGAAGCGGTCCGCCAACTCGGCTGGGAGGCCGATGACTTCGGCGAGCACCCGGAAGGGGTAGTGGGCCGCGAAACCGGCCACCAGGTCGGCGCCGCCGGCCTCGGGCAGCTCGTCCACCAGGGCGTCGGCCAGCTCCTGCAGCCGGGGGCGCAGGGACTCGACTCGGCGCGGCGCGAAGGCGTCCAGGACGAGCCGGCGCATCGAGGTGTGCTTGGGCGGGTCCTGGTGGAGCAGGTGGACCTGGAGCTGCGAGTGCTGCGGCTCGGGCATGATCGACGCGAGTCGGCGCCAATCGTCGTTGCCCAGCGCGTGGTTCTTGCCGAGGCGCGGGTCGTTGAGGGCCGCGTGGGCGGCCTGGTAGCCGGTGACCAGCCAGGCGTGGATGCCGCTCGGGAACTCCACCCGGTGCACCTGCCCGGCCTCGCGCATCCGCCGGTACAGCGGGTACGGATCGCTCTTGTACGCCGGACCGTACAGCGGGACGGGGGAGGGGAGCCGGTCGTGCCCGTACGGGCAACGCGGGGTGTCGTCGGTCGCGGCCGAGCCGGGGACCGGGTCGGCGATCGGGTCGGGGGCGGGGCCGGGTATCGGGTCGGGGGCGGTGTCGGGGATGGTGTCGGTCATCTGGGGTGGTCCTTCGGTGCGGTGCGCGGACTGTCAGGTCGTGGGGCGGCGGCGGTGCAGGGCGAGCAGGGCGACGGCGGTCGCCGCGACCGCGGCGGCCAGGGCGATCCCGGCGCGGGTCCCGGTGGTGTCGCGGCTCCCGGCCGACGCGGCGGCGGTGGCGAGGGCCGGTCCGAGGGCGAAGCCGAGGCTGCGGGCGAGTTGGACGGCGGACCCGGCGGTGGCGAGCTTTCCGGGCGGGGAGGCGGTCATCACCAGGGCCTGGGTGGGGCCCCCGTTGAGGCCCATCCCGGCACCGGCGAGGGAGAGCCGGGCGGCGATGTCGAGGGCGGACCAGTCGGCGTCCAGCGGGACGAGCAGGGCCAGGCCGAGAGTGGTGACGGCGGCGCCGGTGAGCGCGGTCGGTCGGGCGCCCCAACGGTCGGTCAGTCGGCCGCCGACCCGCCCGGCCAGCACCATGCCGAGCGGGAACGCCAGCATGGTCAGCGCGGTGGCCGTGGCGCTCTCGCCCCGAGGGCCGCGCAGGTGCTGGGCGAGCAGGTAGTGGCAGGCCGCGAAGCCGGCGGCGAGCGCCAGCACCGAGGCGTTGACCCCGGCGGTCCCGGCGGCCCGCAGCACCTCGGCCACCGGTCGGCCGCCGGGGCGGCGCAGCCACAGCAGCACCAGCGGCGCGGCGGGCAGCGCCAGCAGGAGCCACTGCGGCGCCTCCGGGGCCAGGGTGAGCCCGAGCAGGACGGCGGCCATGGCACCACCGATCAGGGCGGCGTCGCCGAGTGAGCCCCGGTCGGGCAGGCGCAGCCCGCCGCGCCGCGGGGCGTGCCGCCGCACGATCAGCACGGCGGCCAGGCAGACCGGCAGCTTGACCAGGAAGATCGCCCGCCAGCCGAGGTAGTCCAGCAGCAGGCCGCCGACGACCGGACCGGTCACGGCGCCGAGCGGACCGAGGGTCGCGGGCACGCTCATCGCCCGCCCGCGCAGCTCGGGCCGGACGGACGTCGCGGCGAGCACCGGCATCAGGACGAAGAGGACGGCCCCGAAGGCGCCCTGCAGCAGCCGGGCCGCGATCAGCCAACCCGCCCACGGGGCCGCGGCCGCCAGCACGCTGCAACCGGCGAAGCAGCCGACCGCGAGCAGCAGCGCGGACCGGGTGCCGACCTGGTCCAGCCACCGCCCGGCGGGCAGGAGGAGTGCGACGAGCGGGAGTTGGTAGCCGAGAACGGCCCACTGGGCGACCCCGGGGCAGACGTGCAGGCCGGCCGAGATGTCGGTGAGCGCGAGGTTGACCACGTTCATGTCGAGCATCGCGACGAACGAGAGCAGGCCCGCGGCCACGACCAGGCTCCAGCGGTCGACGGGTTGTGACTGACTGTCCGTCAGTGAATCGGCGACCGTCGGCTGTTGCGCTGCCATGGAGTCCCTCCGTTCCCGTTCTGCCGTACCGGACACCGCCCCGGCGGCGGGGTCCGGTACAGCAGTCGGGGGCGCGGCGGCTCCGGTTCCGAACATTTGGGGGAATTTTCGGTGGCGGTGTTCAGCGAACGAGTGACAGATTTCAGCTGACAGCCGACAGATGACAGATTTCGAAATCTGTCATCTGTCGGCTGTTTCGCCGCCGCCGCTCAGCATGCGGCCACGAGCTCCCCGGCCTCGGCCGCCCGCAGGCGTGCGATCAGTTCCTCCCGTGCCCGGGCGACCCGGGAGCGGACGGTGCCGACGGGGCAGCCGGCGACCTCGGCCGCCTCGGCGTAGCTCAGCCCGACGACCTGGGTCAGGACGAAGGCCTCCCGCCGCTGGGCGGGCACCCGGTCGAGCAGGTCGTCGAGTGCGATGCCGTCCTCGAATCCGGCCCCCGGCACGCCGCTCTGTCGCTCCGCCGCCTCCTGCCAGTCCGGCAGTGCCGCGAGGCGTGGCCGGGCGGCGGCCATCCGGTAGCGGTCGATCACCGTGCGCCGGGCGATCGAGAGCAGCCAGGTGCGGGCCGAGGAGCGCCCCGCGAACGCGGGCAGGCTGCGTAGTGCGCGCAGGAAGGTCTCCTGTGCGAGGTCGTCGGCGGACTGCACGTCGGTCAGGTGGGCGACGAAGCGCCAGACGTCGCGCTGGGTCGCGCGGACGAAGGCCTCGACGTCTGCCGCCCGGCCGGAGCGGGCGGTCAGTGCGAGCGCGGTGAGCTGCTCGTCATCCACGGCGGCCTCCGACGCGGCCGGTCCCGCCTCGGTGGTCGTGCGGGACGATGGGCATATGAGATGCGCGCAGTTCCGTACCGCTCTGTCCGCCCGGCTCGACGGCGAACCGAGCGGTCTGGCGCAGGCACGGCTCGACAAGCACGTTGCGCGCTGCACCGGCTGCCGGGAGTGGCTGGACCGGGCGGAGCTGCTGCGCGGTCACGTCCGGGCGGGCGCCGCCGACGGGCCGTCGCCGGAGTGGTCGGCCCGCCTGCTCGCCGGGCTGAAGGACGCCGGGCTGAAGGAGATCGGGCTGACGGAGATCGGGCCGGCCGAGGGGCCGGGCGGTCGCGCTCCGGAAGGCCCACAGGCCACGGAGCGGTAGGACGGTGGCGCCGGCCGGGGCCGGTGCGCCGTCGTAGTCAGGCATGGAAAGGTCCCGAGGGGAAGGCTGGGAACGGTGCCGCTCAGGGCGGCACCGTCGGCGTCCGTGGGCGGCCACGCGGCATGCCGTCTCTCCCGGAGAGCCGGGATGCGCGGCGGTGGACGCGGGCCCGCGCCCTGGCGGTACGGCGGTGGAAGGCACGGCCGTGCGGCAGGGCGACCTGCCCGTCGCGGGGTTCCGGGGGCCGGAGGCGGCCGGGGGACTGCGGCGGCGGGCGCGTCAGCAGGCGAGGGCGAACGCCGGCGGCCCGCGCCGGACCACGGCATGCGTGAGCAGCACCGACCGGGGCGGCCGGGCTCGGTCGTCGGCGGGCCTGGGCGGCGCCGGGGCCCGGTAGCCGAAGGGGCGCGCGAAGAGCGCCAGCAGTGGGAGCAGCAAGGCGCCCGCGACGCCGGCGCCGAACGCGCCGAGCAGGTCGAAGAGCCGCACCAGTGCCGCGTCACCACGCCAGAGCAGTAGCGCGCAGGCCAGCGCGGCCAGTACGTGGGCGGCGGCCATCCCCGGCGACATGCCGTGGGACATCCCGTGGGACATGCCGCCCGCCATGTCGTGCGTCAGGCCGCCCGTCGTCGGGTCGGACATGCCTCCGGGCATCGGGTGGGGCATGCCGGGCATCCCCGCCATCCCGGGCAGGCCCATGTCCATGGCCGTCCCGTTTGCGGAGGCCCCTGCCCCCGCGGCACCGTGGTGCATTCCGGCCATCGGGCGCAGGCCGCCGGCGGTCGGCGGTACGTCCGGGTCGATGCCCGCCATCCGGGCCAGCTCGACCGGCGAGAGCCCGCCGGGCGCGCGGTCCGGGTTGCAGAGCAGCAGGGCGGCCCAGTCCGTGGTGGCGAGCCGGCCGAGGCCGCCGCCCCCTCGGCCGAGCGCCCCGGCCGGTTCGAACAGCTGGTGCAGTGCGGTCTGCGCGGCGATCATCCAGACGCTGATCGCACCGAGCCCGCGCCGCTTTCCGGCGAGCAGCCAGGTCAGCCCCAGGACCGCCCCGAACGCGCCGGCCAGCGCCGTCGGGGAGACCCCGGATCCGGCCATGGCGACGTGCGCGGTGGCGGCCATCGCCACGCACAGCGCGGCGAAGACCGCGGCGCGCAGCAGGCGGATCCGGTCGGTCATCACGATGGCACTCATCGTCGCACCCACCCCGCCCGGTCCGTACCGCACCCTCCGGTCATGGCCGGTTCCGGCCCGTGAGACCATGCGCGGCCGCCCGCCCGGCGGCCCGCTCGGCCGCCGTCCTCCCCAGCGCGCCGACCCGAACAGCCGCTCGTACGACCATCGGTGCGGTTTGACAAGCACTCACCGCTTGCTCACTAGATGTGCACGAGCCGGTGCGTTCCGTAGGTGTCGGAGCGACGACGTCCAGAGCAGGGAGGTCCGGCCTTGGAGACCCCGACGACCCCGACGGAAGCCCCAGCCGAAGCCCCGACGGAAGCCGCGAGGGAACCCGCGGAGTCCTTTGCCGACTTTGCCAAGCCCGCCGACTCGGGCGCGCCCACCGAGGAAGCCAGGACCCCCGACGCGAGCGGTACGCCCGACGCGGCCGGGACCCCCGAAGCAGCCGGAACCGCCGACCTCGCCGACCTCGCGGACCCCCGCTTCTGGCGGCTGCCCGCCTCCGCCCGCGCCGCCGCCTTCGCCGAGCTGCGCCGCCGCCCCGGTCCGGTGTTCTTCGGCGACCGCGCCACCGGCAAGGGCTTCCACGCCCTGGTCCGCCACGCCGACGTGGTCGAGGCCAGCCGCACCCCCGCCGTCTTCCTCAGTGGCCCCGGCGTCACCACCCCCGCCCCCGCCCGCTGGGTGCGGCTGCTGTTCGGCGACTCGATGGTCAACCTGGACGACCCCCGCCACGCCCAGCTGCGCCGGATCGTCTCGCGGGCGTTCACGCCGCGGCTGCTCGGCCGGGTCGAGGAGGACGTCCGGCGCATCAGTGCCGCCCTGGTCGACCGGGTCGAGCGGGACCGGCCGGAGGACTTCGTGACCGCGGTCGCCGCCGAACTTCCGTTCCGGGTGATCTGCACCATGATGGGCATCCCCGAGCAGCCGCGCCGCGCCATCCTCGACCTGGTCAACCGCACCTCCGCGGACATCGGCGTGGCCCGTTCGCTGCGCCACCGGCTGCGGGCGCCCGGGCGCGGGCTGCGGGCGCTCGCCCGCATGCAGGGCATCGTGGCCGGGATCGGCCGGGAGCGGCGGCGCCGACCGGCCGAGGACCTGATCTCCGCGCTGGTCACCGCCGACGTGGACGGCCGCCGGCTCACCGGCCGCGAGCTCGGCGCCTTCTTCACCCTGCTGCTGGTCGCCGGGGTCGAGACCACCCGCAACGCGCTCGCCCACGGCCTGCACCTGCTGACCGTCCACCCCGAGCAGCGAGCCCTGCTCCTCTCCGACCTGGACGGGCGGCTCGGCGGCGCGGTGGACGAGACGGTCCGCCACGCCACACCGATCATCCAGTTCAACCGGACCGTCGCCGTCGACCACGAGCTCGGCGGCCCCGGCGGTCCCCTGCTGCGCGCGGGCGAGAAGGTCGCCCTGTTCTACGGTTCGGCCAACCGCGACGAGGCGGTCTTCCCCGACCCGGACGCCTTCGACATCACCCGCACGCCCAACCCCCACCTCGGCTACGGCGGCGGCGGCCCGCACTACTGCCTCGGCGCGCACCTGGCCCGGCAGGAGATGACGGCACTGTTCCGGGAGCTGTTCACCCGCCTGCCCGAGGCGCGCTCGGTCGGCGAGCCGGAGCTCGTCCCGTCCAGTTTCGACCACCGGGTCCGCTCGCTGGGCTTCGCCTTCTGAACCGACTTCTGACCGTCTTCTGATCACCTTCTGAGCGGTCCGCGGGGTTCGACATCCCAGGTGCCGAGGCATCGGGTACGGCTACTCGCCCGGCTCCCACACCGCGTGGTCGTGCGCGAACAGCACCCGGCGCGGCCCGTACTCCGCCACGCGGTCGAGCCAGGCGCGGTAGCCGGGCAGCGGCGCCGCCACGCCCTCGCGCGCCGCCCGCCGGGCGAGCAGCGCCTGACCGTACTCGGTGGCGAAGTCGTACGCCTGCCCGGCGAGCAGGACCGGGCCGCCGCCCGGGCGCTCGACCAGCAGCGACTGGTGGCCCTCGGTGTGGCCGGGGGTGGGCAGCACCCGGACGCCGGGCCAGACCTCCGCCTCGCCGTCGAGCTCGCGGTACTCGACGCCGGGGAAGTCGACCAGCGCGTCGATGGTGTAGTCGCCGCGCCGGGCGGTGGCCAGCTCACTCGCCTGGACCAGGACGGTCGTGCCGGCGAGCAGCGGGTTGCCGCCGCAGTGGTCGAAGTGCAGGTGGCAGTTGACCACCAGGTCGATGTCGGCGACGGAGACCCCGGCCGTGGCGAGCGCCTCCGGCAGCGGACGGCGGACCGGGCGGTAGTGTGCCTCGGTCTCCGGCGCGCCGCCGCCGATCCCGGTGTCGAACAGCAGCAGCCCCTCCGGGCGCCGGACCAGGTACGCGAGCACCGGCTCCACTCGTGGCTCCGGGCCGCCCACCTCGGAGGCCGGCCGGACGAAGTACCCCAGTTCGAGGCGGCGGATCACATTCACTTCATCCCCCCGTGTCGTGGTGCGTCGCTCTGCCCCCGTACGGGTGGCCGCCGCGGCCCCCGGTCCGAACCCTACCCGGCCTCCGCGGCGCTGCCGGGTGCTGGTGGCGGGCGTCACGGCGGGCACCCGGGAAAGGGAGCACAATGCCGGGCATGACTGATCGTCCGCTGCCCGCAGGACCTGTCCGTTCCGTGAACGCCGTGAAGGGCGTGAAGGCCGTGAACGCGGCGAACGCCGGGGGTGAGCCCGCAGACCGTCCCACCGTCGACGCCTGGACGGCCCTCGGCGGACCGGCCGACCTGCCGGCTCGGGTACGCTTCCACGGCCCGGACGACGTCCTGCCCTCCGGCCTGCCGGTGCGGCGCCTGGCCCGGGCCACCGTGGCCGTCTGCTCGCTCGCCGCCGCCGAGTTCGCCGCCCTCCGCAGCGGCGGTCCGGTCCCCGCCGTCCGGGTGGACCAGGGCGCGGTCGCCACCGCCTTCGTCAGCGAGCGGCACCTGACGATCGACGGCCGGACGCCCGTCAGCTTCGCCCCGCACTCCGGCTTCTGGCGCACCGCCGACGGCTGGGTGCGCACCCACGCCAACTACCCGCACCACCGCACCCGGCTGCTGGCAGCCCTCGGCCTCGCCGTGGACGCCGGGCCCGAGCAACTCGCGGAGGTGCTCGGCAAACTGCCGGCCGAGCAGGTCCAGGAGCGCGCGTACGCGGCGGGGGGGCTCGCGGTGGCCGTCGCGCCGGTGAGTTCGGCCGTGCACCCCCTGGTGGAGTACCGGGAAGTCGGTGCCGCCGCCACCGCCGGTGCCGGCGGTGCGCCCGCCCGCGCGCTCGGCGACGCCCCGGTCGACCGGCCCGCCGCCGGGGTCCGGGTCCTCGACCTCACCCGGGTGATCGCCGGACCGGTCGCCACCCGCACCCTCGCCCTGCTCGGCGCCGACGTCCTGCGCATCGACTCGCCCCGGCTGCCCGAGGCCGAGGACGCCCACGCCGACACCGGCTTCGGCAAGCGCTCCGCCCGTCTCGATCTCGCCGAGCCCACCGACCGGGCCGTCTTCGAGGAACTGCTCGCCACCGCCGACGTCGTCGTCACCGGCTACCGCCCCGGCGCCCTGGACGCCCACGGTCTTGCCCCCGACGCGCTGTTCGCCCGCCGCCCCGACCTGATCGTCGCCCAGCTCTGCGCCTGGGGCTGGACCGGCCCGTGGGCCGGGCGGCGCGGCTTCGACAGCCTGGTCCAGGCCGGCGTCGGCATCGCCGCCCACGAGGCCGCCCCCGACGGCCACCCCGGCGTCCTGCCCGCCCAAGCCCTCGACCACGGCACCGGCTACCTCGTCGCCGCCGCCGTCCTGCGCGCCCTCACCGAGCAGCGCACCCGCCGCCCCGGCGGCCGCCACCTGCGCTTCTCCCTGGCCGGCACCGCCGCCTGGCTGCTGCACGGCATCGAACGGGAGGCCGCCGTACCGGGTGGGACCGCCGAGCCGTACGACCCGTCCCGGTGGCTCGCCGAGACGGACTCCGCGTACGGGCGGCTGCGCCACGCCCTGCCGCCGATCGGCTACGAGGGTGCGCCCGCCGACTGGTCGCGCCCGCCCGGGCGTTGGGGGACGGACGCACCGGCCTGGCTCTGAGCCAGGGCGGCACTGCCCAGGGCCGGCTCTCAGCCGGGGTGGCGGGGTCGCTGTCAGAGCCGTCTGACAGCATCTGCGCATGACCGCCGCACACGCCACCGACTACACCTGGTTCGACCAGCGCTACCCCGTCCTGGGCAAGGCCTACTGCCTCACTCACGTCCAGGGGATCGCCGCCGACGAACTGCTGCGCCGCTTCGACGCCGTGCCCGGCCGCGAGGTCACCGGGCTGGACACGGTGGTCGAGGCCTGGGAGACCTTCGACGACGGCGAGGACGAGGAGGCCAAGGCCCTCCTCAGCGAGGACGACGACCGGCTGCTCGTCGCCGTCACCGAACTGGACGGCTGGGCCCTAGCGGTGGAGCCGTACGGCTACCTCGGCAGCCTGCACGAGGTCATCCCCGCCCTCACCGACGGCACCCGGCTGGTCTCGCACTACCGGGGCGCCATGGCGGAGGACCACTTCAACTGGTGGGAGCAGAGCGGCTGCCGGCTCCGGTTCGAGCCGCTCTTCGCCGACCAGCGGGACGGCTCGGACGCCGACGCCCCGGGCACCGTCGAGCTGATGGCCGCCTGCGGCTTCCAGCTCGACGGCGAGCGGTACGAGCTGCACACCGAGGCCGCGTTCGCGCTGGCCGAGCGGCTGACCGATGTCCGGCTCACCCCGGAACGGCTGGAGGCCGCCACCTTCCGGCTCGGCTACGCCCCTCGCCCGTAACGGGGGCGGCGGGACGGCTCCGGCCGGAGGCGGCGGCCTCCGGGGCCGCTTGCTGGAGAGCAGCTGGTCAGGGACCAGCTGCGCAAGGGTTCGCCGGTCGGAGCTGCGTTGCTCAGACCCCCGACGGGAGCTGCTTGGCGCGGCTGCGCACCTGGATCGCCGTCACGATCTCGACCACGCCCAGGATCACCAGCCAGCAGCCGGCCAGCACGGCCAGCGCGGTGATCGACCCGACCGGCCAGACCATCAGCAGCACGCCGGCCAGCGTGTTGGCCACGCCCGCGAAGGCCTGCCAGCTGCGGGCCGGCATCAGCGGGTCGGAGATCGCGGCGGCCAGCTGGGTGATGCCGCGGAAGAGCCAGCCGATTCCGATCCAGAGTGCGAGCAGCAGCAGCGACTGCACCGCGCTGCGGAAGCAGAGCAGTCCCAGCAGCACGCAGATCGCGCCGCTGATGAAGGCCAGCACCCGCAGCGCGGTGGTGGCGTGAGTGCCGAACGCGGCGACCAGCTGCACGACGCCGATCACCAGCAGGTAGAGGCCGAACAGCACGCCCACCACCAGCAGTGTCTCCTGGGGCCAGGCGAAGACCACGATCCCGAGGGCGAGCGAGACGAGTCCGGCGGCCAGCAGGATCTGCCAGGCGGCCTTGGCGAGCATGCCGAGCGGACCCTGGACCGGGGAACCGTCGGGGGTGATGATCGGAGAGACCACGGTGGCGTACTCCTTGGGCTGAATGGTCTGCGGGCTGAGTGGGTCGGGCAGACTGGGCGGGCTTGCGGGCTTGCGGACTGGGTGGGTTGACGGGCAGAAGACGAACCCCAGCCTTTCCGCGCCGCCACCGGTCCGCGCGCCGGATACGGCCGTTCGGAGGATCCGCCCCGATCACCGGAACGACATCCTCCGGACACTCGCTGTCGATACCATCTGGCGGTATGACTTCTGAAGGGTGGGGGACCCCTCCGGTCGAGCCGATCAGCCAGCACTACATCGTCTGCGGGGGCAACGCGCTGGCACACCGACTGATCCTGGAACTCGTCGAGCACTACGAGGTCCCGGTTGTCGTCCTGGTCGCCGACCGGACCCGCGACCACGCGCCGCAGATCGAGCAACTCGACGGTGTCGCTGCGGTCGTGGAGTACGCCGGCATCACCGACGAGGCCCTGCGCGCGGTGTCCATCGGCACCGCCCGTGGGCTCGCCCTGGTCGAGGGAAGCGACCAGGAGAACATCCACGCCGCGCTCAGCGCCCAGAACCACAACCCGGACATCCGCATCGTGTTCCGGATGTTCAACCAACGGCTCGGCGAGAACATCGAACGGCTGCTCAAGAACGGCACCGCGCTCTCCGGATCGGCCACCGCCGCCCCGGCCTTCGCCGCCGCCGCGCTCGGGCGCCCCAACTCGGTCGAGATCGACGGACGTTACCTGCACATCGCCTTCGACGACGCCATCACCTCCGACCGGGTCTGCGTGGTCGCCGACCAGATCGACCGGCAGGACCTCGGCAAGATCCGGCTGCTGCCCGAGCAGCAGGGCGACTCGGCCGAATTCGTCCGGCTCGCCCGCGAGTTCGGCGACGACGGGCCGATCCGCCCCGGCGGCGTACGGCGCGAACCGGCACCCGCAGCCGATCCCGGACCTGCGGCCGGTCCCGGACCCGAGGAGGAGCCGGGCGGCAGCGCCGCACTGCAGGTACTGCCGATCGAGCCCCGGGAGCCGATCGGCTGGCGGCGGCGGTTGCGCTGGCGGTTGCTCGACACCATGCGCTTCTTCACCAGCGCCCGGATGCGGCTGGTGCTGCTCACCGCCCTCGCCGCGGTGCTGATGTCCTTCGGCGTGCTCTGGTACCTCAACCGGGACTTCGGCTGGACCGTCTACATCTCGCTGCTCGACCTGGCCGGCGCCGCTCAGCCCGACCAGCTCGCCGACATCGCCGCCGGGACGGGCACCGGCGGCTTCTGGCAGCGGTCCGCGCAGGTGGTGATCACCATCTGCGGGATCACCTTCGCGCCGGTCGCCACCGCCATCGCGGTCGAGGTGCTGGGATCCGGGCGGCGCGGCCAGCCACGCAACCCGGGGGCGGGCACCCGGGACCACGTGATCGTCGTCGGGCTCGGCAACGTCGGCACCCGGGTCGCGACCCAGCTGCACGACCTGGGCGTGCCGGTGGTCTGCATGGAACGGGACCCGCAGGCGCGCGGCGTCGCCGCCGTCCGGGCCCTCGGGATCCCGGTCGTGATGGGCGACGGCCCGTTCGAGGAGCAACTGCGCCGGGCCCGGCTGAAACACAGCCGGGCGCTGGTCGCGGTCAGCGGCGACGACGCCACCAACCTGGAGGCGGCCCTGGAGGCCCGGCACGGCAATCCCGAAGTCCGGGTGGTGGTGCGGCTGTTCGACGACAACTTCGCCGGGCACTTCTACAAGACGCTGGACAACGCGGCCTCGCGGTCGGTCTCCTACCTGGCCGCGCCCGCCTTCGCGGCGGCGCTGATGGGGCGCGAGGTGCGCGGGACGCTCTCCGTGTTCCGGCACGTGCTGCTGATCGCCGAGCTGACGGTGGAGGACGGCAGCGGGCTGATCGGCCTGAACCGGCACGACCTGGAGGACGAGGGCGGGGTCAGGGTGATCGCCGTCCGCTTCGCCCGCGGCTCGCACCTGCAGTGGGGCCTACCCGACCGCACCCGGCGGCTCTCCCCGGGCGACCGGATCGTGGTCGCCGCCACCCGCAGCGGGCTCGCCCGGCTGAACACGGTGGCGCTGGAGGAGGAACTGGAGGCAGAAGCGGAGGCAGGGGCGGAGGGGTGAGCAGGCCAACAGGTGACAGCCGACAGATTTCAGCTGACAGATTTCATCATCTGAAATCTGTCAGCTGTCAGCTGTCAAACGTCGTCCGTCGTCCGCCGTCCGTCAGACGTCGCCCGTCAGCGGTTGATGAAGGACGGCGGGCGCTTCTCGGCGAAGGCCGCCATGCCCTCCTTCTGGTCCGCCGTGGCGAAGACCGCGTGGAAGAGGCGGCGTTCGAAGCGGACGCCCTCGGCGAGGGTGGTCTCGAAGGAGCGGTTGACGCTTTCCTTGAGCATGATGGCCGCCGGGGTGGACATCGCCGCGACGGTCTCGGCGGTGGCCAGGGCCTCGGCCATCAGCTGGTCGGCGGGGACGATGCGGGAGACCAGGCCGGCTCGCTCGGCCTCCTCGGCGCCCATCATCCGGCCGGTCAGGCACAGCTCCATCGCCTTCGCCTTGCCGACCGCCCGGGTCAGCCGCTGCGAGCCGCCGATGCCGGGCAGGACGCCGAGCTTGATCTCCGGCTGCCCGAACTTCGCGGTGTCCGCCGCCAGCAGGATGTCGCACATCATCGCCAGCTCGCAGCCGCCGCCCAGCGCGAACCCGGCCACCGCCGCCACCACCGGCTTGCGCAGCGCGCCGAGCCGGTCCCACGGGCCCAGCCAGTCGTCCAGGTAGACGTCCGGGAAGGCGTTGCCCTGCATTTCCTTGATGTCGGCGCCGGCCGCGAAGGCCTTCTCCGAACCGGTGATCACCAGACAGCCGATCTCCGGGTCCCGGTCGAAGGCGGTGGCAGCCGCGACCACCTCGTTCATCAGCTGGGTGTTCAGCGCGTTGAGCGCCTTGGGCCGGTTGAGCGTGATCAGCCCCACCCGGCCCTTGCGCTCGACCAGGATCGTCTCGTAGGTCTCGGTCTCGGTCATCGCCGTCGACTCCCATGTCCGCTGCTCGGCGCCGCGCGGGCGCGCCCTGACCACCCAACGATCTACGACGCGCCCTGTTTCGCGCCAGTCTTGACATGCGAGACGCCGGTCACGGGCCGTGCGGACGCGGAGATCAGGCCAGGCCCAGCTCGTCGCCCTCGCGCGGGGCGAGGAAGCGGGCGACGTCCACCTCCGTCACCCCGGCCAGGGTGGCGGGCTCCCAGCGGGGGTTGCGGTCCTTGTCGATCACCTGGGCGCGGATGCCTTCGACCAGGTCGTGGCCGTCCAGCGCGGCGCAGGAGGCGCGGTACTCCTGGTCGAGCACGGCTTCCAGGGACGGGAGCGTACGGGCGCTGCGCAGCGCGGCCAGGGTGGCCTTGACGGCGGTGGGGGAGTTCGCCACAACCAGCTCGGCGGCCTCCTTCGCCTGCGGCTCGCCGGAGTTCAGCAGGAGTTCCACGATCTCCTCGGCGGTGTCGGCCGCGTAGCAGGCGTCGATCCAGGCGCGCTGTCCGGCCAGGGCGGCGGGCGGCGCGGGCTCGGCGTGCGCGGCGACGACGGCGTTGACGGCGTTGACGTCGGCGGTCGTGGGGTCGGGCACGGTGGCCGGGTCGGTGCCGCGGGTGAGTGCGTCGAGCAGTTCCGGGATCCGCGCCGAGGGCACGTAGTGGTCCGCGAACCCGCACAGCAGCGCGTCGCCCGGGCCCATCGAGGCCGAGGTGAGCCCGAGGTGGATGCCCAACTCGCCCGGGGCGTGGGCGAGCAGGCGGCTGCCGCCGACGTCCGGCACGAGCCCGATCCGGGTCTCGGGCATCGCGACCGTGGAGCGCTCGGTGACGATCCGGATCGCGCCGTGGGCGGACAGGCCGACGCCACCGCCCATCGTGATGCCGTCCATCACCGCGACGAACGGCTTCGGGTACCGGGCGATGAGCGCGTTCAGCCGGTACTCGTCGCGGAAGAACGCCCGGGTGCCGGCGCCGCCCGTCTTCGCGTCGTCGTGCATGGCGCGGATGTCGGCGCCCGCGCAGAGGCCGCGTTCGCCCGCGCCGGTCAGCACGACGGTGCGCACCCGGTCGTCCGCGGCCCACTCGTCGAGCGTTGCCCGCAGGGCGGTGATCATGTCGTGGGTCAGCGAGTTGAGCGCCCGCGGCCGGTTCAGCACGATCCGTCCGACCCTGCCGTCCAGGAACGTCTGGACCTCCGCCACCGCTGTGCTCATCGGGCTCGCTCCCGTCCCTTCGGTGATGTCGACGTCCGCCGTCCCGCGACGGGTGCCGCCTTCCGCTGTTCGCTTCGCCGTCCACCGTACCGGGGGCGGTGCGGAGTTGTGATCACCGGGCGGGGCCGAGTTGGTCTGAGCCGGACTGGACCGGACTGGACCGGGAGTGCGGGGCCGGTCCCCTCACGGCCAGGCGCGCAGGGCGAGTTCGGCGGTGCGGGCCAGCTCGGCGGCGGTGGCGCCGTCCCGGGCCTGCTGTGACATGCGCTGGATGACGGTGGCGAGGTAGCCGGCCAGTTCCTTCGGGTCGGCCTCGGGCGGCAGTTCGCCGTCCTCCCGGGCCCGGCACAGCCGTGCCTCGAAGACCCGCGTGTTCTCGTTGCGCAGGTCGCGTAGGCGGTCCTGGATCCCGGCGTCCTGCGCGGAGACGTTGGTGGCGGCGGAGATCACCAGACAGCCTGCCGGGTGGGACGGGTCGGGGTAGATGGCGGCGGCCTCGCGCAGGATGCGGGCGAAGGCGCCGTAGGCGGTGGGTTCCTCCTCCAGTGCGACGGCCGCGAACGCGCCGACGGGGGAGTGGCCGTACTGCTGGACCACCTCCTCGAACAGCGAGCGCTTGTCGCCGAACGCGGCGTACAGGCTGCCGGGGCGCATGCCCATGGCCGTGGTCAGGTCGGCGACGGCGGCGCCGCCCGGCTGGCGATGCCGGAGATCATCGCCTACGGCGCGACCAAGGGGGCCCTGGACACCTTCACCCTCAACCTCGCCAGGCAGCTCGGCCTGCGCGGGGTCACCGTGAACTCGGTCGCGCCCGGCATCGTGGACACCGACGTCAACGCCGGCTGGCTGCGCGGCAACGCGGTGGCGGAGGCCCATGCGGCCTCGGTGGCCGCGCTCGGCAGGGTCGGGCAGCCGGAGGACGTCGCGGACATCGTCGCCCTCCTCGCTTCCGACGGCGCGCGCTGGGTGACCGGCCGGGGCATCGACGCCACCGGCGGCGCGGGACTGTAGGCGGAAACGGGCGCGGGGACGGAAATGGATCCGGAAAGGGATGACAGCTGACAGATGATGAAATCTGTCAGCTGTCATCCGTTGTCTGTCATCCGTTACGTGTCATCTGTCGCCCGATCCCTGCCGGGGAGGGCGCCCGCCGCTACCCCCGCACCCGCCCGGTCACCTCGCCGAACCCGACCACGACCCCGTCCGGGCCGGGCGCGGTGGCGGTGATGGTGACCTCGTCGCCGTCCTCCAGGAACGTCCGGGTCGTGCCGTTCGGGAGCTTCAGCGGCTCCTCGCCGTTCCAGGTCAGCTCGATCAGCGCGCCCCGGGTGTCCGGCTCAGGCCCGCTGACCGTGCCTGAGGCGAACAGGTCGCCGGTGCGCAGCGAGGCGCCGTTGACGGTCATGTGGGTGAGCTGCTGCTGCGCCGTCCAGTACATGGTGGCGAACGGCGGGCGGGAGACCAGGTGCCCGTTCAGCCGGACCTCCATCGCCAGGTCCAGGCCCCACGGCTCGCCGCCCCGGTCGTCCAGGTACGCCAGCGGCTCGACGTCGCGCTCCGGCGGCGTGACCCGGGCGTGCTGCAGTGCGTCCAGCGGGACGATCCACGGCGAGATCGAGGTGGCGAAGGACTTGCCGAGGAACGGGCCGAGCGGCACGTACTCCCAGGCCTGGATGTCGCGCGCCGACCAGTCGTTGAGCAGGCAGACGCCGAACACGTGCTCGCGGAAGTCGTCCAGCACGACCGGCTTGCCGAGCTCTGACGGCGTGCCGACGACAAAGCCGACCTCGGCCTCGATGTCCAGCCGGCGCGTCGGCCCGAAGCTCGGCGCGGGGTCGGCGGGCGCCTTGCGCTGCCCGTGCGGCCGCACTACCGGCGTGCCGGAGACGACGACCGTGCCCGCCCGCCCGTGGTAACCGATCGGCAGGTGCTTCCAGTTCGGCGTGAGCGGCTCCGAACCCGGGCGGAAGATCCGGCCCAGGTTGGTGGCGTGGTGTTCGGAGGCGTAGAAGTCGACGTAGTCGGCGACCTCGAACGGCAGGTGCAGCTCGACCTCGTCGACCGGCAGCAGCGACGGCGACAGCGCCTCGCGGAAGGACTCGTCCGTGAGCCACGTGGTGAGGTCCGCCCGCACCCGGGTCCAGACCGGACGCCCGGCTGCCATCAGCGGGTTGAGCGAGTCGGCGTCCAGCAGCACGGACGGCGCACCGGCGGCGCGGGCGGCCGCCCCGGCGTCCAGCACGAAGTCCCCGACGCGCACGCCGATCCGGCGCCGGCCGGGCTGGTCGGCGGCGGTGAAGACGCCGTACGGCAGGTTGTGCAGGCCGAACGGCGAGTCCTGGGCGCCGGCGAGCCAGCTGCGGGGGGTGGTCAACGGTCCTCCTGGTGCGGTGGAATGGGCGACGACAGCAGGCCGAGCGCGGCCAGGTCGCCCAGGGGTT
Source organism: Kitasatospora sp. NPDC051164 (assembly GCF_044455625.1). Taxonomy (NCBI): domain Bacteria; kingdom Bacillati; phylum Actinomycetota; class Actinomycetes; order Kitasatosporales; family Streptomycetaceae; genus Kitasatospora; species Kitasatospora sp. NPDC051164. The sequence continues at coordinate 378,519 of NZ_JBITFB010000001.1, read as the reverse complement.
CGGCGATGCTGCAGGTGCCGAACGCGGTGAACGAGTTGCGGATCACCGTAACCTGACGATCCGTCAGTGCACGTACCGCCTTGGCCAGGACCTCGCCGTCGCGCTCCGCCAGCACCGCCGCGGCCGCGGCCCGGTCGGTCTCCTGCGCGGCCAGCAGGACGTTCAGAAAGCCGTGGTGCTCGAAGCCGGTCTCCGGGTCGGTGTGCCGGACGGCGTTGTGCAGCCCGGCGGTGCACTTGTACGGCAGTCCGCGCCGCGCGCAGCCGGTGAGGAAGGCGGCCAGCTCCGCCTCGTCCGGGAACGCTTCGGCGACCAGTCCGCCGGTGCGGAACTTCGCCCGGTACGGGCTGTCGACCAGCACGTCCAGGACGGCGTCCAGCTCGTCCCCGTGCAGGAGTTCGCGCGGCAGCTCGACGGCGGCCGGGACGTGCGGCGGCAGCAGCCGGTCCAACTCGGCGACCGCCTCGGCGGCGTCCCGGGTGGCCAGTTCGACGCCGGCCAGTTCGAACGGCGCGGCGGCGGCGAGCGCCTGGGCGAGCTCCGCGCTGCCCCCCGGAAGCACCAGCCCGACCCTGAGCGGCGCGCCGCCCGCCCTTGCCGAGCCGCCCGCCCTCGCCGTGTCGGAAGCCCCGGCCGAGTCGGACGCCACCGCTGCGTCTGACGCCCCCGCCGGGTCGGACGCCACCGCCTCGGCCAACTCGGCCAGCCGGCCCGCCCCGCAGAGGAGCGGGCCGACCGCCTCGGCGTACCAGGCTGCGCGGTGGGCGCGATGCGCGGGCACCGCCTCGACGAGCGGCAGGTTCCCCGGGGGGAACACCGCCGCGTCGTCGAAGAGTCCGTGGAACAGCTCGGGGATGACGCCCCCCGAAGGCAGCGCGCTCATCGACCGGGCCCCCGACCGGACCAGGTCCAGGCGTAGTTGGGGTCCTCGCCGGCCCGGCCGCCCTCGCCGAGCTCCAGCGGGCGGAAGGTGTCCACCATGACCGCGAGCTCGTCGAAGAACTCCGCGCCGATGCTGCGCTCGTAGGCGCCCGGCTGCGGCCCGTGGGTGTGCCCGCCGGGGTGCAGCGAGATCGAGCCCTGGCCGATGCCCGAGCCCTTGCGGGCCGCGTAGTCGCCGCCGCAGTAGAACATGACCTCGTCGCTGTCCACGTTGGCGTGGTAGTAGGGCACCGGGATCGACAGCGGGTGGTAGTCCACCTTGCGCGGGACGAAGTTGCAGATCACGAAGTTGTTGCCCTCGAACACCTGGTGAGCCGGCGGCGGCTGGTGGATCCGCCCGGTGATCGGCTCGAAGTCGCTGATGTTGAAGGCGTACGGGTACAGGCAGCCGTCCCAGCCGACCACGTCGAAGGGGTGGTGCGGCACGGTGTAGCGGGTGCCCGAAATCCCGTTCGGCCCACGGTGCTTGACCAGCACGTCGACATCCCCGGGGGCGTCCGCCAGCAGCGGGCCGACCGGCCCGCGGAAGTCCCGCTCGCAGTACGGCGCGTGCTCGAGCAGCTGCCCGTACTTGGACAGGTACCGCTTGACCGGGGTGATGTGGCTGTTCGCCTCGATGCAGTACGCGCGCAGCGGCTCGTCGCCGGCCGGCACCCAGCGGTGGGTGGTGGCGCGCGGGATGATCACGTAGTCGCCCTGGCCGACCTCGATCGAGCCGAACACCGTCTCGACCGTGCCGGAGCCGGACTCCACGTACACGCACTCGTCGCCGAGCCCGTTGCGGTACAGCTCGCTGGGGGCCCCGGCGGCGACGTACGAGATCCGCACGTCGCCGTTGCCGAGGACCAGCCGACGGCTGCCGACGACGTCCGCGGACTTCCACTCCTGGCCCGCGAACAGCTCGTGCAGCTTGAGGTGGCGGGGGAGCAGCGGGTGGTTGGGCACCGTGGACTGGTCCGGCAGCTCCCAGGGCACCGCGTTGACCACCGCCGAGGGGATGCCCCGGTGGTAGAGCAGCGAGGAGTCCGAGGAGAACCCCTCCTCGCCCATCAACTCCTCGTAGTAGAGCCCCCCTTCGGGGGTGCGGTGCTGGGTGTGCCGCTTGGGCGGGATGCTGCCAAGCTGCCGGTAGTACGCCATCTCCGTGGTCCTCCTCGACCGGTCGTCAGAGCTCTCCGACGCTCACAGGTTGCCGCGGCGGTCCTGCTCGCGCTCGATGGACTCGAAGAGCGCCTTGAAGTTGCCCTTGCCGAAGCCCAGCGAACCGTGCCGCTCGATGAACTCGTAGAAGACGGTCGGGCGGTCGCCGATCGGCTTGGTGAAGATCTGCAGCAGGTAGCCGTCCTCGTCGCGGTCGACCAGGATGCCGCGCTTCTTCAGCTCCTCGATCGGCACGCGGACCTTGCCGATCCGCTCGCGCAGCTCCGGGTCGTCGTAGTAGGCGTCCGGCGTGTTGAGGAACTCCACGCCGCGCGCCCGCAGCACGTCCACGGTGGTGAGGATGTCGTTGGTGGCGAGCGCCATGTGCTGGCAGCCGGGGCCGGTGTAGAACTCGAGGTACTCGTCGATCTGGGACTTCTTCTTGGCGATGGCCGGCTCGTTGAGCGGGAACTTCACCCGGTGGTTGCCGCTGGCGACGACCTTGGACATCAGCGCGGAGTACTCGGTGGCGATGTCGTCGCCGACGAACTCGGCCATGTTCACGAAGCCCATGACGCGGTTGTAGAACGACACCCACTCGTCCATCCGGCCCAGCTCGACGTTGCCGACGGCGTGGTCGAGGGCCTGGAAGAGGCGCTTGGGCGAGCCCTCCGGGTGCTTCACCTTGCTCTCCGCGACGACGTAGCCCGGCAGGTACGGGCCGTGGTAGCGGGAGCGGTCGATCAGGGTGTGGCGGGTCTCGCCGTAGGTGGCGATGGCCGCGCGGCGCACGGTGCCGTTCTCGTCCGAGACGTCGTTCGGCTCCTCGAGGACGGTGGCACCGGACGCGCGGGCGTGCTCGATGCACTTGTCGACGTCCGGGACCTCCAGGGCGAGGTCGACGACGCCGTCGCCGTGGCGGCGGTGGTGGTCCAGCAGCGGGCTGCCCGGCTGGACACCGCCCTTGATCACGAAGCGGCACGAGCCGGAGCGCAGCACGTACGCCTTGCGGTCGCGGCGGCCGGTCTCCGGGCCGGAGTAGGCGACCAGCTCCATGCCGAACACGACCTGGTAGAACTGGGCCGTCTGGGTGGCGTTGCCGACCACGAAGACGACCGCGTCCTGGGCCGTGACGGGGAACGGATCGGCGGCCTGGTCGTGCTCGACGAGGCCGACGAGGCGGCGCAGTTGGTCGGCGTCAAGACCGGCCTCGCGCTCCTCGGGGGTCAGCTCAAGGGCGTGGGACTGCGTGGTCATCGCTCGTTCCTCCACTTCGGGCCTCGGCTTTGAGGCTCCCGCTGGATCGCGGCCGCACCGCGGATGGGTGGGCGGTGCGGTTGCGGAGAGCTTGCTCCTGTCGGGGTGGTTGGGCAACAGGTCGGTTTTTCACTGCTCAATGTGTACAAGCTGGCCAGGATTTCCCGTCTCGCACTGCGCAAAATGTGCTGCCGATCCGGGGTGATGCGCGAAGTCTGCGCAATCGGTGTTCACGGGTTCTCGGCCCCGGGTTCGGGCTCGGACCCGCGGAGGTGGCGCAGGAACCAGTCCCGGGCCAGCTCAGAGACCTCGTCGAGGGTCCCGGGCTCCTCGAACAGGTGGGTCGCGCGCGGCACCACCGCCAGTTCACTCTCGCAGCGCAGTCGGCGTCCGGCCTGCCGGTTGAGGTCGAGCACCGTGGTGTCCAGGGAGCCGACGACGAGCAGCGTCGGGGCGCTCACCCGGCCCAGGACCTCGGACCCGGCGAGGTCCGGGCGGCCGCCCCGGGAGACCACGGCGCGCACGACCGGGCCCAGCTCGGCGGCGGTGTGCAGCGCGGCGGCGGCGCCAGTGCTGGCGCCGAACAGTCCCAGCGGCAGGCCCCGGGTCTCGGGCACGGCGCCGCTCTCGGGTGCGGCACTGCTCTCGGACGGGGTGCGGGACCCGGATGCGGGGCCGTCCTCGGTGTGCAGCTGCCGGGCGACGGCAGTCAGGCGGGAGCCCAGCAGCCCCACGTCGAAGACGTTGTGGCGGTCCGGCTCCTCGGCCTCGGTGAGCAGGTCGAACAGCAGCGTGGCCAGCCCGGCGCGGTTCAGGAACTCGGCGACGTACCGGTTGCGCGGGCTGTGCCGGCCGCTGCCGCTGCCGTGCGCGAAGACCACGACACCGCGCGCGCCGACCGGGACGGTCAGTCGGCCCGCGAGGCGGACCCCGCCGGCGGGCAGGACCAGCTCGCGGTCCACGCCGACGGCGGGCGGGGCGTCGCGGTCCCGGTCCTGCTCCTGTTCCTGGCCCCGGTCTCGTTCTCGGCTCCGGGCCTCGGCGAGCAGTCGCAGCACCTCCTCGTCCTCGGTCTGCGAGAAGTCGGCGTAGAACTCGCCGATCGCGAAGAACGGGGACGGCGTGTCGACGCAGACCAGCTCGTCGGCGACCTCCTCGAGACGTTCCGTCCAGTCCCGGGGCGCCACCGGCACCGCGAGCACCACCCGGGCCGCGCCGCGCGCCCGGACGATCCGGCAGGCCGCCCGGGCGGTGGACCCGGTGGCGATGCCGTCGTCCACCACGACCACCGTCCGCCCCCGCACGTCCGCAGGCGGACGGTCGCCCCGGTAGCGGCGGGCCCGGCGCTCCAACTCGGTGCGCTCGCGCCGCTCCACCGCGGCCAGCTGGTCGTCGGTGACCGAGGCGAGCCGGATGACCTGCTCGTTCAGCACCCGGACGCCGTCCTCGCCGATCGCCCCCATGCCCAGCTCGGGCTGGTAGGGCACCCCGAGCTTGCGGATCACACAGATGTCCAGCGGCGCTCCGAGCGCCAGGGCCACCACGGCGGCCACCGGCACCCCGCCCCTCGGCAGTGCCACGACGACGGTCTCGGGGCCGCCGACGTGAGCGAGGCGCGCGGCCAGCCGCCGGCCCGCGTCGGTGCGGTCGGCGAAGTGGGTGAAGTGGGTTCCGGTGACGTGCATGACACGGCCTCCGGTTCCACCGTACGTCGTTCCCGGCGACTCGGGTGCGGTGGCGGACGGGGGCTTCCCGGGGGCGGGACGGGGAGTGCCGCAGCGAGCCGGGAGGGGCGGTGCAGGGCCGGGAGAGGAAGTCGGCAGCGGGCCCGGCGCGGGCCTGGCCGGGCCTGGCGCGAGCCGGGAGAGGCCCCTGACCAGGGCGGGTTCGGCCCGGGACGGGTCGGGATCGGGCCGGGACGGGTCGGGATCGGGCCGGGATCCAACCGGGTTCGGCCCGGGACCCGGCCGGGAGCGGGACGGGAGGGGATCGGGATCGGGTCGGGATCCGGCCGGGAGCGGGGCGGGACGGAACCCCCGTGTGGGCGGGACAGCGGGCGGCGCACCGTAGATCGCAGAGGCGGACCGGAGGGCCCGCCGACGACCGGAAGGAGCGCCCGACATGCCGGGCACCGTCATCACCGACCTGCGTCGACGCGGCGCCGTCGACCCCGGCCGTCTGCTCGCGGGACCGCTGCGCGGCGTCGGCCTGCAGCGGCTCGAACCGGGGCACAGCACCGAGGTGGCCGCCGACGGCGTCGAGCATGCGCTCTACATCACGGCCGGCTCCGGTCTCGCCGAACCGCCCGAGAACGCGGCACGGCGGGACGCCCCGCCGGCCGACGCAGAGTCGTACGACGCCGAGCCGCGTGATGCCGAGCCGCGTGACTCCGGCATCCCCCTCGTCGAGGGCACCGCCGTCGTCCTCCCGCTCGGCACCCGGACCGTCCTCACCGCCGGCACCGCCGGGATGGAGTACTTCCACGCCATCCTGACCGTCCCCGCCGGCCGCCCCACCTCCTCGAGCGGAGATGAACCCGCATGATCGTCACCACCGACACCGGCGCCGCCATGCTCGTCCTCGGCCCGAACGGCGAACGCGTCCGGATCCGTTCGCTGGCCAGGCGCTCGATGCTCACCAGCGCCTGCGAGGCCTTCGACCACCTGCGGCTGAGCCCGGGCGCCCACCACGAGCTGACCGGTCGGCCCGACGCCGAGACCGTCCTGCACGTACTGCGCGGCGCGACCGTGGTCGGCCGACTGTCGGACGAGCCCGACCACCTGGCCTCCGAGGGCGATCTGCTGCTGGCCCGCCGGGGCCGCACGCTGCACCTCGAAGCCGGGCCGCTCGGCGCCGAACTGCTCTGCCTCACCCTCGCCGTCCCCCGGCACAGCGCCGGCACCCGGGCCGCCCTGACCCGGCGCCGCGCCGCCCGCCGCGACCGGCCCTGAACCCCCACCCCTCCGTCTCAGGAGACCCCTCGTGATCGTCGTACCCGCCGCCCTCCCCTGCACCGCACCCGTCTTCCGGCGGCTGATCGACCCGGAGCAGCGGCCTTCCGTCCGCGCCGGACTGACCGTCGAGACCCTCCCGCCCGGCGTCCGGACCGACCAGCTTCCCTACGAGTCGGCGGAGTCGGTCAGCGTGGTGCTCTCCGGCCGACTGGCCGCGGCCGGCCGGATCCTCTCCCCGGGCGAGGCCCTGCACCACCGGCCCGGCAGCAGCTGCCGGCTCACCGCCGTCCGGGGTGCGCCGACCACCGTGCTCACCGTCCGGCCGACCCCGTCCCGGGGCGGCATCCCGGCCCAGCGCTGCGGCCCGGAGTCCGCCCGGGCCTGGCGGCAGGTCGAGGTGAGCACCGTCGACCTCAACCCCGGTGGCCTCTGCGGACCGTACGAGGACCGGGCGGCCGACGCCTTCCTGCTGGTCCTCTCCGGGGTCGGCGTCTTCCTCGGCGACCTCGGCGAAGTGCCGGTGTACCCCGGAGACTTGGTCTACGTCAGGGCCAAGGAGCGGTACGGCCTCCGGGCCGGGTCGCGCAAGCCGGTCACCGCCGTGCTGGGCCGGATCGGTGCCCCGGGCGCCGAACCGGGACCGGAATGGGACGTCGAGCTCATGCGCTCGGGGCGTATCCGTCCGCAGAGTTGAGACGTGACCGATCGGCCTTGGTCGGTCACCTGGAAGAACCAGGAGTACCACCTCATGGCAACGAACCCGATCACCACAGCGATCTGTGCGGCAGGCGTACTGGCGGGCGTGATCGCGGCGGCCACGGCTGTGCGCCATGCCTGCTCGTCGCCGACGCCGGCGACGGGCGGAAGCAATGCGCTGTCGCCCGGGCCGACACCGACACCGGACAGCGGCGGAGGCATCGGCTGCCAGCCCGGTACCTGCGCGAAGCCGCCCATTCCCGGTGCCTGACCGACTCCCAATGGCTGATCACAGCTGACACATGACAGGGAACAGCTGACAGATTTCAGATTTCGAAATCTGTCAGCTGTTCCCTGTTCCCTGTTCCCTGTCGTCCGTCCCCGTCATCTGTGATCCGTCGCCGCCGCCGAGCGCGGCAGCACCGCCAGGACCTGCGTGCCCCGGTCCGACGGCAGCGGCCGGATCGAGCAGTGTCCGCCGATCTCCGCCGCCCGGTCCGCCATCGACCGCAGCCCCACCCCGCTGCCGTCCGCCGGCGAGTCGCCGTCCGGCCGGTACCCCACCCCGTCGTCCCGCACCGTCAGCGTCAGCGCCTCGTTGTCCACCCGCACCGTCACCAGTGCCGGTCCGAGCCCGTCGTGGATGTCCCGCCGCAGCCACCGCCGCTCCTCCTCCCGCGCGGCGACGATCTGCTCCCGGCTGGCCTGCAGGTCCTCCTGGAGCCGCAGCGAGGCGACGGCCGGGGAGGCCTGGTCGGCGAGCGAGCGCAGGATGTCGATGTCGCTGGCTTCCAGCCGCTCCTCGCCCGCCCGCAGCCCGACGGTCAACTCGCCGATCGGCAGCCCGTTGTGGACCAGCGCGAAGTCCTGGCTGCGCCCGAAGAGCGTCACGTTGATCGATCTGCAGAGCGCGTCGAGGGCGGCCGCGGCGCCGACGATGCCCGGGTCGGTGACCTCGACCCAGACGGGCGCGGCCGCCGTGAACTGCAGGATGTCGGTCAGGGCGTAGACCCGCATCACCCAACCGAGCGGGCTGCCCGGGCGGTGGGCGTGCAGCAGCATGCCCGCGCCCGCGGTCGGCAGGGCGTAGACCAGGATGGCGAGTTCGTCGCGCGGTAGGTGCACGTTCGGATCGCCGAGGTGCACGAGCACGTAGCAGATCCACAGCGTCGCGGCGACGAGGCAGACCGCCGTGACGACTGCCGCGGCGGTGAGTTGCCGTTGGGCCGGCGTACGGCGCCGGACGGAGGTCACCGGGGTCATGCCACCACCTCGCAGACGGGCTGGGCCGGGTGGGGGTGGACTCCGGTGGTGCGGCGCCCGGCGGTACGGACTCGCGGTCGGTCGCCGGCCCGGCCGGCGGCGTGAACCACGTCAGGTCCAAGTTTCGACGGCCCGGAGTCCTGGGCGCCTGAGGCAGCGGTCTCGGATCCTGTCCCTGACCGCGGTCCCGGTGCCCGGCCGGATCCGTCCCGCGCGCCCGCCACGCGGACGACTTCCGAGCATGTCACGGAAAGTAGCCGGTTCGCCGCTGGTAGTGTCGGCCGTGTGGATGAAGAACAGTCGCTGGCACCCGCGGGCCCGGTCGGGGTGCAGCCCGTCCGTGTACTGATCGTCGACGATCACCCACTCTTCAGGGAGGGGTTGAAGGCGGCGCTGGAGAGCGCGGAGGGCGTCCTCGTGGTGGCTGAGGCGGAGCGGGTCGCCGACGTGCCGGAGACGGTCGCCCGGCACCGCCCGAGCGTGGTGATCATGGACCTCTCGCTGCCCGACGGCTCCGGGCTGGAGGCCGTCCGTCAGCTCGCCACCCAGGAGGCGCCGCCGCCGGTGCTGATGCTGACCATGTCGGACGACGACGGCAACCTGCTCGCCGCGCTCCAGGCGGGCGCGCGCGGCTACCTGGTCAAGGGGGCCGGGCGGGAGGAGGTGCTGCACGCGGTGCGGACGGTCGCCGCGGGCGGCGCGGTGTTCGGCGGCGAGGTGGCGGGACGGATCACCGCCCTGCTGGCCGGGGCCCGGATGCGCGAGGCGGGGCAGCTGTTCCCGGACCTCACCGCCCGTGAGGCGGAGGTGTTGGACCTGGTCGCGCGCGGCCTGGACAACCGGCGGATCGCCCGCGAGCTGGTGGTCGCGGAGAAGACCGTCCGCAACCACGTCACGCACATCTTCGAGAAGCTGCACGTCGCCACCCGTGCCGAGGCGGTCGCCCGGGCCCGCGACATGGGCCTCGGCGACGGCTGAGGTGCCGGCTGAGGCGTGCCGGACGGCCGTGCAGCCATGCATCCGTACCCGAAAGCGGGGGTGCCGGCCCGCCGACCGGCACCCCCGGGGTCCTTCAGGTACCACGTCCGGTACTGCGTCCGGTACTGCGGCCTACGGCTGCATCTCGTACGCGCCGGAGAGCGCCTCGACCCGGTCCCACACCCGCGCGGCCCGCGCCGCGTCCGACACCGGACGGCGCACGTTCGCCAGCGCCCAGGCGGCCTGCTCCTCCGTGGCGGAGGCCTTGCCGTGCAGCTCGGTGGCGTGCGCGGAGAAGTCGCGGACCAACGCGTCGAAGACCTGGTCCAGGACGTCGCGGCCCTCCTCGGACGCGTCCAGGCCGGTCAACTCGGCCTGCTCCAGCACCAGCTGGCCGTAGACGATCAGCGCGAACAGCTGGCCGATCTCCAGCAGGAAGTCGAGGTCCGCCTGCTGCTCCTTGCTCGGCGCGTGGCTGAGCAGCAACTCGCAGAAGCTGTCGGCCTGTTCGCGGAAGCGGGCGACGTTGGGCAGCTGCGCCTGGCGGTCGTAGGCGGTGCGCCAGTCGTGGAAGCGGATCGCGCCGAGGCCGCGGGCCGGGCCCTGGCGGAACAGGAAGGCGTCGTCGGTGGCGTCCAGGCGGGTCGGCACCGGGGCGTAATCGGCCGGGGCGAACAGGTAGTTGCCCATGAACTTGAGGATCAGCGCCAGGTTGACGTGGACGGTGCCCTCCAGCTTCGGCAGGCCGCGGATGTCCTTCGCGGCCTTGTCGAAGTAGGTGTCCGCCTCGAAGCCCTTGGCCGCGATGACGTCCCACATCAGGTCGATGACCTTCTCGCCCTCGGTGGTGACCTTCATCTTGGTCATCGGGTTGAACAGCAGGTACCGGCGGTCCTCGGGCGAGGCGGTGCGGAAGTAGTCCACGGCCCGCGCGCTGAACAGCTTCATCGCAACCAGACGGACGTACGCGTCGGTCAACTCCCGCTTGACGTGCGGGAAGTCGGTGACCCGCTTGCCGTACAGCACCCGGTTCTGGGCGTGCGTGACGGCCTCGTACATCGCGTGCTCGCAGATGCCGACGGAGGCGGTGCAGAGGTTGAACTTGCCGACGTTGACGGTGTTCAGGGCGGCGTCGAAGGCGGCCTGGCCGGTGTGCAGCACGTCCTCGGCGCGCACCGGGTAGTCCTCGAGGCGGAACTCGCTGACGTACATCTGGGCGTTCACGACGTTCTTGACCAGGTGGTACGCCTCGTGGCGGCTGTCGGCGGCGAAGAAGACGTAGCCCTCGGGGCCCTCGATGTCCGAGCGGCGGCCGAACACCGAGACCAGGCCGGCCACGTTGCCGTTGCCGATGTAGTACTTGGGGCCGGTGGCGGTGAAGCCGCCCTCGCCGTCCGGGGTGAGGATCATGTCGGTGGAGTAGATGTCGGCGCCGTGGCTGCGCTCGGAGAGGCCGAACGCCATGACGTGGCCCTCCGCCAGGAGCTTGGCGGCGCGGGCCCGGACGGCCTCGTTCTCGCTCTGCCAGACCGGGCCGAGACCCAGGATGGTGACCTGCCAGGTGTACCAGTAGCCGAGGCCGTAGAAGCCGAGGATCTCGTTCAGCTCGGCGATCCGCGCGGTGTCCCAGCGCTTGTCGGGGTCGGCCGCGGACGGGGTCAGGAACTCCGCGAACAGGCCCTCCTTCGCGGCGAATTCGAGGAAGTCGGCGTACCAGGCGCGGTCGATGTAGGTGTCGATCAGCGCCTTCTTGCCGCGGGACTCGAACCAGTCGACGGTCGCACGCAGCAGCCGGCGGGTCGGCTCGTCGAACTGTGCGGGGTCGTAGGTGCGCGGGTTGAAGAGCATCGAGAGGCTCCCGGGGATCGAAGGGGGTGAGGGTCGCGGGGTTGCAGATCCGCCAGGACGCCAGGACGCCAGGGCGTCAGGGCGTCCGGTCGGCGGCGAGGCGGCGCAGGGTGACGAGCACGTCGTCGAGCCAGGCGAGTGTCATCCGCTCGTACTCGATGCCGCCGCGCAGCACCACGTGCTGCAGTTCCTGGCGGGTGTCGAGCGCGTCGAGGTCCGGGAAGTCCCGTTCTTCGCCGTGCAGATAGCGGGCGAGCAGGGCGGCGTGGCTCTCGCGGTGGCGTTCGACCTCGGAGATCAGCGCGGCCGGGTCGTCGAAGGCCGCGGCCCGGATCTTGACCGCGAGTTCGTGCCGGACGGTCTCCGGCTCGACCGGCTCCCGCAGCCAGCCGGCCAGTGCGGCCCGTCCGGCCTCCGCCGCCGAATAGACCTTCTTGTCCGGGCGCCCGTCCTGGGCGACCTCCTGCGCGGCCACCCAGTCGTCCGCCTCCATGCGCCGCAATACCCGGTAGATCTGCTGGTGGGTGGCGGTCCAGAAGCGCCCGATGGAGCGGTCGAAGCGCCGGGCCAACTCGTAGCCGGAGCCGGGCTGCTCCAGCAGCGAGACGAGGATCGCGTGCTCCAGTGCCATGACCCGCATCCTGCTATGCAACGAGTTGCATAGGCAATGGCGCCCCGCCGGGTTGAGACGCAGGTCACCGGCGTGATCGGATGGTTATCGATCATTAAGGATGATCGGGTGCAAAACGTTAGATTAGGGACAGAATGGGTACGGGGCATGCGCCTTCCGAGGGAACATGCCTCCCAGGTTCCGGACCACAGGAGGTGGTATCGGTGGCAACCCATATCCCGACGGGCATGGAGCACCATCCGGACATCGTCGAACTACGGGAACACTACGAGCGGGTCACCTCGACCCCCCGCGCCCAGGGCATCGAAGCCCTGGCCGTACTGGCCGGCCTCTTCCTGGCGGCATCGCCATGGATCGTCGGCTTCACCGCGTTCAGCACCCTGACCGTGACCTGCCTGATCGTGGGTCTGGCCTACACGGTGCTGATGGCCGGCTACGGCACGGCCTACGAACGCACCCACGCGAGGGCCTGGGCGGCCACCGCGCTCGGTGCCTGGACGATCATCTCCCCGTGGGTGGTCTCCGGTTCCGTGGCGCACGGCAAGAACATCGTCACCTGCATCATCGTCGGTGCCGTGATGTTCCTGCTCGGCCTCGCGGCGATCTCGATGGCCACCATGACCTCGAACGGAGCGGCAATGCGGCGCGGCCGGGCCGGCCGAGCCAGGGGCTGATCTTCCCCACAGCCCGTGCCGGGGCGCGGAGGGCGCAACCGCCCACCGCGCCCCGGCGCACGTCCCCCGACGCTCCCGACGCTTGGGGCGCACCGACGCTCCCGGCACATGCCCGCCGACGGTCCCGGCCATCCGGAGCGCCCCGAGGCGGCTACGGGCGCGTCATCCGCAGTACGTCCAGCGCCTCGTCCAACTGCTCCTCGGTGAGCTTGCCCTGCTCGACGTAGCCGCGCTCCAGCACCACCTGACGGATGGTCTTGCGCTCGGCCAGCGACTGCTTGGCGACCTTGGCGGCCTCTTCGTACCCGATGTAGCGGTTCAGCGGGGTCACCACCGACGGCGAGGACTCCGCGTACTCCCGGGCCCGTTCGACGTTGGCGGTGATGCCGTCCACCGTCCGGTCGGCCAGCAGCCTGGCGCTGTTGGCCAGCAGCCGGACCGACTCCAGGACATTGCGGGCGATCACCGGGAGCATCACGTTCAGCTCGAAGTTGCCGCTCGCGCCGGCCAGCGTCACCGTCGCGTCGTTGCCGACCACCTGGGCGGCGACCATCAGCACCACCTCGGGCAGCACCGGGTTCACCTTGCCCGGCATGATCGACGAACCGGGTTGCAGGTCCGGCAGGTTGATCTCGCCGAGCCCGGTGCGCGGACCGGATCCCATCCACCGCAGGTCGTTCGCGATCTTCGTGAACCCGACGGCCACCGTGCGCAGTTGACCGCTCAGCTCGACCAGGGCGTCCCGCGCGCCCTGCGCTTCGAAGTGGTCCCGGGCCTCGGTCAGCGGCAGGTCGGTGACGCGGGCCACCTCCGCGATGACCGCCGCCGGGAACCCGGGCGGGGTGTTGATGCCGGTGCCCACCGCCGTTCCGCCGAGCGGGAGTTCGGCCACCCGGGGGAGCGTGGCCAGCAGCCGCTCCCGCCCGTGCCGCACCTGCGCCGCATAGCCGCCGAACTCCTGGCCGAGCGTGACGGGCGTGGCGTCCATCAGGTGCGTGCGGCCCGACTTGACCACCTGCGCGAACTCGGCGGCCTTGCGCTCCAGCGCCTCCGCGAGGTGCTCCAGCGCCGGGATCAGGTCGTGCGTCACGGCGGCGGTGGCGGCGATGTGGATGGAAGAGGGGAAGACGTCGTTGGACGACTGGCTCGCGTTGACGTGGTCGTTCGGATGGACGGGGCGGCCCAGCCGCTCCCCGGCCAGGGTCGCGATCACCTCGTTGGTGTTCATGTTGGACGAGGTGCCCGAGCCGGTCTGGAACACGTCCACCGGGAACTGGTCGTCCCAGCGCCCCTCCGCGACCTCCTCGGCCGCCGACACGATCGCCGCCGCCGTCTCCTCCTCCAGGACCCCGAGACGGGCGTTCACCCGGGCCGCGGCGGCCTTGATCCGGGCCAGCGCGGCGATGTGCGCGCGCTCCAGCCGCTGGCCGGACACCGGGAAGTTCTCCACCGCCCGCTGCGTCTGCGCCTGCCACTTCGCGGCGGCCGGCACCCGGACCTCGCCCATCGAGTCGTGCTCGACCCGGAACTCCTGCGGCTTCGCCTGCTCGTCACCCATCGTGCGCTGCACCTCCTGTACGGGCCGGTCCGGCCCGGAACGGATCTCCGATCACGACAGCCCCGAGCGGGGCCCGGGTATTTCCGGCAGGGGTGATCGGGTACTCCACCGGGCTCGGGTCGAGTACCGAGGCCTGCCCCGGGGCCCACCGCCGATGCCCGCCCCCGACGGCCCGCCCTCGACGGCCCGCTCCCGATGCCGCGCCCGACGGCCCGCCCCTACCGCCGGGGCAGCTCGGCGCGGACCAGTTCGCCCGGGGCGGTACCGGCCTGGGCGACCAGTGCGCCGCCCGGGGCCCAGACGCCGGAGCCGCCGGAGCTGTCCTGGAACTCGCCGGTGGCCCCGGCGGAGGTGGCGAGCACGCACCACACCCCGTGGGCGGCGGCGCGTGCCCCGACGTGCCCGTCGCGGCGCTCGGCCTGGGCGGGGCCGGGCCCGTACAGGGTGGAGGCGACGTACGCGTCGATGTCGAGTGCGGCGGTCTCCTCGGCGTGCGTCGGGTCGGCGGCGTCCGCGCAGACGGCGAGGCCGAGCCGCAGGCCGTCCAGTTCCAGGACGACGGGCTTCTCGCCGGCGGTGAAGCGCTCGACCTCGGCGCCGTGCAGGCGCATCTTCCGGTAGACGACGACGGCGCCCTCGCCGGTGACCGCCAGGGTGGCGATGGACTCGTGCCCGTCGGTCTCCCGGACCGGCGCGCCGACCAGCGCCAGGGCGCCGGTCGCAGCGCAGGCCTCGACCAGCGGCGCGAGGCGCGGGTCCGCAGGGTCGACGGCGGGCGCGGTCAGGTCGTAGCCGGTCAGTGACAGCTCGGGGAAGACCACCAGCCGTGTCCCGGCCTCCCGGACGGTCCGGGCGTGCAGTTCGACGTTGTCGGCCACGGTGTCCGGGCGACCGGGGGCGGCGCAGCCGGGCTGGGCGACGGCGACGGTCAGCGGTGCGGGAGCGGGCACGGCTGAGGGCGCGGCTGCGGGCACGGGCGAGGACATGGCGGAGCTCCGGGCAGGTGGCAGGTGGGTTCCGGGTGGTCAAGATCAACCTATGTGTCCGTCGAACAGCCTGGCAACGACCGGGCCGCACTCACTCGAACGAGTGAGACATCGGGCGAACCGCTTCAAACCGGCGTACGGCGCTTCGTACGCTCCTCCAGGGCCGGAGGGACAGACGGACAGACGGACAGCCGGCCCGGCCCGGACAGCCGAAGGAAGCTCGGCCCGGGGGGACCAGCGCAAGGGGTGGACGGACGGATGACCAGGGGACACGGCGCGACGAGCGCGAGGGGCGACGCGGGCGCAGGCGGAGCCGACGGCGGGCCGCACCGGGGCAGCGGCGCCGGGAGCGGGCTGACCCGGCGGCAGCTGCTCGGCGCCTCGGCCGCGCTCGGTGGCGCGGCCTGGGTCCTGCGCGGCACGGTCGGACCGGACAGCGCCGGGGCCGCCGCGCCCGTACCGCCCGGACTCCCCGCCGGCACCGAGCTCTACCAGCGGGTCTTCCAGAACTGGTCCGGCGAGATCCGTACCGATCAGCTGTGGACCTGCGCGCCCCGCACGCCCGAGGAGGTCCCGGCCCTCGCCGACTGGGCGCACGCCAACGGCTGGCGGCTGCGGGCCTCCGGCTACCGGCACACCTGGGCCCCGCTCACCGTCGCCGACCAGACCCCGGGGAGCGCCCGCGTCCTGCTGGTGGACACCAGCCGGTACCTCACCGCCGTCACCGCCGACTCGCCCAGCACCGTCCGGGTGCAGACCGGCGTCACCATGGAGGCCCTGCTCGCGCACCTGGCCGACCGCGGCCTCGGTCTGACCGCCTGTCCGGCCCCCGGCGAGATCACCGTCGGCGGCGTGCTCGCCATCGGCGGCCACGGCACCGCCGTCCCCGCCGCAGGGGAGGCGCGGCCGGACGGGCACGGCTACGGCTCGGTGAGCAACCAGGTGGTCCGGCTCACCGCCGTCGTCCTCGACCCGGCCACCGGCCGCTACGCGCTGCGCACCTTCGACCGCTCCGAGGCCGACAGCGCCGCCTTCCTGGTGCACCTGGGCCGCGCCTTCCTCACCGAGGTCGTCCTCCGGGCGGGCGCCGACCGGCCGCTGCGCTGCGTCAGCCGGCTCGACATCCCGGCGAGCGAGCTCTTCGCCCCTCCGGGCGCCGGCCGGGACGGCGGGTTGCTCGGGGGACTGCTGGGCGGTGGCGGCCCGCGGACCTTCGCCGAGTTCGTGGAGCGCGACGGCCGGGTCGAGGCGATCTGGTTCGCCTACACGGACCACCCCTGGCTGAAGACCTGGACCGTCGCCCCGACCAAGCCGCTCGCCTCCCTCGCCGTCGACCACCCCTACAACTACCCCTTCTCGGACATCGTCCCGGAACCGGTGGCCCGGCTCGCCGGCCAAATCGTCGCGGGCGCCTGGGGATCGGCCCCGCTGTTCGGCCAACTCCAGTACCTGGTCGCGAAGGTGGGGCTCACCGGTGACGTCACGGACGTCCTGCTCGCCGGCGGACTGCTCCGCGGACTGCTCACCGGCGACGTGCTCACCCACCTGCTCGCGGGCGGCCTGAGCTCCGACCTCTGGGGCCCCTCGCGCACCCTGCTGCAGTACGTCCGCCCCACCACCCTGCGGGTCACCGCCAACGGCTACGTGGTCCTCGCCCGGCGCGCCGACCTGCAGTGGGTGGTCAGCGAATTCGCCGCGTACTACCGGGAGTTGCTCGCCGAGTACCAGTCGCGGGGTGAGTACCCGGTGAACGGCACGGTGGAGATCCGGGTCACCGGTCCGGACGACCCGGCGTACTCCGGCGTCCCCGGCGCCCGGCCCCCGCTGCTGTCCGCGCTGCGCCCGCGCGCCGACCGCCCGGAGTGGGACACCGCCGTCTGGCTCGACGTCCTCGCCTTCCCCGGCACCCCCGGGCTGGAGCGCTTCGCCCGGGACCTGGAGCAGTGGCTGCTGCGCACCTTCGACGGCACCAGGGCGGGGCTGCGGGTCGAGTGGTCCAAGGGCTGGGCCTACACCGCCGACGCCGCCTGGTCCGACCCGGACCTGATCGACCGTGTCATCCCCGACAGCCTGCGCGCCGGCGGTGGGCCCGGCTGGGACGAGGCGGTCGCCGTCCTGGACCGGCACGACCCGCACCGGGTGTTCGGAAACCCGTTCCTGGACGGGCTGTTGAAGTGACCCCGGCGAATTGACGGTGTGTCAGATAGGTCGCCTGGGTCAGCTGGATCAGATGTGTTCCATCACGATCACCGCCAGGGTGTCCGGGGCCAGGGCGCGGAACACGTGCGGGGCGTCGCCCGGGTAGCTCACGTAGTCGCCCGGGCCCAGCTCGACCGGCGCCTCCGTCGGCCCGGCCAGCGCGCGTCCGGCGCCGATCATCACGTGCTCGACCGTGCCGGGCATGTGCGGGTCGGAGGCCCTGGTCTCACCCGGCTGCGCCTCGATCCGGTAGATGTCGCGCCGGGCGTTGGGCGGGCAGGAGGAGAGCACGGTGGCGGCGTAGTCGGCGCGCTCGGAGTGGGTCACCGGGCCCTCGCCGGCCCGGATCACCTTGACGAACGGGCGCGGCGGGTCGACCAGCCGGCTGAACGGCACGTTCAGTGCGACCCCGAGCGCCCAGAGCGTCTCCACGCTGGGGTTGCCCGCGCCCGACTCCAGCTGGGAGAGCGTCGACTTGGCGATGCCCGCGCGCCGGGCCAGCTCCGCCATCGACAGCCCGCTGCGCTCGCGCTCACGCCGGATGGAGGCGGCGATCTGGCCGATCAGTTCGGTTCCGGATCCGCCGGCGGCGGTGGCCGGGGTGGTCTGGTCACTCATGCTCGCCACTCACGCTTTCCTCCGGCTCCTTCGCTGCCTGCCGACAGCCGGGCTGCCGGGTTTCGGTGCGGCCCGGCGCGGCCGGTGCCGTTCATGCTGCCATGGCCGCCCTGGCCCTCGGGGGTGCCGGGCAATGGGCGTTCGGTCTGCCGGTCGTCTCGTTCGCCTTGACGAACGATGCTTGATGGGTTCACTCTGATGGACATGCGTTCGCTACTCCGAACACTGGAGCGTGCCACCCTTCGTGACATCGCCCTGGTCTGCCTGGCCGACGCCCTCGTCGGCGCCTCCTTCGGCGCGATCAGCGTCTCCGGCGGTCTGCCCCTCTGGGTGCCGATCGCGCTCTCCGCCCTCGTGTTCGCGGGCGGCTCCCAGTTCGCGGCGGTCGGCGTGGTGCTGTCCGGCGGCGGCGTGCTCGCGGCGGTCGCCACCGGACTGGTGCTCAACGCCCGACTGCTGCCCTTCGGCTTCACCGTGGCCGACGTCCTCGACGGCTCCTGGTGGCGGCGGCTGGTCGGCGCACAGCTGATCACCGACGAGACCGCCGCCTTCGTCCTGCAGCAGAGCGAGCCTCGCCGGCGCAGGGCCGCGTTCTGGCTCTGCGGGATCGCCCTGTACGTGGTGTGGAACGTCTCGGTGCTGCTCGGCGCCGTCGCGGGCGGGCTGATCGGCGACACGGACGCGCTCGGCCTGGACGCCGCCTTCCCCGCGGTGCTGCTCGCGCTCGTGCTGCCCTCGCTCACGGACCGGCGCACCCGTACGGCGGCGGTGGTGGGCGCGGTGGTGGCGGTCGCGGCGACCCCGTTCGTACCGGCCGGGCTGCCGGTGCTGCTCGCCCTCGTCGGGCTGCTGTTCGCCGGGCGGCCGGGAGCGGGCGAGGCGCCCGCGGCGGTGCGGCCGGTGGAGGATGCCGAGCAGGTGGAGCGGGTGAAGCGCGTGAAGCGTGTGGAGCAGGCAGAGCCGACGGCGAAGGAGACGGTCCGATGATGCCGCTGTATGCCGTGCTGCTGCTGGCAGTCGGGACGTACGCCTTCCGGCTGGCCGGGCCGCTGCTCGGCGGTCGGCTCGCCCTCTCGGAGCGGCTGCGGCACCTGCTGGCGGTTGCGGCGGCGGTGCTGCTGGTCGCCCTGGTGGCGACCGGGGCGCTGACCCAGGGGCACGGTTTCGCGGGGTGGGCCCGTCCGGCGGGCGTGCTGGTCGCGGGGGTGCTCGCGCTGCGCCGGGCGCCGTTCCCGGCGGTGGTCGTCGCGGGCGCGGCGACGACGGCGCTGCTCCGGTTGTGCGGGGTGGGGTGAGCGGGGACGGCGGCTGACAGCCACCCGGCGCCATGTCGCTTTCCTCACTCGCTCGCGCCCACCCACCGCCCGGCGGCGTGCGGAATACTCGCCGGTACTTTGCCGAGACGACAAGGAGCTTCAATGACGAAGCCGACCCGGATCGACCCGTCCGACCTGCTCGCGGTCGGCGACCTGCTCTCCGACGAGGAGCGGCTGATCCGCGACACCGTCCGCCGGTTCACCGAGGAGCGGATCCGCCCGCACATCGGCGAATGGTTCGAGCGCGGGGTCTTCCCGGCCCGTGAAATCGCCCCCGAGCTGGGCGCCCTCGGCGTGCTCGGCATGCACCTCGACGGCTACGGCTGCGCGGGCGCCGACGCGGTGGCGTACGGGGTGGCCTGCATGGAGCTGGAGGCGGCGGACTCCGGGCTTCGCAGCTTCGTCTCCGTCCAGGGTTCGCTCGCCATGCGCTCGATCCACGCCTTCGGCTCCGAGGAGCAGAAGCAGCGCTGGCTGCCCGGCATGGCCGCCGGCGAGCTGATCGGCTGCTTCGGCCTCACCGAGCCGGACTTCGGCTCAGACCCGGCGAACATGCGCACCCGGGCGGTCCGGAAGGGCGGCGAGGGCGGCGACTGGGTGCTGTCCGGCAGCAAGATGTGGATCACCAACGGCAGCATCTCCGACGTCGCCGTGGTCTGGGCGCAGACCGAGGAGGGCGTGCGCGGCTTCCTGGTCGAGCGCGGCACCCGCGGCCTGACCGCCACCGACGTGCACGGCAAGCTCTCCCTGCGCGCCTCCGTGACCAGCGAGCTCGCCTTCGACGAGGTGGTGCTGCCCGCCGACGCCGTGCTCCCCGGGGTGGTCGGCCTGCGCGGTCCGCTCTCCTCCCTCAACGAGGCCCGCTACGGCATCCTCTGGGGCACCGTCGGCGCCGCCCGCGACTGCTACACCGCCGCCCTGGACTACGCCAAGAGCCGGATCCAGTTCGACCGCCCGATCGCCGGCTTCCAGCTGACCCAGCAGAAGCTGGTCGAGATGATGCTGGAGGTCGAGAAGTCCTACCTGGTGGCGCTGCGGATCGGCCGGCTCAAGGAGGAGGGCGCCGCCCGTCCGCCGCACATCAGCTTCGGCAAGCTCAACAACGTCCGCACCGCACTGGAGATCGCCCGCAGCGCCCGGACCGTCCTCGGGGCCAACGGCATCACCACGGAGTACCCGGTGCTGCGGCACGCCAACAACCTGGAGTCGGTGCTCACCTACGAGGGCACCAGCGAGATCCACACCCTGGTCCTCGGCGAGACCATCACCGGCGAGTCCGCGTACCGCTGACGGGCCGTCCACCCGCCGTGAGCAGGAGAAATTCGGTGGCCGGGCCCGGCGCGGCCCGGCTACCTTCCCTGCCATGACCAGTCAGCCCGTCCGGACACCCCCGACCACCACCCTCTGGCGCCCCACCGGGCCCCAGGAGCTGGCGCTGGTCGAGGCCGCCGACCGGCGCGCCTGGCCGCCCCGGCTGCCCGACCAGCCGATCTTCTACCCCGTCCTCAACGAGGACTACGCGATCCGGATCGCCCGGGACTGGAACGTGCCGGCCTCCGGTGTCGGCTACGTCACCCGTTTCGAGGTCGAGACGGAGTTCCTCGCCCGCTACCCCGTGCAGCAGGCCGGCGGCCGGACGATCCTCGAACTCTGGGTGCCAGCCGAGGAGTTGGACGAGTTCAACCGGAACATCGTCGGCCGCATCGAAGTGGTCCACGAGTTCCGGCCCCAGTCGTGACCCGGGCAGCCCTCGCGCAGGCGGGTACGCCGGCGGCGGCCGGCCGCGTCCTGCTCACCTCGGCCCAGCGGACCGGCACCACCGCCCTGCTCGTCGAGGCCGCCGCCCGCCGCGGCCTCGCCACCGCCGTCCTCGACGGCCCGGAGACGGTCGAGCGGCTCGCCGGGCGGCCCGTCCACTGGTACGGCGGGCCGCTCGCTGCTGCCCGGATCGCCGCGCCGCTGGGCCTGGCCCTGCTCGAGCCCGCGGACGACTGGCTCGCCCGCCTCCCCGAGGAGTTCACCCGCCGCCGGATCGAGCTGACCACGCTCGCCGAGGCCTGGACGCTGCGCCACCCGGCGTTCGTCAAGCCGCCCGCCGACAAGTCGCTGCCGCCCGCCGTCTACCCGGACGGCTCCCGGCTGCCGCGCACCGGCGAGCGGATCGGCCCGGACACGCCCGTCCTGGTCAGCGAGCCGGTGACCTTCGCCGCCGAGTACCGGCTGTTCGTCCGCGACGGCGAGGTGCTCACCGGCAGCCGCTACGCCCGCTTCGGCCGGCTCGACCCCGCGCCACCCGCCCCCGAGGCTCTCGCCTTCGCCCGCCGCCTGCTCGCCGCCGTCGGCGACACCCTGCCCGGCGCGGTCGCCCTGGACGTCGGCCCGATCGCCGACCCGTACGACCCGGCCGAGCGGTGGGCCGTGGTCGAGGCCAACATGCCGTGGTTCGCGCACTGCTACGGCGCCGACCCGGAGCGCGTCCTGGACGTCGTGCTGCGCGCCGCCGGACCGGCGGCCGAGCTGGCGGAGGCCGACCGCCGGTTCGTCCGGACGGCCGCCTGACGCCCGCCGGGCGTCCGGTCGGTTGTCGCGGACGCCCCCCGGCCCCGCCTGACAGCTGCGGACCTCCGCCCGGCACGCGTGGACGCCCGCCCGACACCCGCCGGACACCCGCCGTTCGACGGTGTGATGCCGACCGGTACGGCGGCCGGTGAAGCATGGCGCGGTCGGCGGCGCCCTCGGCGGGTGCGGCCGAGTGCGCGCACGACCGAAAGGAACCCCCAGCCATGTCCGCTGTCCTGTGGCCCCGCCCCCGGGTGCTCGTCGTCGGGATCGACGGCGTCCGCCACGACTACCTGGCACAGGTGCCGATGCCGCGCCTCCAGGAGGTCGCCGAGGCCGGGTTCCTGGTGCCGGTCACCGTGGCGGACACCACGCCGACCATGTCCGGGCCGTGCTGGGCCACCATCGTGACCGGCGTCGAGCCCGCCAAACACGGCGTCTGGGGAAACCACCTGGCCGGCAACCGCCTGGACGTGTTCCCCGACTTCGCCACCCGCCTCAACCGGGGCGACCGCCGCCGTACCTTCGTCGCGGCCGGCTGGGACCCGCTGATGATCAACGAGTCCGGCGGCCCGCTCTTCCGCGCCCCCGGCCGGCTCTCCTACATCGCCCCGGCCGAGGACACCCCCGAGGCCTGGGAGGTCGTGGACGAGGAGGTCACCCGGGAGGCCGTCCACGTCCTCGGTTCCGCCGACCCCGAGGCCTCCTTCGTCTACCTCGGCGCCGTCGACGAGACCGCCCACTTCCTCGGCTGCGGCGACGAGTACCGCGCCGCCATGCGCGCCGCCGACGAGCGCCTCGGCCGCCTCCTGGACGCCGTCCGCGGCCGGGCCGAGTACGCCGAGGAGCAGTGGACCGTCATCGTCGTCACCGACCACGGCCACATCGACGCAGGCGGCCACGGCGGCCGTGCGGCCGAGGAGCGGACTGCCTGGGTCGCCTGCGCCGGGCACGACATCCCGGCCGGACCGCCCACCGGCGAGATCCGCCACCCGGACGTCGCCGCCCAGGTGTACGCCTCCCTGCTGCGCCCGATCGACCCGCACTGGACCCTCGACGGCCGCCCCTTCCCGGTCGCCCGCCCGGTGCCCGCGACGGTCTGACCGCGCGAGGCCCCGCCGCCGCGCGCCGCCCGAGCCTCGATCGAGCCTCGCGCACTGCCCGTGATGCCCCGGGTGCAGCAGGCCCGGCTGCGGTGTGGCCGGGCTTGAGCGAGGCTCGATCGAGGCTCGGGCGGCGCTCGATCCGGGCGTGCCAGCCTGAGCGCCGGATCGGCACGGCACGTACCCGGGCCGTCGGGGCTCCGGGCCTCTGCCCAAAGGCATACGCCTGAAGGTGGAGACGGTACCCCGTGGGTTGGAGGCACGATCGCGACTTGGTAGTGACGCTCCGCCTGGTCGGCACGGGCCACGATGGTTGCACCGCATGGCGGAGCGCGTCGCACGAGCCGGCAGGCGGCAGCGGACACGCGATATGCCAAGCGGTACAGACACGCGGCACGGTACGGGCAAGCGGTACGGGCAAGCGGCAACGGACACGGAGAGGACAGCCGGGCATGAAGGGCATCGTGAGCAAGGTCGCGCTGGGAGTCGCGGGCACCGGCATGGCCGTGGCCGTGGCGGCCGTGGCAGTCGGCCCGCGGCTGTCCGACTGGTACGACGAGCGCCACCAGGAGCAGGCTTCGTACGAGACCGGCACCCAGGCCAAGGCTGACCGTCGCTCGGTGCCGGCCTGGCTGCCCGACAACGCCTCCGGCGTGCGGTACCTGATGTCCACCACGGGCGACGACCGTCTGCTGCGCGCCACCCTCCCGGAGGGGCGGCTGCCCGTCGGCTGCACCGCCGGGCAGCCGGGCAAGGCCGCGCACCCGGTGCCGATGTCGCTCAAGGCCGGCTGGTTCCCGGACAACATCGTGGCCAAGGCCAGCGGCACCTGCGGGCACTACAACGTGACACTGAACGGCAACCAGCTCTACGCCTGGCAGGACGGCGCGGCGATGCAGGCGGCGCTCCGTGCCGAGCACGTCGCCAAGCACTGAGCGCGCTGACCGGGAATCAGCGTCCCGGGCAGGGATCGGCCGTCCCGGGCGTGGGGCGACCGGGTGATCGAACGGCCCGCCGGGCACCGGGAGGTGCGGGCGGGCCGTCGTCGTGCGTGTCCTGGCCGGCGGGGTGCGGGGGCGGCGACCGCACGCGGGCGCGCCCCCCGCTGTCGGAACCGGACCGGGTTGCGATAGGACGGACCGCGAACGAAGCCCTCGTCACCCCGTCCGCTAGGAGAGCCATGCCCGGCCCGACCGTCGGCCCCGCCGATGACACGTCGACCGCTGCCGCCACCACACCCGCCACCACACCCGCCACCAGCGCGGTCACCACCAGCGCGGTCACCACCGGCCAGGCCACCACCGGCAAGGCCGGCACCGGTTGGGCCACGATCGCGGTCCTGGGCGGTCTCACCGCGCTCGGACCGCTCACCACCGACCTCTACCTCCCGGGTCTGCCCGCGATCGCCGACGACCTGGCCGCGGAACCGGCCGCCGTCCAGCTCACCCTCACCTTCTCGATGTTCGGGGTCGCGGCCGGGCAGATGCTCTTCGGACCGCTCAGCGACCGCTTCGGGCGCCGCCCGCCGCTGCTCGCGGGACTCGTCGCCTACACCCTGTCCAGCGTGGTGTGCGCGCTCGCGCCGAACCTGTCGGTGCTGATCGCCGCCCGCTTCGTCCAGGGCGCGGCGGGCTCCGCCGGGCTGGTGATCGGGCGGGCCGTTTCCCGGGACCGCTTCCAGGGCGTCGCGCTGCTGCGCTTCCTCGCCTCGATCGCCCTGATATCGGGGCTGGCGCCGATCCTCGCCCCGATCATCGGCGCGCAGTTGCTGCGCTTCACCTCCTGGCGCGGCACCTTCGGCGCACTCACCGCGCTGGGCCTGCTGCTCACCCTGGCCGCGTTCGGTGCACTGCGCGAGACGCTGCCGCCGGAGAGCCGGGACGGCGGCGGGGTGGGCGCGACCCTGCGGACGATGGGACGGCTGCTGCGCAACCTGCCGTTCCTCGGGCTGGCGCTGACCAGCTCCCTCGCCTTCGGGGCGCTGTTCGGCTACATCAGCGGCTCGTCGACGGTGCTGCAGCACGTGTACCAGGTCTCGCCGCAGACCTACAGCCTGCTGTTCGGGCTGAACTCGGTGGCGATCGTGGTGATGACGCAGGTGAACGGGCGGGTGCTGGCGCCGCGTTGCACGCCGCGGTCGCTGATGCTGGGGAGCCTCGCGGTGGCGGTCGCCGCCGGGGCGGCGCTGGTGCTGCTGACGACGGTGTGGGACTTCGGGCTGGTCGGGTTCTGCGCGCCGCTGTTCGTGATGATGGGCAGCCTGGGGGTACTCCTGCCGAACACCGCCGCGCAGGCGCTCGGCCTGGTCGAGCCGCAGGTCGCGGGCACGGCGTCGGCGCTGCTCGGGACGGGCAACTTCCTGGCCGGGGCGGTGGTCGCCCCGCTGAGCAGTCTCGGCGGGCGGCCGTCCGCGGCGCTGCTGGCGGTGGTGGTCCTGGCCTGCGGGGTGCTCGCGACGGCGGCGTACCTGACGCTGTGCCGGGAACAGGCGACAGATGACAGCTGACAGATGTTGAAATCTGTCAGCTGTCATTCGTCATCTGTCATGCGTTATCCGTCATCGGTGATCTGTCACCCCGCTACGCGATCGAGAAGTCGTCCCCGAACACGTTGCCCTGGCCGTACCAGCCGTGCAGGTACACGGTGACGGTGCCGGAGGCGCCGGTGGTGAAGGGGACGGACAGCTTGGTCCAGCCGGAGGAGCTGGCCCAGGAGGCAGCGGTGGCGCCGCCGCTGACGCCGGCGTAGGCGTAGTTGCCCTGCACCCAACCGTTCAGCGTGTAGCCGGTGTTGGGCTTCAGTGTGACGGTCTGCGAGCACTCGCCGGTCTGGCTCGCGGTGGCCGCGACCTGCAGCGCGTGGGTGCCGGAGTGGGCCGGGGTGGAGACCACGGCGCCGCCGCTCTGGCAGGTCCACGGGGCCAGGCTGCCGGCCTCCAGGTCACCGTTGACCAAGCCGGTCGTCGATCCGGTCCCGGTGACGGTCAGCGCGTAGGTCGCGGTGTGGGTGCCGGACGGCGCGGTGGCGGTCACGGTCAGCGGGTAGGTGCCCGCCGCCACGGCCGAGGTGGTGGTGATGGTGAGCGTGGCGCTGCTGCCGGCGGTGACGCTGCCGGGGGTGACGGTGGCGGTGACGCCGGCCGGGGTGCCGCTGACCGAGAGGTTGATGCTCTGTGCCGAGCCAGCCGTGACCGCCGTCGCGATGGTCGTCGAGGTGGACGAACCGGCCTTGACCGTCCCGGAGTTCGGGCCGGCGGCGACGGAGAAGTCGTTGCTCGCCGTCGAGCCGCTGGTGAACGGCGCGAAGATGTGGGTGAAGTCCCAGGTGTTCTGGCTGATCCCTGAGCAGGAGTCGCTGCCGGCCGTGCCCGGGCAGCCGCCGTTGTCGCGCTGCAGGGCCCAGAAGGACAGCGTGTTGATGCCCTTGGAGACCGCCCAGTTGTAGACGGTGGTGGCGTTGGCCACGGTGAAGGTCTCGGCCGGGCCGTAGTCGTCGATGCCGAGCATCTCGGTGATCCCGATCGAACCCCACAGCTGGGCGGGGGTCCTGGTCGGGTAGAGCTTGGCCAGCTGGTTGTAGAGGCCCTGCGCGGAGGTCTGGGTGTCCGTCGCCATGTCGTGACTGGCGCCGTCGTAGTAGTCGAAGGTCATCATGTTGACGACGTCGATCCGCGCGTTGTTGCTGACCGCGTTCCGCAGCACCGCGAGGCCGCTGTCGGCGAGCCCGCCGGTGGTGGTCGGCAGTGTGTAGGAGAACTGGATGCTCCGCCCCTTGGTGGCGGCCCAGTCCTGGACGAGTTTGATCGCCTTGTTGCGGCGGTCGATCCCGGCGGTGTTGGTCAGCGAGTTGTCCTCGATGTCGAGGTCGATCCGGCTGATGTCGTACGTCGTGATGACGTTCTCGAAGGCGGCCGCGATCTGGTTGACGTCGGTGCAGCTGTCGGCCAGCTCGGTGCCGGTGTTGTCGGCGGTGTAGCCGCCGAAGGAGGGGATCACGTCCCCGCCGTTGGCGCGGATGGTGGCGATGTCGGAGCCGAAGGTCGAGGAGGAGGCCGGCATGGCGGAGTCGCCGTTCCAGTACGGCGTGCACGAGCCCTTGGTGGCGGCCTGCAGGAACGCCATGGTCAGGTTCTTGGCGCCGGACTGCGCGGCCAGCTGGGCCGGGCTCTGGCCGGTCCAGGCCTCGAAGTAGGGGGCAAAGACCCGGCTGGGGAGCGGGGTGGCGGCCTGGGCGGGACTCGTCGCGGTGGCGACCAGGCCGACCGAGGCGGCCAGCGTGGCGCAGGCCGTCAGTGCGGCCTGGATGGTTCTGCGAAGACGCATGGATTCTCCAACAGACGTGGTGGGGCAGGACGTTGGCGAGGTGCGATCGGCCCGGGGCGCAGCGGACCGGTGGGGTACGGCCGGGTGGCCCGGGGCGCAGCGGGATGCAACGGGGTGGAGCGCGGTGGATATGGGGGCGTGCGGCAGCCCACCGACTCGCGTGGACGCGGGCGGCGTGCGAGTGCGCGCGGCCGTACGGAGCGGGGGTGGAGCAGGGCAGTGCAGTGCAGGGCAGGGCAGTGCCTCAGCCGCCGGTGGTCACACCCCCACAGTGCATCCCGGTCGGACCGACATGCTTATGTTTGGACTAGACCACTGGTCTGTCAAGAGACCTGATAGTTCGTCAGCCTACGGCCCGGGCGGTCGAAGGGTGCGCGGATCGGCGTCCGGGGAAGGGAAGTTGCCCGGAGGGAGGGCCGTCGGGCAGCGCCAGGGAGAAGTCACCGGGCACAGAGAAGACCGTGGCCGCGCACCCGATGGGGGCGCGGCCACGGCGGCCCGGCGCTCAGGACACCGGGCGGTTCGGGGCATCGCGGCGCGGTCGCCGCGGGCGGGGTCAGCGCGATGCCGGGCAGAGCGTGGCGCGCAGTGCGTCGTTGATCTTGGCGGCGGTGTCCGGCCCGAAGCCCTGCGGGTGGTCGGACGAGGTGAACCGCTGGTTGGCCAGGTCGTCCAGCTTCCCCTTGTCCTTGGGGAACTGGTACATCGACTGGCACTGGTTGCGGGCCCGGTCCACGGCCTGGTCGGGCTTGCCGCCGACGATGGCCGGGTCGATCGCGTTCAGCGCGGCGACGAGCTTCGCGGTCAGGTCGGCGCCCGGCTTGGTGGGCAGCCCGGCGTCGGCGGGCGGGGCGGGCTTGGCCGGTGCGGGGGCTCCCGAGGCGCCGGCGTCGGGGGCGGGCGTGCCCGTCGCGCCGTCGGCGGTGGGGGCGGCCGTGTCGGGAGCGGGGGCCACCGGCGTCGAGGCGGCATCGGTGGGTGCGGCGGTCGGGGCGGTCGAGGCGGTCGAAGCGGCGGCGGTGGGGGAGCCGGCCGCGGAGGTGGCCTTGCCCGAGCTCGATCCGGAGCTGGAGCAGGCAGCGAGGCTCACCGCGGCGAGTGCCGTGAGGGTGGCGGCGAGGAGACGAGTGCGCATGGCGCCCAGACTGTCATGTTCGCGGCGCGGAAGGGAAGGTCCCTCGGGAGGTCTCCGGGGTCCTCCCGAGGGACCTTGGGGAGGACCCCCGGAGGTCCCTCGGGAGAGCGCGGGCCGGACCCGGGGAACGACGGACGGGCGTCCGTCGTGCCGGTCGGCCGTCAGCCGAGGCCGTTGGACTTCAGCCAGTCCTTGGCCACCGCCGACGGGTCCTCCTTGTCCACCGCGACCCGCTTCATCAGTGCCGTCAGCCCCGCGGTGTCGAGCTTGGCCGACACCGCGTTGAGCGCCGCCGTCGCGGTGGCGTCCACGCCCGCCTTGTTGACCAGCGGGGTGATGTTCTGCGCGCCGAAGACGTTCTTCGGGTCGGCCAGCGGGACGAGCTTGTACTGGACGATCTTCGGGTCGGTGGTGAACACGTTGCCGACCTCGATGCCGCCGTCCTTGAGCGCGTTGGCGGTGGTGTCGGCGGTGGGCTTCCACTCCTTGAAGGTCAGCCCGTAGACGTCCTTGAACTGCTGCTCGCGGCGGGACTTGAACTCCGGCGGGCCGCCGATGGCGAACTCGCCGGCCTTGGCGGCCAGGTCGGAGATGCTCTTGAGGCTGTACTTGTCGGCGGCCTCCTGGGTGACGCTGAGCGAGTCCTTGTCCTCGGCGGGGGAGGAGTCGAGGATCCCGAGCGAGGCGGGCAGCGTCGTGGCGAGCGCCGCGTTCACGTCCTGGGTGGTGACGGCGGTGGCCTTGGCGTCCAGGTAGGCGAGCAGTGCGCCGTTGTACTCGGGCAGGACGGTGAGGTTGCCGCTCTGCAGCTGCCCGTAGAGCACCTCGCGGCTGCCGATGTTGAACTTCTCCTCGACCTTGACGCCCTTGGCCTTGAGGGCCTGCGAGTAGATCGAGCCGAGCAGGACGTTCTCCGGGAAGTTCGCCGAGCCGACGACCACCGTCGACCCGGAGCCGCCCGAGCCCGAACCGCCTGAGCCGCCCGACCCGCCTGATGACGCCGAGGTGCTCGAACCCCCGCCGAGCGGGTCGCCGCCCGAGGAGCCGCAGGCGGTGGCGCCGAGCGCGAGCGCGGCGAGCGTGCCGAGGACGACCGCGCGACGGCTTCGCTTCATTGTCGACATGGTGACAGATGTCCTTCCGAAGAGGATGGGGGAGAGGGGTTTCAGCGGGCCTGGTGCTGGGCGCGCACCCCGGGCGGGAGCGCGAACCGGGCGAGCAGGGCGAAGAACAGCTGGGCGGCGACCGCGAGCAGCACCACCAGCAGCGCCCCGCCCACGGTCACGGCGTACTTGCGGGTCGCCAGTCCGTCGATGACGTAGCGGCCGAGCCCGCCGAGCCCGACGTAGGCGGCCACCGTGGCGGTCGCGATGACCTGGACGGTCGCGGTGCGCAAGCCCGCCAGCAGGGTCGGCGCGGCCGAGGGCAGGCAGACCTGCCACAGCACCTGGGGGTGGGTCAGGCCGATGCCCCGCGCGGCGTCCCGGACGTCCGGGTCGGTGCCGCGCACCCCCTCGACGGCGGCCACCAGCAGTGGCGGCGCGGCGAGCGCGACCAGCGGGAACAGGACGGCGGTGTCGCCGACCCCGGCGAGCAGCACTGCCAGCGTCACCAGCCCGAGGGTGGGCAGGGCGCGGGCGGCGCCGGCCAGCGCGGTCACCACGGTGACGCCGCGCCCGGTGTAGCCGATCAGCAGCCCGAGCGGGATGGCGAGCAGCGCCGCGTACAGCACGGCCTCGCCGGAGAGCAGCAGGTGCTCAAAGACCCGGTGCACGATCGAGTCCGGGCCGCTGCGGTGGTCCGGGGCGGTGAAGAAGTCGCTCAGCCAGTTCAGCCAGTTCACGAGCCCGCCCCCTTCTCCCGGACGGCCCAGGGTGCGAGCATCCGCCGGGCGCCCACCAGAAGCAGGTCGACCGCCAGCGCGAGGACGGCGATCAGCGCGATGCCGGCCACGATCGGGGTCGGGAAGGTGCGCTGGAAGCCGTCGATGAACAGGTAGCCGAGCCCGCCGCGCCCGACCAGCGCCCCGACACTGGCCAGCGAGATGCTGGACACCGCCGCGACCCGCAGCCCGGCGATCAGGTACGGGACGGCGGCGGGCAGTTCGACCGAGGTCAGCCGGTGCCACGGCCCGTACCCCATCGCGGTGGCGGCCTGCCGGACGGCGTCCGGGACGGCGCGCAGCCCGTCCACGGTGGTCGGCAGCAGGACGGCGAGGGCGTAGAAGGTGAGCGGGATCATCACGGTCGCCTGGGTGGCGAGCCCGGTGTACGGGATCAGCACCACGAACACGGCCAGCGAGGGCAGCGCGTAGACGATGTTGAAGACGGCGGACAGCGGCTGGTAGAGCCGGGGGAAGCGGGCGCAGGCCAGGCCGAGCGGGATGGCCAGCAGCAGGCCGATGAGCACGGGGACGAGGGCGATCACGGCGTGGTCGGCGAGCAGGTGGCCGAGGTAGCCGAGGTGGTCGCCGATCCAGTACCAGCGGACGATCGGTTCATCGTCCACCGGAGGCTCCGCCCGGGGTGTTGTCGTCGGAGGTGTCTCCGTCGGAGGTGTCGCCACCGGAGGGCTTGACGGTGCGGACGGGTCCGTCGGCCCCGGGCCGGAGCGCGGCGAGGACGGCGTCGCGGCTCGCGGTGCCGGTGGCCCGCCCCTCGGCGTCCAGCGCGACCGCGACCCCGGCGGGGGAGAGGACGGCGGCGTCCAGCGCGGTGCGCAGGGTGTCGGTGTCCGGCCGGAAGACGGCGGCCGGCTGCAGTTCGGCGGTGACGGCGTCGCGGTCGATCCAGCCGATCGGGCGGCGCTCGTCGTCCAGGGCCAACTCCCAGCCCCCGTAGGTGAGTCCGTCCGGACGTCCGTCCGTGAGCCCGCCCTTGGGACCGTTGCCCACCGGGCGCAGCGCGACGGCGCTGGCAGGGCGCAGGCCGAGGCCGCGCAGGCCGCGGTCGCGGCCGAGGAAGGCGGCCACGCCGTCGTCGGCGGGGGTGGTGAGCAGCGTGTGCGGGTCCGCGAGCTGGGCGATCCGGCCGTGCTCGCGCAGCACCACCACCTGGTCGCCGAGTCGGACGGCCTCCTCGATGTCGTGGGTGACGAACAGCACCGTCTTGTGCAGCTCGGACTGCAGCCGCAGCAGCTCCTCCTGGAGCCCGGCGCGCACCACCGGGTCGACGGCGCTGAACGGCTCGTCCATCAGCAGCACCGGTGGGTCGGCGGCCAGGGCGCGCGCCACGCCGACCCGCTGCTGCTGGCCGCCGGACAGCTGGAACGGGTACCGCTTGGCGGTCTCGGGCGCGAGCCCGACCAGTTCGAGCAGTTCGGCGGCCCGCGCGCGGGCCTTCTTGCGGTCCCAGCCGAGCAGGCGGGGGACGGTGGCGACGTTGTCGATCACCTTGCGGTGGGGGAACAGTCCGGCCTGCTGGATCACGTACCCGATGCCGCGGCGCAGCTTGGCGGGCTCCAGCTCGGCGACGTCGGTGCCGTCCAGCAGTACTCGGCCCGAGGTGGGCTCGACCATCCGGTTGACCATGCGCAGCAGGGTGGTCTTGCCGCAGCCGGATGGTCCGACCAGGACGGTTATCCGACCGGTCGGGACCTCAAGGTCCAGGCCCTCGACGGCGACTGTGCCGTCGGGGTGGCGCTTTCCGGCGCCCTCGAATCTGATCACGGGGTGTTTCCTCGTCAGGGCGCCCCCGGGGAGGCGGCGCCTGTATCGGTCGGTCGTTCGGTCGTTCGGTTGTTGGCGGTTTGTCGACAAACGGCCGGGCGGATCGGTGCTGGTGACGCTTGTCGTACCAACCGCCCGGGCGTTCTTCCGCCCGCGTGGCTGCCCCGGTTCGGACCGGCGGAAACTCTGATCAGCCTATGACCTGCATCATCTCCTGTCTCTGATTTGCCCGTGGGCGCGTGCCGTGAGGCCGGGCCCGGACAGTTCGGCCTCCCGGACCGCTCAGCTCCGGCCGGCTCAGCCTCCCGACCGGTCATCAATCCTGACGGGTCAGCCGCCCTGACGGGTCGGCAGTCCGGCCGCCGCCCAGCCGACGAATCCGCCGTCCAGGTCGGTCGCCCGGTGCAACCCCAGTTCGCGGAGCGAGGCGGCGGCCAGACTGGAGGCGTAGCCCTCCGAGCAGACCACGATCACCTCGACGTCGTAGCCCGAGGCCTCGGGGATCCGGTGACTGCCCGTCGGGTCGAGCCGCCACTCCAGCACGTTGCGCTCGATGATCAGCGAGCCCGGGATCTCCCCCTCGGCCGCCCGCTGCGCCGCCGGACGGATGTCCACCAGCAGCGCGCCGCCCAGCTGGGCCTGGTACGCCTCCTGGGCTCGTGGGCGGTGGACGCCCTCGCGGGCGCGCTCCACCAGGTCGTCGATCGTGGTCACCATTGTTCCGGTCCTTCCTCCGAGGTGCGGACGAGCCCTCCGGCCCGCAGGTCGTAGTGCGCCATCGCGCTCAGCGGGGGCGAGTAGGCGTGCAGGGTGACAGCCGGCCCGGGCGCGGTGTTGCGCACGTCGTGCACGTACTCGGGGCCGAAGGCGCGGGCGGTGCCGGCCGGGACCCGGCGGATCAGCAGGCCCTGGTCCGGGCCGCCGAGGGACAGCTCCTCCAGCTCGCCGAGGGCGACGGCGAACGCGCCGCGCGAGCCGCCGTGGTCGTGAAAACCGGTGGACTGTCCGGGCAGCCAGCTGATCAGCCACACCTCGTGGTCGTCCTCGGCCACCAGACGCCGGTACCAGCGCTCCTCGGTGGAGAGGCGGACGTGGTGGATCCACTGGTCGGGCCGCTCGGCCAGCTCGCGGACGATGGTCCGCAGGGTGCTGGGGGTGAGCGGGGCGCGGTCGTCCGCCGCCGGGGAAGTGGTCGTCGGCGGCTCGGAGACGGAGACGGGGGCAGAGACGGGAACGGGAACGGGGGCGGAGAGGGAGGCGGGGGCTGGGGCCGGGCTCGGGTGCAGGCTCATCAGGGCGTCCTCGGGTGCGCGGGAACGTCGGCGGGGGTGCCCGGGTCCGGCGCCGGTGGGTGGGCGCGGGCCGATGGAGCGGCCCGGCACGCAACGGGGTGCGCCGGGAACGGGCGGAAGTCAGGACGGCGGGTGCGGGTGCGCGGCGCGGGCCCTGGCAGACGTCACAGGGCGGAAGCGGAAGCGGAACCGGCGGGGAGGTGCAGGGTCAACACGCACAGATGGAACTCGCCTGGCGTCGCAGATCGACGTGCAGGCGGCAGACCAGAGTGGCGCCGGATTCCATGTGCCGGATCCTTCCCGAGCGAACCGGACGAAGTCAAGCCGGGCCGGGGGCGGTCGTCGACCTGCCGGCGCCTGTCTCGACGCGGTCTTACCACGCAGTGGCCGAATCCATCCCTCAAGCCCCCAGTTTCAGTCGAATGAGTGTCGAATGAGTAAAGAAGCTACGTGCGGGGTAGATGAGCTTTTCATCCCACCCAGGACCGTCCGCGTGTCCGCATAACAAGATCGGCCCAGACGCGTTTCCGTCGACGTATTGTCAGGCCACCAAGGCCCGGCCTACCGTCTACAGATCGCTTTCTACGCACGTAGACCCCTGCGGATCCCCGAGCGGACCCGCGGGTGAGACCGCCCCGTCAACCCTCATACCGCGGGTCCGACCGCACGGCCGGGCCGCGGAGTTGCGGAGGTACCCATGTCGCAGATCGTCCGTGCCGCGCTCGTCCAGACCCGTTGGACCGGCGACCAGGAGAGCATGATCGCCCTCCACGAGCGGTACGCCCGCGAGGCAGCCGGCCAGGGCGCGAAGATCATCGGCTTCCAGGAGGTCTTCAACTCCCCGTACTTCTGTCAGGTCCAGGAGCCCGAGCACTACCGCTGGGCCGAAGCCGTCCCGGACGGCCCGACCGTACGCCGGATGCAGGACCTCGCCCGCGAACTCGGGCTGGTCATCGTCGTCCCGGTCTACGAGGAGGAGCAGACCGGCGTCTACTACAACACCGCCGCCGTGATCGACGCCGACGGCAGCTACCTCGGCAAGTACCGCAAGCACCACATCCCGCAGGTCAAGGGCTTCTGGGAGAAGTACTACTTCAAGCCCGGCAACCTCGGCTGGCCGGTGTTCGACACCGCCGTCGGCAAGGTCGGCGTCTACATCTGCTACGACCGCCACTTCCCCGAGGGCTGGCGCGCCCTGGGCCTGGCCGGCGCGCAGATCGTCTACAACCCCTCCGCCACCAGCCGCGGCCTCTCCTCCTACCTCTGGCAGCTCGAACAGCCCGCCGCCGCCGTCGCCAACGAGTACTTCGTCGCCGCCATCAACCGGGTCGGCACCGAGGAGTACGGCGACAACGACTTCTACGGCACCTCCTACTTCGTGGACCCCCGCGGCCAGTTCGTCGGCGACGTCGCCTCCGACAAGGAGGAGGAACTGGTCGTCCGCGACCTCGACCTCGGCCTGATCGAACAGGTCCGCCAGCAATGGGCGTTCTACCGCGACCGCCGCCCCGACGCCTACGGACCGCTCGCCGAGGCCTGAGGAGCAGCGCGATGACCACCCGCGACCCCCAGCAGCGCACCGTCGTCCGCGGAGGCCTCGTCATCACGGCCACCGACGAACTCCACGCCGACGTCCTGATCGAGGGCGAGCGCATCGTCGCCCTCGCGGCCACCGGCAGCTCCGCCGCCGAGGCCTGGGCCGCCGACACCGCCATCGACGCCACCGGCCACTACGTCATCCCGGGCGGCGTCGACGCCCACACCCACATGGAGCTCCCGTTCGGCGGCACCGCGGCCTCCGACACCTTCGAGACCGGCACCCGGGCCGCCGCCTGGGGCGGCACCACCACCATCGTCGACTTCGCCGTCCAGCCCGTCGGCGGCTCGCTGCGCGAGGGCCTGGACACCTGGCACGCCAAGGCCGACGGCAACTGCGCCATCGACTACGCCTTCCACACCATCGTCTCCGACGTCAACGACGGCGTGCTGAAGGAGATGGACGCCCTCGTCGACTCCGGCGAGTCCACCTCCTTCAAGCTCTTCATGGCCTACCCTGGCGTCTTCTACAGCGACGACGGCCGCATCCTGCGCGCCATGCAGCGCGGCGCCGCCAACGGCGGGCTGATCATGATGCATGCCGAGAACGGCATCGCCATCGACGTCCTGGTCGAACAGGCGCTCGCCGCCGGGCGCACCGCCCCGCGCTACCACGGCGAGGTCCGCCGCGAACTGCTCGAGGCCGAGGCCACCCACCGGGCGATCAAGCTCGCCCAGGTGGCCGGCAGCCCGCTCTACGTGGTGCACGTCTCCGCCGCCGCCGCCCTCGCCGAACTCGCCCAGGCCCGCGACGCCGGGCTCAACGTCTTCGGCGAGACCTGCCCGCAGTACCTGTTCCTCTCCACCGACAACCTCGCCGAGGAGGGCGCCGACGGCTTCGAGGGCGCCAAGTACGTGTGCAGCACGCCGCTGCGGCCGCGCGAGCACCAGGAGGCGCTCTGGCGCGGGCTGCGCACCAACGACCTCCAGGTGGTCTCCACCGACCACTGCCCGTTCTGCTTCGTCGGACAGAAGGAACTCGGGCGCGGCGACTTCTCGAAGATCCCCAACGGCCTTCCGGGCGTGGAGAACCGGATGGACCTGCTCCACCAGGCCGTCGTGGACGGGCACATCAGCCGGCGCCGCTGGGTCGAGATCGCCTGCACCACGCCCGCCCGGATGTTCGGGCTGCACCCGCGCAAGGGCACCATCGCGCCGGGCGCCGACGCCGACCTCGTCGTCTACGACCCCACCGCGGTGCAGACCGTCTCCGCCGCGACCCACCACATGAACGTGGACTACTCCGCGTACGAGGGCCGCCGACTCACCGGCCGGGCGCGGACGGTGCTCTCGCGCGGCACCGTCGTGCTGGACGACGGCACCTGGCTCGGCCGAGCCGGGCACGGCACCTTCCTGCGCCGCGACACCTGCCAGTACCTGGTCTGAGCCGCACGTCGTTACCCGGGTGCCTCGGTGCCTCGGTGCCTCGGTGCCTCGCGACCTCGGTACCCCCTTCGACCCGCACGTCCCCTTGTCGACCAGCCGCCGCCCGGGCCCGACCGGCGGTCGGGCGGCGGTCCCACCCTTGTTCCAGGAGCCAGTTATGGACATCGGCCTCGTCCTGCAGACCGACCCGCCCGCCCGCAAGCTCATCGACCGGATGATCCGCGCCGAACAGGCCGGGTTCAGCCACGGCTGGACCTTCGACTCCTGCGTCCTGTGGCAGGAACCCTTCGTCATCTACAGCCGGATCCTCGCCGAGACCGAGCGCCTGACCGTCGGCCCGATGGTCACCAACCCCTCGACCCGCACCTGGGAAGTCACCGCCTCCCTGTTCGCCACGCTCAACGACATGTACGGCAACCGCACCGTCTGCGGGATCGGCCGCGGGGACTCCGCGATGCGGGTCGCCGGACGCCACCCCGCCACCCTCGCCCGGCTCTCCCAAGGCATGCACGCCATCAAGGAGTTGGCGGAGGGGCGCACCGTGGAGGTGGACGGCACCGAGATGCACCTGCCCTGGGTCGGCCCGGGGGCGTCGCTGCCGATCTGGATGGGCGCGTACGGGCCGAAGGCACTGGCACTGACCGGACGTCAGGCCGACGGGTTCATCCTGCAGTTGGCCGACCCCTACCTCACCGAGTTCATGGTCAAGGCGGTGCGGGCCGCCGCCGTCGAGGCGGGCCGGGACCCGAACTCGGTCACCATCTGCGTCGCCGCCCCCGCCTACGTCACCGCCGACGACTCGCCCGCCGCCCTCGCCCACGCCCGGGAACAGTGCCGCTGGTTCGGCGGAATGGTCGGCAACCACGTCGCCGACCTGGTCAGCCACTACGGCGAGCACTCCGACCTGGTGCCGGAGGCGCTCACCGACTACATCAAGAACCGCCAGGGCTACGACTACAGCCACCACGGCCGGGCCGGGAACCCGGACACGACCTTCGTCCCGGACGGGATCGTGGACCGCTTCTGCCTGATCGGCCCGGCCGAGACGCAGCGCGCCCGACTGGCGGAGCTCCGCTCGCTCGGCGTCGACCAGTTCGCCGTCTACGCCATGCACGACGCGATCGAGACCACCATCGACGCCTACGGGACGGACGTCATCCCCCACGTGTGATCCCCATGTGATCCCAGTTGCAGCAGACGGGAGTTGCCCATGGCCGACACCGCGACCGGCGGCGGCAGACAGTGGCAGCACCCCGACGGCCGGGTCGAACTCGACCCGGCCGTCGAGGAGTTGCCTCCCAACGGCTTCACCAGCGACGACCTGCGGCCGGTCCCGGTGGCGCGGCGCACCTGGTCCACGTACAACTTCCTCGCGCTCTGGGTCGGCATGGCCCACAACATCCCTTCGTGGACACTGGCTTCGGGCCTCGTCGCGATCGGCATGGACTGGAAGCAGGCGGTGCTGACCATCGCACTCGCCAACCTGATCGTGCTGGCGCCGATGCTGCTCACCGGGCACGCCGGCACCAAGTACGGCATCCCGTTCCCGGTGTTCGCCCGGGCCTCGTTCGGGCTGCGCGGCGCCAACCTGCCCGCGCTCGTCCGGGCGGCGGTCGCCTGCGCCTGGTTCGGCATCCAGACCTGGATCGGCGGGGAGGGCATCTTCCTGCTGGCCGGCAAGCTGTTCGGCCAGTCCTGGCGCACCGCCGGCGAGTTCGGCGGCTACCCGTGGACCCAGTGGCTCTCCTTCCTGGTGTTCTGGCTGATCGAGATGATCATCATCGCCCGGGGGATGGAAGCGCTGCGGCGCTTCGAGAACTGGGCGGCGCCGTTCGTCATCGTCGGCGCGCTCGCGCTGCTGGCGTGGATCACCCTCAAGGCGGGCGGCTTCGGACCGCTGCTCGACCAGCCGTCCACGCTGGGGTGGGGCGGCGGGTTCTGGAAGGTCTTCTTCCCGGCACTGATGGGCATGATCGGGTTCTGGTCCACCCTGTCGCTCAACATCCCGGACTTCACCCGCTTCGGCGGCAGCCAGCGGGCCCAGATCCGCGGCCAGGCGCTCGGCCTGCCGACCACGATGACGCTCTTCGCGTTCCTGTCCGTCCTGGTCACCTCGGGCTCCCAGGCCGTGTACGGCGAACCGGTGTGGGACCCGATCCGGCTCGCCGCGAAGATGGAGAACCCGGTCGGCATCCTGTTCGCGCTGCTGACCGTCCTGGTCGCGACCCTGTCGGTGAACCTCGCCGCCAACGTCGTCTCGCCGGCCTACGACCTCGCCAACCTGCTGCCCCGGTTCGTCAACTTCCGTACCGGGGCGCTGATCACGGGCGTGGTCGGGATCGCGATCTTCCCGTGGCGGCTGATCTCCGACCCGCACGTCTACATCTACACCTGGCTGGGGGTGGTCGGCGGCCTGCTCGGCACGGTCGCCGGGGTCCTGATCGCGGACTACTGGCTGCTGCGCCGGACCCACCTCCGGCTCGCCGAGCTGTACCGTCCGGGCGGGGCGTACTGGTACACGGGTGGCTGGAACTGGCGGGCCGTCACGGCTCTGCTGGTGGGCGGCCTGCTGGCGGTCGGCGGTTCGTACTCCACCGTCGACGCCCACGGCGCCAAGCAGGGCCCGTTCCCGGCGGACGGCCTCATTCCCTTCCTCAAGCCACTCGCCGACTACGGCTGGGCCGTCGGCCTCGCGGCGGCGGTGATCCTCTACGTCCTCCTCAACCTCCGCCGGGGGCTGGAGGCCGGGGAGGGGTAGCGGCAGGGCGGATGACAGACGACAGTGGGTGACAGGCAACAGCAGACAGCTGACAGATTTCGAAATCTGTCAGCTGTCTGCTGTTCGTTGTCTGCTGTCTGCTGCAACCCGTGACCCGTCGTGCTCCACGCGTCGTGCTCCGCCTGTCACCCGGCCGCCGCCCGCTCGACGGCGGCGAGGACCTTCGCGGCGCCGTCCTCGGCGGCGAGGGTGGTGGCGATGGCCTGGGCGCGAGTGCGGTAACAGGGGGTGTCCAGGGTGCGGCGGAGGGCGGTGGCGAGGCGGGTGGGGGTGAGGGCCCGGAGGGGGACGGGGCCGGGGGAGACGCCGAGGGCGGCGAGCCGGGCCGACCAGAAGGGGGCGTCCAGTTGGGCGGGCACGGGGATGGTCGGGGTCCCGGAACGGAGGGCGGCAGCCGTGGTGCCGGCGCCGGCGTGGTGGACCACGGCGGCCGTGCGGGGGAACAGCCAGTCGTGCGGGGTGTCGCCGATGGTCAGGACGGTGTCCGAGTCCTCGGCGGCCAGACCGCTCCAGCCCGCCTGCAGGAGGAGGCGCACCCGGGCGGCGCGGGCGGCCGCGAGGACGGTGGCGGTGAGCCGCTCGGGGTCCGGGACGACCAGGCTGCCGAAGCCGACGAAGACCGGTGGTGGACCGGCGGCGAGGAAGTCGACGAGCCGGGCCGGAGGTCGCCAGTGCGGCTGTGCGACCGGCCACCAGTAGCCCGCCACGTCCAGTCGGGGGTGCCAGTCGGCCGGCCGGGGAACGACCGTCGGCGAGAAACCGTGCAGGACGGGGTGGTTGCGCCGGGCCCGGGCGATGCCGAGCGGCGGCAGGCCGAGCCGGCGGCGCAGCCCGCGGACGGCCGGGACGAACAGCTGGTCGGTCGCGGCCTGGACGGCGTGTCCGGCGAGTAGGTTGCCGGGCCGGGAGAGCGATCGGGTGCCCGTGACGACGGGCGCGAACTCGCGGGTGGGGGCGATGGGTTGGAGGAACAGCCCGATGGTGGGGATGCCGGCGGCTTCGGCGGCGGCCTGGCCGAGCGCGCTGGTGGTGCTGGTGGTCAGCAGGAGGTCGGTGCCGAGTGCGACGGCCCCGACGATGCCGTCGCCGAGCGCGGGCATGAACTTCCGGCCAAGTCGGAGGAGTTGGAGGACGACGGCCGGTCCGCTGCCGGCCTTGAGAAGTCGCCGGCCCTGCTCGGAGGCGAGTTCGGCGCGCGGGTCGACCGGCAGCGGGCGGAACTCCAATCCGGCCGCCCGTACGGTCTCGGCGAAGGTGGTGTGGGTGGCGACGGCGACCTGGTGGCCGGCCGCCCGCAGGCGGACCCCGAGCCCGGTGAAGGGGGCCACGTCGCCGCGGGACCCGGCGGTGGCGATCAGGATGCGCATGGCCGCAGTATTGCGGCGCGGCCGGGCCGCAGGAAGGACGCCACGCGCGGCGGGGCGGGGGAGGGCAGCGGACGGCGATGGGCGGTGGCCGGATTCGGGCGCTGTACCCCGCGGCATCGGAACCGGGCGGCGTGCGGTGGCGTCCTTGGGGGCAGAGCGGACGGAACGGGGCCGTCGCGCCGGGACAGGAGGATGACGGATGGGCATCGTGGCGTGGATCGTGCTGGGCCTGCTGGCGGGAGGGCTGGCCAAGCTGCTGCTGCCGGGCAAGGACCCGGGCGGCTTGATCGTGACCACCCTGATCGGCATCGCCGGCTCCTTCGTCGGCGGCTGGATCGCGTCGCACTTCCTGCACCGGTCGATCAACGCGCACTTCTTCGACGGAGCGACCTGGGTGTCGGCGATCGGCGGCGCCCTGGTGCTGCTGATCGTCTACCGGCTGCTGTTCGGCAACTCGCGTCGCTAGGACGGCTGGTGCAGTCGTCGGCTGTTCGGAGCGGGTCGCGGGTCGTCCGGGTCGTGCGGGTGGCCGATTCGAGTCGGCCGTCGCGGGTACCGGAAACCAAGCGGCGCCCTCCGGCGTCCTTCGGACCGGACCCGCTGTCTCGACGGGGCCGTCACGCCGATGACGCGAGGGGCGACTGATGAGCTGGATGGCGTGGATCGTACTGGGCCTGGTGTCGGGCACCCTGGCCAGGATGGCGATGCCGGGGAAGGGTGAGCGCGGTCTGATCGGGACCACCCTGATCGGCATCGCCGGCTCCTACGTCGGCACCTGGATCGTCTCGCACTGGATGCACGGGTCGGTGAAGGTGGGTTTCCTCGACCTGACGACCTGGGTGTCGGCGATCGGCGGCGCGGTGGTGCTGCTGTTCGGCTACGGGGTGTTCCTGCGAGTCGTCCGGCGCTGATCGGCCGAATCACCCCGATCGCCCTGATCGCTCCGATCACCCCGAACGCCCGGTCGGTCCGGCCGTCAGTCGGCGTCCGCGGACACCTCGGCGACCCAGCCCGGCAGTTCCTCGCGGGCGTGCAGCCAGGCGGCCGGGACCTCGGCGAGCCCGGTGCGGGCGGCGACCACCCCGGCGGCGATCGCGCAGGTGGTGTCCTGGTCGCCCCAGCCCTCCAGGGTGCGCCAGACGGCCTCGGTCAGTGAGTCCAGGTGCCCGGCGGCGGACCAGAGGGCGAACGGGACGGTGTCCGGGGCGGAGATCAGGGCCCCGGAGCCGAGCACGGTGGCGGCGTGCCGGACGCTTGTGTGCTCGGGCAGCCGGGCGGCGATCCGCAGGCCGGAGCGGACGTCACTGTCGGGCAGTCGTCCGGCGATCTCGGTCAGCAACTCGGCCCGGCCGGGCGGGGTTTCGCCCCGGCTCCGGACGGCGAAGGCCGCCGCGAGGGCGACCGCCACCGCGCCGACGACCGCCTCCGGGTGGAAGTGCGTGGTGAGCGCCTGCAGTTCGGCCTGCCGGGCCACCGCGTCCAGGTCGTCGGCGAACCAGGCGCCCAGCGGGGCGACCCGCATCGCGGCACCGTTCCCGTACGAGCCCTGGCCCTCGAACTGGCCCGCGGTGATGGTCCGCCAGTCCCCGCCCGCCCTGATCCCGCGCAGTACCCGGTGCATCGACGGACCGTACTTGCGCCCGTACTCGCGTGCGTACTCGGCGGCGAACTCCCCGGCCAGCGCGTCCTGACGGACCTCGCCGTGGGTGGTCAGGTGGCGGACCAGCACGAGTGCCATCGCGGTGTCGTCGGTCCAGTGCCAGGGCGCGGGACGGGTCAGGCGCGCGGCCAGCGCCGCGGGCGCCTCGTCCACCGGGACCGAGAACCAGCGGTCGCCGAAGGCGTCGCCGAGGGCGAGCCCCCGCAGGCTGTCCAGGACCGGACCGGCCGTACGCATGTCATCCTCCAGGTGAGATCAACCGTGTGCGGCAGTCTGCCGGACGGCCGAGGCGCCGGCGACCGGATTTCCCTCCGGGCGTCGGCGCCTCGATCACCTGTGCGTGAAGCGTCACTTGGCCTTCAGGCCGCCGAGAACGAGCTTCCACACGGCCTCGAAACGGTCGTCGGCGCCCGGGGCGGACCAGGTGGGCGCGTAGGCCGGGTCGTGGAACGGGGCGGTGGCGTCGAAGACGGCGCGGGCGGTGTTCAGGATGTGGCCGAGCTTGAACTCCTTGCTGTCCACACCGTCCTGGAAGATCTGCGCGATCTGCTTGACCAGGGTGTCGATGTGCGCGTCGACGGTGCCGCTGGTCTCCTCGACCAGCACCATGTAGGTGGCGAACAGCTCCGGGTCGTCGAGTGCCTTCTTCCGCTTGGCCGCGAACAGTGTCGTCAGCCAGCGGTGCAGCCGCTCGGCGGCGGGGCCGCCCTCGGTGGAGATGGTGGCGAGCTGGTAGTGCGCCTGGTCGAGCCAGCGCTGGGTGACCGCCTCGCGCAGCGCCGCCTTGCTCGGAAAGTGGCGGTAGACGCTGCTGTGGCTGACGCCGAGGATGCGGGCGACGTCCACGACGGTGGC
The DNA here is from genome assembly GCF_044455625.1 of Kitasatospora sp. NPDC051164. NCBI lineage: Bacteria > Bacillati > Actinomycetota > Actinomycetes > Kitasatosporales > Streptomycetaceae > Kitasatospora > Kitasatospora sp. NPDC051164. Next base: position 335,738 of record NZ_JBITFB010000001.1, on the reverse strand, counting down.
CTTGGCCGGGCCGAACCGCCGGAGGACGTCCTCCGCCGCGATCAGGATCTGCTCGGCGGTGAGTGTGGTGTCCGTGGTCACGGGGAGGTCCGTCCTTAGGGTCGTGCGATCGGTCGGTGCCGGGGTGCTCCGGCCCGCGGTGTCGGTGCTGCGGGTGTCGCGGCCCGGGGCTGGTCAGTGCTCGCTGTCCAGGTGGGCCATCTGCGCCGCAGCGTACCGGTCACCTGCGGCGGAGCCGGCGGGGACGGCCGCCTCAATGGCGGCGAGGTCGGCCTCGGTCAGGGTGACGTCGAGGGAGCCGAGGGCCTCGGTCAGACGCTCCCGGCGGCGGGCGCCGACCAGCGGGACGATGTCCTGCCCGCGCGAGGCCACCCAGGCGATGGCGACCTGGGCGACGCTCGCTCCCTTCGCGGCGGCGATCGCGCGCAGCGCCTCGACCAGCGCGAGGTTGTGGGTCAGGTTCTCGCCCTGGAAGCGCGGGCTGTGGCTGCGGAAGTCGGTGCCGGCGAGGGCGCGCTCCTGGTTCCAGTGGCCGCTGAGCAGGCCGCGGGAGAGCACGCCGTACGCGGTGATGCCGATGCCGAGCTCGCGGGCGGCGGGGAGGATGGCGGTCTCGATCGAGCGGGTGAGCAGGGAGTACTCGATCTGCAGGTCGCTGATCGGGTGGACGGCGGCGGCCCGGCGCAGGGTGTCGGCGCCGATCTCGGAGAGGCCGATGTGGCGGACGTAGCCGCCCTTCACCAGGTCGGCGATGGCGCCGATGGTCTCCTCGATCGGGATCGTCGGGTCGAGGCGGGCCGGTCGGTAGATGTCGACGTGGTCGGTGCGCAGGCGGCGCAGGGTGTAGGTGAGCGCGGTCTTGGTGGCGGCGGGGCTCGTGTTGTAGCCGAGCCACTGGCCGTCCGGGCCGCGCTGGGCGCCGAACTTCACGCTGATCTGCACGCTCTCGCGGTCGCGGCCGCGCAGGGCCTCGTGGATCAGCAGCTCGTTGTGGCCCATGCCGTAGAAGTCGCCGGTGTCGAGGAGGGTGAGCCCGGCGTCGAGGGCGGCGTGGATGGTGGCGATGCTCTCGGCCTCGTCGGCCGGGCCGTACATGTCGGACATGCCCATGCAGCCGAGGCCGAGGGCCGAGGTGACGGGCCCGGCGGTGCCGAGGGGGCGCTGCGCGGGGCGGGGGGTCGAGGACATGGGTACTCCAGGGGAGGCGGGGGCGGGGTGGCCCGAGTCCCACTATGGCACGACAGCGAACAGATTTCAAAATCTGTTCGCTGTCGTCTGTTATCTGAAAGTTGAAATCTGTCGATTGTCATCTGTTAGGGATTGCGGAACGCCCCGACCGGGTCGCCCAGTCCTCACGCCCGCCCGGGGAGCGGAGGAGGTGGGCCCGGGCGGGTGGCAGGTTGCGCCACACCGTGCGCTCGCCCAGCCCGTACGTCGCCTCGAACTGGCGCAGCAGTCGCACCACCGCGCGGTGGTGGGCGCCCCGGCGGGCTCCCGAGGTGAGGGTGCGCGCCGTCGTGGTGCCGAGGTACCCGAAGTACGTCAGCTCGCCGCCGGGCGCCAGCAGCCGCAGGTAGAGGCCGAGGATCTCGCGGACCTGCGCGGGGTGGAAGTTGGTGAACGGCAGCCCGGACACGATCGCGTCGTACCGCTCCCCGTGCTCCGCCGGTCCGGACCCCGTCGGTGCGGCCTCCGTTGGTGCGGCCTCCGTCGGTCGGGCCCCTGTCGGCGCCGAGGGGCGGGGGCGCTGCAGCTCCTCGACCCGGCAGGCCGAGAGTCGCAGCCCTACTCCGGGGCGGCGGGCGGCCAGCACCGGGTCCTCCCGCAGCCGGTCGGCGAACCGCGGGTTCGCCTCGACGACGTGCAACCGGTCGCCCGGGCGCAGCACTTGGACCAGCCGGCGGGTCACCACGCCGGTGCCGGCGCCGACCTCGAGCACCGAGATCGGCCGGTCGGGGCGGCTGGTGACCGGCACCACCAGCGCGCTCACCAGCTCCGGGCCGCTCGGGGCCAGGGCGCCGATGTCGTGGAACGTGCGCAGGGCCTCGGCGAGGAACAGCAGGTGGTCCCGACCGGACGGTGAACCGTGGTCCGGGGGAGCAGAGTTGGTGCGTCGGTGGAGCTGGTCGTCCGTCATGTCGTCGACGTTAGGAAGGGCGGGAGCGCCGCGAATCGGCCGGTCAGCGGCGCGCACCCCCGACGAAAGTCGAGGGTGCGGTTGGCCGGAAGACAGAGGCGGCCCGGAGCCGAGCGCCCCTAGCATCGAGCCCGTGTCCGTGTCCGTGTACGCGTCCGCGTCCGCGCTTGTGCCCGACGGACCGCAGGGCGGAAGGCGGAGGCGGAGGGCGGAGGGAACGGCGAACGAACCGCGGAACGAGGAGAGGAGGAGCCCGATGCGCAGGAGCCTGCTCGGCTGGTACGGCCCGGACCGCCGGCCCTGGACCGACACGTTGCTGCTGTTCGGCCTGCTCGCCCTCGCCGCCGAGGAGTCCCTGGTCCAGTGGCTCCACGCGGACGGCCCGCTGCGCGTGCCGCGTACGGTCGTGGCCGCGCTCGCCTCGCTCTCGCTGCTCTTCGCCCGCCGTTCCCCGGTCGCCTCCGCCGTACTGCCGGTGCTCACCGCCGGGCTGTTCAACCGGGCCTTCCCCGGTCTGTTCAGCGTCTTCCACCTCGCCTACCTCGGCCGGACCGGCCCGGCGGCGGCCGGAGGCACGGTCATCGCGGTGGTCAGCGCGTCCGGCGCACAGTCGCTGGTCGGCTGGGCCGGCACCACCGGCTCCCAACTCCTTGTCCAGGCAGCCACCTTGTCGGTCGGCCTGTGGCTGCATGGCAGACGGGTGCTGATCCGCACCCTGCACGAGCAGGTCGACGCGCTGCGCCGCGAGCGCGAGTTGCGCGCCGAACAGGCCCGGGCCACCGAACGCGCCCGGATCGCACGGGAGATGCACGACGTGCTGGCCCACCGCCTCAGCTTGCTGGTGCTGCACGCCGGCGTGCTGCGCGACCAGGCCCGGGCGGGTACCGTCGCCGCCGACCAGGACCGGCTCACCCACCGGCTCGAACTGCTGCGCACCACCGCCGCCGGCTCGCTCGACGACCTGCGGGACGTCCTGGGAGCGCTGTGCGCCGAGCCGCCGACCAGACCCGACGCCCAGGGCGAGGGCAAGGGCGAGCCGTCCCGGCCGAGCGGGGCCGGGCCCGTCGCGGGGCCCGCCCTACGCGACCTCACCGAGCTCGTCGGCGAGGCGGTCCAGGCCGGGCAGCAGGTCGAACTGGCCACCGCCGGCGACCCGGAGACCGTCCCGACCACCCACCGGCTGGCCGTGCACCGCCTGGTCCAGGAGGCGCTGACCAACGCCCGCAAGTACGCGCCCGCCGCGCCGGTCACCGTCCGGGTCGGCTACGGGGAGCCGGCGACCACCGTCGAGGTCCGCAACGGCCCGGGTGAGGCGCCGCCGGACGGTCCGGGCACGGGCGGCGGGTACGGCCTCGTGGGGTTGAGCGAACGGGTCGGCGCGCTCGGCGGTCACTTCGACGCGGGCCCGGACGGCAGCGGCGGCTTCCGGCTCTCCGCCCGGTTACCCGGGCCGGTCCGCTCGTCGCAGCCGGTCCAGCGGCAGCAACCGATCCAGCCGCAGCGGCCCGATCAGCCGACACCGCAGCCGACACCGCAGCCGACACCGCAACCGACGCAGCAGCCGAAAGAGAGCGCATGATCCGTACGATGGTGGTCGACGACGACCCGCTGGTTCGCCTCGGTCTGGTCGACCTGCTCGCCCAGGACCCGGTGCTCACCGTGGTCGCCGAGGCCGCCGACGGGCTCCAGGCCGTCGAACTCGCCGGGAGCCGGCGGATCGACGTCGCGCTGATGGACATCCGGATGCCCCGGCTCGACGGCATCGCCGCCACCCGCCGCCTGCGCGAACTGCCCGACGCCCCGCGGGTGATCGCGCTCACGACCTTCGACCTGGACGAGTACGTGTACCAAGCGCTCGCCGCCGGGGCCGACGGCTTCCTGCTCAAGGACACCCCGCCCGCCGAGATCGCCCGGGCCGTGCACGTCGTCGCGGGCGGCCAGGGGATGCTGCACCCGGCGGCCGCGCGACGCCTGATCGACCGCTACCACCGCGTCGGCGCTCCCCGGTCGGTGGCCGCCCGCGGCCGGGTCGCCGGGCTCACTCCGCGCGAGACCGACGTGCTGCGCGAACTCGCCGACGGGCTCTCCAACGCCGAGATAGCGGGCGTCCTGGGGATGCGGGAGAGCACCGTCAAGGCGCACGTCAGCCGGATCCTGACCGGGCTCGGCGTCGGCAACCGGGTCCAGGCCGCGCTGCTGGCACGCGATGCCGGGCTGGTCGGGGACGGCGCCTGAGGGCGGTGGCCGTGCCGCCCCCAGCGGCGGCGCACCGGCGGTCCCTTGGCGGTGCGGGCGGCCCTTCGGCGGCCCAGCGGCGACGGAGCGGTCGCGGACGGCGCACGGCAGGGCTCGTCGGGGCATGACATCGACCGGTGTTCACACGGGTATTCCCCGGATGTTCCCCCGGAGTCAGGGCGGCTGTCGGAGCGGGCTTCCCTGAGCCGTCGTGTGCTCCCGGTTCGTACCGCGGGCTGAGCCGCTGTCACCCATCCGGCGTGGAAATGCCGTGCCTTGGCGGTTTGCGCTGCCGAACCCGGGCGGCGGGTCCATGGTGGAGATGGGCGCGATCCGGCGACCGCGCCCGCGCGCCGATCCAGGCCCGCGTGCCGCGCGCCCGCCGCCGTTCCCCGACGGGTGTTCCAGGCTGGGCCCGGTACCGGCACGCTGGGAGCAGGGCCACCTCGCAGGAAGCCGAACGGTTCTTCTAGGCTCACATCTCGGCTTCCCTGCGGTGGTCGGGTCACTGCGCCCGCCGTCAGGAGGCCGCCGTCCACGGGGCTCCGGGCGGACCGGGGCCACCGGATCGAGCGAGGAGAACGCAATGCCAAGCATGCCGCCCAGCCGTTCCACCACACTTGGGCCAGACGGGCCGTTCCGGCGGGCCGTCGATCATCCCGGCCGCACGGCGCGGTCCGGCCGGGGCCGGTACCCGGGTGGGAGCGGTCGGCCGGCCCGGCCGCTGAATACCGGCGGCGGCCGCGGAGGCGAGCGTTGAGTCCCCAGATCGTCGGCTCGCCCGCCGCGCCGGATGCCGCCGCGGAACCCGACAGAACCCAGGCCTCCGTCCCCGCCGCCGCCGACGGCGAAGCCCTCGCCGCAGCCGTCACCACCACCGCGGCAGCCACCACCACCGCAGCCCCGACGCCGGCCGCCACCGCGAACCCCGCGCCTGCCGCCGTTGGCACCGCCGTTGCCGCTGTCACCGCTGCCACCGCCGCCGCCGCGAACGCCCCGGTCACCGCGGCGCTGCCCGGTCTGCCGCAGGCACTCAGCGCCCGCGCCCGTACCCTCGCCGGCGCCGTCCGACGCCGCTGCGCCGACCTGGCCCGGATCGAGTCACCCAGCGGGGACGCCCCCCGACTCGACGCCCTCGCCGAGGAGTTGGCCGCCGGCTTCCGCGCCACCGGTGCCAAGGCCCGCCGCGAACCCGGTCCGGCCGGTGACCACCTCGTTCTGGAGTGGGAGGGGCGGGACGAGTCCCTGCCGCACCTGCTGATCGTCGGCCACCATGACACCGTCTGGCCGGTCGGCACCCTGGTGGACTGGCCGGTCGCCGAGCAGGACGGCCTGCTGACCGGCCCCGGCGTGGTCGACATGAAGGGCGGACTCGCCATCCTGGAAGGCGCGTTGGCGCTGCTCGCGGACCTGGGGGAGCGGCCGCACCGGGCCGTGCGCCTGGTCGTGGTCTCCGACGAGGAGGTCGGCAGCCCGGACGGGCGGCGCCTGGTCGAGCGCCAACTGCGCGGCGCCGCCGCAGTGCTGGGGCTGGAGCCGCCGCACCCCGACGGCCGGCTGAAGACCGCGCGGCGCGGCAGCACGCGGGTCCGGCTCACCGTGACCGGGCGCGAGGCGCACGCGGGCAACGACGCCCACGACGGGGTGTCGGCGGTCGACGAGCTGGTGGACCAGCTTGTGGCCGTCCGCGGCCTCGCGGGCCAGCCCGGTACGGAGCTCAACGCCGGTCGGATCAGCGGTGGTTCGCGGGCCAACGTGATAGCGGGACGAGCCGAGGCCGAACTCGGCCTGCGGTTCTCCACCGCCGAGGCGCAGCGCCGTACGCTCGACCACCTCGCCCGGCTCACCGCGCTGCGCCCGGGTGCCCGGGTGCGGACCGAGGTGCTGTCCAGCCGTCCGGCGTGGCCTGAGCGGACGGGCAACCCACTGTTGCGGCACGTGCGTTCGCTCGCCGCGGTGCTCGGGCAGCAGGTGGACGGCGCCCCGGCGGGCGGGGCGGGGGACACCAACCTGCCGGGCTCGCGGGGGCTTCCGACCCTGGATGGCTTCGGCGCGGTGGGCGCCGGGGCCCATGCCCGGCACGAGCACATCCGGCTGGACCAGCTCGCCCCCCGGATCGCCCTGCTGGCGGCGCTCCTGGCCGTACCGCTGCCGCGACTGCGCGACCGCGCGGAGGGGTGAGCGGACGGTGGGCCGCTGACGGCGGACGAGTCGCGGCCGACTGCGAACAGGTAGCCGCTGACGGCTGACTGTCGGCAGCGGGCGGTCGGCAGCCGGCGGTCGGCGGCTGGCGGCGAACAGATCACAGATGACGGAAGACAGATAACAGCTGACAGATTTCGAAATCTGTCAGCTGTTATCTGTTTCGCACCTTGCCATCCCTCTGCCCTGCCGCGCAGAATGGTACCGACCGAACGGTCAGTCGGTTGGCGCCCGAGCCCGGGCAGACCGACAGCGCAGGACACGAGAGGGGACTGTGGTGACAGCAGAGGTGGCCGAGGCGGTCCCCGCGCAGACGCCGGAGGACCGGTTCGAGGCGGTCATTGCCGCCGAGCAACGGATCGAGCCCAGGGACTGGATGCCCGACGCCTACCGGGCCACCCTGATCCGGCAGATCGCCCAGCACGCCCACTCCGAGATCATCGGCATGCAGCCCGAGGGCAACTGGCTCACCCGGGCCCCCTCGCTGCGCCGCAAGGCCATCCTGCTCGCCAAGGCCCAGGACGAGGCCGGCCACGGCCTCTACCTCTACGCCGCCGCCGAGACCCTCGGCATCGACCGCGCCGAGCTCACCGAGAAGCTGATCTCCGGCCGCCAGAAGTACTCCTCGATCTTCAACTACCCGACCCTCACGTTCGCCGACGTCGGCGTGATCGGCTGGCTGGTGGACGGCGCGGCGATCTGCAACCAGGTCCCGCTCTGCCGCTGCAGCTACGGCCCGTACGCCCGCGCGATGGTGCGGATCTGCAAGGAGGAGTCCTTCCACCAGCGCCAGGGCTACGAGCTCCTGATGACGCTGATGCGCGGCACCGAGGCCCAGCGCCGGATGGTCCAGGACGCCGTGGACCGCTGGTGGTGGCCGTCGCTGATGATGTTCGGCCCCTCGGACGCGGACTCGCCGAACACCGCCCGCTCGATGGCCTGGCGGATCAAGCGGCACAGCAACGACGAGCTGCGGCAGCGCTTCGTCGACATGACCGTCCCGCAGGCCGAGCACCTGGGCGTCACCCTCCCCGACCCCGAGCTGAGCTGGAACGAGGAGCGCGGTGGCTGGGACTTCGGCGAGCCGGACTGGTCCGAGCTGAACCGGGTCATCCGCGGCCAGGGCCCCTGCAACGCCCAGCGGATCGACCGCCGCCGCGCCGCCCACGAGGACGGCGCCTGGGTCCGCGAAGCGGCCGTCGCCTACGCCGCCAAGCGCGCCGCGGAGCAGTCCGCCCGCACCGCCGAGCAGCACGCCGAACAGCACGCCACCGAACAGGAGAACGGAAAGTGACCGAGCCCAAGGCCGACTCCACGGCCGCGCCCACGGCCGCGCCCAAGGCCGGCTGGCCGCTGTACGAGGTGTTCGTGCGCCCCCGGCGCGGGCTGAACCACGTCCACGTCGGCTCGCTGCACGCGGCCGACGACCGGATGGCCCTGCTCGCCGCCCGCGACCTCTACACCCGCCGCAACGAGGGCGTCAGCCTGTGGGTGGTCCGCTCGGACGCGATAACCGCCTCCACCCCGGACGAGCGCGACCCGTTCTTCGAGCCCAGCGGCGACAAGGTCTACCGCCACCCGACCTTCTACGACATCCCCGAGGATGTCCCGCACATCTGACGGGGGAACCGCCATGCAGGACCACACCGCCACGCAGGGACACGCCGCCACCGGCGCCGACCACGACGACCACGTCTACCTCAGCCTCACCGAGGCCGCCCCCGGCCCCGAGGGCGAGGGCCGCTGGGCGTACGGGACGGGCTTCGCCGACCCGCTGCTCGGCGTGGACACCACCCTGCCCGCCGGGATGGACGGCACGGACCTGGCCGCCTACTGCCAGATGCTCGGCGACGACGCCCTGGTCCTCTCCCAGCGGCTGATCGAGTGGTGCACCCGGGCGCCCGAGCTGGAGGAGGAGGTCGCGCTCGCCAACCTGGGCCTCGACCTGCTCGGCCAGTCCCGCCTGCTGCTGACCCGGGCCGGCCAGGCGGACGGTTCCGGCCGCACCGAGGACGACCTCGCGTACTGGCGCGAGGACCGCGAGTTCCGCAACGTCCGGCTGGTGGAGACGCCGAACGGCGACTTCGCGTACTCGATCGCCCGGCTGCTGCTGTTCGCCACCGCGCGAGGCGCCCTGTACGAGGCGCTGAGCGCGCACCCCGACCCGGTGCTGGCGGCGGTCGCGGCCCGGGGCGTCAAGGAGCTGGCGTACCACCGCGAGTACGCCATCGCGTGGACCCTGCGCCTGGGCGACGGCACGCCGTACTCCGCCGAGCGGATGCAGGCCGGGCTGGACGCCGTCTGGCCGCTGCTGGAGGAGCTGTTCACGGCCCACCCGGTGGAGCTGCGGGTGGGCGTCGACCCGGCGACCCTGCGCGAACCCGTGCTGCGCTCGCTCGCCGCCGTCCTCGCCGAGGCCGGGCTGACCGTGCCGGACGTGCCGCCGTTGGCCACCGTCCTCGGCCTGGCCGGCCGGGACGGCGTCCACACCGAGGCCCTCGGCCCGCTGCTCGCCGAGCTGCAGGTGCTGGCCCGCGCACACCCGGGGGCGACGTGGTGACGGACGACGTGGCGACGGAACACGCGCTGGTGGACGACGCGCTGGTGGGCGACGCGCTGGTGGACGACGCGGCGACGGAGGACGCGGTGGTGGAACCCGTCGGTCTGACGACCGTGGGCACCACCCGCGACCCGGCCTGGGCGGTCGCCGCGGCCGTCCCGGACCCGGAGCTGCCCATGCTCACCCTGGCCGACCTCGGCGTCCTGGCCGACGTCGAGGTGGACGGTGGCACCGGTGCGGTCACCGCCTGGCTGACCCCGACCTACTCGGGTTGCCCCGCCGTCGCCGAGATGGCCGCCGACGTGGACCGCCGGCTGCGCGCCGCCGGGTACCGGGAGGTCCGGGTGCGGCTGCGGCTGGACCCGCCGTGGTCCACCGACCTGATCACCGCCGAGGGCCGCCGCAAACTCGCCGAGGCAGGCATCGCCCCGCCGCGTCCGACCTCCGCCGTCCGCGCGGCCGGACCGGTCCTGCTCGCCCTCGGCCCGACCCGCGCCGGAGCCGAGACCCGTACCGGAGCCGAGACCCTCGCCGGAGCCGCCATCGCCGCGACCGGTACCGCAGTCGCGACCCGTACCGCAGCCGTTGCCGCGGCCCCCGTGCCGTGCCCGCTCTGCGGTGCGACGGAGACGGAGGAGCTGTCCCGCTTCGGCTCCACCGCCTGTAAGGCGCTCTGGCGCTGCCGCGCCTGCCGGGAGCCCTTCGAACGCGTCAAGGAGATCTGAATGCCCGCCGCCGTCTCGCCCGCCTCCGCCGACACCCCGGCGACCGGCATCCGCCCGGCCCGCCGCCCCACCTTCCACCGGCTGCGGATCGACCGGGTGGAGCGGCTCTGCGAGGACGCCGTGGCGGTGACCTTCGAGGTGCCGGACGAGCTGACGGAGGCGTTCGCCTTCCGCCCCGGGCAGACCCTGACGCTGCGCAAGCTGGTGGACGGCGCGGACGAGCGCCGCTCGTACTCCATCTGCGCCCCCGTCGGCGGCCCGCTGCGGATCGCCGTCCGGGAGGTGCCGGGCGGGCTGTTCTCGCGCTGGCTGGTGCGCGAGGCCCGGTCCGGCGAGGAGGTGGAGGTCCTGACGCCGTCGGGCCTCTTCACCCCCGAACTCGGCGTCCCCGCCGACCACGTGCTGCTCGCGGCCGGCTCCGGCATCACCCCAATGCTGTCGATCGCCGGCTCGGTGCTGGCCGCCGACCGCCGCTCCACCGTCACCCTGCTCTACGGCAACCGGCGCAGCGACACGGTGATGTTCGCGGACGAGCTCGCCGACCTGAAGGACCGCTACCTCGGCCGCTTCCAGCTGGTCCACGTGCTCTCCCGGGAGACCAGGGACGCCGAGCTGCTCAGCGGACGCCTGGACCCGGAGCGGGTGCGGGCGCTGCTGGCGGCGCTGGTGGATGTCGGGAGCGTCGGGCACTGGTGGCTGTGCGGCCCGTTCGGCATGGTCACCGGGGCGAAGGAGTTGCTCGCCGAGCTGGACGTCCCGGGCGAGCGAGTGCACCAGGAGCTGTTCCACGCCGAGGACGAGCCGCTCCCGGAGCGCGACGAGGACTGGGACCGCACGGACGCCTCGTCCGCCGGCGGGCCCGGTGAGCACAGCGAGGTCACCCTCGTCCTCGACGGCCGGGGCAGCGCCCTCTCCCTCCCGCGCGACCGCTCGATCCTGGACGGCGCCCAGCGCTCCCGCCCCGACCTGCCGTTCGCCTGCAAGGGCGGGGTCTGCGGCACCTGCCGCGCCCTGGTCACCGAGGGCGAGGTGGAGATGCGCCGCAACTTCGCCCTGGAGGAGAAGGAACTGGCCGCCGGTTACGTCCTCACCTGCCAGGCCCGCCCGCTCACCGACCGGGTGACGGTGGACTACGACCGCTGAGCTCCGCGGTCGGGGGGTGACCCGGCGGCGGCCGGGTGGTCAAGCGCGGTCAGACGACGCTCCGGGGGACGGTCAGACCGCCGCCGGGACGGGCTGCTCCACCGGGTCGGGCTGCATCGCCGGGTCGGGCTGCTCCGCAGGCTCGGGCTGTTCCGCCGGGTCGCCGAGCAGCTTGACCAGGTCGTTGACGGCCGCGCGCCCGGCCCGGTTGGCGCCGACGGTGCTGGCGGAGGGGCCGTAGCCGACCAGGTGGACGCGCGGATCGGCGGTGGCGCGGGTGCCGGTGAGCGCGATGCCGCCGCCGGGGGAGCGCAGCCCGAGCGGGGCGAGGTGACCGACCTCGGGGCGGAAGCCGGTGGCCCAGACGATCGCGTCCACCGCCAGCTCCTCGTCACCCCACGCGACTCCGCGCTCGGTGAGGCGGTCGAACATCGGCCTGCGGTGCAGCGCGCCCAGCGCCTCGGCGCGCCGGTAGGCGACGGACGGGCCCAGCCCGGTCACGCTCACCACGCTGCGCACCGGCAGCCCCTGCCGGACCCGCTCCTCGACCTTGGCGACCACCGCGCGCCCGTACTCAGGAGTGAACGGCCCTTCGTGGTAGACGGGTTCGGAGCGGGTGACCCAGACCGTCTCGCCGACCGCCGCCACCTCGGACAGCACCTGGATCGCCGAGGCGCCGCCGCCCACCACCAGGACGCGCTTGCCCGTGAACTCCTCGGGGCCGCGGTAGTCGGCGTAGTGCAGCCGGCGCCCGGCGAAGCGGCCCGGGTAGTGCGGGAGGAAGGGTCGGGTCCAGGTGCCGGTGGCGTTGATCAGCGCGCGGGTGGACCAGGCGCCGCGGTCGGTCTCCACCAGCAGCCGGGAGTCGGGGCGCTCGGACTCGGCGCGTACGGCGCGCACCGCGACCGGGCGTACGACCGGGAGCGCGTGCCGGGCCTCGTACGCCGCGAAGTACCCCGGCACCACCTCGCGTGCGGAGGCCTCGGGGTCGGCCGGCGGGAGTTCGGCGTCCGGGAGGTCGTGGAAGCCGTGCACAGTGGCCATCCGCAGGGACGGTGAGCGGTGCGTCCAGGCGCCGCCGGGCTCGGCGTCGGCGTCGAGCACGACGAAGCCGCCGTCGCCGCCCGCCCGGTGGGGGGCGAAGCCGCGGCGGCGCAGGTGGTAGGCGGCGGACAGGCCCGCCTGCCCGGCGCCCACCACCAGGACGTCCACGCGCTGCGGCGCGGCGTCCGTCGCGCCCAAGGTTGTTGCACCGTAAACAGTCACGCCCGTGAAACATCGGGGGCCCGGCGACTGTTCCCGCCGTTCGTGCTTCTTCCCGCTGCTCCCGTCGGCGGGGCGGGACCGGGTTTCAGCCGATCGGGGAGATCACCGCGGCGGTGCCGTAGGCGCAGACCTCGGTGCCGACGTCCGCCGCCTCCGTCACGTCGAAGCGCATCATCAGGACGGCGTTGCCGCCGCGCGCCCTGGTCTGCTCCACCAGCCGCTGCATCGCCTCGTTGCGGCTCTCGACCAGGGTCTTCGTCAGACCGCGCAGCTCGCCGCCGATCAGCGACTTCAGACCGGCACCGATCTGGCTGCCGACGTGGCGGCTGCGGACGGTCAGCCCGAAGACCTCGCCGATCACGTGATCGACCCGGAAGCCGGGGATGTCATTGGTGGTCACGACCAGGACATCGGCGTTCGGGCCCTGCCCGCCGCCGTACTCATTGATGTCAGCCATGGGACGCATCCTGCCAATGTCATGCGTCCGAGTGACCGAGGCTGGGCCGGGCGGTGGCCGAGAAGGCTGCCGGAAGCTGGGCCGGACCGGTGATCGGGCGGCCGAAAAGCCGTACCGTAGCCCCATGGGCGAGCGAAGCGATCATCCACAGGGGCCGGGCGCGGCGGAGGACTCCGGTGCGCAGGAGATCGAGGCGACGGTGGTGCTGGGCCTGCGGATCACCGACTGGCCGGCCCTGCGCGCGGCCGCGATCAGGGTCGTCGAGGAGCTGGACTTCGGGGGCATCGACCCGGCCGGCCAGCGCCGTGAACTGCTGCGCGAGGTCGCCGAGGACGCCAACGCGGCGCTCGGCGCGCTGCTGCACCCGGACCGGTTGGTGGCCGCCATCCCCGGGGTCGAGGCGATCGGCGGCACGCTGGAGATCAGCGTGACCGAGGACTTCACGCCGGACTTCGCCGAACTCTTCCCGCTGGAGAGCGACGACGAGGACGGCGGCGCGGGCGCGGACTGGACGCTCACCCCGCGCACCGCCTGCCTGCTCCACGCCCAGCTGCTCGGCCTGGCCGACGCCGCCTACGACGACCTCGACGAGCACGGGGACGAGGCGGTCGCTGACGGCGAGGACATCGACTGGACGGTCTTCGCCCGCCTGCCCCAGCGCACCTGGCGGATGCACGTGGCCTGGCGCCGGGCGATCGCCCGGGCCTTCGACGACCTGGCCGACGACCTCGCGCTCGGCGAATGGCCGCTGCCGCGCTGCCTGGCGGAGGAGATCGGGCTGCGGATGGCGCTGGTGGACGCCCGGGCACTGCTCGGTGCGCAGCCCGAGTCGGTGGCCGACATGATGGGTGACCTCCCGGCCGATCTCTACGACTACGACTGGGACGGCTGCAACGACGAGCTGTTCGGCGTCTACGGGCCCGACGACGGTGACCCCGAGCTCGGTGCGGAACAGCGGACGGAGGCGCTGCTGGCGGCCACGCACCCGGAGGGCTGGTTCCTGATGTACGAGGACGCGGAGGAGCGAGACCCGCAGCGCGGCTACCGGCGCTGACCGGAGCGGATGGGACGGCCGGGGCTGGGCGCCGGACGGGTGGGGCGGGTCTGTGGTCGGGTGGGGCGGGTCGCCGGACGGGCGGCTAGGCTGCGGGCATGTCCGATGTGCCTGATATGCGTGAGGTGTCCTCGACTGGTTCCGGCCGGGCCGGCGACCCCCTGGCCGGTGGCGACGATCGGGCACTGGACCGGATCGCGCTCGGGCTGGACGGCGTACGGGCGGCCCAGCGCGGGCAGACGGCCGAGGCGCGGGCCGGCTTCGAGGCGCTCTGGGAGGAGCTCGGGGACCAGGACGTCTTCCACCGCTGCGTGCTGGCGCACTATCTGGCCGATCTTCAGGACGACCCGCGGGCCGAGCTGGAATGGGACCGGCGGGCGCTGGCCGCCGCCGACTCACTGACCGCCGAGCGCGCCCGGACCTACGAACCGGCCCTCCAAGTACGCGCCTTCTACCCCTCGCTGCACCTCAACCTGGCCTCCGACCACCTCAAGCTCGGCGAGCCAGACCTCGCGCGCGAACAGTTGGATCAGGCCGTGCGCAGCCTGGACGCGCTGCCCGAGGACGCCTACAGCGCGGGCATCCGGGCGGCCGTGGACGAGCTGCGGCAGCGGCTGCGCTGAACGGGGGCTGAACCGGGGCCGAGAGGGGGCCGAAAGCGGGCCGGACGGGGTGGGCCGAGCCGGGCCGGGTGGGGCTGGCATGCTGGACGGGTGACTTCTCCGTTCGATGCCCCGGCTTCCGTTCCCCCGGTTTCCTCGCCTGCCTCACCTGCCTCACCTGCCTCGCCTTCCGCAACTGACGCGGGCTCCGGCGAATCCCCGGCCCCCGAGGGTCGTGACGCGCGGCCGCAGTACGTGCTGCCGCTGCTCGTCCGGCTGGAGCGGGCCACCCCGCCGGGGCGGACGGACGCGCTGGAGACCTCGGCCCGGGCGGTGCTCACCCTGCTGGCCGACCCGCGGGTGACCGAGGCGGACGGCGAGTGGGCCGAGCGGGTCGCGGCCTGGGAGGACGCCCGGATCCGCAAGGTGGTCCGGCGGGCCCGTGGCGGGGAGTGGCGCCGGGCCGGGGAACTGCCGGGCATCACGGTGCGGGGGCGGGAGGCGGAGGTGCGGGTGTTCCCGCCGATCCCGCTGGACGGCTGGCCGAAGGAACTCGCCAAGTTGCAGGTCTCCGGGACGGACCTGGAGGAGACCACCGAGGTCGGCGCGCCCGAGCCGGGGCTGCCGGTGCTGTGGCTCAACCCGGAGCTGGAGATGAGCGCGGGCAAGACCATGGCCCAGACCGGACACGCCGCCCAGCTCGCGTGGTGGGAGCTGGACGAGACGCAGCGCAAGGAGTGGGCGGAGTCCGGCTTCGCGCTGGCGGTGCGGACGGCCGAGCCCGAGGCGTGGGAGGAACTCCTCCGCAGCGGGCTGCCGGTGGTCCGGGACGCGGGCTTCACCGAGATCGCCCCCGGGCCGACTGTTGCAGTCGAAGGAGGCGAGCGCTACTGCCCCACCCCGCGCCTTCGGCGTTCGTGAACGCGTCGTCACCCGGAAAACCGGTACCGGGGATCAGGCCGCGACGAGTTCCTGCTCCCGGTCCGGCGTCGTGACCTTGGGCTTCTTGTTCGGCAGAGAGAGCCGGAAGACCTTGCGCCACGCCGAGAACACCTGCTTCGGCAACGGTCCGGTGACGTACTCCAGCTCGTACTTCTCGAACAGCGCGCGCACCTTCACCGCGACCTCGGCGTACCGGTTGCTCGGCAGGTCCGGGAACAGGTGGTGCTCGATCTGGTGCGACAGGTTGCCGGTCATGAAGTGCATGGCCCTGCTGCCGCTGATGTTCGCCGAGCCCATCATCTGGCGCAGGTACCACTGGCCGCGCGTCTCGCCCGTGATCGACCGGCGCTCGAAGACCTGGACACCCTCGGGGAAGTGCCCGCACATGATCACCGAGTGGGTCCAGATGTTGCGGACCAGGTTCGCGGTGAACGTGGCGGCCAGCGTGGTGAGGAACGACGGGCCCGACAGCAGCGGGTGGATCACGTAGTCCTTGAGCACCTGCTTGCGGATCTTGCGGCCCACGGCCTTGGCCCGCGCGCGGAACTCCGGGTTCCTGCGGCGGCGCTTGTGCAGGTTCTTGCCGAGCTCCAGGTCGTACGCCGCAATGCCGTACTCGAAGAAGCAGGCGTTGACGAGGTTCCACAGCGGCTGGCCGAGGTGGAACGG
Organism: Kitasatospora sp. NPDC051164; assembly: GCF_044455625.1. Lineage (NCBI taxonomy): Bacteria > Bacillati > Actinomycetota > Actinomycetes > Kitasatosporales > Streptomycetaceae > Kitasatospora > Kitasatospora sp. NPDC051164. The sequence continues at coordinate 319,746 of NZ_JBITFB010000001.1, read as the reverse complement.
GTGCCACCTCTGGTCCTCGTCGACGCGCATGATGCCGTAGCCGAGGTCGTTGTCCTTGCCGATCACGTTGGTGTACGTGTGGTGCAGCTCGTTGTGCGAGTGCTTCCACTGCTCGGACGGCGAGACGTGATCCCACTCCCAGGTGGTGGAGTGGATCTTCGGGTCCCGCATCCAGTCCCACTGGCCGTGCAGGATGTTGTGGCCGATCTCCATGTTGTCCATGATCTTCGCCACGGACAGACCGGCGGTGCCGAGCAGCCACGCGGGCGGGAAGATCGAGAACAGCAGCACGCCCCTGCTGGCCAGCTCGAGCTTGCGCTGCGCCGAGATGACCTTGCGGATGTAGGCGGCGTCCTTCTCGCCGCGATCGGCGAGCACCTCGTCGCGGATCGCGTCCAGCTCGCGGCCGAGCTCCTCGATCTGCTCCGCGGTCAGGTGGGCGGTGGGGTCGATGGCGGTCAAGGTGCCTCTACCGTTCGATGTCGCAGGGGCCCGCCGCGGCGGACACGCAGGTCTGGATGAGGACGCCCGGCTCGGCCTCGGTGATCTCGCCGGTGCGCAGGTCGCGGACGGCGCCCGCCTTGAGCGGCGTGACGCAGCCGAAGCAGATGCCCATGCGGCACCCGGATGGCATCAGCACGCCGGCTTCCTCGCCGATGTCCAGCAACGGCGTGGCGCCGTCCGCGTCGACGGTCTTGCCGGTGGCGCTGAACGTGACCTCGCCGCCGTCGCCGGTGACGACGATGCGGGGGCGGAACCGTTCGGTGTGCAGACGCTCTCGGACGCCGTGCTCGGTCCAGTGCTCCTCTGCGGTGTCGAGCAGGCCCGCGGGCCCGCAGGCCCAGGTCTCGCGCTCGGCCCAGTCGGGCACGAGTTCGCCGAGACGGGCGATGTCGAGCCTGCCGTCTTGGTTGGTGTGCACCTCGGTGAGGCGCAGCTTCTTGTCCGCGACCAGGCTGTGCAGTTCGCCGCGGAAGATCATGTCTTGCGGCTGCGGCGCGCAGTGGACCATGACGACGTCGTCCAACTCGATGTCGCGCAGCATGCCCATCACGGGCGTGATGCCGCTGCCGGCCGTCAGGTAGAGCACCTTGGCGGGCGTGGCCTGCGGCAGCACGAAGTCACCGGTCGGCTGGTCGAGCTGGATCAGCGTGCCCGGTGTCGCCCTGCGGACCAGGTGGTTGCTGACCTTGCCGTCCGGGATCGCCTTCACGGTGATCGTGATGCGGCCGTCCTGGCGGTTTGTCGGCGAGGTGATGGAGTAGGCACGCCACAGGCGCCTCCCGTCGACGTCGACCCCGATCCGCACGTACTGACCGGCCGTGTGGCCGCGCCAGCCCCGTCCCGGCCTGATCACGATGGTCGCGGCGTCACCCGTCTCGGGGTGCACGGCCTCGATGCGCCCACGCAGGTCCGCGCCCGCACGCAGCGGGCTGACCAGGTCGAGGTAGTCCGACGGCAGCAGCGGCGTCGTGACCATCTCCAGCAGTTTCCACGCCCTGCTGCGGAGGGCTGCACTCGTCATGACTCCAGCTTGCTGCGCCTCAGGGCGTAAAGTCCTGACCATAGGACGTAAATCTGGTCAGCTGAATTGTTCGCAGGGAACAAAAACGTGAGCCATGCAATCCTGAGGGCCAGCGAGCTGGTCCTGGATGAGACGACGGTCACCGCGCTTCGGGCTGTGCTGACGGCCACCGCCGACGAGGTCGTCGAGGCGATCATCGACGAGGTCCCTCCCTATGCCAACGCCCTTTCGGGCCGCATGGGCGGCACCATCCGCCGAGCCGTCCGCACCGCCCTGGGGCACTACCTGGACCTCGCGAGCGGGAACGCCACGGGTGGCGACGCCGGTGACGCAGCCTACGAGCTGGGCCGCGGCGAGGTGCGCGACGGCCGTTCGATGGACGCCCTGCTCAGTGCCTACCGCGTCGGCGCCCGCGTGGCCTGGCGATGCCTGGCAGCGGGTGCCGTACCCGCAGGTCTGCCCGCCGCCGAGGTCGCCAAGTTCGCCGAGCTGACCTTCGCCTACATCGACGAGCTCTCCGCCGCGAGCGCCGCGGGCCATGCCGACGAACTGGCCGCCCGGGGCAGGGCCCACGAGCGCCACCTGGAACACCTGGCCCGCGACCTCCTCGCCGGCGCGAGCCCGGACGTGTTGCTGGCCTCTGCTCAACGGGCCGGGTGGCAGCCCCCGGTTTCGCTGACCGCCGTCCTGCTGCCCGCCGCCCAGGCCCGGCCCGCCTACCGCGCGCTCGACCCGAGCACTCTCGTCCTCGACGATCTGCCGGACGCCACCGGTGTGCTGCTCGTCCCCGATGCCGACCGATCACACCTCTTGCGGCAGCTGACCGACCGCACCGCCGTGGTCGGTCCGGCACGGCCATGGACTCGTGCGTCCGCCTCGTACGCACGAGCCGCACGCGCGCGCTCCCTCTCCTCTGATATTCGCGACACCGAGGACCACCTTCCCGAGCTGGTGCTGAGCGCCGACGTGGACGCGTTCGCAGACCTGCGTGCCCGAGCCCTCGCACCGTTGCGGACCTTGCCTGCCGCGACCGCACGGCGGCTGGAGGAGACGTTGCGGGCGTGGCTGCTGCACCAGGGCAGGCGGGACGAGGTGGCGGCGGCGTTGTTCGTCCATCCCCAGACAGTCCGGTACCGGATGTCGCAGCTGCGGGAGCTGTTTCCGGATCTCGCATCGCCGCACCGGGTCCTTGAACTGACCCTGGCGGTGGGCCTTCGGGTCAGTTAGGCCCTTGATCTCTTGTGCGACCAGCAAGGACCCCCGTACAGGGAGATCGCCCCGGGCGGCTGCACGGTGATCGCGGCACCCGGCGCTGCGGCGGCTGGCAGATGGCAGCGAACAGCAGACAGCAGACAGATGACAGATTTCGAAATCTGAAAGCTGAACCCTGTCATCTGTTCGCTGCCTGCCGTTACCCGCCCGACGCCTCGTACCGGCGCATCGCCCGCAGGCCGCCGAGGACCGCCAGCGCCGTCCAGAGCGCCATGATCAGCAACCCGGTCCAGTGCCCGTAGTGGACGCCCGGCTCCGGCTGGGTGCGCATTGCGTACAGGCCGGCCCGGTCGGGCAGGAACTGGCCGACCTCGCGGACGCCGGGGATGGCGGCCAGCCAGGTGGTGCCGAGGAAGACCATCGGGGTGAGCAGGCCGAGTGCGGCGCTGAAGTTGCCCAGCATGGTGGTCAGCCCGAGGCAGATCAACACCATCATCGGGTGGTACAGGACACCGGCGAGGAAGCTTCGGGTCAGGCCCGGGGTGGAGAAGTCCAGGCCGGCGGTGGCGTCGACGGCCAGGAACGATCCCGCCGTGGAGACCAACCCGAGCAGCAGGCCCAGCCCGGCGCCGAGCGCGAGCTTGGCGCCGTAGAGCCGACCGCGTCGCGGGACGGCGGTGAGCGCGCTGCCGATCATGCGGGTGTTGAACTCCGGCCCGATCAGCAGGATTCCGAAGCAGGCCACGGCGACGTGGCCGAACAGCAGCCCGTAGAAGATCCCGCCGGCGGGGTCTTCTCCGGGGGTGTGGTCCTTCGCCCCGTAGGCGGCGTTGACCGCCGCCGTGATGCCGACGGTCAGCGCCAGTGCGACCAGCGGGGCCGCCCACTGCGAGGGCAGGGTGGTGAACTTGATCCGTTCGGCGCGCAGGGCGCCGGAAAGCGTGCTCACGGTCTCTCCCATCTCCCGTTCATCCGGGGTTACTTGGTGGGGCTACGGCGCATCGCCCGCAGGCCGCCGTACGCCGCCAGGGCCGTCCAGAGCGCCATGATCAGCAGTCCGGTCCAGTGGCCGTACCCGACCTGCGGGTCGTCGACGTACCGCAGCGCGTACTGGCCGGCCCGGTCGGGCAGGAACCGGACCACCCGGCGGATCCCGGGCACGCCGCTGAGCAGCGGCGAGAGCAGGAAGACGGTCGGGACCAGCAGCCCCATGGCGGCGGTGAGGTTGCCGAGCGCGGTGGTCACTCCGAGGCAGAACACCACCAGTAGCGCCTGGTAGAGCACGCCGGCGACGGCGCTGCGGACGAGGGGCGGGCCGTCCCAGGCGCCGGGGACGATGGCCGCGTACCCCGCGAACGCGCCCGCCGTCCCGGCGGCGCCGACGACCAGGCCGACCAGCCCGCCCAGCGCCAGCTTGGCGCCGTACAGTCGGCCGCGTCGGGGCACGGCGGTGAGCGAAACGTCGATCATCCGGGTGTTGAACTCCTGGCCGATCAGCAGGATGCCGAAGCAAGCCAGCGCCGCCTGACCGAAGTTGAGCCCGTAGAAGACGCCGATGCTCGGGTCGTCGGTGATGTTGCGGTCCCTGCCGCCGAGGGCCGCGCCGACGGCAGTGGTGACCCCGGCGGTGAGCATGAGGGCGAGCAGCGGGGTGACCCAGAGTGAGCGGAGGGTGGAGAGCTTGACCCGTTCGGCGCGGAAGGCGCCGAAGGCGGCCGACCTCATAGGGCGGCCTCCGCCCGGTACTCGACGCTGTCCGCGGTCATCCGCATGAACGCCTCCTCCAGTGAGTCCTGTTGGACGGCGATCTCGTACAGCACCACGCCGTCGGCCGCGGCGAGCGCGGCGATCCGCTCGGGCTCGGCGCCGCTCACCTCCCAGGCGCCGCCGTCGACTTCGGTGGCGTCGAGGTCATGGCCGGTGCCGCCGAGCAGGGCGGCCAGCTTGGTCGGGTCGACGGCCCGCACCCGGATCCGGGTGCGTCCGTGGCGGTCGATGAAGTCGGAGGTCGCGGCGTCGGCGAGCAGCCGGCCGCGGCCGATCACCACCAAGTGGTCGGCGGTGAGGGCCATTTCGGTCATCAGGTGGGAGGAGACCAGTACCGCCCGGCCCTCGGCGGCCAGGTCGCGCAGCAGGGTGCGGATCCAGCGGATGCCTTCGGGGTCGAGGCCGTTGACCGGCTCGTCCAGCATCAGGACCGGCGGGTCGCCGAGCAGTGCGGCGGCCACGCCGAGGCGCTGGCGCATGCCGAGCGAGAAGCTCCGGATCCGGCGCCCGGCCGCGTCCGCCAGGCCGACCTGGGCGAGCACCTCGCCGACCCGGCGCTCCGGCAGCCCGTTGCTCGCGGCGAGCCAGCGCAGGTGGCCCCGGGCGGTCCGCCCGCCGTGCAGGGCCTGGGCGTCCAGCAGCGCGCCCACCCGGCGCAGCGGGTCGGCGAGTTCGGTGTACGGGCGGCCGTCGATCAGGGCGCGGCCGGCGGTGGGGCGGTCGAGGCCGAGGACCAGGCGCATGGTGGTGCTCTTGCCGGCGCCGTTCGGGCCGAGGAAGCCGGTCACCACGCCGGGTCGGACCTCGAAGGTCAGCTCGTCGACGACGCGTCGGCCGTCGTACTCCTTGGTCAGGCCCTGGACCTCGATCACGGTCGCCTTCCCCTCCTCGGGCTGCGGTCTGCGCCGGTCGTGTCCGGCGGTGGTGTCCGTCGGCGATCCCCGGCGGTGGTTCCATTCGACCGGAGGGGGCGGGTGCGGCGGATCCCGCCGGGGCGGGGATCCGCCTCCCTCCTCGGAGGGAGATCACGGGCGACCGGTGCGGGAGCCCGGCGGCATGGTTGACCTGACAGGATGGCCGGATGCCCAAGATCGCAGCGCTCAAGGCCCGCGCGCCCGGGAACGGTGTGTCCATGACGGCCGTACCCAGGTTTCTCGCGCCGCTGCTGGCCGGCGCCACGTACGCGCGGCTGGTGCACCTGCTGGTCGGGTGGATCTTCGCGGGCGTCGTGCTGATGATCTATCCGGGGACGTACCACAAGGGCCTCGGCGAGATCCTGATGGCGAGTGTCACGTCGGACACCGTGCTGCTGGTGGTGGTCGCCCTCGTGCCGGCGGCGCGGCGCGCCGAGGGGGTGCAGGCCCGGCTGCTGCTGGTGCCCGACCGCGAGGAGGACATCGCCATCGACCCCTCCCGCAGCTGGGCCGACCGGCGGCGGACGGCCGGCTGGCTGGTCGGGCGGGTCGCGCTCGGTTCGGTGGTCGGGTTCGCGATGGCCCTCGGCCTGGCCGCGGCCTACGGTCGGCTGACCGGCCCGGACGCGCTCCGGTACCTCCCGCTCCTCCCGCTGCTGGTGCTCGGCTTCGGCTGGTTCCTGGTGTACGCAGGCCGACTCCAACTCGCCCTGGCGGTAAGACTGCTGGGCCCGTCCCCGGCGGAGCGGCTGGCGGAGGCGGAGCTGCGGGCCGAACGACTGCTGGAACGCAACCGGTTGGCGCGCGAACTGCACGATTCGATCGGCCACGCACTGACGGTGACGGTCCTTCAGGCCGGCGCGGCGCGCGAGGTCGGGGACCCGGCCTTCGTCGCCAGGGCGCTCGAAGTCATCGAGGAGACCGGGCGCCAGGCCATGGAGGACCTCGAACGCACCCTCGTCCTGCTGCGCGAAACCCCGGCCGGGGCGAACGGCGTGGCCACCGAACAGCCCGGCATCGACCAGCTGCCCGCACTCTTCGACACCGCCCGCGCGGCCGGCAGCCCGGTCGAGGCGCGGATCGACGTGCCAGTGGGCGCGCTGCCCGGGGTGCTCTCCCGCGAGTCGTACCGGATCGTCCAGGAAGGGGTCACCAATGCGCTCAAGTACGCGCCCGGCGAACCGGTCGACGTCCGGATCGCCGTACGGGCCGGGCAGTTGGAGCTGCGCTGCGCCAGCCGGCTGCCCGGCGGCGGGGCGAGGCCCTCGGTGGGCGGGGTGCGGACGGCGGCAGGCGGGGCGCGCAAGGGCGGCAAGGGCCTGCGCGGCATCCGCGAGCGCGCCACGCTGCTCGGCGGGGAGTCGACGGCTGGGGCGGCGGAGGACGGGAGCGGGGAGTGGGTGCTGACCGTCCGGCTGCCCCTACGCTTGGGCTCGTGACGAACGATCTTGTGGCGGACAGCCCGAGCGGGGGTGCGCGGGGATGGCCGGAGATGTGCGCGGGATGACCGGGGGTGCGCGGGGGATGGCCGGGGGCGCTACGGGGACGACGGACATCCTGCTCGCCGACGACGAGGAGCTGGTCCGGGCCGGCATGCGGGCCGTCCTGGAGGCGCAGGGCGACCTGCGGGTCGTCGGTGAGGCGGCCGACGGCGCGGAGGCGGTCGCCCTGGCGCGTGAACTGCGCCCGCACGTCGTGCTGATGGATGTCCGGATGCCCGTGATGGACGGACTGGCGGCCACCCGTGAGCTGCTGCGCCCCGTCGCCCCGGGGGAGCGGCCGCCGCGGATTCTGGTCGTGACCACCTTCGAGAACGACGACTACGTCTACCAGGCGCTGCGTGCGGGCGCCGACGGCTTCCTCCTCAAGCGCTCCCGCGCGGCCGAGATCGCCCACGCGGTGCGGCTGGCGGCGGCGGGTGAGTCGCTGCTGTTCCCGGCCGCGATCCGCCGCCTGGCCGCCGGGCACGGCAACCCGACCGCCCGCGCCGCCATGGAGCGGGCAGCGCTGACCGAGCGGGAGGCGGAGGTGCTGCGGCTGGTCGCCCGGGGCCTCAGCAACGGGGAGATCGCCGAGCAGCTGTTCCTCGGTGTGCAGACGGTGAAGACGCACGTCAGCAGCGTGCTGGCGAAGCTGGGTGCGCGCGACCGCACCCAGGCGGTGATCGCCGCGTACGAGTCGGGGTTCGTCGAGCCGTCGGAGTAGTCCCCGTAGCCCCCGTAGCACCCGTAGCCCCCATGGTCTTCGGGGCCCCGTGGCCTCCGTAGGCCCCGGCAGGGGGTGGCGGGCGGCGGGTGGTGGCTCAGGCCGGGTAGGCGTGGGTCTGGGTGGCCTTGACCGAGGCCCAGACCGTGACCCCCGGCGCCAGGTCCAGCTCCGCGACGGCAGCCGGGGTGAGGTCGGCGGCCATCGGCAGGTCGCCGGCCAGGTCCGCGCGGACCCGGTCGCCGTGCAGGTCCAGGCCGGTGACCTCGACCTGCCACAGGTTGCGCGCGCTGGACCGCGGCCGCTCCCGGTAGAGGGTCACCGCGGACGGCGGGAAGGCGACGAACGCCGGGCCGTCCAGTTCCTCGGCGGTGGCCAGGACGGTGCCGTCCGGGAGCGTGACATGCGTCCCCTCGGCCCGGCCCTGGTACAGGTTCAGCCCGACCAGGCGGGCGATGTAGTCGGTGCGCGGCCGCCGGGCCACCTCGGCCGGGCTGCCGGACTGCACCTCGTGCCCGTGCTCGATCACCACCAGCCGGTCGGCCAGCACCATCGCGTCCAGCGGGTCGTGTGTCACCAGCACCGCCACCGCGTCGAACTCGGCCAGGTGGCGCCGAAGTTGAGACCGTACGTCGAGGCGGGTGCGGGCGTCCAGGGCGGCCAGCGGCTCGTCCAGCAGGAGCAGTCGGGGGCGGACGGCGAGCGCCCGGGCCAGCGCCACCCGCTGCGCCTGACCGCCGGAGAGCCGGCCGGGGCGGACCGAGGCGTGGTCGGCCAGGCCCATCCGCTCCAGCCAGGCAGCGGCCTCGGCCCGGGCGGCCCGCTTGGGGCGGCCCTGGCAGCGCGGGCCGAACGCGATGTTGTCGAGCGCGCTGAGGTGCGGGAAGAGCAGGTAGTCCTGGAACACCACGCCGACCGGCCGCTCCTCGGCGGGGGTGTGCACGCGCCCGGCCGGGTCCTCCAGGGTGTCGCCGTCCAGGCGCAGGTGGCCACCGGAGAGCGGGAGCAGGCCGGCGAGGGCGCGCAGCGCGGTGGACTTGCCGGCGCCGTTCGGGCCGAGCAGCGCGATCACCTCGCCGGGGGCGGCGGTGAGGGCGAGGTCGAGGGTGAACGCGGCGCGGTCGACCCGCAGCCGGGCGTCGAGGGCGGCGCTCGGGAGGCGTTCGGTGTGTGCGGGGTTCGAGGTGCTCATCGGGTCGGCGTCCAGGCGTCTCGGGCGTTTCGGGCGTCTCGGGTGTCTCGGGTCGGTGTCCGGGCGTTCACGGGGGCGTCCGAGGAGGCGCGGGCGGGTGCGGGCGGTGTCACGGGGTCGACAGCCAGCGGTCACGCAGGCCGACCAGGACGGCGACGGAGACCACCAGCAGTACCAATGACAACGCGATCGCGGCCTGTGGGTCGGACTCCATGGCCAGGTAGACGGCCAGCGGCATGGTCTGGGTGCGTCCCGGGAAGTTGCCCGCGAAGGTGATCGTCGCGCCGAACTCGCCGAGCGCCCGGGCCCAGGCCAGCACGGCCCCGGCGGCGATCCCCGGTGCGATCATCGGCAGGGTGACCCGCCGGAACGCGGTCAGCCGGGAGGCGCCCAGGGTCGCGGCGGCCTCCTCGTAACGGGGGTCGGCGGCCCGCAGTGCGCCCTCGACGCTGATCACCAGGAACGGCATCGCCACGAACGCCTCGGCGATCACGACCCCGGTGGTGGTGAACGGCAGCGTGACACCGAAGGCCGAGTCCAGCCAGGAGCCGACGATGCCGCGCCGCCCGAGCACCAGCAGCAGCGCCACACCGCCGACCACCGGAGGCAGTACCAGCGGCAGGGTGACCAGCGCCCGGATCACCCGTCGGCCCGGCAGCTTGGTGCGGGCGAGCAGCCAGGCCAGCGGGACCCCGAGGACCAGCGACACGGCGGTCGCCGCCGTCGCGCTGATCAGCGACAGGCGCAGCGCGTCCCAGACGGCGGGGCTGGTGAGCTGCTCGGACAGGGCGCTCCACGGCGCCCGGACCAGCAGGCCGACCAGCGGGAGGATCAGGAACGCCAGCCCGAGCAGCGCCGGGAGCAGCAGGGTGACCGGGACGCGGTGCGTGCGCGACCGGCGCCGGCGGCGCGGCAGGACCTGCGCGGGTCCTGCCGCGTCGCCGGCGGTCCGGTCCCGGCGGTCCTGGGGGTCGCGGCTCGCGCGCTGCTTCCCGGGGCCGGTGGTGCGGTCGCTCACGGCGCCTGGAAGCCCGCCGCGGTCAGCACCTGCTTGGCCTCGGGCGACTGGATGTACGCGACGAAGGCGGCGGCGCCGTCCTTGTTCGGCGCCTTGGCGAGCGTGGCGATCGGGTAGTCGTTCACGGCCTTGTCGGCCTCGGGGAAGTCCACACCGTCGATCTTCGCAGCATCGGCCTGCACATCGGTCTTGTACACCAGCGAGGCGTCGACCTCGCCCAGTTCGACCTTGGTGAGCGCGCCCTTGACGTCCTGCTCCAGGGTGACCGGGGTGAGGTCGACGCCGGCGGCCTTGAGCGCGGTCTGCGCGGCGGCGCCGCAGGGCACCTCCTTTGCGCACAGCGCGACCTTCACACCGGAGCCGGTGAGGTTCTTGAGGCCCGCGATGTGCTTGGGGTTGCCCTTGGGGACGGCGATGGTGAGCGTGTTCTTGACGAAGGTCGCCGGCTGGCCGCTCGCGCCGCCCGCGTCGGTCACGGTCTTCATGGTGGCCGGGCTGGCGGCGGCGAACACGTCCGCCGGGGCACCGGAGTTGATGCTGGTCGCGAGGCTGGAGCTGCCGCCGAAGTTGAAGGTGACCTTGCTGCCGGGGTTGGCTGCCTCGAACTTCTTGCCCAGCTCGGTGAAGCTCTCCTTGAGCGAGGCGGCGGCGAAGACGGTGATGGCGCCGCCGGCCTTCGGCACACCGCCACCCGCGGCGGCGGAGGACCCGGAGGAGGAGGCGGTCGACGCCGCGGAGCCGGAGGACTTGCCGCCGTCGCTGCCGCAGGCGGTGACCCCGAGGCTGAGGGCGAGGGCCGCTGCGGCGGCGACGGCGAGTCTGCGGGTGGTGCCGGTCGTACGGGTGCTCATCGGTGATTCCCCTCCGGGGTGCGCGCCGGAAGGGGGCGCGAGGGACTGGCCGCAGCTGCGGCCATTACAGCGATCATAGTGCCGCAAATGCGAGCGATAAATCCTCTGTTGCTTCGCACAGGCGGGGACGGGTGGGGGGCGCGGGCCTGCTGTGGGATGGCTCAAACGGGCGCGGTGGGGGGTGGCAGACGGGGTGGTCCACAGGGTGGTTGGCGGTGGTCGACAGGGTGGTTGGCGGGATGGCGCGGGGCGTGGGCGGCGGGGCGGCGCGGTGATGTCGGGGGCGTGGGGCGGCGTGGGGTGAGGTCGGGGCGTGCGGAAAATGCGTCGCGCCAAGGCGGTCGAGCGGTCAGAGTGGTCGCCGTCCGTACACACGACCGAGCTGCGCGTGCGAGCCACCACGGCCGCGGAAGCGCGCCGCCACGGTCGGACCAAGGGGAGGAGTCCGTCCATGTCCACGCTGCGCGTCACCGCCGAGAAGCTGACCATCCTGGAGCACCCGAACGCCGATGCTCTGGAGCTCGCACAGGTCGGCCTCTACCGGGCGGTGGTCGCGAGGGGCGCGTACCGGACCGGAGACCATGCCGTCTACATCCCCGAACAGTCCGTCCTCCCCGAGGAGTTGATCGCGGAGCTCGGCCTGACCGGCAAGCTGGCCGGCTCCCGGGCAAACCGGGTGAGGGCGGTACGGCTGCGCGGTGAGCTGTCCCAGGGCATCGTCTGCCGGCCCGCCGTGCTCGCCGACACCGACCTGGCGGCCGCGGCCGAGCAGGGCGCGGACTTCGCCGAGCTGCTCGGCGTGGTCAAGTGGCAGCCGCCGGTGCCGACCTCGATGAGCGGCGACGTGGTCAGCGCTCCGGACCTGCTGCCCTGGGTGGACATCGAGAACCTCAAGCGCTACCCCGACGTCTTCGAGCCCGGCGAGCCGGTGGTGCTGACCGAGAAGCTGCACGGCAGCTGCTGCCTGGTCACGTACACCGCCGAGACCGGCGAGGTGCAGGTGTCGTCCAAGGGGATCGGTGCGAAGGGGCTGGCGCTGGCCGAGGACGAGCGCAACCTCTACTGGCGGGCGGTGCGCGCGTACGACATCCCGGCGGTGGCGGCCCGGCTGGCGGAGCGGCTCGGCGCCGAGCGGGTCGGTATCTTCGGCGAGGTCTTCGGCGAGGGCGTGCAGGACCTGGCCTACGGGGTCTCCGCGCGCGCCGGGCGGCCCGGGTACGCGGCGTTCGACGTGTCGGCCGTGGTGGACGGGCGGCTGACCTGGCTGTCCGCGCCCGAACTGCTGGACGGTGAGCTGCCGTTGGTGCCCGAGCTGTGGCGCGGGCCGTTCGACCCGGAGACCGTGCTGGCGCACGCCCACGGCAGGGAGACCTGCTCCGGGCGTGAACTCCACCTGCGCGAGGGCGTGGTGGTGCGGCCGGTGACCGAGCGCTGGAGCATGAAGCTCGGCGGGCGGGCGATCGCCAAGGTGGTCAGCGACGCCTACCTGACGCGCAAGGGCGGCACCGAGTACGAGTAGGCCGAGAGGCCGACGGGACCGGCTGCCTTGGCTGTCCCGTCGCCGCGCTGGCCGCGCCGGCTGTCCTGGCGGCACTGGTTGCACGATCCTTCCGGCATTGACTACCCGTCAGTAGAGTTGTCGGTGCGCATCCCTGTGCAGAAGGAGTCACCCATGGCCACCGAAACCGTCATACCCGGACCGGTCGGCAATCCGCTGGTCGGGTCGCTGTTCGACCTCACCCGTCGGCCGCTGCGCACCTACCTCGCGGCCCGCCGCGACCACGGCGACGTGGTGCGGCTGCAGGCCGGCCCGCCCGGACTGCGGGTCGAGTTCTACGCGGTGTTCTCCCCGGACGGGGTCCAGAAGGTGCTGGGCGGGGAGGCGGCCAACTTCCGCAAGGAGAGCGCCTTCTACGACGAGCTGCGGACCAGCGTCGGCAATGGCCTGCTGACCAGCCAGGACGAGGGCTACCAGCGTCAGCGCCGACTGATCCAGCCGCTGTTCACCCACCGCCGGGTGGACGGCTACGCGGACGTGATCGCGCGGGAGGCGCAGTCGCTCACCGAGCGCTGGCGCGCGGTGCCGGACGGGGTGGTGGACGCGGCGGAGGAGATGTCGCGGTTCGCGATGCGGGCGGTCGCACGGATCCTCTTCGGCGCGGACGTGGAGGAAGCGGTCGAGGTGGTCCACCACAACTTCCCGCTGCTCGGCGAGTACGTCAAGGAGCGCGGTTTCGCCCCGGTCCGGGTCCCGCGCACCTGGCCGACCCCGGGCAACCGGCGCGGCCTCGGCGCCCAGCGGGCGCTGTACGAGGTCTGTGACCGGATCATCGCGGAGCGCGCCGCGCGCGGGGACAACGAGGACGCGGACGACCTGCTCACGCTGCTGGGGCGGGCGCGCGGCGAGGACGGGGAACGGCTGGACCCGGACGAACTCCGCGACCAGGTCCTGGTGTTCCTGATCGCCGGGCACGAGACCACGGCCACCTCGCTGGCCTTTGCGCTGCACCTGCTGGCCAAGCATCCGGAGCACCGGAAGCTCGCCCAGGAGGAGGCGCGGACCGTCCTGGCCGGGCGGGCGCCGAAGGCGGCGGACCTGGAGGCACTGCCCTACATCACCCGGGTGCTGAAGGAGGCGATGCGGCTCTACCCGGCGGCGTCGCTGGTCGGCCGGAGGGCGGTCGACGAGACCGTCATCGACGGGTACGTCATCCCGGCGGGGGCCCAGGTCGTCGTCGCGCCGCTGGTCACCCACCGGCACCCCGACCACTGGGCGGACCCGGAGCGCTTCGACCCGGACCGCTTCCTGCCGGAGGAGGAGAAGGCCCGGCACCGCTACGCCTGGTTCCCGTTCGGCGGTGGGCCGCGGGCGTGCATCGGGCAGCACTTCTCGATGCTGGAGTCGGTGCTGAGCCTGGCGGTGCTGCTGCGGGACTTCGAGGTGGAGGCGGTGGACCGGCGGGTCGCGCTCGCCCAGGGGATCACGCTGCGGGCGGCGAGCCCGATGCGGATCCGGGTGGCGGCCGCGGGCTGAGCTGGTTCGGCGGTCGGCGGTCGGCGGTCAACTTTCAGCGGACAGATGACAGATGTCAAACTCTGTTATCCGTCCGCTGTTTGTTGTTTGCCGCCTGCCGTCCGGGCATACGACCGGGTCATTCGAACACACCGCCCGTCGCTCGCGGGCAGCTTTTCAGATCTTCGGGTGGCGGTTTCCGGCCCCTCGATAGCGTCCCACGCACCCCAGGCCGAAACCGCACATGCGAATGGCATATGACGAGACCGGGTCCCCACGGATCTGACAGCGCCTCGCCGCCGATCGCATGGAGTCCGCCCGGCCCGGGGAGCCCGGGCGCACCGCGTACCGCCCCGGGCCCGACCGGTCGACCGGAGGTCCCATGGGCACCCTCAACCCCCTCAGTCTCGGCTGGCTGACCCCCGCCCTCTCGTATCTGATGGCCTGCGCCGGTGCCGCCCTCGGGCTGCGCTGCACGCTGCGCGGTCTGGCCGCGAGCGGTGCCGCCCGGCGGAACTGGCTGGTCACGGCCGCCGCCGCGATCGGCTCCGGCATCTGGACCATGCACTTCGTCGCCATGTTCGGGTTCGCCGTCGACGGCACCGAGCTGCGCTACAACGTCCCGCTGACCGTCCTCAGCCTCGTGGTCGCGGTGCTGGTCACCGGCCTCGGTCTGACCGTGGTCTGCTGCGGCGCGCACCGCGGCCTCTCCCTACTGGCGGGCGGTGTCACCGCCGGCCTCGGCGTCGCCGCGATGCACTACCTGGGCATGGCCGCCGTACGGATGCACGGCGGTCTGAGCTACGACGCCGGGACGGTCGCGCTGTCCGTACTGGTCGCGGTCGGCGCCGCCACGGCCGCGCTCTGGGCCGCCGTGACCATCCGCAACGTCTACGCGGCCGGGGCCGCCGCGCTGGCCATGGGCCTCGCCGTCAGCTGCATGCACTACACCGGCATGGCCGCCGTGCACGTCCGGTTGGAGCCGGGCCGGGGCGGCCTCGGCGGGGCCGGCGCGATGGAGTTCGTCTTCCCGCTGGCCGTCGGCCTCGGCTCGTTCCTCTTCCTCGCCTCGGCCTTCGTCGCGCTCTCGCCGACCGCCCAGGAGCGGGCCGGCTACCGGGAGGCGGGCGAGCTGGCCATCGAGGAGTACCCCGCCACTGCCGCGCACCCCGCGCCCGAACCGCCCGAGCCCGGTCTCCCCGGAGCCGAGCGCCACGACGCGGAGCACCACGACCGCGCCGCCTGAGCGCGGCAACCTGAGCGCGGCCACCTGGACACTGCGTGCCCGGGCGCGTCAGGCCTCGTGCGGCTCCCGACCACTCCGCCTCCGCCTCCGCTCCGTCTCCGCCCCGCCCCGCCCGAAAGGCTCCTCACCCATGCGAGAAGACCGCGGTACCGCCCCCGGTGCCCGTCGGGGTGCCCATGCCGGGCCGCCCGCCCGTCCACCGCGGCCCGGCGCATGGCTGCACGGGCTGCACGGGCTGCGCCCCCGGACCGTCCGGGCCCGGATCATCGCCCTGCTGATGGTCCCGGTCGTCTCGATCATCGCCCTGTGGGGGTTCGCCACCGTCACCACCGCCCAGGGCGTCTGGGACCTGCTGCGCC
The DNA here is from genome assembly GCF_044455625.1 of Kitasatospora sp. NPDC051164. Classification (NCBI taxonomy): domain Bacteria; kingdom Bacillati; phylum Actinomycetota; class Actinomycetes; order Kitasatosporales; family Streptomycetaceae; genus Kitasatospora; species Kitasatospora sp. NPDC051164. The sequence goes on along the minus strand of NZ_JBITFB010000001.1, from coordinate 304,444 downwards.
AGCGCGACGCCCAGCGCACCGTGCTCACCCCCGTCGCCGGGACCATCGTCGGGCTGCAGGCCGAACGCGCCGCAGCCGGTCAGCTGCTGGCCGCCCCGGCGACCGCCCCCACCGAGGCCCGGGAGAGCGCCCTGCGCGAGGCCTCGGCCACCACCGACCGCGCGATCACCCCGCTGTACCCCGATCCCCGGCACCCCGACCAGGGCTACAACCGCGCCGACGCCCAGGGCCTCGGTGGTGACGCCGCCGCCCGCCTGGACGCCCTCGGCGCCGCCCTCGCGGCCCTGCCCGAGCTGCGCGGGCGCGTGCTGGCCAGGAGCGTCGGCTGGCCCGAGGTGTATGCCGCGTACGGCGAGGCGGTGGACCGGGCGCTTGCCGCGGCCGGCGCCGTCACCCTGCTGCAGGACCATCCGGCCGCCGCCGACACGAGGGCGCTGCTGGAGCTGGCCCGCTCCCGCGAACTGCTGGCCCGCGAGGACGCGCTGCTGCGAGTCGCCCAGCTCACCGGCGCGCTCGGCGACGACCAGCTGCGCGAGTTCTCCGGCACGGCCTTCGCCCGGCGGGAGTTCGAGCGGAGCTCCGCCGCCGACCTGCGCTCCGCCGACCGGGCGGCGCTGCTCGCCGTCACCGGCGGCCAGGATCATCGCGAGCTGGTCGGGTACGAGGAGAGGGTCCGTGCCGCCGCCGACGGTCGGACGGTCGTCGCCGCGGTGCCGGCGGACCGGTGGGCGATGGTCGCCGGGAATGTCGTGAGCGGCCTGCGCGCCATCGAGGACCAGGCCGGACGGGTTGCCTCCGAGCGCCAGAATCCTTACGCCCTGGGCCTGTTCACCCCAGCCGGGATGGCCGTTCTGCTCGGTCTGGTCGGCGTGGTCGCCTCGCTGGTGATCTCGGTGCAGATCGGGCGCGGACTGGTGACCGACCTGATCGGCCTGCGCAATACGGCACTTGAGCTGGCCGGTCGCAAACTGCCCGCCACCATCCGGAAGTTGAGGGCGGGCGAGGAGGTGGACATCGAGGCCGAGGCGCCGGGGCCGGTGGGCGGGGGTGACGAGATCGGCCAGGTGCACCGGGCGCTCGGCACCGTCCTGCGGGCGGCCGTCGCGTCGGCGGTCGAGCGGGCCGAGGTGTTGTCCGGGGTATCCGGGGTGTTCGTCAACCTCGCGCGGCGCAGCCAGGTCCTGGTGCACCGCCAACTCACCCTGCTGGACGCGATGGAGCGCCGCACCGAGGACCCGTCCGAGCTGGCCGACCTGTTCCGGCTCGACCACCTCACCACCCGCATGCGCCGCCACGCCGAGGGCCTGATCATCCTCTCCGGCGCCGCCCCCGGCCGGGCCTGGCGCAGGCCCGTCCCGCTGGTGGACGTGGTGCGCGCGGCCGTCTCGGAGGTCGAGGAGTACGCCCGGGTCGAGGTGCACCCGCTGCCGCGCGCCGCCGTCGCCGGGCACGCCGTCGCGGACCTCACCCACCTGGTCGCCGAGCTGGTCGAGAACGCCACCGGCTTCTCCCCGCCGCGCACCCGGGTGCACATCCGGGGCGAACAGGTCGGCACCGGCTACGCGTTGGAGATCGAGGACCGCGGCCTCGGCATGGGCCCGGAGGCCCTGGTCGCCGCCAACCGCCGGATCGCCACGGCCGAGCAGACCGACCTCTTCGACAGCGACCGGCTCGGCCTGTTCGTGGTCAGCCGGCTCGCCCGGCGGCAGGACGTCAAGGTCTCGCTGGTGACCTCCGCGTACGGCGGCACCACCGCGGTGGTCCTGCTGCCCACCGCGCTGCTGACCGACGGGGCGGCGGACGGGCTGCATCAACCGTACGATCCGGTGCCGGAGTCGGGCGTCGCACCGGTCGATCCTGCCGCGCCGGTCCCGGTCGGGCGCGCGTACCCGGGTTGGGTCGAGCGGGAGTTCGGCCCGACGGGCGGGGACAGCCTGCGCGATGCGGGGAGTGAGGGACTTCCGGCGGTGGGTGGGCCACCGCCGGAGGGTGGGGCACTGCCGCCGTTCGGCGTCCGGGGGAGCGACCCCGGGCCGGTGCGCCGCACCCCCATCCGGGCCTCGAGTGCCCGGGTGGTCGGCCCGGCTGCGGACGGAGGCCCGGGTGCCGCCGTCCGTCCGCAGTCCGGGCCGCCGCAGCCGTACCGAAGGGGCCTGGAGTCGGAGTCGGATCCGCAGCCGGATCAAGTGCCCGCCGATCGTCAACTCGATGCAGGGCGCCAGGAGTTGCCGCGTCGGATCCGTCAGGCGAGCCTCGTTCCGCAGCTGCGCGAGGCCCCGGCCGGACCGGGCCCCCGCCCCCGCCGTATGACCGCCGCCACCGCCGGACCGCCCACGGCGCCGGGGACGGGCCCCGAACGTCGCGCCCACGAGGGTGGCGGTCATGAGGGCCGCAGCCCCGAGGCGGCGCGTGCGGCGATGGCGGCCTTCCAGGAAGGGTGGGCGCGCGGCCTGCGCCCCGAGGGCGGACGGTACGACCGTCTCGCGGACCGGCCCGCCGGCCGACCCACCGCTCAGCAGCCCGCCGACCTCCCACCGCCGCAGGGCCCGCGCGGTCCCCTGTTCCCGCCCCGACCCGAAGGAGAGCGCCCGTGATCGGCACCACCCACCGCGCAGGAAAACTGAACTGGCTCCTCGACGAGCTGGTCCGGCGCGCCCCCGAGGTCCGCTTCGCCGTGATGCTCTCCGCCGACGGACTGGCCACGGGCGCCTCGGCCGGCCTGCCGCGCGAGGACGGCGAGCACCTGGCCGCCATCGCATCCGGCTTCCACAGCCTGGCCAAGGGCGCCGGACGCCACTTCGGCGCGGGCGAAGTCCGGCAGACCATGGTCGAGTTGGAGGGCGGCTACCTGTTGGTCGCGGCCGCCGGGGAGGGCACCTGCCTGGCCGTGTTCGCCACCGCCCGGGCCGACCTCGGTCTGATCGCCTACGAGATGGCCAGACTGGTCCGCCGGGTCGGGGAGCACCTGAGCACCCCGGCGCGCGCGGTGGACGGCTGGTGAGCCCGGTGCCCCGCCCGTCCGCCGAGCGGCCGTCCCGCGAGGGGTGGTCCGCCGAGCGACATCCGGAACACCCGCCGGCCGAGGCCGGGCGACACCCCCGCAACCCGCTCGCCGCCGCCCACCGGGCCCGCTGGTACGACGAGGAGGCCGGCCCGCTGGTCCGCCCGTACGCCATGACGCGGGGGCGCACCGGGGCCGGCGGGCAACAGCTCGACCTGATCGCCGTCGTCCTCAGCGTCCTGCCCGACCCGGCGCTCGTCCCGGACACGCCCGAGCCGCCGGTCGGTCCCGAACAGGCGCGCATCCACGCGCTGTGCCGGGGCACCCCGCTGTCCGTGGCCGAGCTCGCCGCCGACCTCGACCTGCCGGTGGGCGTCGTACGGGTGCTGCTCGGCGACCTGCTGGCGGCCGGACTCATCCGGGTCAACCGCCCCGTCCCGCCCGCCCTGCTCCCCGACGAGCGCATCCTCCAGGAGGTCATCCATGGACTCCGCGCGCTCTGACCACCGATCCGCTCCGTCCGATCCGTCCCGCTGGTCTCACTCGTCCGACCCGTCCGACCCGTCCGGGGCTTCCGGGTCTTCCGGAGCGTCGGTGGCGGAGGACCCCGACGGCACCGTGCTCGCGCTCAAGATCCTGGTGGCGGGGGGCTTCGGGGTCGGCAAGACGACGCTGGTCGGCGCGGTCAGCGAGATCCGCCCGCTGCGCACCGAGGAGCGGCTGACCGAGGTCGGGCGCGGGGTGGACGACCTCGACGGTGTGGAGCGCAAGAGCACCACGACGGTGGCGATGGACTTCGGGCGGATCACCATCCGGGAGGGCCTGGCGGTCTACCTCTTCGGCACTCCGGGGCAGGACCGCTTCTGGTTCCTCTGGGACGAGTTGGCCCAGGGCGCGCTGGGTGCCGTGGTGCTCGCCGACACCCGCCGCCTGACGGACTGCTTCCCGGCCGTCGACTTCTTCGAGCACCGGGGCATCCCGTTCGTGGTCGCGGTCAACCGGTTCGCCGGGGCCGGGGAGTTCGGCCCGGACGAGGTCGCCCGCGCGCTGGACCTGGACACCGGCACGCCCGTGCTGCTCTGCGACGCGCGCCACCGGTCGTCGGGGAAGGAGGTGCTGATCAACCTGGTCGAGCACGCCGGCCGGGTGCGCGCCGCCCGGCTGCTCGCGGACGCCGCGCCGGCGGGGTTCGGGTGAGGTGGTGTCGGTGTGACGGCCGTCGGCGGTCAGATGACAGCTTTCAGATAACAGCGTTCAGCTGACAGAGTTCAGCCGACAACTGACAGCTGACAGATTTCGAAATCTGTCAGCTGTCAGTTGGTACCTGTTACCTGTCGCCCCTCACCCCGCCGACCGTCGGCCGCCGTCCGCGCCGGGGTCGCCAGGCCGCCGGGGCACGTTCAGCTGTGCCACTGGAAGACGATCTTCGTCCAGGCGGAGCCCGGGCAGTTGCCCCAGACGTCCCAGGCCTCCGGCCGCGCGCCGATCCACAGGCCGGTGGTGTGCGTGCCGTTGGCACAGTAGGTGATGGTGCGCAGCCAGCCGGAGTAGATGTTGCAGTAGCCCTCCCAGCGCCAGCCGTAGTTCGCGGTGATGACGCAGTGGTAGGGCGCGGCGGCGACGGTGTTCGACGCCGCGATGGACCCGGGGGTGATGCTCTGGTCCGGGGCGGGCGCCGCCGCCGCCGGCAGGGTGGTGGTCCCGAGCACGCCGAGGGTGGCCGCGGCGGCCATCCCGAACGTGGCGATCTTCCTGGCGATGCAGCCTCGCATGGTGCTTCTCCTTGCTGGACGGTTCTCAATGGGTGGAGCGCCCCGGCCGTCCGGATGCGTGGGCGGGGACGAATTCCCGCTCCCCGTACGGCCGGTGACGTATTGCATACGAATGACTGCGGAAAGTGAGACGACAAACTATGATGTGACCTGTGTCACAACGGTTCCGATTGGGCTGCGACCAGGCCCGATCGGGCGTTCGGGGTGCCGATTCCCGGGGAGAGCGGCATGGCGGATTGCGGCGGTCGACGAGTGGGTGGCGGGCCGGAAAAGGGTTTCGGCCCGTGTGAGAGCGGCGGTCAACCGGCCGATTTCAACCGGCTGTTCACCGATCTGCTGCCCCGCCTCCAGCAGGCGGCCGCCTCGCTCACCGGAAGTCCGCTCGCCGCCGGGGACGTCGTCCACGACGTCTACCTGCGGATCGCCCGCCGGCCGGAGCGCTTCCTCGGCCATCCGCAGCCGTACGCCTACGCGTTCACCGCGATGGTGAACATCCTGCGCGACCAGTGGCGCCGGGAGCGCCGGAGGGTCCCGATGTCCGAGGTGCGGGAGGCGGGCGAACGGGCCGGGCGGGGCCGCGCGATGCCCGATCCCCGGGCGGGTGGGATGGCCGAGCTGCAGGCGCGCTGGGAGGTGGTCCGGCTGCTGGGCTTCCTGACCGCCAAGCAGGCCCGCGCGGTGGCGCTGGTCGACCTCGACGGCTACAGCGTCGACGAGGCCGCTGAACTGCTCGGGCTGCACCGCAGCACCCTGGCCGTCACCCGCCGCCGGGCCCACGGGCGGCTGCGCGCCGTCCTCGAACGGGAGCGCGAACGGGAGCGCGAACGGGAGCGTGGGCGGGAGGGCGAACGGGAGCGTGGGCGGGAGGGCGAGCGGGAGGGCGAGCGGGGTGCGGACTGCGGTCGTCCGCCGCCCGCCGTGCGGCGGCCCGACGCACCGAGCTGACGGCAAGTCAGCTGATGCGCCGCCCCGGCCCGTACGCTCAAATCGTGATCACGTACGAGGACCGCCGCTTGCGTGCCCTGGCCGAGGACGGCCGCTGGCACGAGCTGCTCGCCGCCTACCGGCAGGGCCGGGCGGCCGCCGTGGTCGAAGCGGGGGAGGAGACCGCGGCGGCCCTGACCGCGCCGCTCGGCCATCTGATCGCCTACGCGGCGCCGCCCGAGCTGGCCGTCCGGTTGTTCGACCGGGATGGCGGCGAGGGGACGGTCGCCGGGGTGGCCGACCACGACGCCGGCCCGCTGTGGGAGGTGCTCGCGACCCGGCACTCCTGGCTGCGGCTGGCGCCGCTGCTCGGCCCGGCCCCGGTGCGCCGGCTGGTCGCGCACACCCGGGTGCTGCTCGGCGAGGACCTCTCGTACGGGGCCGAGCCCGATCCGGAGGGTGTGCCGCTGCGGCTGGAGCCGTGGGAGGCGGCGGGGTGGGAGGAGCCGGCGCGGGTGCGGGAGTACCTGCCCGGCGGAGGCGCGCGGAGCGCGCTGCTGACCCTGCCGGCCAGCCGGGAGGGCCTGGGCACGGTGGAGCTGCCGGCGCCGGTGGCGCGGGCCGACGGCCGGCCGGTCGGGCAGCGGGTCACCCGGGCGCTGGCCGAGCTGGGCGCGCTGGCGCCGTGGGCGGAGGTGGTCTGTGTCCGCGGCCAGGCCCCGCTGGCGGCCGCGCTGCTGGCCCGTGGCCGACGGGTGGTCGGCGGGTACCTGCCGTTCGCGCTCGCCTACCCGGCGCTGGTACGGGCCGCCGCCGTCGGACGGGCGCAGGGCTGCGCGCACGGGCGGCTGGGGCTGTGGCGGGCGCTGGCGGCGATGGCCGGGGCGGACGGGCCGGTGCCGGGTGAGGTGAACGCGCTGGTGGCCCGGATGCGCTGCTTCACCTGGCACGAGCCAGCGGCCGGGTTGCACCACCTGCACGTCGCGCTGGAGGATCCGGCCAGTGGGGTGGCCTGGGCGGTCAGCGGCTCGCAGGAGCTGTGACGGGCGGCCCATGGCGTCGGGGCCGGGGGACGGAAGGGCCCCCGGCCCGGCGCCGTTTCCGGGGGATGGGGGGAGGCGCCGGACCGGGGGAGTGAAGGGGACGCGCGGTCGCTCAGGCGGCGGCGGGCGCGGCGCCCCGGGCGGGGGCGGTCTCGGGCTCCTCCTCCGGCGCCGGGCTGCCTTCGCCGTGGCCGTCGGTGTCGTGGCCGTCGACCAGGGTCAGCTCGTCGAACGGCACCTCGCCGGCCAGCACCCGGTGGGCGCGCTCGGTGTCGAGCTCACCGGTCCAGTGCCCGATCAGCACGGTGGCGACGGCATTGCCCGCGAAGTTGGTGAGCGCGCGGGCCTCGGACATGAAGCGGTCGATGCCGACGATCAGGCCGACCCCGTCCACCAGCGCGGGCTTGTGCGACTGCAGCCCGCCCGCGAGGGTGGCCAGGCCGGCGCCGGTGACCCCGGCCGCGCCCTTGCTCGCGATCACCATGAACACCAGCAGCGAGAGCTGCTCGCCGATCGACATCGGCTTGTCCATGGCCTCGGAGATGAAGATCGAGGACATGGTGAGGTAGATCGCGGTGCCGTCGAGGTTGAAGCTGTAGCCGGTCGGCACGGTGATGCCGACGACCGGGCGGCTGACGCCCAGGTGCTCCATCTTGGCGATCAGGCGCGGCAGCGCGCTCTCGGAGGAGGAGGTCGAGAGGATGAGCAGGAACTCGCGGCCGAGGTACTTCAGCAGCGCGAACACATTGACCCCGGCGACCAGGCGCAGCAGCGTGCCCAGCACCACGACGACGAACAGCGCGCAGGTCAGGTAGAAGCCGATCATGATGACCGCGAGGCTCTTCAGCGCGGCCGTGCCGGTGGCGCCGACCACGGCGGCCATCGCCCCGAAGGCGCCGATCGGCGCGACCCACATGATCATCGCCATGACGCGGAAGACCAGCCGCTGCACGTGCTCGATCCCGCGCAGCACCGGGGCGCCGACCGGGCCCATCGCCTGCAGGGCGAAGCCGGTGAGCAGGGCGACCAGCAGGGTCTGCAGCACCTTGCCCTGGGTGAGGGCCGAGAACATGGTGTCGGGGATCATCCCGAGCAGGAAGTCGGCAGTCGACTGGGCTCCGCCGGCCGCCGCCTGGGCGTGGCCGGACTTGGCCAGCGCGGCGGTCAGGTGCAGGCCGCCGCCGGGCTCCAGCAGGTTGCCGACGACCAGGCCGATGGCCAGTGCGACGGTCGACATGACGAGGAAGTAGCCGAGGGCCAGGCCGCCGACCTTGCCGACCTTCGCCGCCTTGGTCACCGAGCCGATGCCCAGCACGATGGTGCAGAAGATCACCGGGCTGATCATCATCTTGATCAGATTGACGAACCCGGTGCCGACCGGCTTCAGCTCCACGGCGAAGCCGGGGGCGGCCAGCCCGACCACCACGCCCGCGATCACCGCGGCGATCACGGCGAGGTAGAGGTAGTGGGTCCGGTCCTTGTGTCTGGGTCCCCCCGCCGTTGCGGCTCCAGCGATCGACATCTGCGGCTCCTTCGCCCTGCAGTCCTGGCGGCCCCGGGTGGTGGGCCGCTCCGAACTATGGGCCGAGGCGTGACGGAGGTCACGTTTGCGTTCATAGAGTTCACGATCGGTGCAGCAGGGTCGGCACCGGTGCAGCTGGGTCGGCCGAGCCGCCCGTGGTGCACACTGGCTGGCATGTCCGAGCGCACCGCCCCCACCGCCCCGCGCCGACGGCTCTCCCTGCTCCGCCTGCTCCGTCCGTCCCGCCTGCTCCGTCCGTCGAGGTTGCCCCGTCCGTCGGGTGTGCCCCGCAGGTTGCCCCGGCGCCTTCCCCGTCGGCTGGTCCGCAGCCTGGCCGGGCAGCTGTTCGTCGTCCAGGTGGTGATCGTCGCCGCCGTGGTCGCGGGCGGTGCGGTGCTCGCGTACCTCTTCACCGCCGACCGGAACGAGGACGCGGCCCGCCGCCAGGTCACCGCGGTCGCCCACGCCGTCGCCGACTCGCCGTCCGTCCGGGCCGCGGTCACCGGCCCGGACCCGACCACGGTGCTCCAGCCGTACGTCGAGCAGGTGCGGACGGACACCGGGGTCTCCTTTATCACCGTCATGGACACCGACGGCGTGCGCTGGACCCACCCGCTGCCCGAGCAGATCGGCAAGCGCTACCTCGGGCACATCGACTGGGCGCTCGCCGGGCAGACCCGCAGCGAGACGTACACCGGCACGCTCGGCCCGTCCGTCCGGGTGGTCACGCCGGTATGGGACGACCGGCACCGGGTGATCGCGCTGGTCAGCGCGGGCCGCACCGTCGAGTCGATCTCCGCGCAGCTCAGCGGCCCGCTGATGGCCCTGGTCGGGGTGGCGGTGGCCGCGCTCGCGCTCGGCGGAGTCGGCACCTATCTCGCCAACTCCCGGCTGCGGCGGCACACTCACGGCATGGGGCCGGACGAGCTCAGCCACCTCTACGAGTACCACCAGGCCACGCTGCGCTCGGTGCGCGAGGGACTGGTCCTGCTGGACCGCTCGCACCGGGTCGTACTGTGCAACGACGCCGCCCGCGAACTGCTCGGCCTGGCAGGCGACGTGGACGGGCGACCGGTGGCGGAACTGGACCTGCCGGAGGCGCTGGTGGCGGCCGTCCTGGGCGAAGAGCCGGTCCGGGACGAGGTGCACCTGACCGCCGAGCGGGTCGTGGTGCTCAACACCTCCACCATCGGCACCGGCCTCGGCCGGGTGGTCACCCTCCGGGACCACACCGAACTGCAGGCGCTCAGCGGCGAGTTGGACTCCGTCCGCGGCTTCACCGAGGCGCTCGGTGCCCAGGCGCACGAGGCCGCCAACCGGTTGCACGCGGTCGTCTCGCTGATCGAACTCGGCCGCCACGAACAGGCGGTGGAGTTCGCCACCGCCGAACTCGAGCTCGCCCAGCAGCTCACCGACCGGGTGGTCGCCGCGGTGAGCGAGCCGGTGCTCGCTGCGCTGCTGCTCGGCAAGGCCGCCCAAGCCGCCGAGCGGGGCGTGGAGTTGACTCTCACCGAGGACAGCAGGATCGACGACGGGGTGCTCCCGCCCGGGCTATCCGCCCGGGACCTGATCACCGTCCTCGGCAACCTGATCGACAACGCCGTGGACGCCGCCATCGCCGGAGCCGCGCAGAGCCCCGTCCCGCCGGAGGTCACCGTCACGGCGCGGGTCGACGGCGGTGGGTTCTCGGGCGGTGGCCCCGCGGACGGCGATGGCTCCTCGGAGGACGGCGGCTCCTCGGACAGCGCTGGTGGCGAGGGCATGGACGGCGACTGCCTGCTGCTGCGGGTCGCCGACACCGGCGCGGGCATCGACCCCTCGGCCGTCGAGGACGTGTTCCGGCGCGGCTGGAGCACCAAGCAGGACGGCCGCGGGCACGGCCTCGGGCTGGCGCTGGTCGCCCAGGCCGCTCGGCGCAACGGCGGCACCGTCGAGGTCGGGCGCGAGCGCGGCGCGGTGCTGACGGTCCGGCTGCCACTGGCCGGCCGACCGGGGGACCCGGGGGAGTCGGGGGAGTCGGAGATGTCGGGGGGGCCGCAGGGGTCGGGAGGGCCGAGAGGGCGTGAGCCGGAGGGGCGGGAGCGGCAAGGACGCGAGCCGGAAGGGGTTCGGGCATGACCTCGCGCCACGAAACCGAGCCGCCGGGGATCTCCGTCCTGGTCGTCGAGGACGACCCGGTGGCGGCCGCCGCGCACACCCTGTACGTCGAGCGCGAGCCCGGTTTCCACGCCGCCGGCACCGTCCACAGCTGCGCGGACGCGCTGCGCTTCCTGGACCGGGCCCGCGCCGCCGGGACTCCCGTCGACCTCACCCTGCTCGACCTCTACCTGCCGGACGGCCACGGGCTGCAGCTGTGCCGTACGCTGCGCGCCGCCGGCCACAGTACCGACGTCATCGCGGTGACCTCGGCGCGCGACCTCGCGATGGTCCGGCAGGCGGTCTCGGCCGGGGTCGTGCAGTACCTGCTGAAGCCGTTCAGTGCCGCCGCCCTGCACGACCGGCTGGAGCGTTACGCCCGCTACCGCGACAGTCTGGGGCGCACCGGCGAGGCCACCGGCCAGGACGAGGTCGACCAGGCGTTCGCCCTGCTCCGCACCCCCGAGCGCAGCACCCTGCCGAAGGGGCTGAGCGCGCCCACCCTGGACACCGTCGCCTCGGTGCTGCGGGAGGCCGCGACCGGGCTGTCGGCGGCGGCCGCGGGCGCCGCCGCCGGGGTCTCGCGGATCACCGCGCGGCGCTACCTGGAGCACCTGGTGGACACCGGGCGGGCGGTGCGGGAGCCGCAGTACGGCAACGTCGGGCGGCCGGAACTCTGCTATCGGTGGAAGGCGAAGCCCTGAGGGCAGGACGCGAGGCCGGGCGGGCCGGGTGGGGCGTGACCTTTCGGTGCGGCGGTCGTTGAGAACGGCAGGGGGAGTCGGAGGAGGGCGTGGGGCGGAACCGGGGGAGGTTCACCCGCTCGGGTGGTTCTGGGTGACCCGCGGGCATTCCGCCAGGTCAGGAGCGATAAAGTTAGGCTTACCTAACTTCTTCTGGGGGTTGTCGTGTCGCTCGCTGCCGTACCTGCCCAGGCCGCCTCCGGAGCCCCGGCGCTGGCCCCGCCCCCGGCCCCCGGTGAGGCCATCCTGCGCCGTCAGCGCGTCCGCGAATCCGCCGCCAGAACGTACGCCCGCTCCTTCCCGATCGTCCCGGTCCGCGCCAACGGCATGACCGTCGAGGGCGCCGACGGGCGGCGCTACCTGGACTGCCTCTCCGGCGCCGGCACGCTCGCCCTCGGCCACAACCACCCGGTGGTGCTGGAAGCCATCCGCCGCACCCTCGACAGCGGCGCCCCGCTGCACCTGCTCGACCTCGCCACCGCCGAGAAGGACGACTTCACCAGCGCCCTGTTCGAGAGCCTGCCCGCCGAGTTCGCCACCCGCGCCCGGGTGCACTTCTGCGGCCCGGCCGGGACGGACGCCGTCGAGGCCGCGCTCAAGCTGATGCAGACCGCCACCGGCCGCCCCGGCGCGCTCGCCTTCACCGGCGCGTACCACGGCATGACCGCCGGCGCCCTCGCGCTCACCGGCAACGTCGCCGTCAAGGAGCCGCTGCCGAGCGGTGGCGAGGTCGTCCGGCTGCCTTACCCGTACGGCTACCGCTGCCCGTTCGGGGTCGGCGGCGAAGCGGGCGCCGACCTCGGCGCGACGTACGTCGAGCGGCTGCTGGACGACCCGGCGGGTGGTGTGGTGCCGCCCGCCGCGATGATCCTGGAGGCCGTCCAGGGCGAGGGCGGCGTCGTTCCCGCCCCCGACGGCTGGCTGCGCGAGATGCGCCGGATCACCACCGAGCGCGGCATCCCGCTGATCGTGGACGAGGTGCAGACCGGCGTCGGCCGGACCGGCGCGATGTGGGCGGTCGAGCACAGCGGAATCGTCCCGGACGCGATGGTGCTCTCCAAGGCCATCGGCGGCAGCCTGCCGCTCGCCGTCGTCGTCTACCGAGAGGACTACGACGGCTGGCGGCCCGGCGCCCACACCGGCACCTTCCGCGGCAACACCCTCGCCATGGCCGCCGGAGCCGCGACCCTGCGGTACGTCGCGGCGCACGGCCTGGCCGAACGGGCGGCCGTCGTCGGCGAGCGGATGACGGCCCGGCTGCGCGAACTCGCGGGCGAACTGCCGGTGATCGGCGACGTGCGCGGGCGGGGGCTGATGCTGGGGGTCGAACTGGTCGACCCGACGGCCGAGGCCGACGCCTGCGGGGCCCACCCGGCGGACCCGGCGCTCGCCGTCCGGGTGCGGGAGGCGTGCCTGGCGCGGGGGCTGATCGTCGAACTCGGCGGGCGCCACGACGCGGTACTGCGGCTGCTCCCGCCGCTCACCATCACGGACGAGCAGGTGGCGGCGGTACTGGAGCGGCTCGCGGACGCGATCGCGGCGGCTTCTTCTTTGGCGGAGGCTCCTGGGGCTGGGGCTGGGGCTGGGGCTGGGGCTGGGGCGGCGTCGCCGTCGGCGCGTGGTGCGTGGAAGGCCGAGCGGTGAGCGGGTCCGGAACCGGACCAGTCGGGCTGCCGGGGGGCGAGGTCGCGCCGGACGCCCTGTCCGGCGGTGCGGCCGGGCCCGGTGCGCTCGGGCCACTGCTGGCCACCGTCCTCGACGCCCTGGACACCGGCACCGCCATGCGCTCCGGACCACTGCCGGCCGGCAGCCCCGCCGAGATCGCCGCGCTGGTCGGCGACGCCCTGGCCGCCGCCCGCGGCCGCGACGCGCTCGCCCGCCTCACCGAACTTCTCGCCTACGGCGCCGCCGACCCCGCCGACCCCGCCTGCGCCGCCCACCTGCACTGCCCGCCGCTCGCCGTCGCCGCCGCGGCCGACCTTGCCGTGAGCGCCCTCAACCCGTCACAGGACTCCTGGGACCAGGCCCCCGCCGCCACGGCGCTCGAGACCGCGCTGCTCGCGGAACTCGCCGAGCTGGTCGGCTACGACCCCCGGCGCTCCACCGGGGTCCTCACCTCCGGCGGCACCGAGTCCAACCTGATGGGGCTCATGCTCGCGCGCGACCAGAAGCTCGACGGCATCGTGGAGCTGGACGGGATCCCGGCGGGCGCCCGACCGTGCATCCTCGCCTCCGAAGCCGCGCACTTCTCCGTCCAGCGCGCCGCCGCACTCCTCGGACTCGGCGAACGGGCCGTCGTACCCGTCCCCGTCGACCGTCAACTCCGGATGCGGGAAGATGAGTTGGAGCGGGCGCTGGCCGAGGCCGGCTGGGCGGGACGGACCCCGATCGCCGTCGTCGCCACCGCCGGCACCACCGACACCGGAGCCGTCGACCCGCTGGCCGCCGCCGCCGACCTCGCCGGACGGTACGGCGCCTGGCTGCACGTCGACGCCGCGTACGGCGGCGGGGCGCTGCTCTCCGACCGGCTCGCCCCGCTGCTCGACGGCATCGCCCGCGCCGACTCGGTCTCCCTCGACTGGCACAAGCTCGGCTGGCAACCGGCCGCCGCCGGGATCTTCCTGGTCCGCCGCGCCGAAACGTACGTCTCACTCGCCCGCCGCGCCGAATACCTCAACCCCGTCGACGACGAACAGGCCGGCTACCCCAGCCTGCTCGGCCGCTCCCTGCGCACCACCCGCCGCGCCGACGCCTTCAAACTCGCCGTCACCCTGCGCACCCTCGGGCGAGAGGGCCTCGGCCGCCTTGTCGACACCTGCCACGACCTCGCCCACGTCGCCGCCGACGCCATCCGCGCCGACCCCTCCCTCGAACTGCACGCCGACCCTGTCCTCACCGCCGTCCTCTTCCGCTACCGCCCGCAGGGTGTGACGGACGGGGAAGCACTCGACGAGCTGAACGGCCGGTTGCGGCGGCTGTTGCTGCGCAGCGGGCGGGCGGTGGTCGGGCGCACGGAACTGCCGGGGGCGGGGCCGGGCCGAGTGCGGTTGAAGCTGACGCTGCTCAACCCGCACACGACAGCCGGGGAGGTCGGGACGCTGCTGCGGGAGGTGGTGGGCGCGGGTCGCAAGGTGGCGGGCGAACGGGCGGGGTAGCGGCTCCTCCAGGCGCAGTGCTCCAGGCGTCGTGCTTCAAGCGTCGCGGTTCGGGCGTCGTGGTTCACGTATCGCGGCTCGGGCGTCACACGGTTCGTGTGGCGCCCTTTCTTCTGTTTCCAAATCAGAAGCCTCTTTCCGGAGCGGTGTTGGAGGAAGTGACACTGGCGTGGGAGGCTGTTCGGGGATATCGGACCGTGCCCCGACAATGTCCGTGGACATATCTTCGCGAGGGTGTACAGGCTGTTTCCGGCCGCCCGGTGATCACATTCCGCCAACCCCCGGGTAGGGCTTGCGGAGATCCCGACGAGCGGCGGTAACTTCATGTGGCCGCAGCCCCACCATGCGCACACGGCACCCCCGGGTAGGCCGCCTGATCAGGCACTCGTCGCCCAGGCGCGGTGATCACTCCCTGGCATCCGGGTGAACTCCGCCTATCCGCCGTGCATTTCTGTGAACCCCGGTAAATCCACGTGAACCCCCGTCCTGTGACCATGCTGTGAAGCGGAGGCAAGGCATGCGCGAAACCATCCCGGACGACGAGCCGATAACCACCCCGGCGGGCCTGTACGAGGCCCTCCCGTACTCCCGTCGGTGCCGGGAGATCTGGCAGCGGGGCGAGCACCTGCTCATCGGTGTCAGTCCGGGGAACAGCTATTTCAGTCACCGCCGGATCGCCGAACTCATCGGGTGGGGGCTGGAGTTCTTCGACGGCATCGACATCGTGTACGCCGACCTCCATGTCGCGACCCAGTTCGAGGCCTTCGGCCACACCCCCGAGCACGCGCAGCGGCGGGCTGCCAAGGAGGTAAAGGCCACCGCCCGCCGGATCGAGCGGGGCGTGGCGGATTCCGGCTCCCAGAGTGCCGTACGGGTGCACGCCCTGTCCGACTTCACCGCCGACGACGCCTACCGGCGGCTGCATCGCCAGGCCGTCGACGGCCTGCGGACCGACCCGGTGTACCGGGCCGCTGCGGAGGGCATGGCGCGCGGCTTCCTGACCGCCCGGCTGGACGAGGGACTGGCTCCCAATGAGCCCCAACTCGCCGCCGGACTGCGCTACATCACGGCCGAGCTGCCGTTCTTCCTGGACACCCCGGCGCTACTCGGGGTGTCGTCCTCGGTCAGCTGCTACCACCTGCAGCTGCCGCTCACGCCCGTCCTGTTCGGGCGGGACGAGGGGATGCGGGCGGCGGCGGGCCAGGCCTACGCGGTGGTCCGGCCGGCCCACGTGCCCTCGGTTCCGGCCGTCCTCGCGTCCGAGCTGCCGGCGGCGGGGCGCGAACCGGTCGTGACCGGAGCCGCGCCGGTCGGAGCCGGTCCCGCCCGGGCCGCGTAGCCAACTCCCTGTCCCTTTCCGGGCTTACCGCCGCTTCACCCAAGGAGCCACACGTGACGGAACTGCTGACGACCGACCTGACCTTCCCGCTCTCCAGGCGGGGCGACGTGCTTCCCGAGGAGGCCAACCGGCTGCGCGAGCAGCAACCGATCGCACGGGTCCGCACCATGACCGGCGACCCCGCCTGGCTGGTCAGCAGCTACGAGCTGGCCAAGCAGGTGTTGGAGGACGAACGGTTCAGCCTCAAGGACACCGCCAACCCCGGTGTCCCGCGCCAGTACGCGCTGACCATCCCGCCGGAGGTGGTCAACAACATGGGCAACATCAACAGCGCCGGGCTGCGCAACGCCGTCATGAAGACGCTCTCCCCGCGTGCCGACAAGGAACTCGACGGCTGGCTGCAGGCCGAAGCCCACCGCCTGATCGACGCATTGGAAATGCAGGGCGCGCCCGGCGAACTGCGCGACGGCTTCACCGAGCCGTACTCGGCCGCGCTGCATTGCCGACTGCTCGGCATCCCGTCCGACGACTGGCGGCGGCTGATGTCCGGAATCGACGTGGCCTTCCTGACCAGCCCGGTGCCCTTTGAGGGGTCAACGCCCAACTGGTACAGGGATCTCGGCTACATGCTGGGGAAGCTCAACGCCGATCCGGAGCCGGTGGACGGGCTGCTCGGGCGGTTCGCCGGGCTGCGCCGCTCCCCGGACGTCTCGGACCGGGTGAGCGACGAACTGCTCGCCACCGTCGCCCTGTCGCTGTTCGGCGCGGGCGCGGTGTCCACCTCGGCCTTCCTGCTGAACGCCGTCATCTACCTGTGTGAACAGCCCGAACTCGCCGAGCGGTTGCGGCGGGAGCCCGCGCTGATCGGCCGCGCGGTGGACGAGCTGCTGCGGGTCAACCTGTCGATCGGCGACGCGCTGGCGCGGCTGGCGCTCGCGGACGTCCAGGTGGGCGATGTCCTGGTGCAGGAGGGCGAGTTGGTGCTCGTCCTGGTCGAGGGTGCCAACCACGACCCGGCGGTCTTCCCGGACCCGGAGCGGATCGACTTCGACCGGACGGAGAACCCGCACCTCGCCTTCGGGGCCGGCCGCCACTTCTGCCCGGCCTCGGCGCTCGGCCGTACGCACGCCGAGATCGCCGTTACCGCCCTGGTCGAGCGGCTGCCGAAGCTGCGGCTCGCCCTGCCCGTCGAGCAGCTGGCCTGGCGGCCGGGGTTCATCAAGCGCATGCCGGAGCGGCTGCCGGTGGTGTGGTGACGCGGTGCTGCCGGTGGCTGCGCGGGGTCAGGCGCCCATGAGGACGTCGCGGGCCAGCTCCCAGGTGGCCGGGTCGGCGGCGACGAGGAGGCCGTCCTCGCAGCCGGGGGCCTCGGGGCGGTAGGGGCTGCCGTCCAGCCTGGCGGACACGCCGCCGGCCTCGGTGACGAGCAGGGAGCCGGGGGCGTGGTCCCAGGGGAGGGTGCGCCAGTACAGGATGAAGTCGAACCGGCCCTCGGCGATGTCCGGGTACTCGACCCCGGCGGCGTTCCGGCCGGGGCGGATCTCGCCGAACACGGAGCAGTTGGCTTCGAGGCGGTGGCGGTGGTCCGGTTCGAGGAAGCGGCTCTTCAGGACGCCGGTCACCTTGGCGGGGTCGGCCGGTGCCGGCGGGCGGGTGAGGCGCCCGCCGTCGCGCCAGGCTCCGGCGCCCAGTTCGGCGCGGTAGGCGGTGGCGGTCGCGGGCTGCCAGATCCAGGAGGCCACGGTCTGGCCGGCGCGGACGAGGGAGCACATCACGGCGTAATCGGGGCGGCCGGCGACGAAGTTGGAGGTGCCGTCGACCGGGTCGACCAGCCAGGCGGCGGGCTCGTCGTGGAGGGCGCGGGCGAGCGAGGGGTCGGCGGCGACGGCCTCCTCACCGACCACGGGCACCGGCAGCAGCTCGTACAGGCGGCGGGCGATGATGGCCTCGGCCTCACGGTCGGCGATCGTCACGACCTCGCCGGGTGCCTTCTCCATCACCTCGCCGGCGGCCAGCGCCCGGAAGCGCGGTTCCACCGCCTCGGCCGATGCCTCGGCGAGTATCTCCGCCACCTTGTCCATCAGCACGTTCGCGCTCCCTTCGCTGCTTACCACTGTCGCACGAGTGTGCGGAGGGGGCTGCGGCGGACGGGGGCGGCGAACAGCTGACAGCTGACGGATGACAGATGTTGAAATCTGTTATCTGTCAGCCGACAGCCGTCGCCCGTTCGCCCTCACCCGCCCAGGTAGTGGAAGCCCGGGCGCGGGTGCATCAGGAACTCGTGGTGCGAGATGTTCCACGCGTAGGCGCCCGCCATGGCGAACAGCACCCGGTCCGCCGCCCGCAGCCCCTCCGCGCCGTCGGCCGCCTGGGCGAGGACGTCCTTCGGGGTGCAGAGCTGCCCGGCCAGGGTGGCGCGGCCGGTGGTGACGGCGGGGCGTAGCCACGGGTGCGGCCAGGCGTCCACCGCAAGCACCTCGAAGGGCTGGGAGTGCCCCCGGGTTGCCGGGGTGCGCAGGTGGTGGGTGCCGCCGCGGACCACCGCGAAGTCCTCGCCGTGGCTCTGCTTCACGTCCAGCACCTCGGTCGCGTACCAGCCGCAGTAGGCGGTGAGCGCCCGGCCCGGTTCGATCCGCAGGGTGAGGCCGGGGTGATCGTCGAGCAGCTTGGCCAGGCCCTCTCCGAAGGCCGTCCAGTCGAAGCGCGCCGCCGGGTCCTGGTAGTCCACGGCCATCCCGCCGCCGATGTTGACCTCCTCGAGCGGGAAGCCGTGCCGCTCGGCGAGCGCGGCCGACCAGGCGACGATCTGCGACGCGACCGACAGCTGTTCCGCCGCCGCGAGCCCGCTCGCCAGGTGGGCGTGCACGCCGCGCAGGCGCAGCTGTCGCGCCGACGGGCTGCCGTCGGTGAGCAGCCGGACGCACCGCTCGGCCTGCTCCGGGTCCAGGCCGAACGGTGTCGGCCGTCCGCCCATCGCCAGCGGCACGGCGTCGAGCGCGTCCGTGGTGACGGCCAGGTTGACCCGCAGCAGTACGTCCACGACCGTTTCCGGCCGGTCCGCGAGCGCGGCGGCGAGGCGGTGCAGTTCCTGCTCGCTCTCGATGTGCCAGCGGTGCACCCCGGCCGCCACCGCGGCGGCGATCTCGGCCGGGGTCTTGCCCGGTCCGCCGAAGGCCAGTGGAGCGTCCGGCACGGCGGCCCGCACGTGCGCCAACTCGCCGCCGCTGGAGACCTCGTAGCCGTCGACCGCGTCGCGCAGCGCGATGAGCAGCGGCGCCTCCGGGTTGGCCTTGGCGGCGTAGTACAGCTCGACCCGTTCGGGCAGTGCGGCCCGGAGGGCGGCGGCGTGCTCGCGCAGTGCGGCCAGGTCGTAGACGTAGGCGGGCAGTTCGTCGGGCACGAGGGCGGCGACGTGGCTGCGGACGGTCTCGGTGGCGCGGTCGGTCTCGGTGGCGCGGACGGTTTCGCCGGCGCGGACGGTCTCGGTCATCGGGCGATGCTCCTGGCGGGAAGGCGGACGGGCATGCGGGCGGCCTCGGCGAGGACGGAGCCGGCCAGCGGCGAGGGCATCCGGACGTAGTCGGCCTCGCGGTCGGCCTTGCGCTCCCAGCGGGTCAGCAGGTTGGCCTTGGCGGGCAGTGGGACGCCGGCGAGCAGGGCGCGCAGCCGGGGCGGGCAGCCGTGGGCGGTGCCGTACTCCTCCAGGGTGTCCCGGACGGCCTGCCAGAGCGCGCATTCCAGCTCGGGGTGCCGGTCGGCGAGGGCGGCGAGGAGCTCGGAAACGTGGTTGACGAGCAGGCAGTAGACCACCCGGTCCCAGCCGCGCTCGGCGTCGTACGTCATCGGTCCGGCCACCTCGGGCGGGAGGGCGGCGAGGATGTCGGCGTTGTGCTCGGGGACGAGCTTGGTGCCTTCCAGGTCGCGGAGGAGCACCTGGACCGGGTGCCCGGTGGCGTCCACGCCGATGAGCACGTTCTGCAGGTGCGGCTCCAGCACCACGCCGTGGTCGAAGTAGGCGGCCAGGACCGGCGGGAGGAGCAGCCGCAGGTAGGCGCGCCACCATTCCAGCGCCGCCGCGCCGTCCGGAACCATGTCCGAACTGCCGCCCAGCAGCCGGGAGATGTGCGCGGAGCTGGTCGGGTGCTCGTCGGCGACGGCGGCCGCGAGCAGTGGGGTGACGTCGGGGCGCAGTACGCCGCCGAAGCCCTCGCGGACGATCAGGCCGAAGCCCTCGTACAGCGCCCGGTCGGGGTGGCCGTCGGCGCCGGGCAGGGCGAGGGTGCGGAAGGCCGGCTCGCGGAGCATCGCCGCGTCGGGGAAGCGCCGGGCGAGGTCGGCGAGCGCCGGGGCGAGCAGCCGGGTGAGCGCGACGGCGCCGGTGAGCTCGTAAGCGGCGTTCTTGCGCAGGCAGTTGGTGATGCGGACGTTGAGGCTGAACTTCAGGAAGGCGTCGGCACCGTGCAGGGTTCGCACGGATGCGGTGGCGGTGAACCGCTCGCCGCGCGGGCCGAGGTCGAGGACATCGCCTCGGGCCATGGCGTCGCGCAACAGCGGGTGGTCGCCGATGAGTTGGTACTGCCAGGGATGGACGGGCAGCAGTCGGTAGCCGTCCGGCACCTCGCCGAGGCCGTCCAGCAGCGCGCTGACGCTCCCGTCCAGCGACTCCTCGGCCAGCAGTTCGGGGCGGACGGCGAGGTGGCGCAGGGGAAAGTCCGCGCGGGACTCCGGGGCGTACCGGCGCCAGTCGCCGCGGGCAGCGGAGCGGGACTTGGGGGCCGGGTGGAAGCGGTGTCCGAACAGCAGGGCCTGCTCGGACTCCAGGTAGCGGTCGGCGCCGGCGGCCGGACGGCGGGCGAGGCCCTGGCGGACCCCGTCGTGGCTGGACGCCACCTGGTCGAGGAACTCCTCGTTGACCGTGCCGGTGCGCAGCTCCAGCTCGTCCTGGACGTACCCGGCCAGCTCCTGCCAACCCAGCTCGGCCCAGTCGCCATCCCGTTCGACCTCGACCGGCCCGGTGAAGCGGTGTGCACCGAGCAGCGAGGTACGGCGCAGGGCGACTCGCAGCAGGGCGCCGCGGCGGGGCAGCCGCAGCAGCAGACGGCCGTCGTCGGCGGCGGTCTGGTGCTCGGGCGCGGAGACCTCGCGCAGCAGGCAGTTCAGCAGGGTGTGGGCCACCACCTCGTCGGCGGTGGGCAGTTCTCCGGTGCTCGGGCCCGCACCGATGCGGTGCGCGTGGGTGATCGGTGCGTGGGTGATCGGTGCGTCGGTGATCGGCGCGGGGGCGGTCGGCTCGTGGGCCGTCGGCTCGTCGGTCATCTGCTCGGCGGTCATCGGCGACTCCAGCGCTGGCGGAGGGACGGGAGGGTGAGTGCGGTGGCCGCGACGGCGGCCAGCAGGGCGGCGGCGGTTCCGGCCACCACGGGGGCGGCGGCGCCGAATCGCCCGTTGACCAGCGCGGCGACGGCGCCGGCGGCGACGGCGCCACCCTTGGAGACGAGTTCGAGGGTGCCGAACATCCGGCCGGGCGCGCGCCCCTTGGCGGCCCCGGCGGCGAGCACGGCGAGGCACACGAGGCCCAGGGTGAGCCCGGCCCCGAGCAGCAGTCGGACGGCGATGAACACGGGCAGCGAGCACGCGACGGCGTGTCCGGCCAGGCCGAGCGCGACGAAGCCGAAGCCGAGCGCGATGCCGGTGTGCGGACGGGAGTCGAACACCGTGTGGGTGCGGGCGGCGAACACCAGGTAGCACAGGTGCGGCAGGGCGAAGAGCACGCCGGTGGTGATGCCGTCCACACCGGGCAGGCGCTGTTCGGCAAGGGCGATGAGGTACGGGAAGGAGATGACCGTCGCGAAGACGAAGGCGAACTCGAAGACGTAGAGCGTCAGGAGCGATGCCGTGACGGTCTTCTCGGGCGCCCGGCCCGCGGTGGCCTCCGGGGCCTCGGGGCACTCCGGTTCGGGCAGCAGCGAGAGGAACACCGCAGCCGTGAGCGGGAGCACGCCCATCACCAGGTACTGGCGGTGCGGGTCGATCCACGGGGAGAGTGCCCCGACCAGGATCGGCGCGGCCACCAGGGCCGCCCGCGCGCTGCCCTGCATGAGGGTGAGCGCGCGGGAGAGGCGACTCCCGTCGAGTGCGGCGGCCAGGTAGCCGTTGGTGGCGGCGAAGGTGCCGCCGAGGAAGCCCTGGAGGACCAGCGCGAGCGCGAAGGCGGGCAGGCTGTCGGCGGCTCCGGCCAGCAGGAAGGAGACGGTGAGCCCGAGTTGGGCGCGCAGCAGCAGCCGCTTGCGGCCGAAGCGGTCGGCCAGCCGGCCCCACAGCGGCGCGCCGATCCCACTGAACACCGTCGGCACGATGTACAGCACGCCGGCCCAGCGGGCCTGGGGGTCGCCGAGTCCGGGCAGGATCGCGGTCAGGTACGGCGGCAGGCCGAGCGCGGCGAAGGAGGCGACGAAATAGCAGGCCGCGACGGCGTGCACCTGGCGTCGGCCGAGGCCGCCGGACTGCGCGGCCGAGGGCTTCGACTGCCGCGGCAGGGTCTCCACGGTCATCGGGTGGTCCCGTCGGCGTGCGCGGCGTCGCCTACGGCGCCCTGTGCCGGGTCGCGTACGGCACCCCTCGCGGGGTCGCGTGCGGCGTCGCGCAGATGGTCGCCCGGCTGGTCGCGCAGGTAGTTGGGGCCGCTGGTGTAGTGCTTGTTGATGTCGGCGGCGCCCGAACGCTGCTTGCTGAGCAGCGTGCCGGCGGTGACCATGGCCTTGACCGGCAGACGCTCGGCGTCCAGCAGGACCGTTCGCAGCGGCTCGCCCACCGGCCCGAGCCGTTTGATGGCCTCCGCCGTGCGCTTGCGCAACAGGGCAAGGGCGTCCGGGAGTTCGGCTCGGCCGTGGTCGGCGAGGCCGAAGGCGAGCGAGCCGGTGCAGAGGTGGCCGGTGATGGTGGCGAACAGGTCGGTGAGCGCCCGGTCGTCGTCGCCGAAGATCCGCGGGTCGTCGAACTCGGCGACGGAAGGGGCGAGTTCACCGAGGGCCGCGGTCATCCGGGAGGTGTGCACGCGCGGGCCGTCGTCGTCCTTGTAGAGCAGCCGCAGGCCGTCCCGGTCGAGCACCAGCGAGGTGTTCTGCTGGTGCGACTCCAGGGCGATGCCGTAGCCGAACAGCGTGGTCTGCCAGTCCAGCAGCAGCTCCAGCAGGGCGTCGTAGCAGGCCAGGACGTCGCCGCCGTGGTAGCGGTCGGCGAGGTGGTCGATGACCAGGCGGCCGTCCGGTGCGGGGGCCGACAAGGCGGCCAGCGGGAGGGTCGACGCCCCCTCCAGTCCGGCCGGGTAGCGGCGCAGCAGGACGGCCAGCAGCTCGTGCCCGGCGTGCGCCCAGGTCTGCTCGTCGGCGTGCAGGATCCGGCCGGCGAACCGAGGCTCGCGCTCCAGGACGGCCTCGAACAGCCGCTGGCCGGCCGCGCCGTCGACCAGTGTGCCGGGCTTGATCGTGCGGCGGTTGAGGCGGCCCAGGGTGGCGGTGGCGAGCGGGAGTTTGAGGTGGCAGGCGGGGTCGTCGGCGACGGCGACGGTGCGCATGGACAGGGTCGGGACGACGGTCAGGTACGGCCGTTCGGCGAGCACCGCGCGGTCGGCCAGGCCGGTGGCCGCCAGTGCCTCGTCCAGCGGCGCGCCGACGGTGAGCGGGTGGATCGGCAGGGTGGTCCAGCCGTCGCCCGGGCACTGGTCGGCGAGGCCGAGCCAGGCCGGGGTGGGCCACCAGCCGGGCAGCGGCCGCTCGCCGTGGACGGTCAGCGCGTCGGTTGGCACGGCCAGCCAGCGCAGTTCGAAAGCCGAATGGAACTCGGGTGCGTAGGCACGCAGTTGGGGACCGGTGAGGCCGGAGCGGCCGCGCGCGGTCGGGTAGACCGGGTGATCGAGGTAGGCGGCCAGGGTGTCGTAGCCGAGGGCGGCGGCGAGGCCGGTCCAGTCGGTCGGGTCGGCGCCGTACAGGTCGGTCAGCCGGTCGTGCACCTCGGCGCGGGCCCGCTCGTGCAGCTCCATGGTGGTCAGGGTCTGCCGGCACTCCTCGGCAAAGTCCGCCCAGCCGGGCCGGTCCTCGGCCTCGGCCAGCCCGGCGAGGGCCGCCACGACGCTGTCCGGGCCGGTGATCCGGTGCCCGTCGAGCTCCAGCAGCGGCAGTCGGGCGGCGTACTCGCACTGGAAGCCCTCCGGGGCCACCGGCAGGGCGAGTCGCAGCTCGGCGACGGTCAGCCAGGGGCCGTCCGGACGCTCCTCGACGGCGCCGCTGGTTCGCAGGCCGAGGACGTCCTCGCGGAGCAGGGCGGAGAGCACCCGCAGGGTGAGCTGCTCGGCGGCGGTGGTGGGACGGCCCTGGCTCGTGGGGTGGACGTCGCTCATCGGGCGGGCGTCGCTGGTGGGGTGGACGTCGCTCATCGGGCGGGCGTCGCAGGTGGGGCGGGCCTCGGCGGCTGCGGGCCGGTCTCCGGCGGTCACGGGGTGATCTCCCAGCGGTTGGCGGCGAGGAAACGGGCGACGGCGGCGTCCACCGCGCCCTGGTCGGCGCCGACGGCCCAGATGACGCCCAGGTAGTCGCGGTTGGTGCGGTAGTGCTCGTGGCGTTCGCCGAGCGCGCGCAGCGGGCAGTATGCGAGCCGGACGCCGTCGCGCACCTCGTCGGACGGACCGGGGGCGGCGGTCAGGACGCCGGCGCGGTCGGCGCACACCGCCTCGTTACGGGCCCGGCGGGGGGTGGCGGCGCACCGCTCGGCCAGGTCGGCGGGCAGTTCGCGGCCCAGGTGGACGCCGAGGATGAGCTCGAACAGGGGTATGTCGAGGATCTCGGCGAGCATCAGGTCGCACTGGTCGCCGATGGCGCGGTAGTTGACCTCGATGATGCGGGCGCGGCCGTCCGGCTGGAGGACGAACTCGGTGTGGCAGGCGCCGAGTCCCACACCGAGCGCGTCGAGTTGGGCGAACACCTGGTCGACCACCGGCTGAGGGTGCGCCGGGACGAAGGTGAGCACCTCCTCGATGAAGTCCGGCGGAGGGGAGAGCCGGGTGCGGAAGCCGCCGAGGACGTGTCGGCGGCGGCCGTCGCCGAGGGTCTCCAGGGTGTACAGCTGCCCATCCAGGAACTCCTCGACCACCAGGGTCGCTCCGGCCCTGCGGTGCTGGATCTCCTGGCAGCGCTGGGCGAGTTCGGCGGCGTCGGCGACCAGGGTGACGTCCTCGCTGGCCACCCCTTCGCGCGGTTTGACCACGCAGGGGAACGGCGGGTCCAGCTCGGCCGGGTCCTGCCCGGGGGCCAACTCGGCGGACCAGACGGTGTCCTGGCCGGTCAGCGCGAGGTGGCGGCGCAGCTGGCCCTTGTCCTTGGCGCGCAGCGCGGCCTTCCAGTCCTTGGCTGGGAGGCCGAAGTACTCGGCGGCCAGGGCGGTCTGGGTCTGCAGGTGGTCGCTGTTGCTGAACACCGCGTCGGGCGCGTGGTCGGGGGAGGCCAGGGCACGGCGGGAGACCAGGCTGACGACGGCGCGGAAGTCGCGCACGTCGCACTCCAGGACTTCGGGCGCCGCGAAGGGGAGCGCGGCGTAGGCCTGCCGGTGGGGTTCGGCGCAGTCGGTCAGGACGGTGACGTCGAGCCCGAGCTGGGCGGCGGCGGGCAGGAAGCCGGTGGTGACCGAGTCGGTGGGGTTCAGGGCGAGCAGGTAGAGCCGCATGGAGAGTCCTCGGAGGGATGGCGGAGGAGGGTGGGCGAACGGATGACAGCTGACAACTTTCGAAATCTGTTACATGTCATCTGCCAGCTGTTGTCGGTCAGCTGTCGGTTGTCAGCTGTCATCCGTTCGCCGGCGTTCGCGGGACGACTACTGGGGCGCGTCCACACCCGCGGCCTTGGCGATGTCGACGAGCATCGCGTCGGCGGCCTGGACGCCGATGCCGGACATCCAGGTCTCGTCCGGGACGTTGAACACCTTGTTGTTCTTGACGGCGTTCAGGCCCTGCCAGACCGGGGTCTGCTGGACCTCGCTCTCCTTGGTCTTGGTCGGGTCGTCGGCGGTGGTGACGAACACCAGGTCGGCGTCGGCCTGGTTGATCTGCTCGGCGCTGACCTCGACGATGTTCTGGTCCACCTCCTGCGAGGCCGGGCGGGCCAGGCCGACGTCCTTGAGCACCACGCCGCTGTAGGAGGACTTGGCGTACAGGCGGGTGGGCCCGGCCACGAAGCGGACCACCGACGCGGTCGGCACGGTCCCGTTGAACTTGGCCTTGATCTCCTCGCCGAGCTTCTTCGCCCGCGCCTCGTAGTCCGCGAGCGCTTTCTTGGCCTCGTCCTCCTTGCCGAGCGCCTGGGCGTACAGCGCCAGGTTCTCCTTCCACGGGAACCCGGTGGTCTCGGCCAGCACGGTCGGGGCGATCGCGTTCAGCTGGGAGTACACCTTGGCGTGGCGGACCTTGGAGGAGAGGATCAGGTCGGGCTTGAGGGAGGCGATCAGCTCCAGGTTCGGCTCGTTCATCGGGCCGACGTCCTTGGTGTCCTTGATCTTGTCCTTGAGGTAGTTGGGGAACCCGCCCTCGGTCTTCATGTGCGGGGACACCGCGCCGACCGGCGTGATGCCGAGCAGGGTGACGTCGTCCAGCTCGCCGCTGTCCAGGACGACGACGCGCTTGGGCCGGCTCTTGAGCTCGGCGGTGCCGGCGGCGTGCTTGACGCTGCGCGGGAACCCGGCGGCGGTGCCGGCCGAGGCGGAGGCCGCGGAGTCGCCGCCGGACTTGGCACCGTCCCCGCTGCTGCCGCAGGCGGCGAGCAGGGTGGTCGAGAGGGCGACGGCGAGGGCGGCGACGGGGAGTCGGCGGTTCATCGGGGTTCCTTGGATCGGGTCGAACGGGGGACGGGGGAGGGAAGTTCAGTGCGCCACGGAGTCAGCGGACGCAGCGGAAGCAGTCGAAGCAGCGGAGGAAGTGGAGCCGGTGGAGGCAGCGGGGGCGGCACCGGAGCACCGTGCCCGATTCCGTGCCCGATTCCGCGCCCGCGGGACGACCAGCGGCGTGCCGGTCTCCGGGTCGGGCACGATCCGGCACGGCACCTGGAAGACGGTCTCCACCAGCTCGGCCGTCAGCACCTCCGACGGCGGACCGGCGGCCGCGAGCCGCCCGTCCTTGAGCACCACCAGGTGGTCGGCGTACCGGGCGGCCTGCCCGAGGTCGTGCAGCACCATGACGACGGTGCGTCCGGCCTCGGCGTGCAGGTCGGCGACCAGGTCGAGCACGTCGAGCTGGTGACGCAGGTCCAGGAAGGTGGTCGGCTCGTCGAGCAGCAGCAGGTCGGTCTCCTGGGCGAGCGCGAGCGCGATCCAGACCCGCTGACGCTGCCCGCCGGAGAGCCGGTCGACCTGCCGGTCGCGCAGTTCGGCCGTGCCGGTGCGCTCCAGCGCCTCCTCGACGGCGGCCTGGTCGGCCTTGGACCACGGGCTGAGCAGCCGCTGGTGCGGGTACCGTCCGAGCCGTACCAGCGCCTCGACGGTGACCGCCTCCGGTGTGACCGGTTGCTGAGGAAGCAGGCCCATCCGCTTGGCGAGCGCCCGGGCGGGCATCCGGTGGATGTCCGCGCCGTCCAGGGTGACGGTGCCGGCGGCCGGGTCGAGCAGTCGGACGAGCCCGCGCAGCAGCGTCGACTTGCCGCAGGCGTTCGGTCCGACGATCGCGGTGACGGCGTTGCCGGGCAGTTCGAGGTCGAGCCCCTCGACGATGGTGCGGTCGCCGTAGCGCAGGCCGAGGCCCCGGGCGGCCAGCCGGTTCGCGGGCACAGCGGCGGGCACGGCGGCGGCCACAGTGGAGGTCGCGGGGGAGGTCGCGGGGGAGGTCCCGGCAGCGGGCACGGCGGAGGTCTCCGGGGACGTTGCGGCGGCGGGCACGGCGATGGCCGCGGTGGAGGTCTCGACGGAGGTCATCAGCTGCTCCTCTGGGGAAGCCGGCCCTGGCGGATCATCAGCACCAGGAGCCAGGGCGCGCCGAGGGTGGCGGTGACGGCACCGACCGGCAGGCCGTGGACGGGGATCACGTGGAGCACCAGGAGGTCGGCGGAGAGCAGCAGCACGGCGCCGGTGAACGCGGTGAGGCCGAGCGTGCCGAGGGTGGGCGGCCCGGCGAGCAGCCGGACGAGGTGCGGGACGGCGAGCGCGACGAAGGCGACCGGTCCGGTGAGGGCGGCGGCCAGCGAGGCGAGGGTGATGGTGAGCAGCAGCAGCCAGAGCCGGTCGCGGGCCGGGTTGAGGCCGAGGCCGCCGGCGGAGTCGTCGCCGAGGTCGAGCACGGCGATCCGTCGCTGGCAGAGCAGGGCGCCGACGGCGGTCAGCGCGATGGCGGAGCCGCCGATCCACACCTCGGTCCAGTTGCGGCCGTAGAGCGAGCCGGTGGTCCACTGCAGCGCCGAGGAGGCCAGCTCGGCCGGGAACCGTACGATCATCAGGTTCACGGCGGCGGCCAGGCCCTGCTGCACCGCCAGGCCGACCAGCACCAGCCGGGTGACGGCCATCTTCGAGCGCCAGGCGAAGCCGCCGAGCAGCAGCGCCGCGAGCAGCCCGCCGCCGACCGCGGCCAGCGGGATCAGCTGCTGGGAGGCGCCGGTGGCGAGCATCAGCACCGCGCCGAAGGAGGCGCCGCCGGTGATGCCGATGGTGTCGGGGGCGGCCAGCGGGTTGCGGAACAGCCGCTGCAGCATCGAGCCGGCCATCGCCAGTCCGGCGCCCGCGATCAGGGCGGAGACGACGCGGGGCGCGCGGAACTGCTGCACCACCAGGACGTTGCCGGGATCGCCCTGTCCGACGAGCGCGCGCAGCGCGTCCCAGACGGGGATGCCGACCTGCCCGGTGCCGAGCGCGACCCCGGTCAGCAGCACCAGCAGCGCGGCGGCGACCAGCGACCAGACGGCGGTACGGGTCCGGCGGCGGGCGAGGGCCCGGGCGGGGAGGAGGAGCGCGGTCACCGGGCCACCTTCCGGGCCAGCACCGCGAGCAGCGGTGCGCCGAGGAAGGCGGTGACGATGCCGACCTCGATCTCGGACGGGCGGACCACCAGTCGGCCGAGCACGTCGGCGGTGAGCAGCAGCAGCGGACCGGCGATCAGACAGCCGGGCAGTAGCCAGCGGTGGTCGTTGCCGAGCAGCGGGCGGACCAGGTGCGGGGCGGCCAGTCCGATGAACGCCACCGGCCCGGCGACGGCCACCGCACTGCCCGCGAGCAAAACGACGGCGAGCCCCCCGGCCACCCGGATCCGGGCCACCGGCACGCCCAGCGACTGCGCGGTCTCGTCGCCGAGGGCCAGCGCGTTGAGCGCGGGCGAGATGGCGAGGGCGCCGACCAGTCCGAGCGCGAGGAAGGGCAGGACGGGGGTGAGGGTGTCCAGGTGCCGCCCGGCGATCGAGCCGACCAGCCAGAACCGGGCCTCGTCCAGGGTGCGGTGACTGGCCAGCATCAGCGCCGAGGTCCAGGAGGTGAGCACCACGGTGAGTACGGTGCCGCCGAGCGCGAGCCGGACCGGGTCCAGGTCCCCGCCGCGCCGGGACATCGCGTACGCGGCGACGGCGGCGACAGCCGCTCCGGCGAAGGCGAACCAGACGTACTCGACCGGGCGGGAGAGGTCCAGCACGTAGATCGCGGCGACCACGGCGAGGCTCGCGCCCGCGTTGATGCCGAGGGTGACCGGGGAGGCCAGCGGGTTGCGGGTGACGCCCTGGGCGACCGCCCCGGCGACGCCGAGCGCGGCCCCGACGGCCAGCCCGATGAGCGTGCGCGGGACCCGAAGGCCCGTCACCACATCGGCGTCACCGCCGTGGGCGGCGCCGGTGAGGGCGTCGACAACGGCGGACAGCGGAATGGATCGGGAGCCCAGGGCCAGGCTCAGGGCCGCACACAGCACGAGCGCGCACACGCCGGCGGCCAGCAGCAAGGGCTGCCGGACCGCCGAGGCACGAGGCGTCGCCGGGGCTGTGGAGGCCGACGGTTCGGTTCTCAGCACGAGGCGATATCTTAGGTTAGGGTTACCTAAGTTCGTCAAGGCGGGGTTGGTTTGCCCCCGACCGGTCCCGATTGACCCCCCGACTGCCCCCCGGACCGATCCCCGACGGGTCCGGCGTGCCGGATCAATGTGTCGATCGGCGAGGTCCTGCGTGGTCGCCGAGCGACATGAGGCATTGTAAGGTGAGCCTCACCTTAATCGATCACGCGGAATCGATCTCGGGAGTGTCGATGGTTCCCGGAACACCCCTGCCCGTCGTGCCTCGCGGCGCCCTGCCGCTCGCGGCGTCCACCGCGCTCGTCGGCGACTACCGGCGGCTGCTGGAGCTGTGCCCGGTGCTGGAGCTGCGCCTGCTCGATGCCGCCGAGCCCGCCCCGCGCGCCGCCGACGGCTGGTACTCCGGAGCCGAACTCGCCACCGAAGAACGGGCGCTGGCCGCCGTCCTGGCCGGCGAGGAGGCCCGCATCGCCGCCGAGCACGGCCGCGCCCCGCGACCGCATGTCACCGCCTCCCGGCTGCTGCACCACTACGTCTGGTCGACCTGCCTGATCGTCGCCGGCCCCTGGCACCTCGCCCGGCGGGTCCCCGTCGTCGACCCCGCCGACCTCTGGCTGCACGCCCCCACCGGCACGCTCGCGCTGCGTCCACGCGGTCACGTGACCCTCCCCGGCGACGACGAGCTCCGTGCCGAACTGCGGGCCGCCGTGGTCGCGCACGTCGAGCCGGTGCTCGCGGCGCTCGCCGGGCCCACCCGGCGCCGCGACCGGGCGCTCTGGGGCATGGTGACGGACGATCTCGCCTCCGCCATCTGGTACCTCGGCCGGATGCTCGGCGAGGCGGACAGCGCCGCCTCGAAGGACACTGCCTCGAAGGAAGCTGCCGCGGAGGACGCCGCCGTCGCCGCCGCCGAGGCCGTCCTGCCCGGCGGCACCCAGCCGCTCCCGGGCGCCGCCGACTTCCGCCGCCTGCGCACCCCCGACGGGCGGGCCCACCACACCCGCACCCGGCTCGGCTGCTGCCTCTACTACGCGGTCAAGCCCGAGGCCGTCGCCTGCCTGACCTGCCCGCGCACGACCGACGAGGAACGGCTGCAACGGCTCTGACGGCCCGGCCGTATCCATGGCGGCCCTGACGGCCCGTCCGTAACCGTGCTGCGCACCGGGGTTCGTTGTCAGTGGCATCGGCTATGGTCACCGGCATGATCGATTCCACCATGCGGGTCCGGATCGCCCGCCCCTCGCGCGACCTCGCGGCGGCCGAGCGGTTCCATGTCGGCGGCCTCGGTCTCGACGTGCTGTGGCGCACCACCGAGCGGGTGTCCGGCGAGCACGACCTGCTCATGGTCGGCCCGCCCGGCGGCTCCTGGCACTTCGAACTCACCCACGACCCGGAGCGGCCGCTGGAGCCCACCCCGACGCCGGACGACCTGTTCGTCGTCTACCTCGGCACGCCGGTGGACGAGGCCCTGGTCGCCCGGCTGGAGGCGGCCGGCGGCACCCGGGTCAAGGCCCACAACCCGTACTGGGACGAGTTCGGCGTGACGATAGCCGACCCGGACGGCTACCGGCTGGTGCTCTGCTCCCGCACCTGGGGGAGTTGACCGGTCGGGCCCGTTCAGCTCCCGTCGCGCGGCGCCGGGCCGGGCGCAGGGTCTCCGGTCCCGCCGGGCAGCACCGCCACGCCCCGGTCCAGGTCCACGCCGAAGTGCGGCGGTGATCCGGCCTGCGCGTCGTCCCGCAGCGCCAGTTGCTCCTTCTTCTGCTCGACCTGTATCCGCTTTCCCGGGCTGAACAGCGCGTGCAACTCGTCCATCCCGCCGATGCCGAAGCCCACCCCGGGCCCGCGCTGCCGTTGACGCGGTGACGCCTCGTCCCGGATCTGCCACGCCGCCAGCACGGCCAGTCCCAGCACTGCCGCCACTGCCGCCACCACACCCACGATCAACCCCATGTCCGCTCAACGCCGCACCGGGGCAGGGGCGTTCCCCGAAGGCCCGTTCGGATCGGGTGCCGCGCCGACCGGTTACGCTGCCGCACGAACGGAAGGAGCGCCCTCACCATGACCGTGCGTGGAACCCTCGTGAACATCCGGACGGCGGACGGCACTGCCGACGCCTACCTCGCCCACCCCGACGACGATCGGGCCCACCCGGGCGTCCTCCTCTACATGGACGCCTTCGGGCTCCGGCCGCATCTGAAGAGCACGGCCGACCGCCTGGCCGCGGCCGGGTACACCGTGCTCGTCCCCAACGCCTACTACCGGAACGGCCGCGCGCCGGTCGTCGAACTGCCCGAGTTCATCGACCCGGAGCGCGACGACAGGCTCTTCGGCCGGCTCATCCCGCTGCTCGCCACCCTCACCCCCGACGTGACCGAGCGCGACGCGGACGCCTACCTGCGCTGGTTCGCCGAGTCCCCGCTGGTCCAGGACGGCCCGGTCGGCCTCACCGGCTACTGCCGCGGCGCCCTCCTCGCCCTGCGCACCGCCGCCAGCCACCCGGACCGGATCGCTGTGGCGGCCGGCTTCCACGGCGGCAACCTCGCCACTGAGCGCCCTGACAGCCCGCACCTGGGCGCCCACCGGATCACCGCCGAGCTGTACTTCGGCCACGCCGACCAGGACGAGTCGCTGCCGCCCGAGCAGATCGACCGGCTCGCCGAGGCCCTCACCGCCGCCGGCGTCCGGTACCGGGCCGAGGTGTACACCGGCGCCCTGCACGGATACACCCAGGCCGACACCATCCGCTACGACGCGGCCGCCGACGAACGGCACTGGGAGGCGCTGCTCGGCCTGCTGAAGCGCGTCCTGCCGGCCTGAGGCCCGTCCGCGGGTCCGCCCACGTCCGGTTTCCGCCGACCTGCCCGCCGGCTCGCCTGCCCGCCCCGGCCGCGTCCGGCCCCGCCGGCACGGTCCGCGCCCGATCTGTTGGCCTCCGGTTCATTGCCCGGACCGACGGAGTTCGGGCGTCGGAGCGGACCGGCGGGCAACGTCGGGTGCCTGACGAGGAGTCGGGTCGCGTCGCGCTGGGCATCGGGGTAACGACCGCGGGCATCGGGGGAACGGGACCGAGCGACGGATCCAGGGGGCCGTACGTGCACATCATGCAAGGCAAGCGGGGGACGCGGAGCGGGCCGGGCCTGCGGAGTGTCCAGGACACCATCGCGCGGGCATTCGCCGAGTGCACTCCCGGCGGGGTGCGGTCGGGCGAACTCGACCGCGACGGAAGGGCGTTGCGCTGGGTCGAGGCCGGGCAGGGCGGCGGCGCGCCGGTGGTCCTGATCGCAGGCTGCGGCACCCCGTCGCTCACCTGGACGCCCGTCCTGCCCGAACTCGCCCGGCACGGGCGGGTGGTGGCGTACGACCGGGCCGGACTCGGCGCCAGCGAGCCCCGCCGTGCGACAGGCCGCGCGACAGGCGGTGCGACAGGTGGCGCCACAGGGCGCGCCACCGGCCTGGCCGTGGCCCGGGCCGCAGCTCCGACCCTGGACGGTCAGCTCGAGGACCTCGCCGCCCTGGTGCGGCACCTGGACGCAGGGCCGGCGGTCCTGGTCGGCCACAGCTGGGGCGGCCAACTGGCCCAACTCCTCGCCTGGCAGCGGCCGGAGCTGGTGGCCGGCCTGGTCCTGGTGGACCCGGCGCACGAGGAGTTCCAGCCGCCGGCCATCCGCGTCGCCGAAGCCGCGCTGAACCGGATGTGGCTGCTCCGTGCGGCGCTGGCGCCCTCCTCGCCCGGAGCGGCGGATCCGATCGCCCGGGCCGAAGCGGCCGTGGTCGCGCACCACCACCAGCGGTGGACCGTCCTCGCCGAGAACCGGCTGACGACCGTCGCCGCCCCCGAGATCCGGCGCCGCCGCTCCACGGCGCGGCTGCCCGAGGTGCCGGTGGCCGTGCTCAGCGCGACCGAGGGGCTGCCCGGGGTGCTGCGCTCCCGGTGGACCGCCCTGCAGTCGCAGATCGCGTCCGGTGCCATCAGGGGAACGCACATCGTGGTGCGCGGCGCCGGTCATGCCGTCCACGCCGACCGGCCCAGGGCGGTCATCGCGGCCGCGCTGGAGGTGTCCGACCACGCCCGATACATCCGGAAGGTCTGACAAGGCTCTGGCAGTTGTGCTCAATTCCTTTGCACATCCGAGCGGCTGAGGACACGACACGCTCTGGCACACTGTGTGCCGACGACCCGTCGGGGAGGGTCACGACACACGGGGGGACAGGGGCATGAGCGGGGCGGGCACCGTGCTCGGCGGGCGGTACAGGCTGGTCGAGAAGATCGGCGGCGGCGCGATGGGCTCGGTCTGGCGGGCCGAGGACACCGTGCTGGCGCGACAGGTGGCGGTCAAGATCCTCCGCTCGGAGCTGTTCGAGGACGGCACCGCCGCCCAGCGCTTCCGCCGGGAGGCCCAGCTGGTCGCCGCGATCGACCACCCGGGCGTCGTGCACGTCCACGACTACGGCGAGAGCGGTGCGGACGGCGACGAGCGCTGCGCCTACATCGTCATGGAGCTGATCGACGGCCGTCCGCTGGACCAGGTGCTCGAGGACACCGGCCCGATGACCGTGAAGCGCGCCCTCGGCCTGGTGGCCGGCGCCCTGGACGCGCTGCACGCCGCGCACAGGCGGGACATCGTGCACCGGGACATCAAGCCGTCCAACCTGATGGTGCGCACCGACGGCCGGGTGGCCGTCACCGACTTCGGCATCGCCCGGGCGATCGCCAGCACCAAGCTCACCGCCCCGTTCGCGATCATCGGCACCGCGCTCTACATGTCCCCGGAGCAGGCCGAGGGATTGTCCCTCGGGCCGGCCACCGACCTCTACTCGATCGGCGTGGTCTGCTACGAACTGCTGGTGGGCAAGCCGCCGTACTCCGGTGACGGGCCGCTGCAGATCGCGCTCAAGCACGTCAACCAGCCGGTGCCGGAGCTGCCGGAGGCCTTCCCTGCGGCGGTCCGGGTGCTGGTCGCCAGGGCGTTGGCCAAGAAGCCCGAGGAGCGGTTCGCGGACGCCGCCGCGATGGCGGCCGCGGCCCGCGCGGCGCTCGGCGGCGTCGGATCCGGGAGCGCCACGGGCAATAGCCGGACGATCGCCCTCCGGCCCGGCACCGGCTCGGCGGCCGAGGGGGAGGCCAAGCGAGAAGCCGAGGCGGCAGCCAAGGAAGGAGCCGAGCGAGAGACGCCCGCGGGCGAGCCGGACAAGGGCGGGTCGGACAAGGGTGAGCCGGCCGAGGGCGCGTCGGACAAGGGCGAGCAGGACAAGGGCGACCCGGCCAAGGGCGGGTCGGCGAAGGCCGGCGCCGCCGTGGTCGCTCCCGCCATGCGTGCCACCCCTTCGCCGGACGAGGTCGCGAAGGTGCAGTCGCAGGCGCAGACCGAGCCCGGCAAGCGCCGGTCCCGGCGCGCCCTGCTGGTGCCCGTGATCATCCCCGTCGTCATCTCGATGGGCACCGCCACTGCCCTGTTGGTCGACCGCAGCCCCGGCGACTCCGGTGCGGCCGTGCCGCCCGCCGCCCAGCCGACGGTCGTGGTCACCGTCTCCGCGAACCCGGTCACCGGCAGCCCGGCCGCCGCGACCACCACCGGGCCCGCCACCCTGCCGCCGACCGACACCCCGGCAGCCACCCCGACCCCCGACCAGCCGGCGCCCGGCACCCCGAACCAGCAGCAGGCCCCCGTCCCGGTTCCGGGCCAGGCCGGAAACGCCGGCGGCGCCTCGGGCGGGAGCCGGACCGGCGGTGCGGGCACGGCCTCCGGCGGTGGTACCTCCGGCAACGGGTCCGGTGGCAACGGGTCCGGTGGCACGTCCGGCAACGGGTCCGGTGGCGGCCAGGCGAACCAGCCCGGCGGCGGTGCCAACCCGCCCGCCCCGCCTGCCAACCAGAACCCGCAGCCGCCGGCCCAGACCACGGGCGGCGGCACCACCGCGGCCCCGCAGAGCCCGAGCCGGCCCCCGTCCTGCGGCGGCAACAGCTGGAGCACCATCGTCAGCGTCAAGGACGGCCGTTCGATCGGGATGCGCGACGACAACCTGAACGGCGACAACCCGATCGTGCTCGGCGGCGCCGCGCAGTACGGCTGGGTGCGGTCGACCAACCCCGGCTCGTGGATCCTCTTCAACGCCTGCAACAACGGCGGCCCGCAGCTCGTCCAGACCACGGACGGGAAGGTCGCGTTGAGCAACGGGTTCAGCTACCTCACCAACTGGACCGTCCGCAACGGCTCCACCGCGGGCTCGTACACGCTGGCCGACTACATGAACTCGGTCTGCATGACCAACAACGGTCCGGGCAACGCGGTCACCATGGTGACCTGTACCCCCGGCAATACGGCCCAGGAGTGGCGGCTCCAGTGAAGGCCTCCGAGGAGTCCTAGCAGTCGTCAGGCGCGCGGACAAGGGTGCGGGGTGGCGGACCCTCGCCACCCGGGTGTCAAGGGACCGTGTGGAAAGTTCTACACAGATGTAAAAGTCGATCGCAGGTCGATCGAATCCGCCCGCCGGACGGTCGTTCGGCGGGCGAAGGGCTGCCGCGCAGGCGGTCGGACATGGTTCGAGTGGAAACGAATCGCAGGATGCGGTGAATCGCCCCGATTCGCCTGCCACTTGAACACCCTTTACCCCGTGGCGGGACCTGGCCAACCCTTGAGGTAGACCTGTCATTTCATCTGTTGGATTGTCATGCTTGTGGTCATCCCCAGCGGTAGCCCCCACCCCCACCCTTGGTGGCGAGCCGCTCGACTGCACGGGATTTCAGCACGTCAGCGCCCGTTCCGCCCCACAGGTGCCGACCCGGCCCCCGGGACGTGGCGCGACCGCGCCCAGACGCGGTTTCCCGGAAGGACTCCCACGTGAAGCGAAAGCTCGCGGCTGTCGCCGTACTCTCGGCCACCGCCCTGCTGACCGGTGTCATCCAGGTGAGCACCGCCGCCCAGGCCGCCCCCGCCTCCTCGCCCTCGCCGCAGGCCCAGGCCGCCCAGCAGCACGCGACCGTACTCGCGGTGGCGAGCGGCCAGGCCGGCCCGCTCGCCAAGGCGCTCGGCCTCGGCGACAAGGAGCAACTGGTCGCCAAGGACGCCGTGGTGGACAAGGACGGCACCCGGCACCTGCGCTTCGAGCGCACCTACGCCGGCCTGCCGGTGATCGGCGGCGACCTGGTCGTCCACCAGAAGGCCGATGGCGCCGTGAAGTCGGTCTCCAAGGCGGTCTCCGCGCGGATCGACCTGCCGAGCGTCACCCCGAAGGTCCCGGCCGACCAGGCCGCCGCACAGGCCACCGGCGCGGTCAAGGCCACCGTCGGGGCGACCCTCGACGCCGACCAGTCGCCGCTGGCCGACGTCCACCAGACCGGCAAGGCCCAACTGGTGGTCTGGGCCACCGACGGCAACCCCCGCCTCGCCTACCGCACCACCGTCGAAGGCGTGCGCGCCGACGGCACCCCGAGCAGCCAGGTCCTGGTCACCGACGCGGCGAGCGGCCAGGTGCTGTCCACCCACGAGAAGGTGCAGACCGCCGCCGGCACCGGCAAGGGCGTCTTCGTCGGCCAGGTCGCGCTGACCACCGCGGAGAGCGGCGGGCAGTACCAGCTCAAGGACGGCACCCGTGGCGGCCAGTCCACCACCGACATGAGCAACGGCACCTCGGGCAGCGGCTCGCTGTTCGCCAACACCACCGACACCTTCGGTGACGGCACCGCCGCCAA
Source organism: Kitasatospora sp. NPDC051164 (assembly GCF_044455625.1). Lineage (NCBI taxonomy): Bacteria > Bacillati > Actinomycetota > Actinomycetes > Kitasatosporales > Streptomycetaceae > Kitasatospora > Kitasatospora sp. NPDC051164. The sequence continues at coordinate 267,108 of NZ_JBITFB010000001.1, read as the reverse complement.
CCGCGAATCCGCCGCCGTGGACGCCCAGTTCGGCGCCGCCACCACCTGGGACTTCTACAAGAACACCTTCAGCCGCAACGGCATCCGCAACGACGGCGTCGGCGCCCTCAGCCGGGTGCACTACGGCTCCAACTACGTCAACGCGTTCTGGAGCGACGACTGCTTCTGCATGTCGTACGGCGACGGCAGCGGCGACGCCGCCCCGCTCACCGAACTCGACGTGGCCGGCCACGAGATGACCCACGGCGTGACCGCCGCGACCGCCAACCTCAACTACGCGGGCGAGTCCGGCGGCCTCAACGAGGCCACCTCCGACATCATGGGCACGATGGTCGAGTTCTACGCCAACCTGCCCTCCAACCCGCCGAACTACTGGGTCGGCGAACTGATCAACCTGAACGGCGACGGCAGCCCGCTGCGCTACATGGACCAGCCGAGCAGGGACGGCCAGTCCGCCGACTACTGGGACGCCAACGTCGGCAACCTGGACGTCCACTACTCGTCCGGCGTGGCCAACCACTTCTTCTACCTGCTGTCCGAGGGCAGCGGCGCGAAGAGCATCAACGGGTTCAACTACAACAGCCCGACGTACGACAACTCGACGCTCGCCGGCATCGGCCGGGACAAGGCCGCGCAGATCTGGTACAAGGCGCTGACCACGTACTTCACGTCCACCACCGACTACGCGGCGGCCCGTGCGGCCACCCTCAGCGCGGCGACCGACCTGTACGGCTCGGGCAGCACGGAGTACAACGCCGTCGCCGCCACCTGGACGGCGGTCAACGTCAACTGAGGTGGGGCGACCGGGTCGGACTGATCGAGTCGGGTTGACCTGACTCGGGCGAAACCGAGGCCCTGCCGGGCCGTGGGTGCCGGCCGGAAGGGCCATGGGCGGCGGGGGCGACGGGGTGCGGACCACCGTCGCCCCCGCCGCTTCTTGTCGTTTGACGATACGTCAGGACAGGCCGATGTCGTGCAGCTCCTGCGCGGCGAGCACGGCGTCGCCGTGCTCGACGGCCCAGGAGCCGAGTGCGCGGATCGGGCCGAGCAGGGCCGTGCCCGCTTCGGTGAGGGCGTAGTCGACCCGTGGCGGGGCCTCGGCGTAACGGCGGTGCTCCACCAGGCCGTTGTACTCCAGTCGCCGTAGCGCCTCGTTGAGGACCTTCGGGCTGATCCCGCCGATCCGGTCGAGCAGCGCCCGCGGGCGCATCGGTCCCCGCTCGCCGAGGACGTAGACGACAACGCTGTCCCAGCGGTTGGCGATCACCTCGAAGGCCAGCCGGGCGCGGCAGTCGGCCGCGAAGGCGCCGCCGCCCAGGTCGTCGGCCTCCTCGCCGTCCCCCTTCTCGATCTCGCCGCAGCGGCTCGTGGTGTGCATGCGGCCATACTGCCCGAACCGATGCGTACCGGGCGGTGTGCATCGGCCCGCCTAGCATGCCGGGTACGGAAGTTCGCACCGACTGCGGTCGGGCACCGATGGCGAGGAGTGGACATGCGGATCGGCATTCTGGGGACGGGTGCCATGGCGGCGGCCCTCGGCGGGGCCTGGGTGCGGGCCGGGCACGAGGTACTGGTGGGCGGCCGCGACCCGGAGGCGGCGAAGCAACTGGCCGCAGCGATGGGCGCGGTGGACGGCGGCGACCCGGCGCAGGCAGCGAGGTTCGGGGAGGCCGTACTGGTCGCGGTACCGGCCGCGGTGGCGGTGGCGGTGGTCGCCCCGCTGGCGGCCGAACTGGCCGGGCGGACCCTCCTGGACTGCACCGTGCCGATGGCCCCGGGCGCGGACGGCCCGCACCTGACCACGACGGGAACCGCCGACTCCATCGCCGCGCGGCTCGCCTCGACGGCTCCGGCGGCCCGGGTGGCCAAGGTGTTCGGCATCTGCCACGAGAGCATCTGGACCCTGCCGCGGCCCGCTTTCGAGGGCGGCACTCCGCTCGGCGTCCCGTACTGCGCGGACGACCCGGTGGCCGCCGTGCTGGTCGCCGCCCTGGTGGCTTCCATGGGCTGCCTGCCGGTGCACTGCGGCGGGCTCGACCGGGCCGGACTGCTGGAGGCGACGGCCGTCTTCGCGGTCGGCGTCTGGTGGTCGGGCGGCGAGGCGCGCCGGGTCTTCCCGTCGCCGGCCCTGGCACCGGGAGCGACCGACGACGAGGGCTAGCAGGGTCGGCAGGCCGCCGTGGCCCCCAGAAGCTGCGGCCGTCGCGGTACGGCCGGGGGCGGAGGGCGGCGGGATGACAGCTGACAGCGGACAGATTTCAATAGCTGTCCGCTGTCCGCTGTCCGCTGTTGTCTGTTATGTGTCGTCTGTCCGCCGTCACCTGTTCGCCGAGCCCTGGGTGAGGCCCGCGCGGATCCCGTCCAGGATCAGCCCCACGCCGGTGTAGCCGATGCCGAGCATCCACAGGCTGTCGACCACCTGAAACACCCGGCCGTTCCGGACGGCATCCAGGTTCTTCCACAGCGCGCCTGCGGTGACCCTGCCCACGTCGGACTTGTCCGCGTCCCCGTACGCCGAGTAGAAGATGACGTCGGCCGCCGCCTGGTCGACCTGCTCCGGGCTGATCTCGATCGAGAAGCCGGGCTTGTCCTGGTTGGCGGGCCGGCCGAGCCCGAGGTCCTTGAACAGTGAGCCGACGAAGGTGTCGTTGAGGTACAGCCTGGTCGGCGCGCCCGCCAGGAAGCGGGCCATCTCGACCCGGGTGGCGGCGGCCTTGGCCGGTCCGCCGAGTGCGGTGACCAGGTCCCGCAGCTTCGTCCGGTACGCGGTGTCCGCAGCCTCGGCCTCGACTTGGCGGCCCAGCGCCTCCGCGTGCAGCCGGACGTTCTCCTTCCAGGTCGGTCCGGTGGTCTTGGAGAGCACGGTCGGTGCGATCTTGGACAGCTCGTCGTACCGCTTGTCGTCGCGGACCTGGTTGCTCAGGATCAGGTCCGGCCGCAGCGCCGCGATCGCCTCCAGGCTGGGCTGGCCGATGGCGCCGACGGCCTTCGTCCCGGTCAGCCGGTCGGCGGGGAGGTAGGTCGGGAAGGGCGCGCCGGCGCTGACAGTGGTGGCGCCGACCGGGGCGAGACCGAGGGTGACCACCGAGTCCAGGGCGTCGGTGTCCAGCGCCACCACCCGAGCCGCCCGCGCCGGTACGGTGCTCTCGCCGCGTGCGTGCCGGACGGTCCTGGTGCCGCCGCTGCCGGACGAACCGGCTGTCGGGGCAGGTGAGTCGGAGGTGCAGGCGGCGAGCGTCAGGCCCGGGGGGAGCCCGGCGACGAGGCCGAGTACGGTGCGGCGGCTGAGGGGTCTGGGCAGCGACGGCACCTCCGACGTACGGGCAGGGCGCGGGAATCCCTGCCCGCATTGCAGCCCGGGTACGCCTCGGAACCGCGCCGGCCCGCTACGCCTCGGAGCCGTTCTCCCGTCGCTGGCGCAGCAGTTCGTCGTACTCGGCGTGCACCCGGCGGTCCATGGCGAGGGCGAACTGGGCGTCGGCAACGGTCCGGGCGAGTGGCCGCACCCGCAGGATGCGTTCGGTGAGCCGGGCCGCCTCGCCGGGTGGCAGCGGGGTGTCGGCGGACAGTGCGCTGAGCAGGTGCTCGCTGACGACCTCGATGAAGATCTCGGCGATGGCGTCCACGTGTTCCCGGGTGCGCCGGCTGGCGTCCAGCACCGCCGAGAGCGGCACGCCCTCCGCCACCAGCTCCGTGGTGGCGTCCATCAGGCGGCGGCTGACGTGGGTGATCCCGTCCTCCTCGACGGTGATGTAGCCCTGGGCGATCGATTCGGCGGTGTTCTCCTCGCTGAGCTGGTCTCCGAAGGCGGCCTTCAGTTCCTCCCAGTCCAGGCGTACCGGGGCCTCGTCCGACCAGGGTGCGACGATCGCCGCCTCCAGTCCGATGAGGTCCGCGACGTCCCGGCCGCTCTCGCCGGCGCCGATCAGTTCGGCGATGCCGCCGAGGGTGTGGCCGCGTTCCAGCAACTCGCCGATCATCCGCAGCCGGGCCAGGTGCTCCTCGCCGTACCAGGCGATCCGGCCCTCCTTGCGGGGCGGTTGGAGCAGTTTGCGCTCGCGGTAGAAGCGCAGGGTGCGGGTGGTGATGCCGGCCGCTTCGGCCAGTTCCTCCACCCGGTACTCGCGTTTTCTGTCGCCCGCAGCAGCTCTGACCTTGTCCACGGCGATCAGCATAGGTCCGTCGGCCGGAAAGGCTCCCGGAACGCGGAAGGGAAGCTCCCGGAACCCGGAAGACTCCCGGAACCGGGGCTGTCGCGCTTCTTCCATCCGGTGTCAGCAAGGGCTACCCTGCCAACCATGCCAGTGATTACTGGCGCGATTGGCAGGGTTCCGGAGCAAGCCCCCCGGAGAGCGCGACGATCACCGCCCCACCCTCAGGAGGAGGCCGCATGGCATCCAGCAGCAAGCGCCCCCGATCCGGCGCGTCCGAGACGTCCGCGGTGCCGGACCAGGCCGTACCGCACGTCCGGGTGGCGGTGATCGGCTCCGGCTTCGGCGGCCTAGGCGCCGCGGTCCGGCTGCGCCGCGCCGGGATCACCGACTTCGTGGTCCTGGAACGCGCGGACTCCGTCGGCGGCACCTGGCGCGACAACAGCTACCCCGGCTGCGCCTGCGACGTGCCCTCGCACCTCTACTCCTTCTCCTTCGCTCCCAACCCCGACTGGCCGCGCAGCTTCTCCGGCCAGCCGGACATCCGCGCCTACCTGGAGAAGGTCGCCACCGTCTTCGGTCTCCGCCCCCACCTGCGGTTCAACACCGAGGTGCTGGAGGCGCGTTGGGAGAGCGACGAGACCCGCTGGCGGATCACCACCTCGGCCGGTCAGTGGACCGCCGACGCTGTCGTCTCCGCCGCCGGACCGCTCGCCGACCCGCAGATCCCCGACCTGCCCGGGCTGAGCGGCTTCACCGGCAAGGTGTTCCACTCCTCGCGCTGGGAGCACGACTTCGACCTGACCGGCAAGCGCGTCGCCATGGTCGGCACCGGCGCCTCCGCCGCCCAGATCATCCCGTCGATCCAGCCCAAGGTCGGCAAGCTGACCGTCTTCCAGCGCACCCCGGCCTGGGTCCTGCCGCGCCGCGACCGCGAGATCACCCAGCTGGAGAAGTGGCTGCACGGCCGCCTGCCGATCACCGCGGCGATCCGCCGCGGCACCCTGTTCGCCCTCCGCGAGCTCCAGGTCGACGCCTTCGTCCGCCGCCCCGGAATGCTGCGCCTGGTCCAGCAGCTCGCCGAACGCCACATCGCCCAGGGCATCCAGGACCCGGCGCTGCGCGCCAAGCTCACCCCGGACTACCGGATCGGCTGCAAGCGGATCCTGCTCAGCAACACCTACTACCCGGCGCTCGCTGCGGCCAATACCGAGGTCGTATCCTCCGGCCTGCGCGAACTGCGCGGCTCCACGCTGGTCGCGGCCGACGGCAGCGAGCACGAGGTGGACGCCATCGTCTTCGGCACCGGCTTCCACGTCACCGACATGCCCATCGGGGACCGGGTGTTCGGCGTCGACGGCACCAGCCTGGCCGAGGAGTGGAGGGACGGCATGGAGGCGCTGCGCGGCTCGACCGTGCGCGGCTTCCCGAACCTCTTCTTCGTCATCGGGCCCAACACCGGCCTCGGCAACAGCTCGATGATCCTCATGATCGAATCCCAACTGAACTACATGATCGACGCGTTGACCACGCTCGGCTCGATCGGCGCCGCCGCCATGCAGCCGACCGCGCGCGCCCAGCGGCAGTGGAACCTCGAACTGCAGCACCGGATGGACCGCACCGTCTGGACCACCGGCGGCTGCCGCAGCTGGTACCTCGACCCGAGCGGCAAGAACACGGTGCTCTGGCCCGGCTCCACCACCTCGTTCCGCCGCGCCACCCGCAAGGTGGACCTCGGCGAGTACGAGCTGATCATGCGGGCGGTGCCGACCGCCGCCCGCACCGTCCAGGAGGTCACCGCGTGAGTTCCGTCCATCTGCCTGCCGAGTACGAACCGCCCGTTCCCGTCGAGGAGTTGAGCGTCCGCTCGGCGGACGGCATCCGGCTGCACGTCGAGGTGCACGGCCAACCCGGCGCTCCCACCGTGGTGCTGGCGCACGGCTGGACCTGTTCGACCGCCTTCTGGGCCCCGGTGATCCGCGAACTCTCCGACCGCTACCGGGTGGTGGTCTACGACCAGCGCGGCCACGGACACAGCGAGATCCCGCCGAGCCGGGCCCGCTACTCGACCCGGGCGCTCGCCGAGGACCTGTCCGCCGTGCTCGCCCGGACCGTCCCGGCGGGGGAGCGGGCAGTCCTGGCCGGGCACAGCATGGGCGGAATGACCATCATGGCCGCCGGTGGCCGCCCCGACGTCGCCGAGCGCACCGCCGCCGCCGTCCTGATCTCCACCGGGCCGAGCGAGTTGGTGGCCGAGCTCACCGTCCTGCCCCCGGGCGTTCGCTCCCCGGGCCTGCGCCGCTTCCTGCACCGGCAGCTGCTGCGCTCCCGGATGCCGCTCGGACCGGTCTCGCCGCTCAGCCGCGTGGCGCTCAAGTACGCGACCATGGGGCCGAGTTCGCCCGCCGGTCAGGTCGAGGCGACGGCCCGGATCGTGCACGCCTGCCCGACCGCCGTCCGCGCCAACTGGGCCGCGGTGCTCGACCGGCTGGACGTCCACGCGGGGCTGGCCCGGCTCACCGCGCCCACGGCGGTGGTGGTCGGCACCAACGACCGGCTGACCCCGCCGGTGCACGCACACCGGATGGTCGCCGAACTCCAGGATCCGCAGGGGCTGTTGCTGCTGCCCGGGGTCGGGCACATGTCGCCGCTGGAGCGGCCGTCGGAGGTCGCCGCCGAGATCCACCGGATGGCCGCCGAGCACCTGGTCGGTGCGCCCGCCGGCGCTGGTCCCGTCCCGGCCGCAGCCGCCGACTCCACTGCAGAACCCGCCGGGGACACCGCCGTCTCCCTCGCCCACTCCGCCCTTGCCCACTCCACTGTGGAGTCCACCAGCGACTCCACCGACGAAAGGACCGCCGTCGCATGAACGCCATCCCGCCGTTGTCCGCGCAGGTCGTCGTCGTCACCGGGGCCGCCCGCGGGGTCGGCGCGTCGCTGGCCCGCAAGCTCGCCCGGTGTGGAGCCAAGGTCGCCCTGCTGGGGCTCGAGCCGGAGGAGCTGAAGGCCGTCGCCACCCAGTGCGGGCCCGACGCGACCAGCTGGGAGGTGGACGTCACCGACCTCGACGCGCTCGACGACACCGCCCGCCGGATCAAGGAGCACTACGGGCGGATCGACACGGTCGTCGCCAACGCCGGGATCGCCATCGGCGGACCGCTGACGGACAGCGACCACCGGGCCTTCAGCCGGGTCATCGAGGTGAACCTGCTCGGCAGCGTCGCCACCGCGCGGGCCTTCCTGCCGGCGCTCACCGAGAGCCGCGGCTACCTGCTGCAGATCGCCTCGCTCGCCGCGCTGACGCCGGCGCCGCTGATGAGCGCGTACTGCGCCAGCAAGGCCGGGGTGGAGGCCTTCGCCCACTCGATCCGCGCCGAGGTCGCCCACCAGGGGGTGAAGGTCGGCGTCGGATACCTGAGCTGGACCGACACCGACATGGTGCGCGGCGCCGACGAGGACACCGTGCTGAAGCAGATGCGGTCCCGGCTGCCGTGGCCGGCGAACAAGACGTACCCGCTGGAGCCCGCGGTGGACCGGATCGTCGCGGGGATCGCCCGCCGGTCCGCCCACGTCTACGCCCAGGCCTGGCTGCGCGGCATGCAGCCGGTCCGCTGGGTGCTGCCGAGCCTGATCGCGGTGGTCGGCTCCCGGGACGTCGCCCGGCTCGCCCCCCAGCTCGCGGCCACCGCCGCGAGCCGCCTGCGCGCCGTCGGCGCCGGAGGTGCGGCGGACACGGCAGCCCGGGGGAGCCACAGCGGCTCGGGCAGCTGACCCCGGACGGGTCACAGAGGGCAGCCGGCGGACGGCAGTCGACAGATGACAGCTGACAGATTTCGAAATCCGTCAGCTGTCATCTGTCAGCTGTTCGCAATCCGCGCCAGCGTCTCCAGCGCCCGCGCCAGCACCGGCAACGGCGGCGACGCGAGCCCGACCCGGACGGCGGACGGCGAGCGCCGCGGATCCACCGCGAACGCCGTCGCGGGCGTGACCGAGACCCCGGCCCGTGCGGCTGCCGCGACGAAGGTCTCCGCCCGCCACGCCCCCGGCAGCTCCCACCACAGGTAGTACGAGCACGGGTCGGCCCGCAGCCGCTGCCCCGCCAGCACCTCGCGCGCCAGCAGCTGCCGGGCCGCCGCGTCGGCCCGCTTCGCCGCCTCGACCGCGGCCAGCGTGCCGTCCCCGATCCAGCGCACCGCGGCCTCCAGCGCGAACCCGCTCGGCGTCCACCCGGCCGACCGCAGCGCGCCCGCCACCGGATCGCGCAGCGCGGCCGGCACGACCGCGAACCCGGTGGTCAGCCCGGGGGCCAGCCGCTTGGAGAGGCTGTCCACCAGGACGGTGCGCTCCGGTGCCAGCGCGGCCAGGGGTGTCAGCTCGGGCCGCAGGAAGGACCAGATGGCGTCCTCGACCACCGGCAGGTCGAGCCGTCGCAGCTCCTCCGCGAGCGCCACCGCCCGCTCGCGCGGCAGGCTCACTCCGAGCGGGTTCTGCAGCCGGGGCTGCAGGTACACGGCACGCAGCGGCGCCGCCCGGTGGGCGGCCGCAACGGCGTCCGGCAGCAGCCCGTCCTCGTCCACCGCCAGCGGCACCAGCCTGATGCCCAGCCGTTCCGCCACCGCCTTGACCACCGGATAGGTCAGCGCCTCCACCCCGAGCCGCTGCCCGGGCGGCACCAGTGCGGAGAGCGCCCCCGCGACCGCCTGTCGCCCGTTCCCCGCGAACAGCAGGTCCGCGGCGTCGAACTCCCGGGAACCGGTCGACAGGAGACCCGCGAAGGCCCGCCGCGCCGCACCCGTCCCGGCCGCGCCGATCGGCCGCAGCGCCTCCCCGAGCGCGTCCGCGCGCAGCAGCGGTGCCAGTCCACCCGCCAGCAGTTCGGACTGCCCGGGGACGACCGGGTAGTTGAGCTCCAGGTCCACGGGCGCGGCGGTGGGCTCGGCGAGCGCGACGAGGCCGCCGTCCGCACCGCGCCCGGCCCGGACGAAGGTCCCGCGCCCGACCTCTCCGACGGTCAGGCCGCGTCGGGCCAGTTCCCGGTAGACCCGCCCCGCCGTCGAGTTGGCGATGCCCCGGCTGCGGGCGAACGCGCGCTGGGTGGGCAGCTGCTGGCCGGGCCGCAGCCGTCCGTCCGCAATGTCGGCGGCGACCAGGTCGGCGATCAGGCGGTAGTCGTCCATCGGCGTCGATCCCCTCATGCCCTGACCATCATTGCACCGAGTGCAAAGTCATCATTGCATTGAGCTGTCCACCCGTCCTAGCCTCCTCGCATGGACCACCTGGATCACCTGGATCACATGGACGCGTTGACATCCGCCGTGGACGGCCACGCCGTGCTCGGCATCGCTGCCGTGGCACTGGGCATGGTGCTGTCGCCGGGACCCAACATGATCTACCTGGTCTCGCGCTCGATCGCGCAGGGCCGCCGCGCCGGGCTGATCTCGCTGCTCGGGGTCGCGACCGGCTTCCTGGTCTACCTCGTCGCCGTGACGGCGGGGGTGGCCGCGGTGTTCTCGGTGGTGCCCGCCCTCTACACCGCGATCAAGCTGGCCGGCGCCGGCTACCTGCTCTGGCTGGCCTGGAAGGCGGTCAAGCCGGGCGGTACGGCGGTCTTCGCCCCGCAGGAGCTGCCGCCGGACCCGCCGCGCCGCCTCTTCGCGATGGGCTTCCTGACCTGCCTGCTCAACCCCAAGATCGCGATCATGTACATCTCGCTGCTGCCCCAGTTCGTGGCACCGGAGCGCGGCCACGCCGCCCTGCAGAGCCTCCTGCTGGGCCTGACCCAGATCGCGATCGCGATCACTGTCAACGGCCTGATCGCGATGAGCGCGGGCAGCATCGCCGCCTTCCTCAACCGCCGCCCGGCCTGGCTGCGCATCCAGCGCTACGTGATGGGCACCGTCCTCGCCGGCCTCGCCGTGCACATCGCCGCCGACCGCGCCACGGCAGTCGTGGCCTAGGACTGGCGGGGCCGTACGGCCAGGCGCGGCCGGGAGTCACGGCCGGGAGTTACGGTCAAGCCTTACGGCGGGGACTGGCGACAGGCGGTTCGCAGCATCTCGAACCCGGCCTGGATGAACCGTCCGGGCACGATCGATCGTCTGCATCCGCACCCCCCTGAGCAGGGGCGTTGCGCTCGGTGTGGGCTCGGTTGCGGCGAGTCGGTACGGTCGGGGGTATGACCACAGCCATGATCACCGGCGCGACCGCCGGCATCGGAGCCGCGTTCGCCCGCCGGCTCGCCCGTAGCGGCTACCAGCTCGTCCTGGTGGCGCGGGACACCGAGCGCCTGGAGCGCGCCGCCGCCGACCTGCACGGCACGTACGGCGTCGAGGCGGAGGTGCTGACCGCCGACCTCGCGACCGACGCGGGCATCGGCGCCGTCGAGGCCCGGCTCGCCGACTCCGCCCGCCCGGTGGACCTTCTGATCAACAACGCCGGCTTCGGCAACAAGGGCGCGTTCGGGGCCGTCCCGCTGCAGGACGAGCTGGACATGCTGAAGGTGCACATCGAGGCGATCCTGCGGCTGACCACGGCGGCGCTGCCCGGCATGCGTGAGCGCCGGCGGGGCGCGATCGTCAACGTCGCCTCGGTGGCGGCCTTCCTGCCGCGCGGCACGTACGGGGCCAGCAAGGCCTGGGTGGTCAGCTTCACCCAGGGCGTGCTGCGTGACCTGGGCGGCACGGGCGTGCGGATGATGGCGCTGTGCCCGGGCTTCACCCGGACGGAGTTCCACGACCGGGCCGGCATGGGCACCGGCAACATCCCGTCCTGGTCCTGGCTCTCCGCCGGGCGGGTGGTGGACGAGGCTATGCGCGACCTGGCCCGCGGCCGGTCGTTGTCCGTGCCGGGCAAGCGGTACAAGGTCGCGGTGGCGATCGCCCGGATGCTGCCGTCCGGCGGGCTCGGCGGCCTCTCCTCGAAGGCGGCGCGCACCTACCGCACCGACTGACGGCCGCAGCTGTCCGAGGAGTCGGTCGGTCGGGTCAGGCGGGGCGGTCGGGCGGGGCGGTCGGCTGCCAAGACTGCCGGAGCGGTCGGGCGGGAATAGAGCGAATCTCACTATTAGCTTGTCTAACTATGAGCTATCCTCCCTATATTGATCCCCGTCCGACCCGCCGACCCAGAGAGGCCCGCCCTTGAGGCCAGCCACCATCAGATGGACCCCGCCCGAGCGCGCCGAGGGCGAGCCCCGCCCGCCGGCCCAGTGGCGGCGCATCCTCGCGCTCTTCCGCCCGTACCGAGGCCGCCTGACCACCGTCGGGCTGCTGGTCGCCGCATCCGCCGTGGTCTCGGTGGTCTCGCCGTTCCTGCTGAAGGCCGTCCTGGACACCGCCATCCCGCAGGGCCGCACCGGGCTGCTCAGCCTGCTCGCGCTCGGGATGATCCTCACCGCCGTGGTGAACAGCATCTTCAACGTCCTGCAGACGTTGATCTCCACCACCGTCGGCCAGCGCGTGATGCACGACCTGCGCACCGCCGTCTACGGGCACCTGCAGCGGCAGTCGCTGGCCTTCTTCACCCGCACCCGCACCGGCGAGGTGCAGTCCCGGATCGCCAACGACATCGGCGGCATGCAGTCCACGGTGACCTCCACCGCGACCAGTCTGGTCTCCAACCTCACCGCGGTGGTCGCCTCCGTTGTGGCCATGGTCGCCCTCGACTGGCGGCTCACCGTCGTCTCCCTGGTCCTGCTCCCGCTGTTCGTCTGGATCAGCCGCCGGGTCGGCCAGGAACGCAAGAAGATCACCACCGAGCGGCAGAAGCAGCTGGCCGCGATGAGCTCGGCGGTCCAGGAGTCGCTCTCGGTCAGCGGCATCCTGCTCGGCCGCACGATGGGCCGCTCCGACTCGCTCGCCCGCGAGTTCACCGGGCAGTCCGACCAGCTCGCCGACCTGGAGGTCCGGGCCAGCATGGCCGGGCGCTGGCGGATGAACACCATCCAGATCGTGATGGCCGCGATGCCCGCGCTGATCTACTGGGCGGCCGGGCTGACCTCCGCCGCCGGCGCGCCGATCGTCTCGGTCGGCACCCTGATCGCCTTCGTCACCCTCCAGCAGGGCCTCTTCCGCCCCACCGTGAGCCTGCTGTCCACCGGCGTGGACGTACAGACCTCGCTCGCGCTCTTCCAGCGCATCTTCGAGTACCTCGACCTGCCGGTGGAGATCGCCGAACCGGCCGACCCGGTCACGCTGACCGACCTCCGCGGCGAGGTCCGCTTCGAGTACGTCGACTTCCGATACGACCCCGCGCAGGAGCGCCCGACCCTCGCCGGCCTCGACCTCAAGGTCCCCGCCGGGAGTTCACTGGCCGTGGTCGGCGAGACCGGCTCGGGCAAGACCACCCTCAGCTACCTCGTCCCGCGGCTGTACGACGTCACCGGTGGCCGGGTCACCCTGGACGGCGTCGACGTGCGCGAACTCTCCTTCGACACCCTGGCCCGCGCGGTCGGCGTCGTCTCCCAAGAGACCTACCTCTTCCACGCCTCCGTCGCCGAGAACCTGCGCTTCGCCAAGCCCGACGCCACCGACGCCGAACTGGTCGAGGCCGCCCGGGCCGCACAGGTCCACGACACCATCGCTGCCCTGCCGGACGGCTACGACACCCTGGTCGGCGAGCGCGGCTACCGCTTCTCCGGCGGCGAGAAGCAGCGCCTCGCGCTCGCCCGGACGATCCTGCGCAACCCGCCGGTGCTCATCCTCGACGAGGCCACCAGCGCGCTCGACAACCGGACCGAGCGCGCCGTCCAGCAGGCCGTCGACACGCTGGCCGCCGGCCGCACCACCATCACCATCGCGCACCGGCTCTCCACCGTCCGCGCCGCCGACCAGATCGCCGTCCTGGACCACGGCCAGGTGGTCGAACTCGGCACCCACGACCAGCTGGTGGAGCTGGATGGCCGGTACGCGGCCCTGCTGCGCCGGGAAGCGCCGGAGGCGGCCGCCCTGCCGGAACCCGTCCTCGATCACGCCTGAACCCGCCGGTCGGACCCAGGGGTTGGGCCTGCCCGTTCGGACCCGCAAGTCGTAGCCGGGGGTTGGGTCCGGGAGTCGGACCCGAAGTCGGACCCGAAGTCGGACCCGGGAGTCGGGCCCGGGGGTTGGGCCCGGGGGTTGGGCCCGGGAGTCGGACCCGCCGCTCGGAGCCTGGGGCGAACCCGTCGGCGGTCAGGCGGCCTTCGGTACCTCGTTGTAGCTCTCTGCGACCTCCTGGCCGGAGAGCCGCTGGATCGCGGCCATCACCTCGTCGGTCACCTGCCGACGGGCCTTCAGCGAGCGGGCCTGCCCGTGCAGCTCGTCGAAGTGCAGCGGCTCGCCGAAGCGGACCGTCACCTTCTTGAGCCGCGGCACGCGCTTGCCCACCGGCAGGATCTCCTCCGGCCCCTCCAGCGCCACCGGCACCACCGGCACGCCCGCGGTCAGCGCGAGCCAGGCGACGCCCGTCTTGCCCCGGTAGAGGCGGCCGTCCAGCGAGCGGGTGCCCTCGGGGTAGATGCCGAAGGCCTTGCCGTCCTCCAGGATCTCCAGCGCCGACTCCAGTGAGGCCTGAGCGGAACGGTAGGTGCCGCGCTCGACCGGCACCGCGCCGATCGCCTCGAAGAAGCCCTTGGAGAGCTTGCCCTTGAGTCCGGGCGCGGTCCAGTACTCGGCCTTGGCGAGGAAGTGCACCCGGCGCGGGGCGGTCAGCGGGATCACCACGCTGTCGATGAATGACAGGTGGTTGCTGGCCAGGATCACCCCGCCCTTGCGCGGCACGTTCTCGGCACCCTCGATGACCGGCCGCCAGATACCCCGCGAAACGGGTTTCAGCACCAGCCTGGTGGCGAGATCGAGCATGTTCCCTCCCTGGACGAACGACCGCCCGGGAGGTCCCGGGCCTGCATCAGATCCGCAGACTACGACACCCACCCCCGCGCCCGTCCACTCCCGGCCGCCGTGGCGAACACCACGGCCGGGTAGGGTACGGCCGTCCGTACCGAGCACGACCCCGCAGTACCCAGGAGGGCACGATGGAGACCACCGAGGCGATCAAGGCCTTTTTCGACCGCTTCGACCAGGACGGCGACGGCAAGATCACTCCGGCCGAGTACGCCCTGGCCGCGAACGAGATGGGCGACCACGACGTCACCATCTCGATGGCCGAGGCGCTGATCCACAGCATGGACACCAACCACGACGGCGTCCTGACCTTCGAGGAGTTCCTGGCTGCCCGCCGGCGCTGAGCCCGCGCCGACGGGGCCGGTCGCCGTACCGGCGGCGCCGGCCCCGTCCGGAGGTCCCGTCAGGAGGCTTCGTCCGGAGACTCCACCGCTTGTGCTCCGGGCCCAACCGCCCCCGCGCTCCGGGGTCCTGGTCCTACCGCTTGTCCACCGGGAACACCCGGCGCACCACCCGTTCCGCCGCCCCGCCGTCGTCCCAGACGCAGAACTTCGCGCGGAACCGCGCCCGTGCCCCCGGCGCCGGATCGCCCGCCAGCAGCGCCCACGTCAGCTCGTCCGCGGTCTCCGTGACCGCGCCCGGCGGCTCCGTGAACAGGTCGAAGTAGACGCCGCGCTCCCGCTGGTACTCCTCCCAGTCCGGGGCGAAGATCACCATCGGCCGGTCCAGCACCGCATAGTCGAACATCATCGACGAGTAGTCCGTCACCAGCACGTCCGCCGCGAGGTAGAGGTCCTCGACGACCGGGTGCGCCGAGACGTCCACGATCTCCGCCGCTTTCCCCTCGGCCGTCAGGTCGCCCGGCCCGCCGGTGTGGAAGTAGTGCGTGCGCACCAGCAGCGTGAAGTCCGGGCCCAGCCGCCGGGCCAGCTCGGCCACGTCCAGCAGCGGCAGGTAGCCGCCCTTGCCGCCGCGGTGGGTCGGCGCGTACAGCACGGCCCGGGTGCCCGGCCGCAGCCCCAGCCGCTCGCGCACCGCGCGCACCTCGTCCGGGGCGGCGTCGGCCAGCCGGTCGTTGCGCGGGTAGCCGGTTTCCAGCATCTCGTACCGGCCGGGGAAGGCGCGGGCGAAGTGCTCGCTGGTGTGCGGGTTGGGGGAGACCAGGAAGTCCCAGCGGTCGATGGCCTCCTGGAGCAGGTCGAAGTCCATCCCCTCCGCCGCGGAGGGGCGGTCGCGCAGGTCCATGCCCATGGCCTTGAGCGGGGTGCCGTGCTGGGTCTGCACGTGCACCGAGTCCGGCCGCTTGACCATCGTGCGCGGGAAGTTGACGTTGTTGACGAAGTACTTGGCGGTCGCCATCACCTTGAGGTAGGCGGGGGTGTTGACGATCACGTACGGTACCCCGGGCGGCAGCGTGGCGGCCTGCCGGCGGTTCTCCACCACCCACACGCCCCGGATCCGCGGCGCGAGCTCCTTCGCCTTCTCGTAGATCGCCGCCGGACTGCACGCGTAACCCCGGTGCCAGTACGCGGCGTAGACCGCCAGGTTCTCGTCCAGCGGCAGCCGGCGGAAGGCGTTGTACGCGGTGAACCGGGCGCCGCTGCGCACCCCCTTCTTCACCGCGGGCGCCATCGCCCGCGCCCCGCGCTTGAGTTCGCGCGGCAGCCGGCCGGTGCGGCGCAGCTCGGCGTACGCGATCCGGGCGCCGCGCGAGGCCAGCCGGTACTGCACACCGCGCACCCCGCCGGGGAAGCGGTAGCCCGCAGGGCGGTGGCGATCGAAGTGCCGGGCGATCCGCTGGAAGAACTCCTTGCGCAGGCCGACGGGGACCAGCCCGGGGGTGTCGTAGACGTTGAGCGCCTGGCGGACGGTCCGGTCGAAGACCAGGGTGCGCAGCGAGTCCGGGACGGTCGGGCCGGGGCGGTCCGCGCGGTCCAGGAAGGCGAAGATCGCGTCGTACTGGGCGAAGACGTCGGCGTGCTTGGGGGAGGCGGTGGCGGTGATCGCGCCGTCCCGGCCGCGCCGGTAGTTGTAGCAGGGGCGGTCGAGGTAGCGCAGCCGCTCGGCGGCCAGCAGCGCGGGGTAGGTGACCGAGATGTCCTCGTAGTAGCCACGGCCGAAGGAGACGCCGAGGCCGTCGAGGAACTCGCGCCGGAACACCTTGTTCCACACCGACATCACGGTCTGGAACAGCGCCGGGTGCTCGGCCAGGGTGCAGCCCTCGACCAGCGGGGAGCCGGTCAGCACGTGGCGCCAGGGGTTGGACTCCGTCCCGCCGTCCGGGTAGACGTGGGTGAAGTCGGTGATCAGCACGTCGGCCGGGGTCTCGCGGCGGCGCTCCTGCGTCAGCTCGTCGAGGATCACGCTGACGGTCCGCTCGGGCACCCAGTCGTCGCTGTCCAGGAACCAGACGTACTCGCCGCGCGCGTGCGGCAGGGCGGCGGTGCGGGCCCCGCCGAGGCCCTGGTTCTCGGTGAGGTGCAGCACCCGCAGCCGGGGGTCGCGGGCCGCGTAGGCGTCCAGGATCGCGCCGGAGCCGTCGGGGGAGAGGTCGTCGACCGCGATGACCTCGAAGCGGGACTCCAGGGCGGGGGTGTCGCCGAGGATCGAATCGAGGCAGCGCGGCAGGTACCGCTCCACGCCGTGGACCGGGAGCACGATGCTGAGGAGGAGGGACACGGTGGCCGAGTCTACCGATCCACCGGGCGCGACCTGCGTGGACGTCCGGTGCGGAGGTCCTGCCGGGGATCCGCGGGTTTTGCCGGTGGCAGCCGGTGGCAGCCGTGGCGGCCGGTCGGTGTGATCCGCGGGGGGTGACCCGGAACCGCCGGTGCCGGGCCCCTCACGGGGCGGCACCGGCAGTCAGGTGGCGGCCCGGCCGACCCTCTACGGCCGACCGCCGGTCCGGGCACCGCGCGAGCCTGGCCACCGCAGCGTCGAGGCGGCCGGGCAGTGGCTCGCGGGAGCCGGAGTTCTTCATCACTCGAACACGCACCTGGGTGCGGTGCGGGCACCGGCGCGTGCATCAGATATTGCTTGGAGGTTCGGCGGGAGTCAATCCCTCGAATGTGTTCACTTCATGAATTCGGCGGAGCCGGGAGCGGGTGGGAGCTGGCGGGCGGCGGAGACGGGCGGACACGGGCGGAGACGGGTAGTGGCGGGCGGTGACGGACGACGGTGGGCAACGGTGAGTGATGACCCCGAAGATCACTTTGTCGATCTGGCGGCTGTCCCCTATATGCGGTGTCCACATGCGGAGTCCCCGCGGGTGTGCGCGGGCGCCCCACCCGGTGCCGAGCCGCGTCCCGCCACAGCGCCCCCGTGCGCCGGGCGCGTACCGCGCACACGGGCGCCGGGCCCGCACCTCCTGGCCCTGCTGACGGATGGCCGGTCGTGCACCATCATTGATGCCTAGTCGTGATCGGCCGGGTGGCCCCTGGTGCACCGTCAGTTGACGCCACACGATACGGTGGCACAACACCAAGGACGGTTGCGCGAAGGCCGTCTGTCACGGATAGTCTTCGCCTCACGGCCCTGGCGCCTCGTAGGGGTGGGAAAACTGATGGAACACATGCAAGTGCGGACTCGGCCCCGTGTGCCGGCGATCCAGTGCGGTGTCGGCACGACCGGCCGCCGGATCGAACGACACCTGGCCGTGCTCGGCGCGCCCGCGCTCCCGGCGGTGGACACCGCCGAGGCGCTCGGGTTGATAAGGGAGCTGACGCCGCGCGGCGGCGAAGCCCCGGCGACCCGTCGTCGCCACACCAGGATCTCGCTGCTGACACCGCTGCGTCGGCTGCGGCGGAGCCTCTTCGGCGGGCGCGGCTAGGGGTTCGTCCCCGGTCGGCGTCAGTCGTTGTCCCGTCCTGGTCGGGAGCAGGCCCGGTGGACCATCCGGTCCGCCGGGTCATTGGCGTATCCGGGCAGCTGCCGTCGGGGAGCCGGGCGGGCGGCCGCTGTCCCGAGCCGGGCGGGGGCTGTCCCGAGCCGGGCGGGGCTGGTCGAGGCCCGGGCTGTGGTCTGAACCTTTCACCCTATGCGAGTTTGCCTCCCTGGCAAGCCGAGTCGGCGAGGCAGTACGCCGAGCCCCCTGACCTGGGTCAGGATGGCGCCATGGCGGACAACAAGAACTCCACCCCGGCCGGTCTGTTCCAGACCACCACCTTCGAGATCACCACGGGCAGCCACGAGGTCGCCCTCGACATCACCGACCGCTGCGCCGCGTTCCTCGACGAGCGGGCCGCCGGGCGCGACGGCCTGCTCAACGTCTTCGTCCCGCATGCCACCGCCGGGATCGCCGTCCTGGAAACCGGCTCCGGCAGCGACGACGACTTCCTCGCCACCCTGCGCGCACTGCTCCCGGCCGACGACCGCTGGAGCCACCGGCACGGCAGCCCCGGCCACGGCCGGGACCACGTGGTGCCCGGACTGGTCGCCCCGCACGCCACCCTGCCCGTGCTCGGTGGCCAACTCGCGCTCGGCGTCTGGCAGTCGGTGGTGCTGGTCGACACCAACGGGGACAATCCGCGCCGTACCGTCCGGCTGTCCTTCCTGGGCTGACTCCCGTCGGGCCGGCCCGCCCCGATCAGGCCGATTGCCATGTCCGGTGGCTACCGGCCGACGTGCGCGGCCACGGCCGTGAGGTAGCGCTCGATCGCCAGGTGCTGGCAGAGCAGCGCGACCGGGCGGCCGAGGCGCGCGTACCAGGCGGAGAGCCGGGAGAACGCGGTGACCTCGAACCACACCTCGCCGTCGGCGTCCATGGACACCAGGAAGGCCTCCTCGCCGCACTCCGGGTGCCCGGGGAGCGTCCCGTACGCGAACCCGACCCGGTCCGGCTCGTCCACGGTCCACACCACCCGGCAGGGGATCACCAGACGCGGCCACCGACTCCCCGGCAGGCTCAGCCGCAGCAGGACCGTGTCCCCGTCCCGGGCCGGCCCGCCGGGGTGGACCGCGAAGCCGGTGCCCAACTGGGTGCCCCAGCCGAGGACGTACCGCCCGGCCCGCTGCAGTACCTCCGGCCCGTGCCCGAGGTGCACCCGCCGCCGCAGGTGTGCGTAGCCGTCCGGCAGCCGCCCGCCCCGGGTGGCCCCCACCTCGGCGTACGACGGGGCGGTGGCGCGGGCGGCGAGCAGGCGCTGGTGGAGATCGGTAGCCATGCCGGTCACGGTAGCCGTCGGCCAGGCCCGCCCGGTCGGCGGGCCGACGGCTGCCGACGGACGGCGGACGGGCCATGGCGGACGGGCGGGCTGCGAACGGGCTGCGGCGGACGGCGTTCGGCGGACAGCTTTCAGTCAACAGATATCAGCGAACGTCTTCTGAAATCTGTTCGCTGTCATCTGTCTGCTGTCATCTGTTCCCTCAACGCCGTCGCCCTTGCCCCGTCCGCTTCGGTCAGTCGTCCAGCGAGATCGCGTCCTTGGCCCGCTCCACGGATTCCTCGGCGGCCGCTCCGCCCGGGTTCTCCGTCGCCAGAGCCTGGTTGAGTTCGACGAACGGGCGCAGCCGCTCCTCGTACGAGGCGAGGGCGGTGCGGTGGTCGCCGGCGGATCGGGCGAGTGCGTCGGCGAGGACGTGGGCGCCGACCAGGGCGAGGCTGGTGCCCTGGCCCGACAGCGGGGAGGCACAGTAGCCCGCGTCCCCGAGCAGGGCGATCCGGCCGTGCGACCAGCGGTCCATCCGGATCTGCGTCATCGTGTCGCAGTAGAGGTCGGGCGCCTCGGCCAGCGCCTTCAGCAGCCTCGGGCTCTCCCAGCGCAGCGCCGACATCCGCTCGGCGACGACCGCCCGCTGCGCCTCCGGACTGCGCCGGCCCTCCGGAAACGGCTCACCGGCGAAGCCGAAGGTGATCCGCAGCTCGGTGTTGTCGCGCACCGGGTAGACGCCGTACCCGGCCTCGCCGTCGCGCAGCCACAGCTGCCAGTCCTCCAGACCGAGGAAGTTGTCCGCGCTGAAGATCGCCAGGTGCATCCCGAGGTGGCGGGCGAAGCGCTCCTCGGGCCCGAAGGCCAGTCGGCGCACGGCCGAGTGCAGTCCGTCGGCGCCCACGACCAGGTCGTACCGGCGCGGCTCGCCGTGCTCGAAGGAGACCCGGACGCCTTCCTCGTCCTGGTCGAGCGCGGTCACGTTGTCCCCGAACACGAACCGGCTTGCCCCTTCCTCGGTGGCACGCTCGTGCAGGATCCGGACGAGGTCGTCTCGCAGCAGCTCGAGGTCGTCGTTGTCGAGCCGCCCGCTGCTGATCGTGTGCTCGGTGGAGCGGTGGACCTCGCGGCCGTCGCCGTCCAGGACGGACATGCCCCGCATCCGGGTGCGCCGGGCGCGGACCTGTTCCAGCACGCCCAGTCGTTCGACCACCTCCAGCGCGACACCCCGGATGTCCACGGCCTGCCCGCCGCCGCGCGGCCCGGGAGCGCGCTCCACCACCGTGGGGGCGAAGCCCCGGCGGCTCAGCAGTGCGGCGAGCGCGGTACCGGCGATGCCACTGCCGGAGATGAGCACGGTCTTCATTGGTCGCTCCTCGCTGTCCGTCCGCGCGCGGTGTCGCGCGTCGGCTCGTACGCTGTACGCGGGTTGAATGTACGGCGTACGCGTAGGCCTTCCAAGTGCTGTTTCACCGCCTCTGATCTAGTGCAGCGAGCTGATCCGTAGCGACGCTCCTGGTAGCGTCTGAACTAGTACAGTTCGGGCCGTCGCGGAATGAGATCCGCGTCACACGAGAGAGTGGGCCGCATGACCGCCGGATCCGAGTCCACCCCGCCGTACCGGCGCATCGCCGACGAGATCGCGGGGCGGATCGCCGACGGCACGCTCGCGCCGGGCGAGCAGGTGCCGTCGACGCGGCGGATCGCCCGTGAGTGGCACGTCGCGCTGGCCACGGCCACCAAGGTGCTGACCACACTGCGGCTGGAGGGGCTGGTCGAGACCCGGCCCAGGGTGGGCACCGTGGTGGCCGCCACCGCTGCGCCCGGGCCCGCTGCTTCCGTGCCCGGTGCGTCCAGGCCCGCTGCTTCCGTGCCCGCCGGACCCGTTGCCGCCGCGCCCGCGTCGATGTCCGCCGCACCGTCGGCCTCGGGGCCGTCCGTCGAGCTGACCACGGAGCGGATCGTCCGGGCCGCGATGGAGATCGCCGACCGTGAAGGGCTCGCGGCGCTCTCCATGCGCAGCATCGCGGCCCGGCTCGGCGTCGCCGCGATGTCCCCCTACCGCTACGTCCCGAGCAAGGACGACCTGGTGCTGCTGATGGCGGACGCGGCGTTCGGAGAGGAGTCGTACCCGGCAGAACCACCGGCGGCGTGGCGGGTGCGGCTCGAGATCGGCGCGCACACACTGTGGCGGATCTACCGGCGCCACCCGTGGCTCGCCCAGGTCGGCGCGCTCACCCGCCCGCTGATGCTGCCCGCCCTGCTGGACCACGCCGAATGGGCGCTCACCGCGCTCGACGGTCACGGGCTCGACGCCACGACCATGCTCGACCTGCACGTCCTGCTCTACAGCTACGTCCAGGGGATCGCCGTCCACCTGGAACGGGAGGCCCAGGCCGAGGCCACCACCGGCCTCACCGAGGACCAGTGGATGGACCATCAGGGTCCGGCCCTGACCGCGATCGTCACCGGCGAACGCCATCCCGTGTTCGCGCGTACGACCGGCAGCCTCGGCAACGGCTACGACCTCGACCTGGACGCGTTGTTCGCCTTCGGGCTGAAGCCGCTGCTGGACGGCGTCGCCGCCATGATCGAGTCGGCCGGGAGTGGGAGTGGGAGTGGGAGTGGGAGTGGGAGCGGTGAGGCAATCCGGTCGCGGGAGCGGCAGGGAAGCGAGGCCGGGATCGGGGCCGTCTTGCGGCGGGGCGAAGTGGCGGAGTAGGAAAGCGGCATGAGCGACAGCGTGACGGACGAGTCCACGGCGGTCTGCGAGCTCGCCCCCGAGGGCGGCGCCGAGGCGGCGCTGCGGCACGACCCGGCGGCGACCGGGCCGCGCGCCGACTGTGTGCCGCGCGCCGACTGTGTGCTGTGCGGCGAGCCGACCGAGCTGCCCGCCGATCAGCCGGGCAGCACGCTCTGCCCGGTGTGTGCCTGGCAGCAGGCGCAGCGGATCGCCTGCTCGGGCTGATGCCGGTCCCCGGTTGAGTCGGCGGCGTTACGCGTCCTCCCGCCCGGCCAGGGCCAGGGTCGAGCCGCGCCGCCCCTTGCGGACCATCAGCTGGGCCGGGATGCGGCTGCGCAGGTCGGCGACGTGGCTGACGATTCCGACCGCCCGGTCCCGTTCGCGCAGGCCGTCAAGGACGTCCATCACCTCCTCCAGGGACTGCTCGTCGAGGGTGCCGAAGCCCTCGTCGATGAACAGGGTGTCCAGCGGCATGCCGCCCGCCTCGTCGGTGACCACGTCGGCCAGGCCCAGGGCGAGTGAGAGCGAGGCGAAGAAGCTCTCGCCGCCGGAGAGGGTCGCGGTGTCCCGCTCGGTGCCCGTCCAGGCATCCACCACCCGCAGGGCCAGGCCCGAGCGCCTGGTGCCGTTGCCCCGGTCGTCGCTGTGCACCAGGGTGTAGCGGCCGCCGGACATCCGGACCAACCGGTCGCTGGCGGCCGCCGCGACCTGCTCCAGCCGGGCCGCCAGGACGTACGACTCCAGGCGCATCCGCAGCCGGTTCTCGGCGGAGGTGCCGGCGGCCACGGTGGCGAGCCGGTTGATCCGCCCGTACCGGTCCAGCGCCGGAGCCAGTTCGGCGGCGAGCCCGGCCAGCTGCCGTCCGATCGTGGCCAGTGCCTCGCACCGCTCGCGGGCCGCCGCCTGAGCGGCGTGTGCCTGTCCGAGCCGGTCGGTGGCGGTGCGGAGGGCGGCTGCGGCGGCGGGCAGGTCGACCGGGGGACGGGCCGCGGCCTCGGCCAGCTCCGGGAGGTCGAGCTCACGCCGGACGGCGGCGGTCTCCCCGCGGTGCCGCTCCAGCCGGGCTTCCAGCCGCTCGCGCTCCTCGCGCGGCAGCAGCACCGCCAGTGCCGCCTCGGCGTCCGGGAAGCCCGCCACGGCGGCGGCCTTGCCCAGCTCGCCCTCGGCCTCGTCGAGCCGGGCGGCCGCCTCCGCACTGGTCCGGGCCGCCGCCGCCACGGTGGCGACCTGTTCGGTGAGCCGGGTCAGGGCCGCGGCCCGGTCGGCGACCGAGGCCGCCTCACCCCGGGCAGCCGTCACCCGGGCGGTCAGCGCCTCCCGCTCGGTGTCGAGCTTCAGCAGCCGGTCGGTGAGGACGGCGGCGCGTTCCTTGGCCTCGTGCAGCTCGTCGCCACGGCGGGTGCGGTCCCGGGACAGCCGGGCGATCTCCTGCTCGACGCGGCCGAGCGCCTCCGCCGTGTGCCGGGCCTCGCGGTGTTCGCGCTCCAAGGCGGCGAGGACCCGCGCGAGAGCGTCCGCACCGTCCGGTCCGGCCGCCCCGGCGGCGGCGGCCTCGCGCACCCGCAGGGCGGTCAGTGCCTGGTCGGCCGCCGTCCACACCTGTTCGGCGTGGGCCTGGGCGCGGCGGGCCCGCTCCTCGTCCTGGGCGCCGACCCGGCTGCCGGGCGCCGCTTCGGCGGGTGCCGGGTGATCGGGCGAGCCGCAGACCCGGCAGGCCTCGCCCGAGCGCAGCTGTTCGGCCAGTTCGGCGGCCATGCCCGTCAGGCGCCGGTCCCGCAGGTCCAGGCTGTGCTCGCGGGCGTCCAGCGCGGCGGTGCGCAGCTCGGCGACCCGCGGTTCGGCCGCCGCGATCTCGGTGCGCAGGCCGTCGCGCTCCCGGGCCGCGTCCAGGCGGGCGGCCGACTCGGCGCGCTGCCCGTCCAGTTGCTCGACCTTGGCGGTTGCCGCCCGGGCCGCGGAGTGTTCCTCCTCCAGCCGGTTCAGCTCGCCCTCGAACTCGGCCAGCCAGTCCTCGGCCTCCTCCGCCAGTGCCTCGGCGGCAGTTCGCTCCGCCGTCAAGGAGCGCTGTTCGCGGGCGAGTTCGGCGCAGTGCCGCTCCTCCGCCCGGGCCGCCTCCAGCCGGACCACCTCGGCCCGCAGCCGCAGCTCGGCCTCGGCCAGCTCGGCGGCGCCGGCCCCGTCGAGCGACCGGCCGCCCTCGCCGGGGGCGGCGGCCAGCGTCTCGCGGTGTCGGCGCTCCGCCGCCTGGGCGCGCCGGAGCGCCTCGGCCGCGCTCTCCCGCAGCCGCAGCGCGGACTCCACCCCGACGGCCTCCTGAGCGGCGGCCAGCCGCTGCCGGTCCCGCGCCGCGTCCGGCTCGAACCCGGCCAGCCGCTCGGCCCGGTCCAGCGCCTCCCGGTGTCGGCGCTGCCGCCCGGCCAGCTCCTCGGCGGCCTCTCGGTGCCGCTGGGCCGCGCGCTGCGCCTCCCTGGCGCCCGCGAGCGCCGACTCCGCGACGGCGAGTTGCTCGGCCGCGCCGCCGCGCAGGATCGCCGCCCAGCCGAGCACCCCGGAGGTCGGCCCGGCGTCACCGTCCTCGGCCGGGGCCCAGCCCTCGACGGGCTCGGCGCCGGGACCGGCCGCCTGCTCGGCCTTGCTGGCGAGGTCGCGCAGCCGGCGCCGGCCGGCCTGGACCTCGGCCTCCTGGGCGCGCCGCTGCTCGGCCAGCCAGTCCTCGACGAACCGGTACCGCTCGGTGTCGAACAGCCGCCGCAGCAGCTTGCCCCGCTCCTCCGAATCGGCCTTGAGGAAGCGGGCGAAGTCGCCCTGCGGCAGCAGCACCACCTGGCAGAACTGCTCCCGGTTCATGCCGATCAGCCGGAGGATCTCCTCCCCGACCTCCTGGTGCGACTTGCTGAGCCCCCGCCAGCCCGCCGTGCCGTCGCCCGTGTCGGCGACCCACTCGCGCAGCAGGGTCTGCGCCCGCTCGACGGTGGTGCCGGTGCCGACCTTCTTCGGCCGGCGCTGCTCCGGCAGGCGGGTGATCTGCAGCCGCCGCCCGCCGAGGGTCAGCTCCAGCCGGACCTCGGTCAGCCGCTTGGGGTCGGCGTGGTCGCTGCGCAGCCGGTTGGCGCGGCGGGCGCCCGGCGTCTCGCCGTACAGGGCGAAGCAGACCGCGTCCAGCACACTGCTCTTGCCCGCGCCCGTCGCGCCGCGCAGCAGGAACAGCCCGCCGGCGGCGAGTGCGTCGAAGTCCACCGTCTCGGAGCCCGCGAACGGGCCGAAGGCGGTGACGGTGAGCCGGTGCAGCCTCATCGGGGCAGGTCCGCCTTCCGGTCGGTGGTCTCCCGGACGCGCTCGAAGCCCTCGCGCAGCCAGCCGAGCTCGTCCGGCGCCGGCTCGGCTCCGGGACGGACGTGCCGCAGGAAGCCCTCGGCGATCTCCAGGTCGCCCCGGCCGCTCACCCGTGCCGCGTACGAGGACGAGGACTCGGCCTCGGTCTCCTCGGGCTCGAAGAGCAGTTGCAGGGTGTGCGGGAAGCGGCGGCGCAGCTTCTCCATCGGCTCGCTCGGCCGGGCCGCGTCGGTGAGCGTGGCCTGCACCCAGGACTGCTCGTGCTCGACGTACTCCTCGTCGGTGAGCAGCGCCTCCAGGCTGTCGCGCAGGGTGGCGAGGCGGCGCGGCTCGGGGCAGGGGACGCGCTCGGCGGCCACCGAGCCGTCGGCCGCGAGGTCGACCAGCCACATGCTCTTGCGCTGCTTCGCCTCGGAGAAGGAGTAGGCGAGCGGGGAGCCGCTGTAGCGCAGGTGCGGGGCGAGCGTCTGGCAGCCGTGCAGGTGGCCGAGCGCGACGTAGTGCACCCCGTCGAACACCGAGGCGGGCACCGCGGCGACGCCGCCGACCGCGATGTCCCGCTCGCTGTCGCTCGGCGCGCCGCCGGTGACGAAGGCGTGCGCCAGCACCACCGCCCGGGTCCCGGCCGGGCGCGCTGCCAGATCGGCCCGCACCTCGTCCATCGCGGCCCCGAGCACCGCCGCGTGCCCGCCCCTCGCCAGGCCGAACCGCTCGCGCACCAGCGTCGGCTCCAGGTACGGCAGCCCGTACACGGCCACCGGCCCGTGCTCGTCCGCGAGCAGCACGGGAGTGGCGCACTGGCCGGGATCCGTCCGCAGGTGGATCCCGGCCCTCCCGATCAGTCCCGCGCCGACCCCCAGTCGGCGGGCCGAGTCGTGGTTGCCGCTGATGAACACCGTCGGCACGCCGAGATCCGCCAGCCGGTGCAGCACGTCGTCGAACATCGAGACCGCTTCCAGCCCCGGCAGTGCCCGGTCGTACACGTCCCCCGCGACCAGCACGGCGTCCACGCCCTCGGCCCGGACCACATCCACCAGGTGGTCCAGGAAGGCCCGCTGGGCGTCATGCAGGCTCTCCCGGTGGAACGAACGCCCGAGATGCCAGTCGGAGGTATGCAGCAGTCGCATGGTCCCCGACCCTAACCCGCACCACTGACAATCCCACCCGGATCCGTGGAGGCATGCGTCTCACGGGTACCGGGGGTCGGTCGGGGTGCTTTCGCCCCATCGGATTGCCGGTCAAGTCGACACGATCTCTCTCGCCTCTCCCGCGCCCCTTCCTTCCGAGGCACGCTGTTCGATTACTCGGAGTGGATTGTCAGTGGCTCTGTGTATGTTCCTCGATGTCGGCAGCTCCGCCGTTCGGGGTGGCCGGCGCTGTCGGGTGTCGGGTGATCGAGGAACGGATCGAGGAACAGGAGGAGCCATGGCTGCTGTGCGGGAGCTGGTGCGCGAGGTGGCGGGTGTCGCGGGGCGGCGCCGGCGGGTGCTGGTGCTGGCCGGGTCGAAGCAAGGGGGTGCCGGTGGGGGGCCGGGCGGTGGGTCCGGTGGGGCGGTGCCGCCCGGGGGTGGACGGCCGCCGGGCGGGCGTGCGGGAGGAGGTGGTGCGCGGGCGCGGCGGAGCGAACGGGCCCGGGGTGCGCCGCCGCAGCCGGTCGCGGTGGCCCTGGCCGTCGAGGCCGGGGACTTCGCCGGGCTCGCGCGGTACGGGCTGTTCGGCGGGCTCGGCCACCAGGACTACCTGCGGCGGGCCGAGGAGCAGCTGACGGCCCTGTACCGGCAGGGCCTGGAGGTGCACCTGCGGGTCCTGGACGCGAACGACTTCGAGGACTACTGCGAGGCGCTCGGCCTCGATCCGCGGATGCCCGCGGCCCGGGTCGCCTACGCGGGCGATCCCGAGCTGGCCGGGGAGCCGTTCGTCTACGCCGGGGAGCGGCTGGCCGAGCTGCTGCCGGTGCTGATGGACGACCACCGGGCGCGGGTACGGATGTCCGTGGCCTGCGCGGCCCTGTTGGACGCCGTCGGCGACGACCCGGCCGGGCAGCGCCGGATGGCGGCGGTGATGCGGTACGTGACGTCGGTGTACCTGGCGCTGGCCGAAGGCGCCGGGGAGGGCTGCCACCTGCTGACGCTGCGCTGCCACGGACCCGAGGACGGTGAGGAGCTCACCTCGGCGGTGGACGTCTGCGTGGAGCAGGGGCGGCTGTACCCCGCCGGGCGGGACACCGAGGCGTTCTGCGTCACGCTCGCGGCGGGTGTGGCCTCCGGAGGTGAGGGGGCGCTGCTGCTGCACGGCGATCCGTCGCTGAGCGGCCGGGCAGACCCGCCGCCCGGTGGCTCGGGGGGTCCCCCCGGCGGCGACGGCCCGGCCCGGCCGCCGGTGCGCGGTTGGGCGCTGGCCGGCGGGCGGCTGCGACCGATGACCGCGCATGAGGTGTTCGACGAGCTCGCCGACGACGCCGCCCGCGGGCTGCCGTTCCCGCCGGGCGTGGACCCGCGGCCCGGGTTCCCGTTGCCCGGGTTCCCGTCGCTCGGCGTCCCGGCGCCGGGCTTCCCGCCGCCCGGTTTCCCCGGCCCCCGGGGCGGGGGTGGGCCGCTGGGGTGATCAGGGCGGTCACCGCCTCCGCATCCACCATGCGGCGCTGGGGACTGTTCATCGACCGCCTGTTCGGGGAAGATTCGGAGAAGATCAACAGCAGGAGCGCGCGGTACCCCACGCCGCCGCTCCGGCCGCTCCGCTCCGTACCGCGCCCTGCAGGTCCCTTCCGCGCACCGCCGGTCCGGCGAGCCCGACAGCGAGAGGGGGACGCATGAGCGCGCGGAGCGAGCTCGGTGCCGGGGGGTGCGCGCAGGCGGACACCACGGCCGAGGTCTCCACCGGTTCGTTCGCCGATGTCTCCGCTTGGCCGTGCGGTGCCCCGGCCGAGCGCCGCGAGGCGAGAGCATGAGCCCGATCGAGTACAGCGCGGAGATCGCCGAGCTGCTCGGCAAGGTGCGGCGTCGCCCCACGGCGGGCTGGCCGTGGCGGCCGGGCGAGCAGGTGCCGGACGGACTGCCGGTCAAGCAGTCCTGGGGGTGGCTGTTCGCCCCGGACGGGCGGGTGCTGACCCTGGTGAACCCCAGGGACGGGATCTGCTCGCTGCCCGGCGGCTCCTTGGAGCCGGAGGACGCCGGGGACCCGGCGGCCGCCCTGGCCCGGGAGGCCGCCGAGGAGGCGCAGGCGGTGATCGGTCGGCCGTACTACCTCGGCTACCTCTACGACCGGGTCGGCTCGGCGAACGGCGGGCACGAGTGCGCGCGGGTCCGGATGGCGGCGTCGCTGCGGGCGGTCGGGCCGAGCGCGGCCGACCCGGCCTCGGGCCGGCACTACCGGCGGCTGCTGGTCGCGCCCGGGCTCGCCGTCGAGCTGCTGGGCTGGGGCGAGCCCGGGCTGCGCCAGGCGCGGGCGGCGGTTGCCACCGCCGTCCGCTGGCTCGGCGTGCCCGCAGCCGCGAACGAGACGATCGAGGAGCTGCCCGTCGGAGGCTGCACGGTCTCCCCGGGTGCCGCGTACCCGGGTGGCGGCCACCTGGGCGGGCGGGGCTGACCCGGTCGGGAGTCGACTGGCCCGCCCCGGGCCTGAGCGACGCTCATTGTCTTGACGTTCAGTGTCTCGGGGATCGGTGTCTCGAGGCTCGGTGTCTCGACGTTCAGCACGTCGACATTGAGCGCGTCGACGCTCGGCGCTTCGGCGTCCGGTCCTGAAGGTGGTTCACACCGGCACCCGCCCGCGCCGGGTCGCACCCGCCCCGGTCCCCTCGCGCCCGCTGCCGCGCTCTTGCCCCCCCCGGCCGCTGACCCGCGTCGAAATTGACTCAACGATGGTCGGACGTCGACTCCAGACTTACCCCGCGCTGAACATCCACAAGTTGCCGGTCTACGCGCGCAGTGCTACGCGCGTCAAAAAGCACCCGGGCTGACCAGCGTGAACTCACGTGCTGTGGGCGGCAGTTCACCTCTCTGCTATCAGACGGTCCGTCAATATCTTTGGCATGAGCGCTTCCAGGTTCGGCTACCGCCTGGTATCACTTCTGTGACCCACGCCACGCCCCCACGCCCCCACCCCCCACCCTGGAGGTGTCATGATCCACCCCCGCCCCGCCCGTGCCCTGTCCATCGCCGCGATAGCGGCAGGCCTCGCCATGACGACGCTCTTCGCTGCCTCGTCCGCCAACGCGGCCGGTGCCAACTACGTGGCCCTCGGCGACTCGTACTCCGCCGGTGTCGGCGCCGGCAGCTACCTGAGCGACAGTGGCAGCTGCAAGCGCAGCACCAACGCGTACGCCTACCTGTGGAAGAACGCGCACTCGCCGTCCTCCTTCAAGTTCGTCGCCTGTTCGGGCGCGAGGACCGGGGACATCCTGAACAACCAGATCTCCGCCCTGGACTCCGGCACCACGCTGGTCAGCATCTCGGTCGGCGGCAATGACGCCGGCTTCGCCGACACCATGCAGACCTGTGTCCTGGGCTCCGACAGCGCCTGCCTCAGCGCTGTCAGCACGGCGAAGAACTACGCCCTCAACACCCTGCCCGCCCAGCTGGACCAGGTGTACTCCGCCATCAAGTCCAAGTCGCCGAACGCCCACGTCGTGGTGATGGGCTACCCGCACATGTACAAGGTGGGCGGTGGCTGCGTCTTCGGCATCGGCGACACCAAGCGTGCCGCCATCAACAGTGCCGCCGACACCCTGGACGGCGTCCTCGCCAAGCGCGCCGCCAACGCCGGCTTCAACTTCGGCGACGTCCGCAGCATCTTCACCGAGCACGAGATCTGCGGCAGCCTGACCACCTGGCTGAACAGCACCACCCTGCCGATCGACGAGAGCTACCACCCGAAGGCCTCCGGCCAGGCCGGTGGCTACCTGCCGGTCTTCTCGCAGTCCTGACGGACCCGGTCGGATTCCGACACCGCCGCGGCCGTCGCACCACGGCTGCCGCCGCCCCTTCCCGAGGCACGGGGAGGGGACGGCGGCAACGCCGTTTCAGCTACCGGTAGGGGCAGCCTCGGTCAAGACGGCTTCGGTCGGGACGGCTCCGGTCGGGGCGGTCCCGACCGGGGCGGGTCAGGCCCCCGGCCCGGTCGGCGCAGGCCCGGTCGGCGGGAAGGGGATGCCGGACAGGACCGGCAACAACTCCGCCTCCTCGTGCTCGAGGTGCGCCTCCAGCTGGGCCGACATCCGGTCCAGTTCGGTGCGGAGCCGCTCCGGCTCGGTGACCTCGATCCCGGCCAGCAGCGCCACCAGTTCGTCCTTGATCCGCCCGATCGCCCGGTGCTGCTCGTCGAGCCGTGCGAGCACGTCGGCCAGCTCCGGGTGGCTGCGCGCGAGCGCGGGGAAGATCGCGGCGGCCTCGCCGGTGTGGTGATGGGTCAGCCCGTCGCAGAACGCCAGGCAGTGCTGCCGTAGCTGCAGCCCGAGCCCGGCCGGGCGGCCGGGGACGTGGGTGTGCGCCTCCTCCCGGACGTGGCGCAGCTGTGCGCGCAGCCAGGTGTGCGCCTCCAGCAGCTTGTCGGCGAGGGTGCGTACCACCGGCTCCTCGCCGCCGGGTCCGGCCCCGGGCCGCTCCCGTTCCAGTACGACGACCGGCAACTCGCGTTCGGTGTGCGCCTGGTAGTCGCCGTACCCCGGCGCCTTCCGGGCGACGGCCGCGAACAGCCGTTCCCGGCGGGCGCCTTCGGCGGGTACGGCGATCACGTCGAAGGTGTCGGTGCCGAGTTCGCCCCGGGCTACCGGGTGGACCAGCAGGTTGCGGTACCACTGTGGGTGCTCCGGCGCCCCGGCGGCCGAGGCGACGACCAGCAGCAGACCCTCCGCCCGGACGTACCCGAGCGGCACGGTGTGCGGCCGCCCGGACCGGGCGCCGGTGGTGGTCAGCAACAGCAGGTCGCCGCCCTCGAACGGGCCGCCGACCCGCCCGCCGTTGGCGCGGAACTCCTTGATGACATTCAGTTGGAAAGACATAGGCATGCGTGTGTGGTGGGGTCTCCAGGGAAAGGGGAGTCGCGGCCACACGCGGTGACAGTCAGGGGTGGCGCATCGCGCATGCGGACACCGCGGGTGACCGCGTGGCGTCAGATCAGGGAAGCGGAGAGAGTGCTCATCGCACGTCGTCCCTTCGGAAGGGTGCTCGCTCGGCCACCGGCCGGCCCACTGCTCTGTGGCCGGCGCCGCGCTGCACGCCCCCATTAGATCCGCGCCGCGGTCGCACTGTCAACGAGCGGGATCACCCACCACCGGGGGCGGCGAAGCACCGCGCGGTACGGCGACGCGCCGCCGCTCCCCCTGGAGGCGGCGGCGCGTCGGGTCTGCGACGGCCGGTATGGCGGTGCTTCTGCGACGGTCGATATGACGGCACGTCAGCGACGGTCGGTGTCGCGG
Organism: Kitasatospora sp. NPDC051164; assembly: GCF_044455625.1. Lineage (NCBI taxonomy): Bacteria > Bacillati > Actinomycetota > Actinomycetes > Kitasatosporales > Streptomycetaceae > Kitasatospora > Kitasatospora sp. NPDC051164. Next base: position 235,444 of record NZ_JBITFB010000001.1, on the reverse strand, counting down.
TGCGTCAGCGCAGGTAGTCGACCAGGCCGGTCGGCTTGAGGCCGGCTGCGTCGGCGGCGGCCAGGGCACGCTGCAGGTCGGTGGCCAGGGTGTCGGTCCAGTGCATGAGGACGACGTCGCCCGGCTGCAGCAGGCCCGGGTGCCAGATGTTGGCGGCACCCCAGCTGAAGTCGGCGTCGGCGGTGAGCACGGTGCGGATGCCGCAGTTGGCGGCGGCCTGCAGGGTGTCGGCGTTCCAGGCGAAGTACGGCGGACGGAAGACCACGGGCGCGGTGCCGAAGAGGCGGGTCAGGGCATCGCGGGCGTCGCAGATCTCGACCTGCTGCTGGTCCGCCGGGAGTTTGCTGAGGTCGGAGTGGGAGACCGTGTGGTCCTGGATCGAGGAGCCGGGCACAGCGGTGACCCGCTGGAAGAAGGCCGGGTCGGTGCTGGCCGGCATCGGCAGCGGGAAGGCGGTGATCGGCAGGCGGTGGTCGGCGATGAACTGTTCCGCCTCGGGGGTGCGCTGCCAGCCGTCGTCCACGGTGAAGAAGACGACCCTGTCGGTGGTCGGGATCGAGCTCGCCCCCACCGCCGGAGCGGGTGCGGGCCCGTCCACCCGGACGTCGTCCACCGAGAACGGGCCCTGCTGGTACCAGCCGTGCACGTACAGTCGGACGCTGTGCGCGTCGGGGCCGGTGGTGAACCGGGTGGTCAGTCGCTGCCAGCTGCCGCCGGTGCTTTCGGTCCAGGCGGGCGGGACGTCCTTGCCGGTGCCTGTGGCGCCCAGGTAGACGAAGCTGCCGCGCACCCAGGCGGAGGCGGTGTAGGTGGTGCCGGGGCGGACGGCGACGGTCTGGGCGCACTCGCCGGTGGAGTCGGCGTTCGCCGGGGTGACGGTCAGCGCGGAGGCGCCGGCGTGCGGGGCGGTGGGGGTGACGGCCGCCTCGGCCGGGCCGCCGGTGCAGTTCCAACCGGGGATACTGCCCCAGTCGGCGAGGCTCGGGGCGGGCAGCTCGAACCCGGGGTTGGTCGCCAGGTTGACGGTCGGGGCGGCCTCGGCGGCCTCGGCGGCCGGGGTGGCAGGGGCGGCCTGGGCGCCGTCGGCGGAGGCCGCCGGTACGGCGAAGGCGGTGAGCAGCGCGACGGAGGCGGCCAGCGCGGACAGCCGCGTGGACATCGACACGTGAGGACTCCAGCGTGTGGGGGAGACGCCCGTGGGGAGGGCGCGAACGAAAGGGGTGGTGGTGCGCCGCACTCGGACCGAAGAGAAACAATGGACTGGACCAATCGGTCCGTCAAGGGAACGGCAGATGAACCGGGCGGCCACCGGACCTGTGCCACAAGGGACAAGACGGCCAGTCAAAACACCTACCGGACATCCCGATCAGGGGAGGTACAGCTCCTCGATGTCCTCCGCGTAGTACTCCGCGATGGCCCCTCGCCGCAGCTTGAGTGAGGGCGTCAGCAGACCTTGCTCCTCGCTGAACTCCCTTGGGAGCAGCCGGAACGCGCGGATCGACTCGGCTCGCGACACCGCCGTGTTCGCCGCCGCCACCGCGCGCTGGACCTCGACGTGCAGGTCCTCGTCCGCGAGCACCGCCCATGCGTCGAGCTGTTCCCGCCCGCGGGTCTTCAGCCAGTGCGCCAGCGCCGCCGGGTCGAGCGTGATCAGTGCGGCCACGTACGGGCGGTCGTCGCCGACCACCAGGCACTGGGAGACCAGGGGGTGCGCCTCGACCCGCTCCTCCAGGCCGGCCGGGGCGAGGTTCTTGCCGCTGCTGGTGACGATCAGGTCCTTCTTGCGGCCGGTGATGGTGAGGTAGCCGTCCTCGTCCAGCCGGCCCAGGTCGCCCGTCGCGAACCAGCCGTCGACCAGCGACTCGGCGGTGCACCGCGGGTGGTTGAGGTAGCCGCCGAAGACCGAGTCGCCGCGCACCCACACCTCGCCGTCGTCGGCGATCGCCACCGAGGCGCCCGGCACCGGCTGCCCGACGGTGCCGAGCTTCTGCCGCCCGGTCGGATTGGCGGTGATCGCGGCGGAGGTCTCGGTCAGCCCGTACCCCTCGTACAGCTGCAGCCCGGCGCCGGTGAAGAACAGGCCCAGTTCGCGCCGCAGCGAGGAGCCGCCGCACATCACGCTGCGCACCCGGCCGCCGAGCGCCGCGCGCAGTCTCGGGTAGACGGTCCGCTCGTAGGCGAGGTGGCGCAGTCGCAGTGCGGCGCCTGGTCCGGGGCCGCGTCCGAAGGCCTTCTGCTCCCGGGCGGCGGCCCAGTCGACGGCCACCTGTCGGGCCTGCTCGAAGAGTTCGCCGCGTCCGGAGCTCTCGGCGGCGCGCCGGGCCTGCTGGAAGATCTTCTCGAACACGTACGGGACGGCGTGCAGGAAGGTCGGCCGGAAGGTCTCCAGCGCGGGCAGCAGCGCGTCGGTGGAGACCTCGGGGACGTGGCCGACCCGGAAGCCGCCGCGGATAGCCGCGATCTGCACGGCCCGCCCGTAGACGTGGGCGAGTGGCAGGAACAGCAGGGTGCCGGGTTGGCCGCCGCCGGTGTCACGCAGGACGTCGCCCCAGCCGGCGAGCAGCGCGTCAGCCTCGGCGGCCAGGTTGGCGTGGGTGAGCAGGCAGCCCTTGGGCCGGCCGGTGGTGCCGGAGGTGTAGACGACGGTGGCGACGTTCTCGGCGGCGACGCCGAGGCGCTGGCGGTGCACCAGGGAGTCGGGCACGCCGTGGCCGTCCTCGGTGATCGCGGCGACGCAGTCGCGGTCCAGTTGCCAGATGCCGGTGAGGTCGGGCAGTGCGTCGCAGACCGCGCCGACGGTCATGGCGGCGTCCTCGTCCTCGACCAGGCAGGCCACGGCCTGGGTCTCGGCGAGGATCCAGCGGACCTGCTCGGGGGCGGCGGTGGGGTAGACCGGGACGGTGATCGCGCCGATCGACCAGAGCGCGTAGTCGAAGAGGGTCCACTCGTAGCGGGTGCGGGACATCAGGGCGACCCGGTCGCCGTAGTGCACGCCGTGTGTCAGCAGTCCTTTGGCCAGGGCGAGCACCTGGTCCCGGAACTGCCGGGCGGTGACGTCCTGCCAGCGTCCGCCGCCGGTCCGCCGGGACAACTGGACCAGGTCGGGGGTGCGCTCGGCGGTGTCGTACAGGGAGTCGGCGAGTCCTCCGGCGGCCTCGGGAGCGTCCGGGGCGGGGGTGGTGAACTCGCGCACAGTCCTCCCCAGTTCGCGTCTCCCGGCGCCTGTTGCCGGGCCGGCCCGGCGCGCCCTCCGGCCGCCGGGGCGCCGGCGCCGGTTGCGCGGGTGGAGCGAAACTATCGGATCGTCCCGTCACTTCCCAGGGTTGTGACGGTGACGCGACGAGATCGGCACCGGTCCGCCCGCATGGTGCCGCACCCGTGAAGGCGTAGGAGAGGATGCGGGAGAGGGGTGAGGGTGGCGTGCAGGTCGGGCATTCCGGGCATCGGTGGACGATTCCGTCGTGAAACGAGGGCCTGGGAGACCGGTTTCTGACGTGTGCGGGGCAAGGTGGGGAGGCGGATTGGTTCGGCCCTCGAACGAGTGGTCAGGGCGTAGTAGAGTCGCGCAGACCCGTGGCCGGGAGCCCCCTCCGTATCCCTCCTCACCGTTCCTGCCCCTGTCCCACCCTGCCCCACCCCTCCCGCCGCGCCCCCCGCTTCCACGGCCCCCACCCTCCCCGTCCGCGCCTGGCACTTCCCGACCGAGGACTCCATGCGTCTGCGCCGCAGCTCGATCCGCGCGAAGATCATCGCGCTGCTCCTGGTGCCCATCGTGGCGCTCACCGCCCTGTGGGTCTTCGCGACCTTCGCCACCACCGGTGACGTCTGGAACCAGCTGAGGATCAGCCGTACGTACAAGGAGTTCGCCGGCCCGGTCGACCAGTACGCCACCGACCTGCAGAACGAGCGCCGCGCTGCCGTCCAGAGCCTGGCCGACCCCCGCTCGCCCGTCGCCCGGGACGCCTACGAGCACGCCAAGGCCAACACCGACCGCAGCCTCGCCGTGCTGCGGCAGAAGAAGGACAGCGCGGGCAGCAAGCTCTCCACCCCCCAGCGCGGCCGCTTCGTACAGATCATCGCCTCCGCCGACCAGATCGGCCCGCTGCGCTCCCAGGTCGGCCGGGCCGCGCTGAACTGGGAGTTCGCGCTGGACCAGTACAGCGACCTGGTCAAGCCCGTGTTCGGCTTCCGCTCCGCCTACGTCGCCCGGCAGACCGGCCAACTCCCGCGCCAGGGAACCATCCTGATCGAGCTGGTGCGCGCCCGCGAGTACCTGTCGCAGGAGGACGCGGCGATGGAGGGCCTGCGCACCGGCGCCGCCAAGCCCACCGCCGAGCAGTACCAGGTCGCGCTGGACGCCCTGCACAACCAGCAGGCGCTGTTCACCGTCTACGTCGCCGAGCTCGAACCCGCCGACCAGTCCGACTACATCGCCCTGCGCGGCGGCGAGGCCTGGGGCGCGCTGGCCCGCGCCGAGGCGGACTTCGTCGGCGCCGGCGGCCCCGACCGGGTGGTCCAGGCACTCAACAGCGACTCCTGGCGGGAGACCGCCGACCGGGCACTCGGCGACCTCAACTCGATCAACAGCCGGATCGCCGCCGGGCTCGACGAGCGCGCGCGGTCCGCGGCGATCGGCATGCTCTGGCGCGGCGGTATCGCCGGTGCGATCGGCCTGGTCGCGGTCGTGCTGTCGATCATGATCTCGTTCCGGATCGGTCGCGGCCTGGCCCGCGAGCTGATCGGCCTGCGCAACGCGGCCAACGAACTCGCCGGCACCCGACTGCCCTCCGTCATGCTGCGGCTGCGCCGCGGCGAGCCGGTCGACGTGGCCACCGAGGCGCCCGGACTGAACTTCGGCGACGCCGAGATCGGGCAGGTCGGCCAGGCCTTCAACGCGGTGCAGCGGGCCGCCGTCGAGGCCGCCGTCGAACAGGCCGAGCTGCGGCGCGGCGTCTCGGCCGTGTTCGTCAACCTGGCCCGGCGCAGCCAGGTGCTGCTGCACCGTCAGCTCACCCTGCTCGATACCATGGAACGCCGCACCGAGGACCCGACGGAGCTCGCGGACCTCTTCAAGGTCGACCACCTCACCACCCGCATGCGCCGGCACGCCGAGGGCCTGATCATCCTGGCCGGCGGCTCGCCCGGGCGTGCCTGGCGCAAGCCGGTCCGGATGGTCGACGTGGTCCGGGCGGCGGTCGGCGAGGTCGAGGACTACGCCCGGGTGACCGTCCGGCCGTTCCCCGGCACCGGCCTGCTCGGCAGCGCCGTCGCGGACATCACCCACCTGGTCGCCGAACTCGTCGAGAACGCCGCGGTGTTCTCCCCGCCGAGCACCCAGGTCACCGTCCAGGGCGAGGTGGTGGCGCACGGCTTCGCGCTGGAGATCGACGACCGCGGGCTCGGGCTGAGCGAGCAGCTGCTCGCCGAGATCAACGAACGCCTCGCCGTGGAGCAGGAGTTCGACCTGGCCGACACCGACCGGCTCGGCCTCTTCGTGGTCAGCCGGCTGGCCCGGCGGCACGGCATCCGGGTGCACCTGAGGCCGTCCCCGTACGGCGGGACGACGGCGGTGGTGCTGATCCCGCGCGAGCTGCTCGCCGAGGCGCCGGACGGGCTGGCGGAGCCGGCCGCGGCCGGTCGGCGGTCGGTGGGCGCCGGTCGGCGCGGGCAGCGGGACCTGGTCGCGGTCCCGGGGCCGGTCCCCGGGCCGGGGGCTGCGGGCGGAACCGACCCCGGGACAGGCTCCTCGTCCGGTTCCCTGTCCAGCGCGTCGCCGGGCTCCTCGTCCGGCGCCGGTGAGGGCGGTCGGCACCGGGGGACGGGCGGACCGCGGCCCTCCGTGCCCGAGGCGGGGCGTACGGCGGGCGGTCTGCCGCGTCGGGCCTCGCGGCCCAAGGGCGGACCGGTCCTGGTCCCCGCGCCCGGAGCGGACACCGGGGACACCGGGGATGGGTCGGGCACGGGTCGGCACCGGCGGGAGGACATGGTGGTGGCCGCGGCTGCGGAGGCCTTCGCGGCTGCTGCGACCGCCGAGGCTGCCGCTGTCGCCGAGGCTGCCGTGATCGCTGGGGCTGCAGGGGTTGCCGAGGTTCCGCCGGTGGACGCCGCGCCCCGGACGGTGGGCGGTCTGCCGCGTCGGGTCCGGCAGGCGAACCTGGCGCCGCAGCTCAGGGAACAGCTCACGGAGCAAGTGAAGGAACGATTCCGCAGCGCGGGCGGGTCGGGGCACACGACCGGGGACGCGGGGTCCGCTCCCGACGCTCGGGAGGCACGGGAGCGCTCGCCCGAGGAGGCCCGGGCGACCTTCGCCTCGTTCCAGCGCGGCTTCACCCGGGGACGCGGTGCCTCCGCCCCGGTGGACCGTGCGGATGCCACCAAGGATCGCGACGGTTCGCCGACAGGCCGTGACGGATCGTCAAGAAGCGGCGACGGATCGTCAAAGGACCGCGACGGCGCGCCAGAGGGCGCAGAGAGCGCCCCGACGGCCCGCGAGGGATCGCCGCGCGATCGCTTCGCAGCCGTACCGGTCTGGCAGCCGCCGGGCGCGTCCCGCCGGGCGATCGGCCCGGCGCCCGCCCCGGCGGCGCTGCCCGCCCCCTCGGACACCGGGCGGGCCCCGCTCGCCCGTCGGCTGCCGCCCGGACCGCCGGTCCGTCGCAGTCCGGGCCCGGGATCGCCCGTACCACCGGTGTCACCCGTTGTACCTGATTCATCAGCACGACCGGCACCACTCGCACGACCCGCACCACCCGTGCGGCCCACATCACCCGCATCATCGGCATCACCTGCACCACCCGCTCCAGCGGAAGGAACTGATTCATGACCACTTCGACGCAGCCGTCCGGGGACCTCAACTGGCTCCTGGACGACCTGGTGGGGCGCGTAGCGGCCCTCCGGCACGCGGTGATCCTTTCCAGCGACGGCCTGGCCACCGGCGCCTCCCGCGACCTCGACCGCGAGGACGCCGAGCACCTGGCCGCCGTCGCGGCCGGGTTCCACAGCCTGGCCAAGGGGGCCGGCGGGCACTTCAAGGTCGGCGGCGTCCGGCAGACCATGGTCGAGCTGGACGAGGCGTTCCTGTTCATCACGGCCGCCGGCGACGGCAGCTGCCTGGCCGTGCTGAGTGACGCCGAGGCCGACATCGGCCAGATCGCCTACGAGATGGCCCTGCTGGTCAAGCGGGTCGGCGAGCACATGGCCGCCGAGCCGCGCACCGAAACCGCCCCGCCGGGGAGATGAGCGGGCCGATGGCGGATCCGAAGGCGGACGTGCCGGACGGCCCGGAGGTGCCGGTGGGCACGGACGGGCCGACCGGTGCGGGGGCGTCGCCTGGTGCGGACACATCGGCGGAGGTGGACGCCCCGGCCGGCGTGAACGCGCCGGACGGTGTGGCCGCATCTCAGGGTGTGGACACTCCGGCGGACGCGGATCAGATCGACCCGGACGGACCCGAGGTCGACCTGTTCCGTCCGCGCACCCCGGTCGACGACCGCTGGTTCGACGACGAGGCCGGCCCGGTCGTGCGGCTCTACTCGATGACCCGCGGCCGCACCCGGCCGGTCGAGGAGGGCCTGTTCGACCTGATCTCGCTGGTCACCGCTGTCGAGCCCGGGCCGGACGCGGGGGCCGTGCCCGCGCACGTCCTCGACCCGGAACACCAGACGCTGCTGGCGCTGTGCCGCCGCGAGCCGCTCTCCGTCGCCGAACTCGGCTCCTTCACCGACCTGCCGGTCAGCGTGGTGCGGGTGCTGCTCGGCGACCTCTACGACGCCGACCTGATCAGCGTCACCCGACCCGTTCCGCTCGCCGAGCTGCCGGACGAGCGCCTGCTGCGAGACGTGATCAATGGACTCCGTGCGCTCTGACCACCACCTCCGCCCGGACGGTGCCGCGTCCGACCCGGCGAACGCCAACGACCCGCGGTGGCGCGGCGGTCCGGCCGCCGCGGTGAAGATCCTGGTCGCGGGCGGCTTCGGCGCGGGGAAGACCACCCTGGTCGGCTCGGTCAGCGAGATCCGGCCGCTGCGCACCGAGGAGGAACTCAGCGAGCTGGGGCGTCCACTGGACGACACCTCGGGCGTCGAGGCGAAGCGCACCACCACGGTGGCGATGGACTTCGGCCGGATCGACCTGCGGCCCGGCCTCGCCCTCTACCTGTTCGGCACGCCCGGGCAGGACCGGTTCTGGTTCGTCTGGGACGAGTTGGCGCGCGGCGCGCTCGGCGCCGTGGTGCTCGCCGACACCCGGCGGCTGGCCGACTGCTTCCCCTCGGTCGACTTCTTCGAGCAGCGCGGCATCCCGTTCGTGGTCGCGGTGAACTGCTTCGAGGGCACCGAGCGGTTCACGCCGGACGAGGTGCGGGACGCGCTCGACCTCGACCCGGACATCCCGGTGTTGCTCTGCGACGCCCGGCTGCGGGAGGACGGGAAGGACCTGCTCGTCGCGCTGGTCGAGCACGCCGCAGCGCGCCGCCACCGCGCTGCCGCCCGGGCCTGAGGGAACCTCGGGTGACGGCGGCGCCGGCGTCCCCTACCGGCCGACGTCTCATTCGGATGTCCGCATCCCGGACGGTCGGCGCGCGGAAGGTTGCCTAGACCGGCCAAGCCGTGGAAGGCTCAGTGGACGAAGGCCGCCCGGCCATGCCGTCGGGAGCCTCGGAAACGCCCCGTTCACACGGGCGTTGCCGACCGGCGGACGGCCTTCGACGATCCGGCGAGGCACCGCCGGCGCGCACCGGCAGCGGTGCACCGCCGCGCACAGAACGAGGGGGAGGGCAGCAGAATGACGACCGTCGGCCGACGACGCATCGCCACCGCCCTGTCCGGGCCCCTCATGCCCGGCTCCGCCCGCTCGGGCGCCGCCGCTCTGGTGCTCACCGTCCGCCGCTACATCGACCACGCGCTGATCTGCAGCGCGTGTTGTCGCTGACCGGCCTGTCCCATCCCGGTACGTCCCCGGCTCCCGGCCCACCAGCCACCGCCCGACGCACCGCTGATCCCGTCGACCAGGCCGTAGCGGACCGCCGTCCGGCGCGCCCGCGGCCGACCAACCGGACCGCCCAGCGGAGAGACCACCAGTGAACATCGTCTGCCCCAGACCTGACCCCGCCGCCGTCGGCCGTACCCGAACGGCCGGGACGGCCCCCGCGACGTGCGCGGGCGGTGGACGGACCGGACGGTGGAACGGGCGCGTGAGCCGCGCCGCGGACAGCCGACGGGGTCACCACGACCTCGAGCCGTTCTGGCCGTCCCGGCAGCCGCACCTGTTCGATCAGACGTGTCCGGGCTCGCCCAGCGCGTCCCGGCTCTCCGCCCGCTGACCCGGTTCCGTCCGGTCCAGCCCTGGCAGTACGCCCGGTCGACGCGCAGACGACTCCACCCCGTCCGTCACGCGCGAAATGAGCGGCACACCATGTCTTCTTCCTCCACGGCCACCCTGCCCCTGCCCACCGCGACCCCGCACCTGCGCGCGGTCCGCTCGGTTCCGACGGTCCCCTCTGTTCCGTCCGTTCCGTCTGTTCCGTCCGCCGTTCCGTCACCTGTTCCGTCCGCCGTTCCCGGTGCCGCCGGCTCGGCCTGGGTCGCGGGGCCGTCCGTCGGTCCGTCCGTCGCCCCGGCTTCGGTGGCCGACCGATGGCCCGGGGCGGCACTCCGCCCGCCGCACACCGGCCCGGCCCGCCCGGCCGGTGGTCCGACGACCGTCGTGCCGCAGCCGGGCACGGTTGTCCCGCCGGCCCCGCACGCGCTGCTCGCCGCGCTGCCGGAGGGGGCGACCGTCGTCGCCGCCCTGCCGCAGGGCGTGCTGCCGCAGGGTCTGCTCGCCCAGTACGGCGCGCAGTTCGGTGGCGCGAACGGGAGCCCGATGGTCGGGTACCTGGTGCTGGTGCCGACCGAGAGTCCGGCGGCGGGTGGCCCGGGCCTGCCCGGTGCGCCCGTCGTGCCCGCGACTGCCGGACTGCCCGGAGCTGTCGGGTGGTCCGGAGTCGCCGGACTGCCCGGGGCGTCGGCTCCGGCGGGTGTCCGCCCGGTGCGTGCGGCCGGGCGCGGCATCACCGTCGACGCGGAGCGGCGCAACGCGTACGTCGACGGGCGGCTGCTCGACCTCACCTACCTGGAGTTCGAGCTGCTGGCCCACCTCACCGAGCACCCGCAGCGGGTGCACAGTCGGGACCACCTGGTCTCCGCGGTCTGGGGCTACGGCCACGTCGGGGACGGCCGGACGGTCGACGTGCACGTCGCCCGTCTGCGCCGCAAGCTCGGACCCGCCTACCGCGAAACGATCGTGACGGTCCGTCGGGTCGGCTACAAGTACAACCCGGCCGCCGTCTGATCACCGACTGCCGACTGTGGCGGCGGGCCGCCCGCACCTTCCGAACGGACGGGCAGCCCGCCGCCGCAGGGCTATTGATGGCCTTTCCGGGCGCTGTGGAGTACAGCGGACGGCGCAGGCCCAGCCCGGCATCCGGGTGCGTCGACCGTCGCTGACAACTGACAGCTGACAGATTTCGAAATCTGTCAGCTGTCAATCGTCACCTTCCGCCGCAGGGGCCGAGCAGCTCAGCAGCTCAGCGGCTCAGCCGGTCGATCTCCGCCAGCTCCTCCGCCGTCAGCGGCCCGCCGGCCAGCGCGTCGAGGTTCTGGTCCAGCTGGGCCACGCTGCTCGCGCCGATGATCACCGACACCACCCGGGGGTCCCGCAGCACCCAGCACAGCGCCAGCTGCGCCAGCGTCTGCCCGCGCCCCTCGGCAATCTTGTCGAGTGCCCGCAGCTGCTCCAGCTTCGGCCCGGTCAGCGCCTCCTGGGTCAGGAACTTCCCGACCGACATCCGCGAGCCGGCCGGTACGTCCCCGGAGAGGTAGCGGTCCGTCAGCAGTCCCTGGGCCAGCGGTGAGTAGGCGATCAGGCTGGTCTGGGTGTCGCCCACCGCGTCCAGCACCCCGGCCTCCTCCACGTGCCGGTTGAGGATCGAGTACGCCGACTGGTTCAGCAGCACCGGCGTCCCCAGTTCCCGCAGGATCGCCACCGCCTCCCGGTGCTGCTCCGCCGGGTAGTTGGAGATCGCGGCGTACAGCGCCTTGCCCGAGCGCACCGCGCTGTCCAGTGCTCCCATCGTCTCCTCGATCGGGGTGTCCGGGTCGTAGCGGTGCGAGTAGAAGACGTCGACGTAGTCCAGCCCCATCCGGTCCAGCGACTGGTCGAGGCTGGCCAGCAGGTACTTGCGGCTGCCGCCGTTGCCGTACGGGCCGGGCCACATGTCCCAGCCGGCCTTGGTCGCGATGAACAGCTCGTCGCGGTACGGCCGGAAGTCCTGGGCGAACAGGTAGCCGAAGTTGCGCTCGGCACTGCCGTACGGCGGGCCGTAGTTGTTCGCCAGGTCGAAGTGCGTGACGCCCCGGTCGAAGGCCCGGCGCAGCACCGCCCGCTGCACCTCCAGCGGCTGGGTGTCACCGAAGTTGTGCCAGAGCCCGAGCGAGACGGCGGGCAGCTGGATGCCACTGCGGCCGGCCTTCCGGTAGGTCATCGAGGCGTAGCGGTCATCCGCGGCGAGGTAGCTCATGCCGGACATCCTGCCAGCCGGCCCCGGCCGATCAAGCCCTTGCCGTTCCCGTAACCACTGATCCGCCGCCCGCCCGCCCGCGCAGCGCGCCGTGCGCGCCCTGTCCGGCGTGACGCCGGCAACCGTGCGTGACGTGACGCGCGCCACCGATCGCGGCGGAATGCCGCCCGGCGGCAAGGGGGATGACGAACCGTCGAGGGGTCGTGGCCGCCGGGGGGCGGCGCACGGCCCTCAACCATCGGGCGGCCGGCGAAGGCTCCTGGAAGTCGATCCGGAAGCCCGATCCTGAAACCCGATCCGGCATACCACTGGCACTCTGTACCTACTGGTATGTACAGTGATCCACATGAGCACCCAGGAACGCCTCATCGAGAGCACCCAGGCACTCCTCTGGGAGCGCGGCTACGTCGGCACCAGCCCCAAGGCCATCCAGCAGCGCTCCGGCGTCGGCCAGGGCAGCATGTACCACCACTTCACCGGCAAGCCCGACCTCGCCGCCGCCGCCCTGCGCCGCAGCGCCGAGCAGATGCGGGGCATCGCCGAGGCCGACCTCGCCGCCCCCGGCAGCGCGTACGACCGCATCGCCGCGTACCTGCGCCGGGACCGTGACGTCCTGCGCGGCTGCCGGATGGGCCGGATGGCCCAGGATCCGGACGTGGTCGCCGACCCGCAGCTGCGCGCCCCCGTCGAGGAGACCTTCGACTGGCTGCGCGGCCGGATCGCCGACCTGGTCGCCGAGGGCCAGGCCGGCGGCGAGTTCGCCCCCGCCCTCGACCCGGCCGACACCGCCGCCGCCGTGGTCGCCGTCGTCCAGGGCGGCTACGTCCTGGCCCGCGCCGCGGACAGCGCGGAGCCCTTCGACCAGGCCGTCCGCGGCGCCCTCGGCCTGCTCGCGGCACACCGAACGGCCTGACGAACAGAGCGAACAGGGCCCGAAGAGCGAACCGGGCCCGAAGAGCCAACCGGGCCGGCTCGGCCAACAGGCCGACCACACGACCAGGACCGACAGCCCGAACGGAACGAACAGGACCGACAGCCCGACGCCGCGCACCGACCCCGAGGAGCCCCGCCGTGCACGCCATGCAGTACGAGATCACCCTTCCCGCCGACTACGACATGGGCATCATCCGCAAACGCGTCGCCGACAAGGGCCACCTGCTCGACGCCTACCCGGGCCTCGGCCTCAAGGCGTACCTGGTCCGGGAGCGCGGTCTCCAGGGGTCGCCGGTCAACCAGTACGCGCCGTTCTACCTCTGGCGCACCGCCGAGGGCATGAACAGCTTCCTCTGGGGCCCGGCCTTCCGCGGTCTGAGCGCCGACTTCGGTCGCCCGGCCGTCCACCACTGGCTCGGGGCGGGACTGGCTCACGGCGGTGCGACCGACGCGCGGGAGACCGCCCCGACCACCGCCACCCGCGACACCGTACCGCTGCCGGAAACCGCCGACCCGGCCGAAGCCGTCGAGCGGGCGCTCGCCGAACTCCCCACGCACCCGGCCCTGCACACCGCCGCCGTCGCCGTGGACCCGAGCCGCTGGGAACTGCTCCGATTCGCCCTCTGGCACGGCCCGGCCCCGGAGGACGCGCCCGGCGCCCGCTACCAGGTGCTGCACCTCTCCCGACCCGAACTCGACCGGCTGCCGGCCGGACGCCACTTCTGAAAGGCCCCACGCCCCGATGACTTCCGTGCCGCTGCCGCCGAACGACCTCGCCCCCGCCCCGCTCGACCGCGAAGCCGGCTACGCCCTGCTCGCCGACCTCGCCGGGCCGGCCGCCGCCAGCACCCTCGGCGGGCTGGACGCCCTCGCCCCCGGCTTCCCCGACTGGATCGTCACCAGCCTCTTCGGCGGCACCTACCAGCGCCCCGGCCTCGCCCTGCGCGACCGCCAGATCGCCAACCTGGCCGCCCTCACCGCCCTCGGCGGGGTGGAACCCCAGCTCGCCGACCACGTGCGCTACAGCCGGCGGATCGGCCTGACGAAGGAGGAGATCACCGAGGTCATCGTCCACCTCGCCCCCTACGTCGGTGTCCCCAAGGCCCTCGCCGGCCTGCGCGTCGCGACCGCGACCTTCGCCGAAGCCGCCGCAGCCGCCGAGGCCGCCGAGGCCGCCGTCAACGCAGCCGCCGACACCACCGACACCACCGCAGTCAGCGACCTCACCGAGGAGCAGGCATGAGCCGCACCGTCCGCACCGTCCTGGGCGACCTCGACCCCGCCGAACTCGGCGTCACGGACTCCCACGACCACCTCTTCATCCGCAGCCCGCTGCTCCCCGGGCAGGAGCTGGACGATCCGGCCGCCGCCGAGGAGGTCCTGCGCGCCTACGCCGCCGCCGGCGGCCGCACCCTCGTCCAGTGGACCCCGTTCGGCATGGGCCGGGGCGCGGACTCGCTCGCCACCCTCTCCCGCACGACCGGCGTCCACATCGTCGCCGCCACCGGCGCACACCAGGCGGCCCACTACGCGGCCGGCCCCGTCCCGTACGCGGACCTCGCCGAACGCTTCGTCGCCGAGCTCACCACCGGACTGCCGGGTGCATCCGAGAGCGCCCGCGCCGGTCTGATCAAGGTCGCCGACGACGCGGGCCGCACCACCGCGCACACCCGTCGGACGATGGCCGCGGCCGCCGAAGCGCACCACGCCACGGGCTCCCCGATCGCCATCCACCTCGAACCCGACGGCGATCCGCACGAGGTCCTGTCCCGGCTCAGCAGCCGCGACGGGGTCCGGCCCGACCGGATCATCTTCGGCCACCTCACCCGGTTCCCAGACCGCGCCACGTACCGCAGCCTCGCCGCCGAGGGCGTCCACCTCGCCTTGGACAGCCCCTCCCGGATCGGCCACCCGACCGACCTCCAGGCCTTCGACGTCATCGCCGACCTGGTCGACGCGGGCCACGCCGACCAGCTGCTCTTGGGCGCCGACACCACGACCCGTACCGCCCGGCAGGCCGGCGGTCCGACCCGCCTGCTCACCGATCTCGTCCCACGGCTCGCCCGCGCCTACGGCCCGGAACTGCCCGAGCTGCTCCTCACCACCAACCCGGCCGCCGCCTTCGCCGCCGACTGGCGCAACCCGTGAGTCCGGCAGGCCCTGAGCCCGGCAGACCCTGAGCTGGGCGGACTCCCGAGCCCGGCAGGCTTCCGAGCCCGTTCCCGCTCCTGTGGCCGACTGCTCCCGCCCGGGTTTGAATCCGAGTAGCCCTCCTGCCGGAGGGGCGCCCCCAGAGAGGCGGACTCGACGATGCCCGCACCATCGACGGCCGCACCATCGACCTACCCGTGGCTCGCACCCGCCCGGCTCGCCGTCGCGGCCCTCGTCGCCGTCGCCCTCTGCTTCTCCGGCTACCGCGCGGCGAGCGACCCCACCGGGGTGGTGAACTTCTTCAGCTACTTCACCAACCTGGGCAACCTCGCCGTGGTCGCCGTCCTGGGCTACGGCGGCTGGGCGGGCCTGACCGGCCGCCGCCCGGTGCCGGACGAGGTGCGCGGGGCGGTCGTGCTCTACCTGGTGATCGCCGGACTGGTCTACGGCACGCTGCTGGCGAAGTACCCGGAGCAGCTGGTGATCCCGTGGGTGGACGACGTGTTGCACCGCGCGATCCCGCTCGTCGTGCTCGCCGACTGGCTGATCGACCCGCCCGCCCGGCGCATCCGCCCGGTCGTGGTGCTCGGCTGGATGGCGTTCCCGCTGCTGTACGTGGTGTACGCGCTGCTGCGCGGCCACGCCGTCGACTGGTACCCGTACCCGTTCCTCGACCCCACCCTGCACGGGGGCTACCGCCGGGTGGCCGGGGCCTGCTTCCTGACGGCGGTGGCCTTCGTCCTCGTCGGCGCCGCGGTCGCCGCCGTGGGCAACGTGCTCGCCGCGCACCGCGACGCCCGCGACGGCGCGGTCCCGAGGGGCCGTCACGCCGGTGCCGGAACGGGCTGACGAGGGCCGAGCACGCTCCCGTGGTGACGGCCGTGGTGACGCTCCGGACCCTCACGGCCGCCGACGCAGCATCGAGGCCTTCCGGCAGCGGGCGAAACGCCGAAGCGGGGCCTGTGCCGTACAGGGGACGGCACAGGCCCCGCCGTTCGGGACCGCGGGGCGGGCGGTCACATGTGGGTGCCGCCGTCGATGCGGAGCTCGGTGCCGGTGACGAAGGCGCCGTCGTCGGAGGCGAGCATGGCGATCACGCCGGCCACCGTCTCCGGGCCCGCGAAGCCCTGGCCGAGGGCGGGGGAGAGCTTGGCGAGCAGGCTGAAGTCGGCGTCGGCGGGCAGGCCGGGGTTGTTGGTCATGCCGCTGTCGATGCTGCCCGGGGCGACGCAGACCGCGCGCAGGCCCTGCTTCGAGTACTCCGAGGCGATGGCGTGGGTGAAGGACTGGATGCCGCCCTTGGTCGCGGCGTACGCGGCCATGTAGGGGTGGGCGAAGCTCGCGGAGGTGGAGCTGAAGTTGACCACCACGCCCTTGCCGCCCGCGAGCAGTGCGGGGAGCGCCTCGCGGGTCATCAGGAAGGTGCCGGTCAGGTTCACCGCGAGGAGCGTGTTCCAGAACTCCAGGGTGGTCTCGTGGGTGTGCGAGGCACGGAGGATGCCGGCCGCGTTGACCAGGACGTCCAGGCCGCCCAGGGCGGCGATCGCCTCGGCGACGCCCGCGACGACGGCGGCCTCGTCGGAGATGTCCAGGACCCGGATGGTCAGGCGGTCCGCGGTGCCGTCGGCGGTCGCGCGGTCCAGGGTCCTCTTCAGGCCGTCCTCGTTGACGTCGACGGCGACGACCTTGCCACCCTCGGCGAGGATCCGGTGCACGGTGGCCTGGCCGATGCCCGAGCCGCCGCCGGTGATCAGGACGTTCCGTCCGCTGAAGCGCTCCATTGTGGTACTCCGTTCGTTCGTGGTCTCTCGACCTCAAGAGGCACGGTACGCCCAAGTGGCACGTTGTGCCAATGAGGCTTGATGAGTCATCTCGGCATGACGCGCCAGAATGGCACCCATCCGCGTAGGCTGACCCCGTGACCGGACGCCCGACCCTGAACCAGCGCCGCCGTGACGCCACCCGGCTGGAGATCGCCCGCGCTGCCGCCGCGCTCTTCGCCGAAAAGGGGGCGGAGGCCACCACCGCCGAGGAGATCGCCCTCGCCGCAGGCATCTCGCTGCGCACCTTCTACCGGTACTTCTCCGTCAAGGAGGACGCCGTCGCCCCGCTGCTCGCGGCGGGCGGACGGCAGTGGGTCGACCGGTTCGCCGAGAGCTCGGCCGACCTGCCGCTGCGCGAGGCGCTGGAGAGCGCGGCGGTCGCGTCGCTGACGCCGGCCGACGAGGCGGGCGCCGAGATGATGCAGTGGACCCGCAGCCTGCTGCGCGACCCGAGCCTGGAAGGTGCCTGGCAGCGCGTCCATGCCGACTCGGAGGTGCGGCTGCGCGCGGTCCTCGCCGACCGCTGTCCGGAGGGCGCCGATCCGCTGGAGATCCGGCTGGCCGCCGCCGCCGCGACAGCGGCGATCCGGGTGGCCCTGGAGCAGTGGGCCTCTTCCGGGGCCCCCGCGGCCGGCCCGGGCTCCCCGCGCGACCTGGGGGCCCGCTGCATGCGCGAGCTCACGGCGGGGCTGCGGCTCTGGGAGCGGGTGTCCTGAGCCGGGGGTGCGTCGGGCGTGGGGCGTGGTGGCTGCCGAGCCCGGCGGTTGGCGGATGACGGCGAGCAGCTGACAGGGTTCAGGGTTCAGATGTCAGATGACAGATTTCGAAATCTGTCATCTGAACTCTGTCGGTTGAAAGCCGTCGGCCGTTCCCCGCGACCTCCCAGCCCGCCATCAGCGATCTCCCAGCTGGCGCTAGGGTTGATCACTGCGCCCTGACAGGGGAACCGGGGTGACCTCCTCGGATGTCCCCAGCGGAGGGGTCCGGAGTTCGAGGCGTGGGAGCAAGTAGGACATGGGTCTGACGAGCCACAAGGTGCTGGCGCTGACCGTATTGATCGCCGTCGTGGTGATGGGGGGTACGGTCTGGCTGTGGCCCAGGATGGCCAGGACGACCTGGCAGGCGGTGCTCGGCCGGATCGGCACGCTGCTCGCCACCCAGTTCGCGGTGCTCGCGGCGCTCGGCCTGGTGGCGAACAACTACTTCGCCTTCTACAGCAGTTGGGACGACCTGCTGGGTACCGGTGACACCGGCCCGGTGGTGATCCACAACAAGGCGGACGCCTCCGGTCGCCTCCTGGTGGAGACGATCGGCCACGCCTCGGTCAAGGGCGGCGGTGCGGTGGGCCGCGAGCCCAGCCAGTCGGGCGAGATCCGCAAGGTCCGGATCGACGGCGCGGTCAGCCGGCTGTCCACCGAGAGCTACGTCTACCTGCCCCCGCAGTACTTCCAGCCGGAGTACGCGCAGAGGAAGTTCCCGGCCGTGATCGTCAGCACCGGGTTCCCAGGAATCGCCGAGAACCTGATCACCCGCTTCAACTACCCGGGCGCGGCGCTCAAGCTGCTGCAGGAAGGCCGGATGCAGCCGACCGTCCTGATCCTGATGCGCCCCTCGCCCGCGCTGCCGCAGGACACCGAGTGCGAGGACATCCCGAACGGCCCGCAGTCCGACACGTACTTCACCAAGGACGTGCCCTCGGCGATCCAGGCCAGCTTCCGGGTCTCGTCCGACCCGCAGGCCTGGGCCTTCATGGGCAACTCGACCGGAGGCTACTGCGCCCTCAAGCTGGCCATGCGCCACCCCGACGTGTTCCCGACCGCCGTCGCGCTCTCGGCCTACTACGACGCCGCCGACGACCCGACCACCGGTGACCTGTTCGGCGGCAGCAAGCAGCGCCGCGACGAGGCCAACCTGATGTGGCGGCTGAAGAACCTGCCGCAGCCCAACGTGTCCGTGCTGCTGGCGGGCACCAAGAAGGGCGACGGCGACTACCGGCGGGAGACCGAGGCCTTCGTCGAGGCGGCGCGGAGCCCGATGAAGGTCTCGTACAGCATGCTCGAGAACGGCGGCCACAACTTCGAGACCTGGAGCGCGCTGCTGCCGTCCTCGCTGGAGTGGCTGTCCCAGCACCTTGCGGTGCCGAACCCGACCGCCTGACGACCGACCGCCTGACGACCGACCGCCTGACGACCGGCCGCTTATCGGCCGGACCCCGGGGCCCAGCCGCGGGCCCGAGGTCCGGCCGTCACGGGTCTCAGGCCACCCGCTCCAGCGAACCGGTGTGCAGCTGGCCGACCCGGCCGCCCTCGCCCTCGAAGGTCCAGAAGGCCCGCACCGTCAGCTTGTTCAGGTCCATCACATGGCTGACGGTGATCCCGCTCTGCTCCGTCCAGCTGACGAAGTAGATCTCCGGTGCGACCTCGGCGACGTGCAGCCGCACGTCCTCCCACTGGCCCGCGGACTCGCCGAGGCCCTCCCAGCGCAGCCGCGTGCCGTCGGCCGAGTAGGTGTTGCGGAAGGCCGCGCCGTTGTCGGCCCGGAAGACGTAGGTGCGGCCGGCGAAGGCGGGCAGGGACGCGATCATGGTGGGGCGGCTCCTCGTTTCGGGCTTTGGTGCTCTTGTGCACTGCGGAAATGTCAGGCCTCCAATTTATCCGACCGGGTGCAGTCGGTCAGATCTTTGCCACGGTACGGATCGCCACCGCGCCGCCCGCCGGGGTGTGCGACCGGCACATGGACACCCGCCGCGCTCCGGTCCTACCGTCCACCCATAAGACGCACCCCTGCGAGACTCACCCCAGCGAGACGCACCCCCACCATGCCCGTCCACACCACCGGCATCGTGACGGTCGGCGGCACCCGGCTGCTGAGCGGCCTCGACCGCCTGGAGCCGGCCTGGGCGCCGGAGGCCGAGAGCCAGGTCGACGCCTGTCTCGGCTGACCATCCCGCCAGGCCTTCGGCCGAGCACCCGGACGGGCACCGGGCCAGGAACCCGGACAGGCATCCGGCCGGGCCGGGGGATTGATCAACTCTGCCGCCACACAGCGTCGTTGATCGACACCACTGTGAGCGGCACGACAACCGGACCGACGGAGTTGTCCGTTCACGCACAGCCTGCCTAGCCTGCAACGGTCGTCCGCCCTCGCGGACCCCGCCGCCGGGACGCCGAGTCCCGTCCACCCGTCGGCGGGTCACCGAGCACCACGCGGACGGGAGCGGGGGAACCAAGGTCGGCGCCCGGCCCGCGCGCTCACGCGTACGGGTCGTGGCTAGGGGTGAAGCTGTTCCACAGGCGGCAGGGCCAACTGCAGCCCGAACCCGACAGCTAACCTCGCAGGCGTCGCAGAGGCCCGCTCATGCCCCAGCCTGCTGTCCGGCGCGCCACGCCGCGCCACGCCCGCCCCTCCCGCCGCAGCCGCAACACCGCCTTCGCCGCCACCGGGGCGCTCGCCATCAGCGGCGCCGGCCTGTTCGGACTGCCGTCCGTGAGCAGTGCCCAGGCCGCCACCGCGCCGACCGTCACCCAGGACCGGCTCGCCCCCGCCACCATGGTCGCGGGCAAGGCCAGCACCGCCTCGCTCGGCCTGCACTCCTCGGCCTGCTTCACCGCGAAGACCGTCGGCGTGGGCGTGCGGGACGCGCGCGGCACCAACCTCGACTTCCCCGGCAACGCCTCCAACGTGCAGATCTGCCCGAGCGGCGTGAACTTCACCAGCGGCGCGCGCACCCTGCCCGCCGGGACGTACACCCAGTTCGGCTTCTGGCAGGACCTCGGCGGCGTCTGGCACAACCTGCTCTCGCAGCAGCTGGTGGTCTCGGCCACCGCCACCCCGGCCCCGGCCCCGACGGCCACCGCCACCCCAGCGCCGACCTCCACGCCGACCCCGACCCCCACGCCGACCCCGAGCGCCACGGCCAGCCCGACCACCCCCGCGCCGTCCTCCCCGGTCACCGGCAAGTCGCTGACCTGGTCGGACGAGTTCAACGGCTCGATCTCCTGGGGCCAGCGCTGGGTCGGCGACAAGAGCACCTCGTACAAGTACGGGAACCACAACCCGGACGACAACAAGCTGGACTGGCTGAACAAGAACAACGTCAGCGTCGCCAACGGGGTCGCCACCTTCACCGCCGCCCCCGGGGGCCCGGCCCTGGAGAACGGCAAGCAGTCCTGGAACACCGGCTTCCTGACCACCGAGGGCTCCGGCGAGGGATTCCAGGTCAAGACCGGCGACTACGCCGAGACCCGGGTCAAGCTGCCCGCGGGCACCGGCGCCTGGCCGGCCCTGTGGACCTGGAAGAACGGCAACGGGGAGATCGACTCCTTCGAGTACCACCCCGACAACCCGAACCTGCTGGAGCTGACCAACCACGTCAACCCCGGCAACCCGAAGTACTACACCGACGCGAGCGCCATCGCGAAGGACCAGTGGGTCGTCAAGGTCTTCTCGGACGGCAAGGGCGTCGGCGCCAACTGGTCGGCGTACCTGATCCTCAACCTCTCGGTGTGCGCGGGGCAGTACCACCCCGCGCCGCAGGGGGCCTCTCCGATCACCATGGCCGCCGACTACGTCCGCGTCTACCGCTAACCGGTAGGACGTCTCACCGGTCGCCGCAAGCCGGCAGCCGCTCGCCGGCGCCCGGCGCCCGGTGGGAGGACGTGGTTCAGGAACCGGCAGTCGTCTCGACCACCGTGATGTCGAACGGCTGCCGGTTGTTGCTCTCGTCCCGGTCGTCCGCGCTGCGCACCGCGACCCAGCCGCCGCTCAGTTTTCCCAGGGGCAGGTCGGGGTCCAGACGGACCGGGACGAGGGCGGTCGCGGTGCGCAGCGGCGGCAGCCCGGGCCCGAAGACGCAGCGCACCCGGTGGCCGTTCTGCAGCACCCCGCAGTTGTCGGGGTAGTAGGGCCCCTCGGGGGTGACGCCCTTCGGCAGGGTGACCACGACCGTGAACGGGGAGGCGGTGGTGTCCGGGCCCCTGTTGGCGACGAAGCCGTGGACGGTCGTGCTGCCGCCGGGCGGCGCCGCCGGGGCCGGGTCGATCCGGACCACCTCCAGGTCGGAGTCGGACGGCGCGGCGACCACGGCGGGCAGGGTGGACACCTCGGGGACGGCGGACGCGGTCGGCGCGCCCGGCGCGACGACCTCCACCGCCGGACGGGGCTCCGGCCGACGCAGCGCCCAGGACGGGCTGGTGGCCGGCACCGCCACCGTGCAGCCCGCCACGACGGCCGCGACCAGCACGGCCCCGCCGTACCTCCTGCCCCTCGTGCTGCCGTGCGATCCCGTGTCACCGCAAGACCCAGCGCTGCCGTGCGATCCCGAGCCACCTCCTACGACGCCCCGTACGTCCTGCTGCTCCATGCCGCTCACCGTGCCCTCGTGCTTCGGCCGCCCGCACCGTCGCGGGCCGCGTCCGCACCAGGGTGGCCGAGCTGTCGCCGCGACCGGGGCGCATCCCGACCCGCCCCGCCGCCGTCCGCTCGAACGGAGGACGTGCGGTGTCGGCCCGGCGGCCCGTGTCGGAAAGGGGGGTTGACGAGGCGTCAGGCTGGTGGCCCTCAGGGGGCGAGGACCTGCCCCAGTCGGCCGGCGATCTGGCGCATCACCGGTACCAGCGAGGCGGCCCCGGCCTGCTCCTCCAGGGCCCGGATGCGGGCCTCCGGCCCGGAGACCGAGAGCGCGGTGGGCGTCGGCGCGCCGGGGACGGCGAGCGCGATGCAGCGGACGCCGATCTCCTGCTCCTGGTCGTCGACCACGTAGCCGCGCTCGCGCGCCTCGGCGAGCTGGTGCAGCAGCTCCTGCGGGTCGGTGACCGTGTACTCGGTGTGGGCCGGCAGCGGGTTGGGGCCGAGGGCGGCGCGCGCCTCGTCCTCGGGCAGCTGGGCGAGCAGTGCCTTGCCGACGCCGGTGCAGTGCGGCTGCACCCGCCGCCCGACCTCGGTGAACATCCGCATCGAGCGCCGCGACTGCACCTGCCCGACGTACACCACCTCGCCGCCCTCCAGTACCGCCAGGTTCGCGGTCTCGCCGGTGGCCTCCATGAGCTCGGCCAGGTAGGGGCGGGCCCAGCTGCCGAGCAGCCGCCCGGCCGTCTCGCCGAGGCGGATCAGCCGGGGGCCGAGGGTGTAGCGGCGCGCGGTGTCCTGGCGGACATAGCCCTGCTGGACGAGGGTACGAACCAGTCGGTGGATGGTCGGCATCGGGAGGCCGGAACTGGTGGAGAGCTCGCTGAGCGTGGCCACGCCGCCGGCGTCGGCCAGCGCCTCCAGGAGTTGGAAGGCGCGCTCGACGGACTGCACGCCGCCGCTCGCGCGGTCGGAGCCTGTCGTCGATGCTGTGTCGGGGGTCGCAACCACCGGCGTTCCCTTCGCTGTCGGGGAGGAGTAGAGTCCCGGCGACCTCTTCAACAAACCGTTGAAATTCTGTATCGCGGAAACTAGTCTCCACCTTACAGAATCGAACTCGCCGACAGGCGGGTAACGATCGAGGAAGTTCCCGAGGAAGTTCCCACCGGAGCTCCCTTCGCCAGGCTCAACCGTCTTAGGAGTGTCCTGCTCATGGCTGCAGATCAGGGGCCCGTCGGCACCTCCCCCGCCGCTCCGGTCGTCACTGTCGCCGGTCCGCGCGTCCACCGGGCGGAGGAGGTGCTCACTCCGGAGGCCGTCGCCTTCGTCGTCGGCCTCCATCGCGCCTTCGAGGACCGCCGGCAAGAGCTCCTGGCCAGGCGGAAGACCCGCCGCGCCGAGATCGCGGCAGCCGGCACGCTGGACTTCCTCCCCGACACCGCCGACATCCGCGCCGGGGACTGGAAGGTCGCCGAGGCGCCCCGCGCCCTCCAGGACCGCCGGGTCGAGATCACCGGGCCGACCGACCGCAAGATGGTCATCAACGCCCTCAACTCCGGCGCCAGGATCTGGCTCGCCGACTTCGAGGACGCCACCTCCCCGACCTGGGAGAACGTGGTCAGCGGCCAGGTCAACCTGATCGACGCCTACGAGGGCCGGATCGACTTCACCACCCCGGCCGGCAAGGCCTACGCCCTCAAGCCCGCCGCCGAACTCGCCACCGTCGTGGTCCGCCCGCGCGGCTGGCACCTGGACGAGAGCCACCTGCTGGTCGACGGCACCCCGGTCGCCGGCGCCTTCCTCGACTTCGGCCTGTACTTCTTCCACAACGCCGCTCGGCTGCTCGCCAAGGGCGCCGAGGACCCCAACTCCGGGCCGTACTTCTACCTGCCGAAGACCGAGAGCCACCTCGAGGCCCGGCTCTGGAACGACGTGTTCACCCACGCCCAGGCTGCACTCGGCATCCCGCACGGCACCATCCGCGCCACCGTCCTGATCGAGACCATCACCGCCGCCTTCGAGATGGACGAGATCCTCTACGAGCTGCGCGACCACGCGGCCGGCCTCAACGCCGGGCGCTGGGACTACCTGTTCTCGATCGTCAAGAACTTCCGCGACGCCGGCGAGCACTACATCCTGCCCGACCGCAACAGCGTCACCATGGCCTCGCCGTTCATGGCCGCCTACACCCGCCTGCTGGTGCAGACCTGCCACAAGCGCGGCGCCCACGCGATCGGCGGCATGGCCGCGTTCATCCCCAGCCGCAAGGACCCCGAGGTCAACGCGGCCGCGCTCGAGAAGGTCAAGGCCGACAAGGACCGCGAGGCCGGCAACGGCTTCGACGGCTCCTGGGTCGCCCACCCGGACCTGGTGCCGGTCGCCCGGGCCTCCTTCGACGCGGTGCTCGGCGAGCGGCCCCACCAGAAGGACAACCCCGGCCCGTCCGAGCCCGTCACCGCCGCCCAGCTGCTCGACATCGCCGGCGCCGGCGGCACCTGCACCCACGCGGGACTGCGCAACGCAGTCCAGGTCGGCGTCCGCTACATCGAGGCCTGGCTGCGCGGGATGGGCGCGGTCGGCATCTTCAACATGATGGAGGACGCCGCCACCGCCGAGATCTCCCGCTCGCAGATCTGGCAGTGGATCCACAACGGGGTCGTGCTCTCCGACACCGGCGAGAAGGCCACCGCCGAACTGGTCCGCAGCCTGGTCGCCACGGAACTGGCCGAACTCCTCGCCGAGCTGGGCGAGGATGCCTACCGTGCCGGCCGCTGGCGCGAGGCCGCCCAGCTCTTCGAACAGGTCGCCCTGGCTGAGGAGTTCGCGGACTTCCTGACCCTCCCCGCGCTTCCCCTGCTGGGCTGAGCCCAATCTAATCCGCCGGCTCCGCCGCTGACGCCTGCCAGGCTGTAGCACTCCGGCGGCCCGTTACTCCGTTCCGTACGGCGACGAATCCACCTGTCCTCTCATCGCCGTACGGAAGGGCCTTTTCCTCGCAAGGAGTTCACCCATGCCGCGCATCTTCTTCAACGGCCAGGCGATGGTCGGCGGCCCCTTCCACGCCAAGGTCGCCGACGCGCTGATCGGGCCCGCCCGGACCGCTCCCGGCTACCGCTTCTTCTCCATCGACCACAGTGGCGGCACGGACGTCTGCCCGGGGCTGCTGCCCGACCCGGACGTCGACACCGCCATCGAGGGCGAGCTGTACGACATCAGCCTGGAGCGGCTGCGGGACGTCGTGCTGCCCGGCGAACCGCGCGAGCTGGAGCTGGGCGTGATCACGCTGGAGGACGGCTCCGCGTGCTTCTCCATGCTGCTCGCCCGGGGCGAAGTCGAGCGCGGCGTCCACCGCGAGATCACCCACCACGGTGGCTGGCGCACCTACCTGTCGACGATCGGGCGCGCGGCCTGACGGCGGACGGATGACAGCGAACAGATGACGGCGACCAGATGACAGATGACAACTTTCGTCATCTGTTCGCTGTCATCTGTTCGCTGGGGCTCCCCGCCCGGAGGTCGCCCCCGAGCTCGCCGGGGTGGGGGCGGGCCCGCGCCGGGCACGCCGCGGCCCCGGACCCTCGCCGTGGGTCCGGGGCCGCGGTCCGCGCACCCGCTGTGAGGTGCGCGGAGTCCGGGGGCACACCGTCCCTGGGTGCCCCCGGAGTCCGAGGGGTGTCAGACCGGTCGGGCCGCCAGCTCCCGGGCGGCGCGGGCGCAGTCGCGCGCGATCCGGTCCTCGTTGACGGTGGTCAGCTGCCCCTTCTCGACCACCGCGTTGCCGTTGACGAACAGCGCTGACAGCGGCGGCAGGGCGCCGAAGGTGAGCGCGGCGATCGGGTCGGCGATGGAGGAGTGCATGACCCCGTCGATCTTCCACAGCGCCAGGTCGGCGAGCTTGCCGACCTCGATCGAGCCGATCTCGTTCTGCCGGCCGAGCACCCGGGCGCCGCCCATGGTGCCGAGACGCAGCGCCTGGCGTCCGGTGAGGGCGGTGGGGGAGCCGTGCAGCCGGTTGATCAGCAGGGCGTTGCGCAGCTCGGTGCCGAGTTCGCCGGACTCGTTGGAGGCGGTGCCGTCCACGCCGAGGCCGACCGGGACTCCGGCCCGGAGCATGTCGGGTACCCGGGCGATGCCGGCGGCGAGGCGGGCGTTGGAAGAGGGACAGTGGGCGACGCCGGTGCCGGTCTCGGCGAACTTGGCGATGTCGGAGTCGTTCATGTGGACGCAGTGGGCCATCCAGACGTCCTCGCCGAGCCAGCCGACCGACTCGAAGTAGTCGGTCGGGCCCATGCCGAACAGCTCCTTGCAGAACTGCTCCTCCTCGGCGGTCTCCGAGCCGTGGGTGTGCAGCCGGACGCCCTTGCGGCGGGCGAGTTCGGCGGACTGGCGGAGCAGGTCGGTGGAGACCGAGAAGGGCGAGCAGGGCGCGATGGCGACGTGCAGCATCGAGCCGAAGGAGGAGTCGTGGTACCGGTCGACGGCGGCCTCGGAGGCGGCCAGGATGTCGTCCAGCTCCTCGACGGCGTGGTCCGGCGGCAGGCCGCCGTCCTTCTT
The DNA here is from genome assembly GCF_044455625.1 of Kitasatospora sp. NPDC051164. NCBI lineage: Bacteria > Bacillati > Actinomycetota > Actinomycetes > Kitasatosporales > Streptomycetaceae > Kitasatospora > Kitasatospora sp. NPDC051164. Next base: position 209,080 of record NZ_JBITFB010000001.1, on the reverse strand, counting down.
GCTGCGGTCCATCGAGCCGCGCAGCGCGGTGAACCGCAGGCCGAGCTCCTGGACGGCCTCGATGGAGGCGCCGAGGACGTCGCCGCCGTCCTGGGGGAAGACGTAGTGGTGGTCGGAGGCGGTGGTGCAGCCGGACTTGAGCAGCGCGGCGGCGGAGCCCTGGCTGGCGGCGTGGACGAGCTTCTCGTCGATCCGGGCCCAGGTCGGGTAGAGGGCGACCAGCCAGTCGAACAGGATGTTGTCCTGGGCGAGGCCGCGGGTGATCCACTGGTAGAAGTGGTGGTGGGTGTTGACCAGGCCGGGGGTGATCAGGTGGCCTTCGCCGTTGATGCGGCGCACCACGTTGTCCAGCCACGCCGGGGCGGCGCCGTCGCCGACCGACTCGATCGTGTTGCCGAGGATGACCACGTGGCCGCGGGCGTACTCGGTGTCGTTGGCGTCGACGGTGGCGATCGCGACGTTCTCGATCACGATCCGCTGGTCGGCGGGCGGGGGCTGGACTGCCATGGTGTCTCCTAGTGGGGGAGGGCCGGGAGGAGGGCGCGTCGGGGCGAGGCGCGCTCCTCCCGGACCGGTCAGGACGGTGTCGCCGTCGGCACCGTCGCGCCGGAGCCCTCGCCGGATCTGGACCGGCGGGCGGCTCCGACGTGGTGGAAGAGCAGGTTGAGCAGGACGGCCATCACGCAGCCGGCCGAGATCCCCGAGTGCATCAGGGTCCGTACGGCCTCCGGGAAGGAGTCGTAGAACGTCGGCGCGGCGATCGGGACGATGCCGACACCGAGCGAGACCGACACCAGGATGGTGTGGGAGCTGGACTCCATGCCGGCCTCCGCGAGGGTGCGGATGCCGCTGGCCGCGACCGTGCCGAAGAGCACGATCCCGGCGCCGCCGAGGACGGGCTGCGGTACCAGGGAGACGACCGAGCCCAGCACGGGGAAGAGCCCCAGCAGGACCAGGATGCCGCCGCCGGCCGCGACCACGAAGCGGCTGCGGATCTTCGTCAGCGCGACCAGCCCGATGTTCTGGGCGAAGGCGCTGGCGGCGAAGCCGTTGAAGACGGGGCTGAGCGCGGTGGCCAGGCCGTCGGCCCGCAGGCCGGCGGCGAGGGTGGTTTCGTCGGCCTCGCGGTCGACGATCTTGCCGAGCGCGAGCATGTCGGCGGTGGACTCGGTCATCGAGACCACCATGACGATGCAGAGCGAGACGATCGCGGCCGCGTCGAACATGGGCGCGCCGAAGTGGAACGGGGAGGGGAGCGCGAAGACCTTCGCGTCCCGGACCGCGCCGAAGTCGGCCAGTCCCAGCGGGAAGGCGATCAGGGTGCCGAACGCCAGGCCGACGAGCAGGGACAGCTGCTGCCAGAAGCCGCGCAGCAGCCGGTTGCAGAGCACCACCGCGGCGAGGGTGATCGCGGCGAGGCCGATGGCCCGCATGGAGCCGTACCCGGGGGCGCTCGGCGAGCCGCCGCGAGCCCAGTTGACCGCCACCGGAAGCAGGGACACCCCGATGAGGGTGATCACGGTGCCCTGGACGACCGGGGGGAAGAACCGGATGAGCTTGCAGAAGTACGGCGCCGCGAGGAAGCACAGGGCCCCCGCGACGATCACCGCTCCGAAGATCACCGGGAGGGCGTTCTTCGGTCCGTGTTCGTTGGCGATGGCGATCATGGGCGCGACCCCCGCGAAGGAGACGCCGTTCACGAACGGCAGTCGCGCGCCGATCTTCCAGACCCCGAGGGTCTGGAGGAGGGTGGCCAGTCCGGCGGTGAACAGGCTGGCCGATATGAGCAGGGCGAGTTCGGCGGGCGAGAGCCCGACGCCGGCGCCGACGATGAGCGGGGGTGCGACGACCCCCGCGTACATCGCGGCGACGTGCTGGAGTCCGGTGGAGAACAGTTTCACCGGGGGCAGCAACTCGTCCACGGGGTGGGTCCCGGGCCCGGACTCCTCGCCGGGGAGGCTGGTGGAGGTGTCCGGGCCAGGGGGTCCTGCCGGGGTGGAACCGCCGTCTGTACTGGTGTTGCTGGGTGCCATGTCGAGCCCCTCTTGTGCCCGTGGCTCCCGGCGCGCCCGTGGCGCTGGAGTGCGGCTGGTGGTGATGTGGCCGAGGACGGGACGGCGGTGCAAGGATTCCTCGGCCGGCCTCTCCAGTGCCCCGGGCCGGCCGCCGCGAGGCAGACACGAACTCCGGTGGGTGGGGGTGGAGAAACTGGTGGTGCGGGTGATACGGATGGCGCAGGTGGTGCCGGTGGTGCCGATGGACCGGCCCGCCCGGACTCGACCGGCCTGAGGGGGCCGGCGGGTGCGGCGATTCCGGGCGGTGTCCACGGTGGTGGGGGAGGTCAGGCGACCGGGATGACCGGGACGACGCCCTCGCGGTGCACGGTGCCCTCGATCAGGCCGTACATGCGGTCCGCGGCGTAGTAGACCTCGTTGTCGTTCTTGAGGCCGAAGGGCTCCAGGTCGACGAGGAAGTGGTGCTTGTTGGGCAGCTCGAGGCGTACCTCGTCCACCTCGGCGCGGTTGTTGAGGACCCGGGTGCCCATCGCGTGCAGGGTCTGCTGCAGCGAGTAGGAGTAGGTCTCGGCGAACGCCTCCAGCATGTGGCGCTTCACGTGGGCGTAGGAGCGGTTCCAGTTGGGCTGGGCCTCGCCGTCCTTGCCGCTGTAGCCGTACTTCCAGCGGGCGGTCACCTGGGTGGCGAGGATGCGGTCGTACGCCTCCTGCAGGGTGGTGTACTTGTCCTTGATGTAGCCCCAGAACTCCGAGTTGGTGGAGTTCATCACCACGAGGTCCTTCAGGCCGGAGATGACCTGGACGGACTCACCGTCGTAGAAGATCTCGGTGGTGCGGACCTCCTGGCCGCTGCGGACGAAGGAGTGGCCGACCTCCTCCGAGCCGATGAAGCGGGCCGAGCTGTCCGGCGTCTTGATCCGGTCCCAGGTGTACTCCTCGATCCGGATCCGGGCGCCGTGCACGACGCCGCGCTCGGTGTTGTCGACGAAGTGGCGCGCCAGGATGATGCCGAAGGCCTCGGCCGACTCGATGCCGTACTCCTTGGCGAAGGCGTAGACGGTGTTCTTGGTGGTGTCGGTGGGGAGGCAGTTGGCGTTGGACCCGGTGAGGTGGACGTCCTCGAACTCACCCTGGAGGGAGACCGAGACGTTCAGGTCCTTGATCTCGTGCCGGGTGGAGTCGCGGGAGACCCGGACGATGCGGTTCTCCGCCTTGCCGTACTGGTTCTGACCGAGCACGTGGGCCATGACGTGGCTCCTAAAGCTTCCAGGTCGGTCTACTAGCTTCCGCGGTAGACCGAGTATCCGAACGGGTTGAGCAGCAGCGGCACGTGGTAGTGGTGCTGTTCGGGCGCGACCGTGAAGACGATCGAGACCTCGGGGAAGAACGGCGGCTCCGACGACTTGAGCGCGTAGTGGGCGCCGGTGTCGAAGAGCAGCCGGACGACCGAGCCCGCCTCCACGGCCGGCAGGTCCTTGACCCGGCCGTCGGAGTCCGTGGCGGAGGTGCCGAGCACCTGCCAGCCACCCTCGGTGTGCAGTGCGAGCTCGACCGGGACACCCTCGGCCGGGCGGCCGAGGCTGGTGTCGAGCACGTGGGTGGAGATGCCAGTCATGGGTGAAGTGACCTTACTGATGGCAGATGTGATGGTGTGCCAGTTCCCGAGCGACCTGCCGGGCGCGTGAGCGGCGACTTGGTCATGACGGTACGTCAGAAGTGCGGTCAGGAGCCGTCGATCAGGCGGTTGAGGCGGATGTCGTTGATCTTGCGCAGCTCCCCGCGGACGATCTCCGCCTCGGTGGCGGCGTCGTTGGGGTGGCGCTCGCGCAGGGCGGCGAGCATGCCGACCGCGGTGCGGCCGGTCGCGCAGATCAGGAACACGTGGCCGAACTTCGCCTCGTAGGCGGTGTTGGCCTCGCGCAGTTCGTCGAGGACCGCTTGGTCCACGCCCTGGATTCCGGCCTGCTCGCGCTCGGAGGTGGCGTCGCCCGTCTTGGGCTTGCCGATCCGGGCGTGGCCGGCCATCGCGTCGCGCAGGTCCTCGGCCGTCAGCGACGCCATGGCCGCCGCGTTGGCGGCGAGCAGGGCCTCGCGGTCGGACCAGGGCTTGGCCTCCGCGACCGCGGCGGCCCAACGGGGGCTGGAGCATACCTCCAGCAGGATCGCCTCCAGCTCCGCGGCATCGGCCGCGGCCAGGGCGTCAAGGGCGTGGGGGTGGTTGGTCACGAGTGGACCTCCTGAAGAGTGGTGCCACCCGCAAAAGCTAGATCGACCCCACCCGGGCGTCAACACTTTGTTGAACGGTTGGTGGTTACGTTTTGAACCGGCCCGGGATGCCGGGCCCTTTCGTGTGCGATTCGCCAAGTGTGCCCCGCCGCGGGCCGATCCAGACTGGCCGTACCGGCGGGGTCACCCGTTCGGAAAGTCCCGTCGGTCAGGAGGGCTTCGAGCCGTCCTGGCGGTTCAGGTAGTTGTACACCGTGAAGCGGCTGACGCCCAGGGCCGAGGCGACCGTCTCGACGCCGTGGCGGACGGTGAAGGCGCCGCGCTCCTCCAGGAGGGCGACGACCCGCTGCTTCTCCAGTCGGTCCAGCTCGGCCAGGGGGCGGCCGTCGAACTGGCGGGTCATCTCGGCCAGCAGTCGGTCCAGCGCGCTGCTCAGGTGCGGCAGTCGGACGGCCAGCGCCGGCGTGCCCTCCCACTCCAGGATGACGTCCTCGATCTTCGCCTCGTCCAGCGGGACGGGCGTCGCGCCGACCGCGTCCAGCAGCGGCTTCATCGCCGCGGCGAGCGGGTGTTCCACATGCTCGGTCACGGCGTACCGCCCTCCTCGTCCAGGACGCTGACCTGGACGGAGATCCGGGTCGCCCCGGCGTCCAAGGTCTCCCGGAGCAGTTTGGTCACCGCGGCGAGGACCTGTTCGGCCTCGCCCTCGGCGCCGGTCCCGAAGGGGCCGACCGACACGGCCAGGCCCGCCTCGTCGACGGCCTTGCGGGCCGCCGCGGCGTGCTCCGGGAACGTGTCCAGTTCGAACGGTTCTGTCGTGAACTCCACCATCAATCGCACGGGATCACTGTATCCAGCGAGGGTGCGGGCGGGCAGGGGCTGGGCGATCGAACAGTCGCGGTACCAGCGGCGGAGCACCCTCCGAGCGTCTTCAACAAAATGTTGCGGCGCCCTTGACACTCGCTTCATCGGCCGGAGATGCTTCCACCACACAGAATCCCTCTTCCGGATCGTGGAAGTTGCGGATGACGGAAGAGAGATGAGAGGTGATTGACGTGACGGCCGCTGCCAAGCACCACTACACGGTCAACCTGTCGATCCTGTTCGGCGAGCTGCCGCTCCTGGAGCGCCCCGCCGCGGCAGCCGCGGCCGGCTTCACCGCCGCCGAGCTCTGGTGGCCCTTCGGGGAGGAGCACAACCCCTCCGAGGCCGAGCTCGACGCACTCCGCAAGGCGTTCACCGACGCCGGGGTACGGCTCACCGGCCTCAACTTCCTGGACGACCTGAGCAAGGGCGCCCGCGGTACCGTCTCGGTTCCCTCCGAGCGGGACCGCTTCCGGGCCAACGTCCCGGTCGCCGCGGAGCTTGCCGGCTCGCTCGGCACCAAGGCGCTCAACGCGCTGTACGGCAACCGGGTCGAGGGCGTCGAGGCGGCCGAGCAGGACGCGCTCGCACTGGACAACCTGGTGCTCGCCGCGAAGGCCGCGCACGAGGTCGGCGCGATCCTGCTGATCGAGGCCCTGAACCAGGCCGAGTCCCCGGACTACCCGTTGGTCTCGGCGGCCGCCGCCGTCGAGGTGGTCGACAAGGTCAACGCCGCCACCGGCCTGGGCAACGCCCGGTTCCTGTGCGACCTGTACCACCTGGCCAAGAACGGCGAGGACCTGGCGCAGGTCATCGAGACCTACGCCGACCGCATCGGCCACGTTCAGATCGCCGACAACCCGGGCCGCAACGAGCCCGGCACCGGCGGACTGGACTTCGAGGACCTGTTCGCCCGGCTCACCGCCGCCGGCTACACGGGCCCGATCGGCCTGGAGTACCGCCCCTCCACAGGCGTCAGCGCCGACAGCTTCGGGTGGCTGCCGCGCGAGCTGCGCACCGCCGAATAGCGCCACTCGGCTCTCGGCCGACCCACCCGACCTCCCACCCGCACACGTAAGGAACTCGACGCGATGAGCCGCAAGATCGCCTTCATCGGCCTCGGCATCATGGGCAGCCCGATGGCCGCCAACCTGGTCAAGGCCGGCCACCACGTCACCGGCTTCAACCTCACCCAGCCGCAGATCGACGCCCTGGTCGCGGCCGGCGGCCACGGCGCCACCTCCATCGCGGACGCGGTGAAGGACGCCGAGGTCGTCATCACCATGGTCCCGGCCGACCCGCACGTCGAGCAGGCCATCCTGGGCGAGGGCGGCGTACTGGAGAACGTCCAGCCCGGCACCCTGGTGATCGACATGTCGTCGATCACCCCGCAGACCTCGATCAAGGTCGAGGCGGCCGCCAAGGCCAAGGGCGTCCGGACGCTGGACGCCCCGGTCTCCGGCGGCGAGGCCGGCGCCGTCGAGGCCGTTCTGTCGATCATGGTCGGCGGCGCCGCCGAGGACTTCGCCGAGGCCAAGCCGCTGTTCGACGTGCTGGGCACCACGGTCATCCACGTCGGCCCGGCCGGCGCCGGCCAGACCGTCAAGGCCGCCAACCAGCTGATCGTCGCCGTCAACATCCAGGTGCTCGCCGAGGCCGTGGTGTTCCTCGAGAACGCCGGCGTCGACCTGCAGGCGGCCCTGGACGTCCTCGGCGGCGGCCTGGCCGGCTCGACCGTGCTCAACCGCAAGAAGGCGAACATGCTGAACCGCGAGTTCGCCCCGGGCTTCCGGATCGACCTGCACCACAAGGACATGGGCATCGTCACCGACGCCGCCCGCGCCGTGGGCGCCGCGCTGCCGGTCGGCGCCGTGGTGGCCCAGCTGGTCGCCTCCGCCCGCGCCAACGGCGACGGCTCGCTCGACCACTCGGCGCTGCTGCGCGGCGTCGAGCGGCTCTCCGGCCGCGAGGTCAAGTAACACCCCCCGGGGGCTCCCGTGCGGAGCCCTCGGCCCGAAGCTCCTCCTGGCGGCGTGTACCCATCCGGTCGTGCCCGCGTCGCCAGGAGGTTTGACCCGACCGGCGTGCGGGCTGGGGCTCATCCGCCCGCCCGCCGGTCGATCCAGCCGGTGATGCGTACTCCCTTCCAGGGGGCACTTCGGTCGTGCCTGCGCGTCGCCTGGCCCCTTCCCCGCCGAGGGGAGCCTCTCGTACGTCGGAAGCGGGACGAGGGGAACGGCGGGGAGGGGGTCGCACCCTCCCGGGGCCTCCGGCCCCTCCCAGGCCGACCGGGCCCTCCCAGGCCGACCGCACCCTCCCGGGGCCTCCGGACCTTCCCGGGCCGGAACGGCCGAGGGGGTCGCACCCCCGGACCCCCGGGCACATGCTTGACGCACGTCGCAGTACCACCGCCACACCCGTACGGAAGCGAGGACCGCATCATGCCGCCCACCCCCCGCCAGGGCCATGTGGTCGTCGCCCCCGACAAGTTCAAGGGCACCCTGGAGGGTGCCGAGGTCGCCGCCCGGATCGCCGCCGGGATCCGGCGCGCCGCGCCCGGCACCGAGGTGCGCGAGCTGCCCGTCGCCGACGGCGGCGAGGGCACCCTGGCCGCCGCGCTCGCGGCGGGCTTCGACCGCGTCCCGGCCAAGGTGGCCGGCCCGACCGGCCTGCCGGTGGACGCCGCGCTCGCCGTCCGGGGCGACACCGCCGTGGTCGAACTGGCGCAGTCCTCCGGGCTCGCCCGGCTGCCCGGCGGCCGGACCGCCCCGCTCGCGGCCGGGTCCTACGGGGTCGGCCAGCTGATCGCCCGGGCAGTCTCGCTCGGCGTCAAGCGGATCGTGCTGGGCCTCGGTGGCAGCGCCTGCACGGATGGCGGCGCGGGTATGGTGCAGGCGCTCGGAGGGCGTCTGCGCGACGCCGAAGGCGCCGAACTCCCGCCCGGCGGAGCCGCGTTGCGCAGGCTCGCGGAGATCGACCCGGGCCCGCTGGCCGACGGCCTGCGCGGCGTCGAGATCGTGGTGGCCTGCGACGTGGACAACCCGCTGCTCGGGCCGCGCGGCGCCACCGCCGTGTACGGCCCGCAGAAGGGCGCCGACGGCGACGACCTGGTGGTCCTGGAGGAAGGACTGACCCGGTTCGCCGACCTGGTCGCCGAAGCCACCGGACGGGACGTCCGGGAGGCCCCCGGCGCCGGCGCCGCGGGCGGGGTGGGCTTCGCCGCCCTCGCTCTGCTCGGCGCCACCATGCGACCCGGCATCGAGCTGCTGCTCGACCTGCTGGGCTTCGACGAGGCCGTGCGTGGGGCACGCCTCGTCGTGACCGGCGAGGGCTGCCTGGACGCTCAGACGCTCCACGGCAAGGCCCCCGCCGGAGTTGCCGCGGCGGCCGCCCGGGCGGGGGTTCGGGTGGCCGCCGTGGCAGGTCGACTGGAACTCGCCGAGCCCCAGTGGCGGGCGGCGGGCTTCACCGCCGCGATCGCGCTGACCGACCTGGCCGAGCAGCCGGGGGACAGCATGACCAGGGCCGCCGAGCTGGCCGAAGTCGCGGGGGAGAAGCTGGCCGGCGAGCTACTGGCGCGCTGAACCCTCGTACGTTCATCCATTGACGTTTTGTTGAAGGCGGGCCTAGGCTCCCGGCAATCCCTCGCCTCCTCCCGCGTTCGACCACCCTCGAACCACCCGAGAAGCACCCTCGGACACCTCTCCAGCCGCCCCCAAACCACCCCCCAACTCCCAGGTTTCGGAGGTCTCCCATGCCTTTCAGCCAGCCGACGGTGATCCGCTCCCGACGGGTCGTCCTGCCCGACGGCGAGCGCCCCGCGGACGTGCTGATCCGGGACGGGAAGATCGAGCAGATCGTCGCGCACGGCTCGCTCACGGTCGGCGACCGCGAGCTCGCCGACCTCGGCGACACCGCCCTGCTGCCCGGCCTGGTCGACACCCACGTGCACGTCAACGAGCCCGGCCGCACCGAGTGGGAGGGCTTCGCCACCGCCACCCGGGCCGCCGCGGCCGGCGGCGTCACCACGATCATCGACATGCCGCTCAACTCGATCCCGCCCACCACCACGGTGGAGGGGCTGCTGGCCAAGCGGAAGACCGCCGAGGGCCAGGCCTGGGTCGACCTCGGCTTCTGGGGCGGTGCCGTCCCCGGCAACGTCGCGGACCTCGAACCCCTGCACCGCGAGGGCGTGTTCGGCTTCAAGAGCTTCCTCGCCCCCTCCGGCGTGGACGAGTTCCCGCACGTCGAGGCCGCCGACCTGGAGGCCGCCCTGGCCGAGCAGGCCCGGATCGGGGCGCTGGCGATCATCCACGCCGAGGACCCGACCGTCCTCGCCGCCGCCCCGCAGCAACCCGGCGTCCACTACCGGGACTTCCTGGCCTCCCGCCCCGCCGACGCGGAGACCGCGGCCGTCGCCCACCTGCTGGACACCGCCCGGCGCACCGGCGCCCGGGTGCACATCCTGCACGTCTCCTCCTCCGCCGTCCTGCCGCTGCTGCGCCAGGCGCGCGAGGACGGCGTCCGGGTGACCGCCGAGACCTGCCCGCACTACCTGACCCTCGCGGCCGAGCAGGTGCCCGACGGCGACACCGCCTTCAAGTGCTGCCCGCCGATCCGCGACGAGTCCAACCGGGACGCGCTCTGGGAGGCCCTGGCGAACGGCGAGTTCATCGCCGTCGTCTCCGACCACTCGCCGTCCACCCCCGACCTCAAGCTGCTGCCCGAGTACGGCGGCAACGGGGACTTCGCGGCCGCCTGGGGCGGCATCGCCTCGCTGCAGCTCGGCCTGCCGGCCGTCTGGACCGAGGCCCGCCGCCGCGGCCACACCCTGTCCGACGTCGTGCGCTGGATGTCCGCCGGGCCGGCCGAACTGGTCGGCCTCACCGGCACCAAGGGCGCCATCGCGCCCGGCCACGACGCCGACCTGGTCGCCTTCGACCCCGACGGCGAGTTCGCCGTCCACGCGAGCGGCCTGCACCACCGCAACCCGGTGACCCCGTACGCGGGCCGGACCCTCACCGGCGCGGTGCGCGGCACCTGGCTGCGCGGCCGCGAGGTGGACACCGGAGCCCGGCCCTTCGGCCGGCAGCTCGCCCGGCCCGCTGCCCCTGCCACCCCCCGCAGCACCGCCCGTACCACCGCGCGGACCACCACCCGTTCCACCACCCCGTCCGATCGCGCCTGAAACCGAACGCGCCTACAGAGGAGAGTCAGTGACCACTGCCGACACCCCGAGTGCTCCCTTCACCGAGCTGGTCAACCTGGCCTCCCGGCTGCTCGGCGCGGGCGTCGTCGCCACCAACGAGGACACCTTCGCGGACGCCGAGAACCTGCTGGTCGCCAAGCCGGCCGAGTTCCGCCCGCACACCTTCGGCCACAAGGGCCAGATCATGGACGGCTGGGAGTCCAAGCGCCGCCGCGGCGTCTCCGCCGAGCAGCCGCACCCCACCGACCAGGACCACGACTGGGCGATCGTCCGGCTCGGCGCCGGCGGCGTGATCCGCGGCGTGATCGTGGACACCGCCCACTTCACCGGCAACTACCCGGAATCCGGGTCCGTCGAGGCTGCGTCCGTACCCGGCCACCCCTCGCCCGAGGAACTCGGGGACGCCGAGTGGACCACGATCGTGCCGCGCACCCCGCTGCGGGGCGACACCGCCCACGAGTTCGCCGTCGAGGACGGCACCCGCTATACCCACGTGCGGCTGAACATGTACCCGGACGGCGGCATCGCCCGGCTGCGCGTGCACGGCGAGGTGCTGCCCGACCCGCGTGAGCTGGACGGCCTCACCTTCGACCTGGCCGCCCAGGAGTACGGCGGCGTGGCCGAGGCGGCGTCCGACCGCTACTTCTCCTCCCCGCACAACCTGAACGCTCCCGGTCGCGCCTCCGTCATGGGCGAGGGCTGGGAGACCCGGCGTCGGCGCGACAAGGCCAACGACTGGGTGCAGATCGCCCTGGCCGGGGGTGGTGAGGTCCTGGCCGCCGAGGTGGACACCACCCACTTCGTCGCCAATGCCCCCGGCTGGGCCGACCTGATCGGCTTCGATGCCTCGACCGGAGCCGACCCGGCCGCCGGCGAGTGGTTCGAACTCCTGCCCCGCACCCGCCTGCAGCCCGACACCCGGCACCGCTTCCGGCTCGACACCGGACGCCCGGTGACCCATGTGCGCATCAACGTCTACCCGGACGGCGGGCTCGCCCGCCTCCGGCTCACCGGCCGCCTCACCGAGGCCGGCCGCGCGGCCCTCGCGCTGCGCTGGTTCAACGCCGTCCCGGCTGCCGAGGCCGCCACGGCCCTCACCGAGGCCGGGCTGACCGCCGACGAGGCCGCCGCGCTGACCGCCGCCCGCCCGCTGGCGGACCCGGCCGCGGCCGCCGCCGCCGTCGCGGCGCTCCAGCCGGGCGACGGCCCCGACGGCGAGCGCTCCTCCCGCCGCCGCTCGGCCGTCTGGCGCCTGCTCGGCGCCTGAAGCGCCCATCCGCTGAAGTGTGACGGCCCGTCAGTCCACTCTCCACGCACCGCTCTTATCGACACCTGAAGGACCCTCCATGTCCAAGATCCTGACCACGGAGTCCGGCGCCCCCATCGCCGACAACCAGAACTCGGCCTCGGCCGGCGAGTACGGCCCGCTGCTGATCCAGGACCAGCAGCTGCTGGAGAAGCTGGCCCGGTTCAACCGCGAGCGCATCCCGGAGCGCGTCGTGCACGCCCGCGGCTCCGGCGCGTACGGCTACTTCGAGGTCACCGACGAGGTGTCGCAGTACACCCGGGCGGACTTCCTCGCCGAGGTCGGCAAGCGCACCGAGGTCTTCCTGCGCTTCTCCACCGTGGCCGGCAACCTGGGCGCCAGCGACGCGGTGCGCGACCCGCGCGGCTTCGCGCTGAAGTTCTACACCGAGGAGGGCAACTACGACCTCGTCGGCAACAACACCCCGGTGTTCTTCATCAAGGACCCGATCAAGTTCCCCGACTTCATCCACTCGCAGAAGCGCGACCCGTACACCGGCGTGCAGGAGGCGGACAACGTCTGGGACTTCTGGGCCCACTCGCCCGCCTCGACCCACCAGATCACCTGGCTGTTCGGCGACCGCGGCATCCCGGCCTCGTACCGCCACATGAACGGCTACGGCTCGCACACCTACCAGTGGGTCAATGCCAACGGCGACGCCTACTGGGTGAAGTACCACTTCAAGACCAACCAGGGCGTCCGCTCCCTGGACGGCGACCAGGCCGCCGAGGTGGCCGGCGCCGACGCCGACTCGCACCAGCGCGACCTGCACCAGGCCATCGAGCGCGGGGTATTCCCGTCCTGGACCCTCTACGTCCAGCTGATGCCGGTCGCCGAGGCCGCGGACTACCGCTTCAACCCCTTCGACCTCACCAAGGTGTGGCCGCACGCCGACTACCCGCTGGTCAAGGTCGGTCGCCTGGTGCTCAACAGGAACCCGGAGAACGTCTTCGCCGACGTCGAGCAGTCCGCGTTCTCGCCGAACAACTTCGTGCCCGGCATCGGCCCGTCCCCGGACAAGATGCTCCAGGGCCGGCTGTTCGCCTACGCGGACGCCCAGCGCTACCGCCTCGGCGTCAACCACACCCTGCTGCCGGTGAACGCCCCGCGCGCCACCGAGGCCGCCAACTACGGCCGCGACGGCCTGATGGCCACCAACACGGCCGGCCGTGGCAGGAACTACGAGCCCAACTCGTACGACGGCCCGGCCCAGACCGACAACGCGCTCGCCGCGCCGGTCAAGGTCGAGGGCCACACCGGCACCTACACCACGCCGGCCCACAGCAAGGACGACGACTTCTTCCAGGCCGGTGAGCTCTACCGGCTCATGTCGGACGGGGAGAAGGGCCGCCTGATCGCCAACATCGCCGGCTTCCTGGCGCAGGTGACCCGCGACGACATCGTCGAGAAGAACCTCGCCCACTTCCACGCCGCGGACGAGGAGTACGGCGCCCGCCTGGCGGCGGCCGTCGCCAAGCTGCGCTCGGGCGACGAGGGCTGACCGACAGTCACCGACTGATCCTCTTCATCCGCACCACCACCCTCACGGCCGCCGGGCCCGCACCCGGCCGCCGTACGACGGGCCCCTCCCTCCGGGCAGTGGGGGAGGGGCCCGTCGCGGTTTCCGCCGGGTCGCGGTTCCCGGGTCGGGCGGGTCGGCCATGGCTTCCACTGCGTGATCGCCCGGCCGAGAAGTCCCAGGTCGACCGGAGGTTGCTGCACGGAATGTTCACGGATATTCACGGACGGCAGTCGCCGGAGCCACCGGGTCGATAGGCTGGTGCGTGCCCGCGGTCGCTCCGTGGGGGGACATCGGAAGGGGACGACATGTCGACACCAGCCCCGGGTCGTCACGCCGCGCTGGACCAGGGCCTGACCGGCCAGTTCACCTCCCTGCAGCACGCCCTCAGACTGCTGGAGGCGGTCGACCGCCACCCCGACGGCGCCACCCTGGTGGGCCTCGCGCGGGAGACCTCGCTCGGGCTGCCGACCGTGCGGCGGCTCGCGGAGATCCTGGAGATCGAGGGCTACCTCCAGTGTCAGGACGGCGGTTGGGTGCTCGGCGGCACCTTCGCCCTGCTCGGCCAGCAGAACCGGGAGCAGCTGGTCAAGGCCCGGCTCGACCGCAAACTCGCCGAACTCCGAGACGAGTTGGGCGCCGCGGTGTACTTCACCCGGTACCACGACGGCGAGTTGTCGGTGGAGGCGGTCTCGGCGGCCGACTACGCGCCGGCGGTGCAGGAGTGGGTGGACTTCCGGGCCACCGCGCACGCCAGCGCGATCGGCAAGTGCCTGCTCGGCCAACTGGACGCGGACGCCCGGCGCGACCACCTCTCCCGGCACCCGGTCGCCCGGCTCACCTCGCGTACGGTCACCGACGCCGACCAGCTGATGCACCGGCTGGAGCGGCAGCCGGCAACCGTACCGGTGCTGGACATCCAGGAGTACGCGCTGGGCACGGTGTGCGCGGCCGTGCCGATCACGGCGGGCAGCACGGTCGGCTGCCTGGCCACCTCGATGCCGGTGGGCAACGTCCACAAGCTGAAGGCCGCGGCCGAGCTCCTGGCGGCCCGGGCGGCGCCGTTGATGCTGGCGATGGCGGTCTGACGGCGGGGCGGCGGTCGAGTCCGTGAGTTCGCCGCGCCCCTGAGTCGTCGCGTTCCTGAGTCGTCGCGTTCCTGAGTCGTTGCGTGCATGAGTCGTCGCGTGCATGAGTTCGAGGAAGCCCTGCCGGGAAACCGGTGGGGCTTCCCGCGTTTCCCGTGGTGTTCGCCGGTGCACATCACTTATTAGACTCGATGTCGATAAGGGTCGCCGAAACCCTTGTCCCCATCGCTACCCGCGAGTACGTTTCCCTGAGCCGAGCCGCCGCCCCCAGGTCAGGAGGGCCTGCCATGCCCCGTCCCACCCCCGTCCCCGCCCTCGCCGCCCCCGCCGCGCGCGTGCACGACAGCCTCGTCCTGGAGCCCCGGGACGTCCGCTTCGACTGGGCCCAGCTGCCGCTGCACTGGATCCCGGACGAGCCGATGGCCACCCACGTCATCAACGTGCTGCACCTGCTGCTGCCCGAGGGCGAGCGCTGGTTCGTCAAGGTGTTCAAGGAGGCACTGCCGCTCATCCGGGACGAGCAACTGCGCGAGGAGGTCCTCGGGTTCATCGGCCAGGAGGCCATCCACGCCGAGGCGCATCAGGAGGTCCTCGACCACCTGCTCGGCCAGGGGCTCGACCCGCGGCCGTACGTCCGGCAGGTCTCCTGGCTGTTCCGGCGGGTCCTGGGCGACAAACCGGGGCTGACGCCGGCGCGGCGGCGGGAGAACATCATCGAGCGGGTCGCCTTCGTCGCGGCCATCGAGCACTTCACTGCCTTCCTCGGCAACTGGATCCTCAACTCCCCAGGCCTGGACCGGGCCAAGGCCGACCCGACGATGCTCGACCTGCTGCGCTGGCACGGTGCCGAGGAGGTCGAGCACCGCAGCGTCGCCTTCGACCTGATGGTCCACCTGGACCCGGGCTACCTCCGGCGGATCCGCGGGATGGCGGTGTCCGGGCCGCTGCTGGTCCACCTCTGGGTGCGCGGCGCACGCTTCCTGCTGGCCGCCGACCCGACTCTGGCGGGGCGGCTCAAGCCCAGCTGGCGGGAGGCCGGGCGGATCGCGAAGCGCGGCCTGCTGCCGGATCCGCTTGGGTCCCTCCGCTCCGGGCTTCGGTACCTGCGGCCGGGCTACCACCCGACCCAGGAGGGCTCCTCCAGCCAGGCGCTGGGCTACCTCGCCACCTCCCCGGCCGCCCGCGCGGCCGCCGCGAGCGGCTGACGGTCGACGGGCTTCGGCGGACGGGGTTGGGCGAACGGATTTCAGCAAACAGAAGACGTCATCTGTTATCTGTTATCTGTCATCTGTCGGTTGTCGTCCGTCGTCCGTCGTCCGTTCGCCGAAGTCCGAAGGCCCGAATCCGTCAGCTGTCACCCGCCCTCCTCTCCCGACGCCAAGGACCCCCGCCGGATGGACCAGCTCACCCCGCCTCCCGACCTCTACGGCCGCCCGCGCGCCGACGCGTTCATGCGCAGGCTCACCGCCTTCGGCGACCGCTACTCCCCGGCCCTCGGCGGCCCCCTGCTGCGGCGCAACCCCCGCCGCCCGTACAGCCGCCCCCTCCCGCCGCTCCAGCTGGTGGTCACCGCTCGGCGTGAACTCGCCGCCGACGTAACCGAGTTGCAGCTCGCCGACCCCTCCGGCGGCCCGCTGCCGGCCTGGCAGCCCGGCGCCCACCTGCGCCTCGCCCTGCCCTCCGGCCGCGAGCGCCACTACTCCCTCAGCGGCGACCCGGCCGACCGCGCGGCCTACCGCATCGCCGTCCGGCGGCTGCCCGAGGGCGGCGGCGGGTCCGTCGAGATCCACGACACCCTGCACCCCGGCGCCCGCCTCACCGCCCGCCGCCCGCGCAACGGCTTCGCCTTCTGCGCCGAGCCCGCCGTCCTCCTGCTGGCCGGCGGCATCGGCATCACCCCGCTGCTCCCGATGGCCCGCGAGGCGCAGCGGCACGGCCTGGACTGGCGCCTGGTGCACGTCGGCCGCAGCGCCGACACCCTCCCGTACGCGGACGAGCTGCGCGCCCTCGACCCGCACCGGGTGGTGCTGCGCACCGACGACGAGCACGGCGGCGTCCCCACCGGCGCCGAACTGCTCGCCCACGCCCCGCGCGGCGCCGCCGTCTACTGCTGCGGCCCGGCCCCGATGCTCGCCGCCGTGCAGCGGGCCCTGGACGGATCCCAGGCCACCGCCCTGCACTTCGAGCGCTTCGGTGCCGCCCCGGTCACCGACGGCGCGCCCTTCGCCGTCCGCGTCGGCGCCGACGGCCCGACCCTCGACGTCCCCGCCGACCGGTCCGCCCTGGACGTGCTGCGCGAGGCCCGCCCGGACCTCCCGTACTCCTGCCACCAGGGGTTCTGCGGCACCTGCGAGGTCCGTGTGCTGGCCGGTGCGCCCGACCACCGGGACCGCCGCCTCACCCCCGAGCAGCGCGCCGACGGCGCCCTGCTGCCCTGTGTCTCCCGGGCCGCCGAGGGTGAGACCCTCGTGCTCGACCTCTAGAAGGAGCCCTTGCCATGGCGAAAGCGACCCCCGCCTTCCGCTACACCGAGCGCGACCTCGCCCGCTTCCGTGAGACCCAGCAACTCGCCTACCACTGCGCTGAGCAGGTCGCCGCCTGGATCGAGCCCGGCGTCACCGAGCGGCAGGCCACCGCCGAGCTGCGCCGCCGCCTGGTCGCCGCCGGGGTGCAGGACTTCTTCCACGTCCCCTTCGCCTGGTTCGGCGACCGTACGGCGTTCCGGCACTTCCACACCCCGCTGCAGTTCTTCGCCGGAAACCGGCGCCTCGAGGAGGGCATGCCGTACGTCCTGGACTGCGCCCCCGTCGTGGACGGCTACACCGCCGACATCGGTTACGGCGGCAAGGTGGGCGAGAACCGGGTCTGGGACAAGCTCGCCGCCGACCTCGAGGTCTACCGCGGGCTCATCCTCGCCGAGGTGCGGGCCCGCAAGCCCCTCGACGAGGTGTACGCGGCGGTGGACGCGCAGCTCGCCGCGCACGGCTACGACAACCGCCACCAGGTCTACCCGGGCCGGGTGATCGGCCACCAGGTCACCCGCACCGTCACCCGAGGACCGGCCGGGGTGAACGTCTTCGGCTTCGGCGTGCGCACCCTGCAGACCCTCGGCCGCGAGCTCATCTCCGAGCGGCTGCACGGCCGTTCACCGCTCTGGGCGGACGGCCGGTCGTCCCGGCACGCGCCCACCCCGGGCCTGTGGGCGGTCGAGCCGCACATCGGCTTCCGCGGTGTGGGTATCAAGTTCGAGGAACTGCTGGTGGTCACCGAGGACGACGCCTACTGGCTCGACGACGACCTGCCCCACGTCCGCCGCTGGAACACCGAGGCCACCACAGCCACCGAGGCCACCACAGCCACCGAGGCCACCACGGTCACGGCGGCCACCACCCTCGAGAAGACTGCCGAGCCGACCGCCCTGGAGGCCACCCGATGACGACCCCCACCCGCCGCCGGACCGTCCACTCCGGCGGCCTGCCGCTTGCCGTCTTCGAGCAGGGCGACCCGGACGCCCCCACCGTCCTCCTCGTCCACGGCTACCCCGACACCCACACCGTCTGGGACGACATCGCCGCCGACCTCGCCCGCGACCACCACGTGGTCCGCTACGACGTGCGCGGCGCCGGCGAGTCCGGCGTCCCGGAGGACCGCGACGGTTACCGGCTGGAGCGGCTGGCCGAGGACCTGTTCGCCGTCGCCGACGCGGTCAGCCCGGACCGCCCGGTCCACCTGGTCGCCCACGACTGGGGCTCGGTCCAGTCCTGGGAGGCCGTCACCGCGCCCGGCGCCGAGCACCGGATCGCCTCGTACACCACGATGTCCGGCCCCAGCCTGGACCACATGGGGTACTGGCTGCGCCACCGGCTGCGCCGCCCCACCCCCCGCCACCTGAAGCAGCTGCTCCACCAGGGCCTGCACTCCTGGTACATCACCGCCTTCCACCTGCCCTACCTCGCCCCCGGCGTCTGGCGCCTCGGCCTCGCCCGGGCCTGGCCGCGGGTGCTGCGCGACCTGGAGCACGTCACCCCGCGCGCCGACCACCCGCAGCGCACCCTGCGCCGCGATGCGGTGCGCGGCATCGAGCTCTACCGGGCCAACTTCCGCCCCACCCTGGGCCGTCCGCGTGAGCGGCCGACCGAGGTGCCGGTCCAGCTGATCACCCTCACCCGGGACCGCTACGTCGGCACCTACCTCTCCGAAGGCCTGGAGCGCTGGGTGCCCAAGCTGACCCGCAGGACGCTGCACGCCGGCCACTGGTCGGCACTGCTGGAGAAGGGAGCCACCGTGGCCGGGATGATCCGCCACTTCACCGCCCGCATCGAGGCCGGGCAGGCCGCGCAGGCCGGGCGGACGGACGAGGCCGGGCGGGCGGACCAGGCCGGACAGGCCGGTCAGGCCCAACCCGCCCTGGACGACGGCCGCTTGGTGGTCGTCACCGGCGGCGGCAGCGGCATCGGTCGGGCCACCGCGCTGGCCTTCGCCGAGGAGGGCGCCCGGGTGGTGGTCTGCGACCTGGACCTCGCCGCCGCCGAGCGCACCGCCGAACTCGCCTCGCTGATCGGCCCGGCGGCGCACGCCTACCGGGTGGACGTCTCCGACGGCGCGGCGGTGGACGCCTTCGCGCAGGCCGTCGCCGCCGAGCACGGGGTGCCCGACGTGGTGGTCAACAACGCCGGAATCGGTCACTCCGGGACGTTCCTGCAGACCACCGAGAAGGAGTGGCAGCGCGTCCTGGACGTCAACCTCTGGGGCGTGATCCACGGTTGCCGCGCCTTCGGCACCCTGATGGCCGATCGCGGCCAGGGCGGCCACATCGTCAACATCTCCTCGGCCGCCGCCTACCTGCCCTCCAAGGCGCTCACCGCCTACGCCACCAGCAAGGCCGCGGTGTTCATGCTCTCCGACTGCCTGCGCGCCGAGTTCGTGGGCCACGGCATCGGGGTCTCCACCATCTGCCCGGGTATCGTCAACACCAACATCACCCGCACCTCCACCTTCTCCGCCACCACCGTCGCCGAACAGAGCGCCAAGCAGGCCCGCGCCGCCAAGCTCTACGCCCGCCGCGGTTTCCCCCCGGAGAAGGTCGCCACCGCCATCCTCGCCGCCGTCCGCACCGGCAAGCCCGTCGTCCCCGTCACCCCCGAGGCCAAGGCCGCCCGCTTCCTCTCCCGCCTCAGCCCCGGCCTCCTCCGCCTCGCCGCCCGGCTTAACGTCACCTGACCGCCTCCACGTCACCTGACCGGGGAACGTCGCCGGAACGGGCCAGGCGGCCGTCCATGGGCCTGTGAGAGCATCCAGGCCCATGGAGATGACAACCGCCCTGTGGTCCTTCGCCCTCGTCGTGGGGCTGCTCACGCTGACGCCGGGGCTCGACACCGCGCTGGTCCTGCGGACGTCCGCGCTGGGGCGGCGGCGGCAGGCGTGGGGGGTCGTGCTCGGGATCCAGACCGGGACGCTGATCTGGGGGACGCTGACCTCGGCCGGGGTGACGGCGCTGCTGACCGCCTCGCAGCTGGCATACGAGGTGCTGCGCTGGGCAGGCGCCGCGTACCTGGTGTGGATGGGCATCGGGATGCTGCGCGACCGGGGTGCCCAGGCGGCGGCCGAGGAGGAGCCGGAGGAGGGCGGGTTCGGGCACGGCTGGCGGCGGGGCACGCTGACCAATCTGCTGAACCCCAAGGTCGGGGTCTTCTACGTGGCCGTGCTGCCGCAGTTCATCCCGGCCGGCGTGCCGCACTTCGCCGCCGGCGTGGCGCTGACCTGCGTCCACGTCGTGGAGGGCCTGCTCTGGTCGACGGTCCTGGTGGGCTTCGCCCGGGTGCTGCGCGGTTGGCTGCGCCGGCCGGCCGCGCGCAGGCTGATGGACCGGGTGACCGGCGTGGTGGTGGTGGGGTTCGGCGTCAGGCTGGCGCTGTCCGACTGATCAGGTCGCCCGCTCGGGGTCCGGTGAGTGGCACTCCGCCGTGCTTCGGGCTCCACTGGTAACGCCATCGTCCGATGGAAACCAGTAGAGAGGAACCCCTCATGGCGATCGTCGTGGTCTTCGACCTTCCCGGTGTGACCCAGGCCCAGTACGACGCGGTGATCAAGGCCCTGACCGGTGGCACCTCCGGCTTCAACGTGCAGTCCGACCTGCCCGTCAGCGGGATCGTGTCGCACGTGGCCGGTCCGACGGACACCGGCTGGCATGTGACGGACGTCTGGGAGTCCCGGGATGCCTTCGCCCGCTTCTCGGAGGTGCTGGGACCGATCCTCCAGGACGTCGGCATCCCGACCGACACTCCGCCGCAGATCTTCGAGGCCTACCGCGTGGTGCGGTGAGGCGGTCACGCCGCGTGCGGTGAACTGCTTCCGGCCGGTTCCTTCGAAACGGCGGACACGTCGTGGTGGATCGGCCCGTCTCCGGTGCTCAGCGGCAGGCAGCTGCCGCCGCGGCGGTGGGCGATGATCTCGGCGGCGACGGAGACCGCGGTCTCCTCGGGGGTGCGCGAGCCGAGGTCGAGGCCGATGGGGGAGCGCAGCCGGGCGAGTTCGGTCTCGGTGAGCCCGGCGTCGCGCAGTTTGGCCTGGCGGTCCCGGTGGGTGCGGCGCGAGCCCATCGCGCCGACGTAGCCGACCGGCAGCCGCAGGGCGCGTTCCAGCAGGGGGATGTCGAACTTGGCGTCGTGGGTGAGCACGCAGAGCACGGTGCGTCCGTCGATCCGGCCGAGTTGGGAGTCCAGGTAGCGGTGCGGCCAGTCGACCACGACCTCGTCGGCCTCGGGGAAGCGGCGGGTGGTGGCGAAGACGGGCCGGGCGTCGCAGACGGTGACGCGGTAGCCGAGGAACTTGCCGATCCGTACGACCGCGGCCGCGAAGTCGATCGCCCCGAACACGAGCATCCGCGGCGCGGGCACGTAGGACTCGACGAAGCAGGTGACGGTGCCCTGCTCGTGTTCGTCGCAGGGGCGTCCGTCCAGGCCGAGGACGAGCCGGCCGGTGCGTCCGGCCTCCAGCATGGCCCGCGACTCGGCGATGATCGCCCGTTCCAGTCCGCCGACGGTGGACGGCTTCACGGAGAGTGCTCCGGTGGCGTCGTCGGCGGTGACGGCGAGGGTGGCGCCGAGGAGTCCGCCCGGCCCGGCGATGACCCGCACCAGCGCCACGGGCGTGCCGGCGGCGATGTGCGCGATTCCGGTGTCGAGCCCGGCGTCGGCCCCCGGCACGACCGGCTGGACGAACACGTCGAGGATCCCGCCGCAGGTCAGCCCGACCGCGAAGGCGTCCTCGTCGCTGTACCCGAAGCGTTCCAGGACCGGCTCGCCGCTCTCGATCGCGGCCTGGCACAGCTCGTACACCGCGCCTTCGACGCAGCCGCCGGAGACGCTGCCGATCGCCTCGCCGTGCGCGTCGACGGCGAGCGCCGCGCCGGGGTCGCGGGGAGCGCTGCCGGAGACGCCGACCACGGTGGCCACGGCGAAGGCGCGCCCGGCCGCGTGCCAGGCCTGCAGCTGTTCGGCGATGTCCTGCATGGCGGAGGCTCCTTACACGGTTTCGACAGTAGCGGGGACGCCGCCGTACGGGAAACGATCCCGTACGGCGGCGGTGTCGCAGGGAGGGGGCGGTCGGCGCCCCCCGGGTCCGGCTAGTGCACGCCGAGCCAGGACTTGATCGGCGTGAGCGCGAAGTACAGGACGAACACGCCGGTGAGGATCCACATCAGGACCCCGGGTTCGCGCCAGCGTCCGACCCCGGCCTTGATGACCGTGTACGAGATGACGCCGGCCGCGACGCCCGCGGTGATGCTGTACGTGAACGGCATCAGCGTGCAGGTGAGGAAGGCCGGGATGGCCACCTCGCGGTCGGACCAGTCGATGTGCCGGGCCTGGCTCATCATCATCGAGCCGATCACGACCAGGGCGGCGGAGGCCACCTCGACCGGGACGATGC
Organism: Kitasatospora sp. NPDC051164; assembly: GCF_044455625.1. Classification (NCBI taxonomy): domain Bacteria; kingdom Bacillati; phylum Actinomycetota; class Actinomycetes; order Kitasatosporales; family Streptomycetaceae; genus Kitasatospora; species Kitasatospora sp. NPDC051164. Next base: position 186,924 of record NZ_JBITFB010000001.1, on the reverse strand, counting down.
CGGCGATCGGCGAGAAGAAGAGCATCAGGGCGAACATCGCGCCGGTGACGGCGGAGGCGAGCCCGGTCCGGGCGCCGTCGCCGACGCCGGTCGCCGATTCGACGAAGACGGTCTGCCCGGAGGCGCCCGCCAGGCCGCCGACCGCGCCGCCGGCGCCGTCGATGAACAGGGCCTTGGACAGCCCGGGCATCCGGCCCTGCTTGTCGGCGAGTCCGGCCTCGGTGCCGACGCCGATGATGGTGGCCATCGCGTCGAAGAAGCCGGCCAGCACCAGGGTGAACACCGCGACCGAGGCGCTGATCGCGCCCATGCCCTTGCCGCCGAAGGCGCCGAACAGGTCGACGTGGCCGAAGAGGCCGAAGTCGGGCGCGGAGACGGGACTGCCGGGCCACACCGGGACGGAGTTCTTCCAGGCGGTGGCGGGCACGTCCGCGACCTTGTTGACGATCACCGCGAGCATGGTGCCGCCGGCGATGCCGATCAGGATCGCGCCGCGGATGCCGCGGGCCATCAGCACGAAGATCGCCAGTAGCGTGAGACAGAAGATCAGGACCGGCCAGCCGGCCAGCTCTCCGGTCGGGCCGAGCGACAGCGGGGTGGGGCCGCCGGTGTGCATGAACCCGGCCTTGTAGAGGCCGATCACGGTGACGAACAGGCCGATGCCGATGGTGATGGCGTGCTTGAGCGGCAGTGGGATGCCGTTCATGATCTTCTCGCGCAGCCCGGAGACCACCAGCAGCACGATCAGCAGGCCGTAGATCACACACAGGCCCATGGCCTGCGCCCAGGTGGTGTGGGGGACGACCAGCGCGGAGACCGCGCCGGAGACCGAGAGGCCCGCGGCGAGGGCGAGCGGTACGTTGCCGACGACGCCCATCAGGATGGTGGTGACGGCCGCCGCCAGCGCGGTGGCGGTGGTCAGTGCCGCGTGGTCCAGCTTGACGCCGGTGACGTCCGCGCCGCTCAGGATGAGCGGGTTGAGCAGGATGATGTACGCCATCGCCATGAAGGTGGTGAGACCACCGCGCAGTTCGTTGGCGAGCGTCGAGCCCCGGGCCGAGATCTTGAAGTAGGCGTCCAGCGCGCTCTTCGGGCGTGGGTCCGGGGTCGACGGGTGGGTGTCGTCCTCGGTGGGTCTGTCTTCGGTGGTGCCGGGTTCCGTGGGGATCCTGGGCATGTCCACTCCCAAGTGTCAAAGGGGGTTGGGGTGGGCGAGCCGACCTGACTACCGGCGCATGAGCGGCATAGGGGGACGTATCGACTCACTGTGGGGGCACTCGAAAAGGGGGGAGTGCCCACGGTGCATTTGAGGGTGGTGGTGCGCACCGCTGCGCAACCCCGGCGAGGGCGGGGCAGCGGGTGTGGGGGTGGTGCCCCCGGGGCGGCGGGGAAGACTGTCGCCGCCCCGGGGAAGCGTGAACCGCCGGGGTCAGCCGGGCTGTTCGGTGGTCAGGTGCTCCGGCCGGACCGGGATCCGGGTGAGCGCGAGACCGGTGGCGTTGCGGATGGCGGCCACGATGGACGGCGTCGCCGAGACGGTCGGCGCCTCGCCGACCCCGCGCAGCCCGTACGGCGCGTTGGGGTCGGGAAGTTCGAGGATCTCCACCGGGATCGGCGGGGTGTCCAGGATGGTGGGGATCAGGTAGTCGGTGAAGGAGGCGTTGCGGACCTTGCCGTCCCGCACGATGATCTCCTCCATCACGGCGAGGCCGAGCGCCTGGGTGCAGCCGCCCTGGATCTGGCCGACCACGGAGAGCGGGTTGAGCGCCTTGCCGACGTCCTGGACGGCGGTGAGCTCGACCACCTTGACCAGGCCCAGCTCCACGTCCACGTCCACTACCGCGCGGTTGGCGCAGAAGGTGTACTGGACGTGGCCGAAGCCCTGGCCGGTCTCCTTGTCGAAGGCCTGGGTGGGCCGGTGGTGGTGCTCGCGGGTGAGGTCGATGGCCTCGTCGCCGAGCACGTCCACCATGGAGACCAGGACGCCGGCGCTCTCCGAGACGACCTTGCCGCCGGCCAGCGTGATGTCCTTGTGGGCCCAGCCGTAGCGCCGGCGGCCCTTCTCGATCAGTTCCCGCCGGACCGCCTCGGCGGCCAGCTTCACCGCGCCGCCGGTCATGTACGTCTGGCGCGAGGCCGAGGTCGAACCGGCCGATCCCACCTCGGTGTTGGCCGGGTGGATGGTGACCTGCTCGACGCCGAGCTCGGTGCGGGCGATCTGGGCGTGCACGGTGACGCCGCCCTGGCCGACCTCGGCCATCGCGGTGTGCACCATGGCGACCGGCTCGCCGCCGATCACCTCGAGCCTCACCCGGGCGGTGGAGTAGTCGTCGAAGCCCTCGGAGAAGCCGACGTTCTTGATGCCGACCGAGTAGCCGACGCCGCGTACGATCCCCTCGCCGTGCGAGGTGTTGGACAGCGCGCCCGGCAGCTGGCGCACGTCCAGGTGCTCGGTGTCCAGCGGCGGCGGCAGCGGCATCTCCTTGGCCCGGCGCAGCAGGTCGGCCACCGGCGCGGGCGAGTCGATCTGCTGGCCGGTGGGCATGAAGTCGCCCTCCGACATCGCGTTCAGCTGCCGCAACTCCACCGGGTCCATGCCCAGTTCGACCGCCAGCTTGTCCATCTGCGACTCGTAGCCGAACGCGGCCTGCACCGCGCCGAAGCCGCGCATCGCCCCGCAGGACGGGTTGTTGCTGTAGAGCGCGATGGCGTGCATCTTGACGTTCGGGATCACGTACGGGCCGTGCCCGAGCGAGGCCGCGTTGCCGACCACGGCCGGCGAGGCGGAGGCGTACGCGCCGCCGTCCAGCACGATCCGGCAGTCGGCGAAGACCAGCTTGCCGTCGCGGGTGGCACCGTGCTCGTAGTGCATCCTCGCCGGGTGGCGGTGCACGTGGCCGTAGAAGGACTCGTCCCGGGCGTAGACGATCTTGACCGGCTTGCCGGTGTGCTGGGCCAGCAGGCAGGCGTGGATCTGCATCGAGATGTCCTCGCGGCCGCCGAAGGCGCCGCCGACGCCGGCCAGCGTCAGCCGGACCTTCTCCTCGGGCAGGTCGAGCACCGGGGCCATCTGCTCGCGGTCCACGTGCAGCCACTGGGTGGCGATGTAGAGGTCGATGCCGCCGTCCTCGGCGGGCACCGCCAGGCCGGACTCGGGGCCGAGGAAGGCCTGGTCCTGCATGCCGACCTCGTAGTCGCCGCTGACGATGACGTCCGCCAGCGCCCGTACCTCGTCCGTCACGCCGAGGCCGGAGACCAGCTTCTGCTCGTGGCAGATGTTGCCGTAGGCGTGCGACTTGTACTCGTGCGGCTCGTGGACGTAGCCGTGCGTCTGCGGGTCGAGGCACTGCTCCTCGGTGACGATCGGGGTGAGCACCTCGTACTCGACCACGATCTTCTTGACCGCGCGGCGGGCGGTCTCCGGGTGGTCGGCGGCGACCAGCGCGATCGCCTCGCCGTGGTACCGGATCTTGTCGATGGCCAGGGCCGGCTGGTCCTTGATCTCCAGTCCGTAGTACTTGGCGCCGGGGATGTCCTCGTGGGTCAGCACCGCGTACACGCCGGGCACCTTGAGCGCCTCGGAGATGTCGACCGAGAGGATGTTGGCGCGGGGGTGTGGCGAGCGCAGCGCCATACCCCACAGCATGTCCTCGTGCCACATGTCCGACGAGTAGGCGAACTCGCCCTTGACCTTCAGGTTGCCGTCCGGGCGCAGCGGCGAGCCGCCGATGCCGTCCTTGGACGCCTGGTTGATGTTCTGCAGGTTCTTCTGGCCCTGGATCGTACGAGCGCTCATTCCGTCACGGCCTTTCCGGAGCACTTGCGGGCCGAGGCGAGCCGCACCGCGTCCATGATCTTCTCGTAGCCGGTGCAGCGGCACAGGTTGCCGGACAGGGCCTCGCGGATGTCGTTGTCGCTCGGCTGGGCGTCGCGCTCCAGCAGGGCGTCGGTCTGCACCAGCAGGCCGGGGGTGCAGAAGCCGCACTGGACGGCGCCGGCGTCGATGAACGCCTGCTGGACCAGACCCAGTTCGCCGTTCTCCTCGCTCAGCCCCTCGACCGTGCGGACCTCGCGGTCCTGCACCTGGCCGGCCGCGACCAGGCAGGAGCAGACCGGGACGCCGTCCAGGTAGACCGTGCAGGAGCCGCACTCGCCCTGCTCGCAGGCGTTCTTCGAGCCCGGCAGGCCGACCCGCTCGCGCAGCACGTAGAGCAGGCTCTCGCCCTCCCACACGTCGTCGGCCTCGACCGGCTTGCCGTTGGCGGTGAAAGTGACCCTCATGCCGCACTCCTGATCTGCTTGCTGTAGTCGGTCCAACACCAGGTGAGGGTGCGGCGGGCCATCACGGCCAGGGAGTGGCGCCGGTAGTCGGCGGTGCCCCGGACGTCGTCGATCGGCGAGGCTGCGGCCTTCACCAGCTCGCCGAACCGCTGGATCACCTCTGCGCCCAGCAGGTCGCCGGACTCCCAGAGCCCGCGCTCGGCGAGCACGCCCTGCAGGTACTCCTCGGCCTCGACGGCGCGGCGCGGCGTGGGGGCAGCCGAACCGATCCCGGTGCCGACGGTCCCGTTCTTCGGGTGGAGGGCGAAGCCGAACGCGCAGACCGCGATCACCATGGCGTTGCGGGTGCCGATCTTCGAGAACTGCTGCGGGCCGTCCGCCACCGGGATGTGCACCGCCCGGATCAGCTCGTCGGCCGCCAGACTGTTGCGCTTCACGCCGAGGTAGAACTCGTCGATCGGGATCATCCGGGTGCCGCGCACCGAGGCCGCCTCCACGAACACGTCCCGCCCGGCCGCCAGCAGCGCGGGGTGCGCGTCACCGGCCGGGGAGGCCCCGCCGAGGTTGCCGCCGACCCCGCCGCGGTTGCGGATCTGCGGCGAGCCGACGGTGTGGGCCGCCAGGGCGAGCCCGGGCAGCGGCCCGGACAGCTCGTCGATGATCCGGGTGTACGGGACCGAGGCGCCGAGCTTGACGACGCTGCCGTCGTTGGACCATTCGGTGAGCTCGGTGATGCGGTTCAGGTCGAGAATCGCGGATGGCCGGTGCACGTCGAAGTTCATCTCGACCATGACGTCCGTACCACCCGAGATGGGCAGCGCGGTCGGGTACTCAGCCTTCGCCGCGAGTGCCTCGTCCCAGGTGGCGGGCCGAAGGAACTCCATGCGGGTGTCTCCTCAAGTCGTCGCCTGCCGGGTGTCCGGCGGCGTGTCGCCCAGTGAACTCCTGTGACGCGGCCCACTGGCAGTCACCGATGGCATGAAGCCCCGGCTGTGGTCCCGCCCGGCATCCTGTACGTTCCTCTAAGGAGCAGAATTTCGCAGCCCAGGTCTCCGCCGAGTGCTACCTACGACCGTAATCCGGCCGTGACGGACGGGCTACGGCCCCGTGATCCGAGCGCCCGCTGGCGCGTAACGCCGAGCACGGATGTTCGGGCACACTGTGACCCCCGGACCGAAGGACCGGTCACCCCCACCCCTCCGTTTCCCCGATCCGGCCCCGCCCAGCCCCGATTCAGCCCCCCGATTCAGCCCCCTGATCCGGCCCCGATCCGGCCCCCGATCCCGTCCCCCAAGGAGTCCGCGGATGCGCGTTCGTGACCTGCTCGCCCCCGGCGCCCCGAGACTGCGCCTGCTCGCGGCCGAGGAAGAGCTGGACCGGCAGGTCAGCGGCGTGATGACCACGGACCTGCAGGACCCCGGCCGCTACCTCCACGGTGGCGAACTGGTGCTCACCGGGATGCTCTGGCGCACCGTCGCGGCCGACTCCGAGCGCTTCGTGCGGACCCTCGCGGCCGGCGGCGCGGTCGCCCTCGCGGCCGGCGAGGCCGAGGTCGGCCCGGTGCCCGCGGACCTGGTCGAGGCCTGCCGCCGGCACCGGATGCCGCTGCTGGCCGTCCCCGACGACATCGCCTTCGGCACCGTCACCGAGTTCATCGGCCGCCAGGTCTCCGCCGACCGCGCCGCCGACCTCGCCGCCCTCGTCGACCGGCACCGGCTGCTGGTCTCGGCGGCCGGCGGCGGCGGCCTGGACGCGGTGCTCGACCTGCTCGGCGGCGACCTCGACCTGGACTGCTGGGTGCTCGCCCCCACCGGCGCGGTGATCGCCGGCCCCGCCGACCGGCTCTCCGCCGAGGACCGCGACCAGCTGGTCCGCGCCCACCTCGCCGCCCAGCGCCAGCGCCGCCGCCCCCCGCACCGGGCCCGCCTGGCCGCCGGCTCCTACTCCCTGCTGCCCGCCGTGGCCTCCGCCGAGCACGAGGTGTCGCTCGCCGACTGGATGCTCGCGGTGGCCGGCGACATCACCGAGTGGACCACCAAGCGCCAGCAGCTCGCCGAGAACCTGGCCCGCCTGGTCGCCGCCGAGCGCCACCGCCGCGACGAGGGCCGCCGGCTGCGCCGCCGCCTCGCCGACGAGGTGCTCGCCCTGCTGCGCCGCGACGCCGACCCGGCCGAGATCAGCCGCACCCTGTACGCCTCCTCGGCGATGGCCGCCCGCTACGAGCTCCCCGAGCCCAGGGCCCAGGCCGAGGAAGGCTCCTGGCTGGTGATCAGCGCCGAGGGCACCGGCCTGCCCGAGGGCGCCGTCCGGGCCGTCCTGGAGGAGGCGCTCGGCGTCACCAGCGACCGCGCCCTGGTCGCCGGGACGGGCACCGGCGCCGTCGTGGTGCTGCCCGCCCTGGACAGCCCGGTGCCCGCCGACACCATGCGCGACCTGCTCGCCCCGCTGGAGGCCGGGCTCGGCTCCGAGGGCCGGATCACCCTCGGCGTCTCCGCCCCCGCCTCCGAGGCCGGCGGCCTGCGCGGCGCCCTGGAGGAGGCCCGGCACGCCCGCCGGATCGCCGCCTCCCGGGTCGGCCGGGTCTGCGTCGCGGGCCCCGAGGAACTCGCCTCGCACGTCCTGCTGCTGGCCGCCGTCCCGGACGAGGTCCGCCGCGCCTTCCGCAGCCGGCTGCTCGACAAGGTGATCGCGTACGACATCGAGCACCAGGCGGACCTGGTCCGCACTCTGGAGGCCTTCCTGCGCTCGGACGGCTCCTGGACCCGCTGCGCCGCGCAGCTGCACGTCCACGTGAACACCCTGCGCTACCGGATCGGCCGGATCGAGGAGCTGACCGGGCGTGACCTCTCCCGGCTGGAGGACCGGGTGGACTTCTACCTGGCGCTCGAACTGGCCTGACGGGTCGTTCGGCCGGCGGGCTCCGGCACGGGGGCTTCGACGTACGGTGGCACACGGCCTCAGGCAAACGGAAGGGCCCGCCGCGACGTGATCGCGGCGGGCCCTCGTCGTACCCGGGTACCCGGGGCGGCTACTGCGCCGGGATGATCGAGGTCAGCCACTGGAAGGCGCTCGGGACCGCCTTCTTCCACTGCTCGGTGGTGTGCGGGCCGGTGCCCTCCTCGACCTGGACGGTGGTCGGGGCCTTGGCGGCGGCGCGGATGGCCTCGCCGTCCTCGTAGCCGTCGCCCTTCGAGCCGCTGACGAGCATGGCGACCTTCGGGGGCTGCGGGGCGGACTTCAGGATGGTGACCGGGTTGTTGGCCTCGCGCAGCTTGGGGTCCTTGCCGACCAGCGAGTCCTTCTCGTTCGCGGGGTCGTTGTAGCCGGACATCGCGATGGCGGCCCGGTACCGGTTGGGGTGGGCCAGCGACAGCTTGGCCGCGCAGTGCGCGCCGGCCGAGTAGCCGGCGATCGCCCAGCGGTCGGCGGACGGGTCGGCGCGGAAGTTGTCCAGCACCATCTGCGGGACGTCCCGGGTGATCCAGGCGTCGGCGTTGATCTTCCCGGGGATGTCGGTGCAGCCGGCGTCCTGGTTGCTGCCGAGCAGCAGGGTGCGCGGCGAGACCAGGATGAACGGGGCGACCTTGCCCTGCTGCATCAGCGGCTTGAGCTGCTCGGAGACCTTGAGCGTGCCGTACCAGGTGGAGGAGGAGCCCGGGAAGCCCGGGATCAGCTCGACCACGGGGAACTTCTTGTCCTTGTACGCCGGCTCGTTGTACTGCGGCGGCAGCCAGACCAGCACCTCGCCGTCGACGCCGGAGACCTGGCCCTTGAGCTCGGTCTTCTGCACGTCGTTGGGGACCGCCGGGTCGTTCACGCCGCCGAAGCTCTGCTTGACCTTCGGCGCCTCCTTGGCGGCGTCACCGCCCGGGTTGCCGGCCCCGTCCGTCGGGGGCACCGGGGGCACCGCGCGGACGTGGTTGCCGGTGCCGAGCAGGTCGTCCCAGTTGCCGTAGATCAGGTTGGCGTTGTTGACCATCACGAAGACCATCAGGACGGCCGTGATCTGGCAGAACATGATCATGACGATCCGGGTGAGGGTCTTCACCGGCTGAGGGCCGCCGACCTTCCCCCAGAACAGCAACGCCACTGTGATGGACACCGGCACAAGGATGACGGTGAGGATGAAGAATGGCGTACCTGTCAGTTCCATCAAGTTCTCGTATCCGGGTCGCTCGCCGCCCGGGTCCCATTCGCCCGAACGCACGTCAATGGCATCAGACGGCCGATAACCGGTGATCGGTTGCCGTCCGAATCTGTGCGGAACCTGAGAGGAACATCACGTTCTCGTGATGATCCCCCTTCGGATCGGCGCCCAGTCTGTCACTCGGACGGAGGTCGTCCGGGCCAGATGTTCAGCGAACTTCCAGGAAAGGTCCCCCGCGGCACCTTACCTCCCGGGGCGTTCGCGCCGCCGGGCGAGGCGGTGCGAATGCGCGAGACCCCGCCAGGGAGACTATGGGGATGAGCATCACCCGCTTTCGCCCGTCCCGACGCCTCTGGCCCGTGTGCGCCGTCCTGGCCCTCGCGGTCACCGCGGCCGGATGCAGCAGTACCGGAGGCAGACGCGCCGAGGAGGCCCGCGCCAAGGCCGCGACCGCGGCCGGCAGTGCCGTCACCACCCCGCGCTGGAAGGTCGCCATGGTGACCCACTCCGGCCCCGGCGACGCCTTCTGGGACACCGTGCGCAAGGGCGCCGAGCAGGCCGCGGCCAAGGACAACATCACCTTCCTGTACTCGAACGACGCGCAGACCCAGAACCAGGTCCAGCTCGTCCAGGCCGCCATCGACCAGAAGGTCGACGGCCTGCTGGTCACGCTCGCCAAGGGCGACGCCATGGCCGACGTCCTCGCCAAGGCCAAGGCGGCGGGCATCCCCGTGATCACCGTCAACTCCGGCCAGGACTACTCGCAGAAGTTCGGCGCGCTCACCCACATCGGCCAGGACGAGTCCACCGCCGGCCAGGCGGCCGGCACCGAGCTGGCCGGCCGCGGCCGCAAGAACGTGCTCTGCGTCATCCACGAGCAGGGCAACGTCGGCCAGGAGCAGCGCTGCTCCGGCGCCCAGTCCAAGGCCGGCGGGTCCTTCCAGGTGCTCTACGTCAACGGCGTCGACATGCCCGACGCCCGCGCCGCGATCTCCGCCAAGCTCCAGGCCGACCCGGCCATCGACACCGTGCTCACCCTCTCCGGCTCGATGGCCGCCACCGGGCTGCAGGCCATCCAGGACACCCACCGCCCGGCGGAGCTGGACACCTTCGACCTCGGCCCGCAGGTGGTGGCCGGGCTCAAGTCCGGCAGCGTCGGCTTCGCCGTCGACCAGCAGCCCTACCTCCAGGGCTACGAGGGCGTCGACCTGCTCTGGCTCTACAAGTCCAACCTGGACATGCTCGGCGGCGGCAAGCCGGTCGAGACCGGCCCGCAGATCCTGACCAAGGACAACGCCGACGCGCTCGCCGAGTACGTGGCGAGGGGGACCCGGTGAGCTCGGACCTCCTCGCCCAGGACGGCCTCGTCCAGGACCGTCCGGCGGCCCTGCGGCGGCTCCTCGCCCGCCCGGAGCTGGGTTCGCTGATCGCCGCCGTCGCGGTCTTCGTGGTCTTCGCCGCCGTCGCCGAGCCCTTCCTGCGGCTCTCCTCGCTGGGCACCGTGCTCTACGCGGCGTCCACCATCGGGATCATGGCGGTGCCGGTCTCGCTGCTGATGATCGGCGGCGAGTTCGACCTCTCGGCCGGTGTGATGGTCACCACCGCCGCGCTGACCTCCTCGATGGTCTCCTACCAGTTCACCGCGGTGACCTGGGTCGGTGTGCTGGTCTCGCTCGCGACCACGCTGGCCATCGGCTGGTTCAACGGCTGGATGCTCGGCCGCACCAAGCTGCCCAGCTTCATCGTCACCCTCGGCACGTTCCTGATGCTGACCGGCGCCAACCTGGGCGTCACCAAGGCGATCTCCGGCACCGTCTCCACCAAGTCGATCGCCGACATGGAGGGCTTCGAGACCTGCCGCCGACTGTTCGCCTCCGAGGTCACGGTCGGCGGGCTGACGATCAAGGCGACCGTCTGGTGGTGGCTCGGCCTGCTGGTGGTGGGCAGCTGGGTGCTGCTGCGCACCCGCTTCGGCAACTGGATCTTCGCCGTCGGCGGTGACGCGGAAGCCGCCCGCGCCGTCGGCGTGCCGGTCGCCCGGACCAAGACCCTCCTCTACCTGGGCGTCGGCTTCGGCGCCTGGGTGCTCGGCCAGCACCTGCTGTTCTCCTTCGACACCGTGCAGTCCGGCGAGGGCGTCGGCAACGAGCTGATCTACATCGTCGCGGCCGTCATCGGCGGCTGCCTGATCACCGGCGGCTACGGCTCGGTGGTCGGCTCCGCGCTCGGCGCGCTGATCTTCGGCATGGCCAGCAAGGGCATCATCTACGCCCAGTGGAACCCGGACTGGTTCAAGTTCTTCCTCGGCGCGATGCTGCTGCTGGCCGCGCTGCTGAACGCCTACGTCAAGCACCGGGCCGAGCGGGGGCCGCGATGAGCACCGGGGATTCGAGGACCGAGGTTCCGATGAGCGAGGTTCCGATGAGCGAGGTTCCGATGAACGAGGAACTCCTCTCCCTCGAGGGCGTCGGCAAGAGCTACGGCACCGTCCGGGCCCTCCGGGACGTCTCGCTGACCCTGCGGGCCGGCGAGATCAGCTGCGTGCTCGGCGACAACGGCGCCGGCAAGTCCACCCTGATCAAGATCATCTCGGGGCTGCACCGGCACGACGAGGGCAGCTACACCGTCGGCGGCGAGGAGGTCCGCCTCGACTCCCCGCGCCAGGCCCTGGACCGCGGCATCGCCACCGTCTACCAGGACCTCGCCGTCGTCCCGCTGATGCCGGTCTGGCGCAACTTCTTCCTCGGCTCCGAACAGGGCATGCGCCGCTGGGGCGGCCTGCGGCTGGACGCCGAGAGCATGCGTGCCACCACCCGCGAGGCGCTCGCCAAGATGGGCATCGACCTGCACGACGTCGACCGGCCCATCGGCACCCTGTCCGGCGGCCAGCGCCAGTGCGTGGCGATCGCCCGCGCGGTGCACTTCGGCGCCAAGGCACTGATCCTGGACGAGCCCACCGCAGCGCTCGGTGTCAAGCAGTCCGGGGTGGTGCTCAAGTACGTCACCGCCGCCCGCGACGCCGGACTCGGAGTCGTGCTCATCACCCACAACCCGCACCACGCGTACCTGGTCGGCGACCACTTCACCCTGCTCAAGCGCGGCCGGATGGCGGGCAGCCACCCGCGCGCCGAGATCAGCCTGGAACAGCTCACCACCGAGATGGCCGGCGGCTCCGACCTCGCCGAGCTGTCACACGAGCTGGCCCGTCCCTCCGCACCCGTCTCCCGTGAGGAGCCCCCGCAGTCGTGACCAGCCCTCAAGGCAGCAGCCGGCCGCCCGTCCTGCCCACCCTGCTCGGCCTCGGCCCGCGCGCCGAACGCCGCCGCCGCGCCCTGCCCGCGGGGATACTGCGACTGCCCACCATCGGGGTCGACATCGGCGGCACCAAGGTGGTCGCCGGGGTGGTCGACGGCGAGGGCAAGGTGCTGGAGAAGCTGCGCACCGACACACCGGACAAGAGCAAGAGTCCGAAGGTGGTCGAGGACGTCATCGTCGAGCTGGTGCTGCAGCTCGCCGACCGGCACGACGTCCACGCGGTCGGCATCGGCGCGGCCGGCTGGGTCGACGCCGACCGCTCCCGGGTGCTGTTCGCCCCGCACCTCAACTGGCGCAACGAGCCGCTCCGGGAGGTTCTCAGTGCGCGGCTGCGCTTTCCGGTGATCGTGGAGAACGACGCCAACGCGGCCGCCTGGGCCGAGTGGCGCTTCGGCGCCGGGCGCGGCGAGGACCACATGGTGATGCTCACCCTGGGCACCGGCATCGGCGGCGCCGTGGTGCGCGACGGCTACGTCGACCGCGGCAAGTACGGGCTGGCGGGCGAGTTCGGGCACATGCAGGTCCTGCCCGGCGGCCACCGCTGCCCGTGCGGCAACCGCGGCTGCTGGGAGCAGTACTCCTCCGGCAACGCGCTGGTGCGCGACGCGCGTGAGCTGGTCGCCGAGGAATCCCCGGTCGTGCAGCCGCTGCTGGCCCGGGCGGGCGGGACGGTCGAGGGCATCACCGGCCCGCTGGTCACCGAGGCCGCGCAGGAGGGCGACCCGATCGCCATCGAGCTGCTGTACGAGGTCGGCACCTGGCTGGGCGTCGGCATCGCCAACCTGGCCGCAGGGCTGGACCCGGGCCGCTTCGTCATCGGCGGCGGCGTCTCCGAGGCCGGCGACCTGCTGCTCGGCCCGGCCCGCGATACCTTCCGCCGCACCCTCACCGGCCGCGGCTTCCGGCCCGAGGCCGCCATCGTGCACGCCGCCCTCGGCAACGACGCCGGCCTGGTCGGCGCAGCCGACCTCGCCCGCCAGGTCGCCCGGCGCTTCCGCACCATCAAGCGGCGCCGGGTGGAGCGCACCGCGCTGTAGGGGGCACGGCTTTCAGCCGACAGAGTTCAGCAAACAGATTTCGTCATCTGTCTTCTGAACTCTGTCGGCTGTCGGCTGTCGCTTTGGCAGTTGTTCGCTCTGCGGTGTCAGCCCGCGGCCTTCCAGCGGTCGCGGCCGTCGCTGCCGGCGCCGCAGACCATCGGCGTGCCCTTGCTGGTGACGCCGGTGGCGCCGGCCGGGGAACAGAACGAGCCCGGGTGTACGGTTCCGGCGCTGCCGCCCGTGCCGGATCCGCCGCTGCTCGAGGAACCGCCACCGCTGCTGCTGCCGCCGCCGGTGGCCGACCCCCCGCCGGTCGAGGTGCCGCCGGTGGTGGAGGACCCGCCGTCGGCCGGTCGGGTTGTGGCAGGCGGGTCGGACTTCGGGGGCTTCGGGGCAGGGGCGGCGGTCCCGGGCTGCTGGGCGGTGGCGGCGGGCGTGGGTGTCGGGGGCTCGGGCGTGGGTGCCGGGGCGGCGGACGGCGTCTCCGTGGGTGTGGGCGTCGGCGTCGGGGTGGCCGGGGGCGAGGCCGTGGTGGGGGTCGGTTCGGCCGTCGCCGTCGCCGTCGCCGTCGCTGTTGCGGTGGCCGCGGCCGGGGCGGGGGTGTGTGAAGCGGGCTTGGGGTCGGTCAAGGCGCCGATCCAGGCCAGGCAGCAGACCGCGGCCACCGCGGTGCTGAGGAGTTTCTTCCAGAGCGCCCTCGGCCGGCTCCACGCGATCAGGAACGCCGCGAACGGGAAGACGAGGAAGCTGGCGATGTGCACGCCGCGCCGCTGCCACCAGGGGCGTCGGGCGGGGGCGGCGACAGGGTGCGGGGATGCCGGGGCCGGATACACGGAGGGGGCGGGTCCTTTTTGTGAGGAAGTCGTGAGGCTCCCGCGCAACCTATCCGTCGCATGAACGACTGTTCATCTCATCGACCACGATCGCATCCGGAATGTGACCTGCCGAAAGGTCGGAGGCCGGATCCTTCTTCCGCCGCCCCGTCAACTACCCGCCGGTAGCAGCATGGTGTGGTTGTCGGATCATCCCCGCCTGTGGAACAACTGAGTTGACGTCGACTCAGGAGGGCTCGGATGAGGGTTCTGACCCGTCTGGCACCACCACTGCTGCTCAGCACCGCACTGATCTGGTCCACCACGCTGCCGGCCGGGGCCGCGGCCCCGCCACCGAAGGCGCCCGAGGCGGTGGGCTGGGGCGGAGCGGTGGCCACCGTCGACGCGGACGCCACCGCCGCCGGGATCGAGGTACTGCGCAAGGGCGGCAACGCCGTGGACGCGGCGGTCGCCGCCGCGGCGGCCCTCGGGGTCACCGAGCCGTACTCCTCCGGCATCGGCGGCGGCGGGTACTTCGTCTACTACGACCACGCCACCGGCCGGGTGCACACCATCGACGGCCGCGAGAGCGCCGCCCGCGGCGCCGACGCCGGGCTGTTCCTGGAGGACGGCAAACCGCTGCCCTTCGCCGACGCCGTCACCAGCGGCCTCTCCGTGGGCGTCCCCGGCACCCCGGCCACCTGGGACGCCGCACTCCGCCAGTGGGGCACCCGCTCGCTCGCCCAGACCCTCGAACCCGCCGAGCGGATCGCCGACAGCGGCTTCGTCGTGGACGACACCTTCCGCAGCCAGACCGCCGACAACCAGGCCAGGTTCAAGGACTTCCCGGCCACCGCCAAGCTCTACCTGCCCGGCGGCAAGCCCCCCGAGGTCGGCAGCGTCCTGCGCAACCCGGACCTCGCCGCGACCTACCGGCTGCTCGCCAAGGACGGCGTGAAGGCCTTCTACCGGGGCACGTTGGCCGAGGACATCGTCAACACCCTGCAGCACCCGCCGGTCGACCCGGCCTCCGGCCGCAACGCCCGCCCCGGCAGGGTCGACACCGCCGACCTCGCCGCCTACCGGGTCCGCGACCAGGCGCCCACCCACGTCGCCCACGGCGCCTACGACGTCTACTCGATGGCCCCCTCCAGCTCCGGCGGCACCACCGTCGGCGAGGCGCTCAACATCCTGGAGGACGGCGGCGACGTCTCCGCCTACAGCAACACGCAGTACTACCACCACTTCCTGGAGGCCTCCCGGATCTCCTTCGCCGACCGCAACCGCTGGGTCGGCGACCCGGCCGCCGTCGACGTGCCCACCAAGCAACTGCTCTCCGAGCGCTACGCCGCCTCCCGGGCCTGCCTGATCAGCCCCGACCACGCGCTCACCAGCCCGCTCGCCCCCGGCGACCCGCGCCACCCGGCCGACTGCGCCGACACCGGCCAGGCCGTCGCCGAGCCGTACGAGGGCCCCAACACCACCCACCTGACGGTCGCCGACCGCTGGGGGAACATCGTCTCCTACACGCTCACCATCGAGCAGACCGGCGGCAGCGGCATCACCGTTCCCGGCCGGGGCTTCCTGCTCAACAACGAGCTGACCGACTTCGACTTCACCCCGCTCGCCCCCGGCGTCCCCGACCCCAACCTGCCGGGCCCGGGCAAGCGGCCGCGCTCCTCGATGTCCCCGACCGTCGTGCTGCGCGACGGCGAGCCCTTCCTCGCCACCGGTAGCCCCGGTGGCGCGACCATCATCACCACCACACTGCAGGTGCTGCTCGGACGGCTGGACCGCGGCCTGAGCCTGGAACAGGCGATCGCCGCGCCGCGCGCCAGTCAGCGCAACGCCGCCGCGACCCAGGCCGAACCCGCCTTCCTGGCACTGCCCGAGCGGGCCGAGTTGGAGGCACTCGGACACGCCTTCACCGGCGTGGCCGAGATCGGCGCCGCCACCGGCGTGGAACGGCTGCCGGACGGACGCTGGGTGGCCGCCGCCGAACCGGTGCGGCGCGGCGGCGGCGCGGCGGCGGTGGTCCGGTCCGCACGCTGACCGGGTCGGCGCCCGCGTGCTGAGCCGTCCGGATTGTCAGTGGCGGGCGGTATGTTCGGGGTGGGCCTCCCTCACGAGGGTCGGCCCGCCCCGTCCGTACCTCCGTCCGTACCGAACCACCGGGAAGGCCGCCCGCCGTGACCGTCCGCATCGCCACCTGGAACATCAACTCCGTCACCGCGCGGCTGCCCAAGCTCCTGGAGTGGCTGGAGAGCGCCAAGCCCGACGTGCTCTGCCTCCAGGAGCTCAAGTGCGCGGCCGACGCCTTCCCGTACGACGAGGTCCGCGAGCTCGGCTACGAGACGGCCGCGCACGGCACCGGCCGGTGGAACGGCGTCGCCATCGTCTCCCGGCTCGGCCTGGAGGACGTCGTGCGCGACCTGCCCGGCCAGCCCGGCTACCTCGCCGACGGCGCCCTGCTGCCCGATGTCGAGCCGCGCGCCATCGCCGCCACCTGCGGCCCGGTCCGGGTCTGGTCGGTCTACGTGCCCAACGGCCGCGAGGTCGGCCACGCGCACTACCACTACAAGCTGGAGTGGCTGGAGGCGCTGCGAAAGGCCTCCGTCGAGGACGCCGCCGGCCCCCGTCCGTTCGCCGTCCTCGGCGACTTCAACATCGCCCCGGCCGACGAGGACGTCTTCGACGTCGCCGCCTTCGAGGGCCTCACCCACGTCACCCCGGTCGAGCGCGCCGCGCTGGAGGCCCTCGGCGAGATCGGCCTGCAGGACGTGGTGCCGCGCCCGCTGAAGTACGACCACCCCTACACCTACTGGGACTACCGCCAGCTGGCCTTCCCCAAGAACCGGGGCATGCGGATCGACCTCACCTACGCCAACAAGGCCTTCGCCGACGCCGTCACCGACAGCTACGTCGACCGCGAGGCCCGCAAGGGCAAGGGCACCTCGGACCACGCGCCGGTCGTGGTGGACCTCGACCTGTGAGCCGCGCGGATGAGTCAGCCGGCTGAGTGGCACCGGATGAGTCAGCCGCCGAGCCGTGCCCGGGGGCCCGTCGCCGGTGACCCCGGGTAGACGGGCCGTAACCCGAACGGTCCTGAGCGCTGGCTGATCGCGGGGCGCGTGCCTACCGTCGGTGAATGACCGGGTGCAGTTGATCGACTACGTGGACATGGGAGTCCCCGGCTGCGCCCGAGAATCCCGGAGGTTCCGGCATGCGCCCCTTGCGTACGGCCGCCGCCGCCCTGATCGGCGCGACGGCGCTGACCGGCCTGACGGCCCCCCTCGCTTCCGCCAGGGACGGCGCGGCCTCGGTCAGCCCGTCCCAGGCCGCACCGGGCCAGACCGTGACGGTCACGGTCTCCTGCGAGAAGTCGGACAAGCCCGACGCCAAGACCATCACCGCCCGCTCCGCCGCCTTCGAGGGCGGCCCGGCGACCCTCACCCTGGGCTCCGACGGCAAGCACACCGGTTCCGCCCGGCTGGCCCCCCAGCACTCCGGGGACAGCAAGGTCGACGGCACCTGCCCGGACGGCGGCGCATTCTCCACCACCGTGACGGTCACCACCGTCGCCGCCACCACGACCCCCGACAAGAGCCTCGGCGACTGGGGCAAGGCGGCGGGGGAGTGGGCCGGCTCGCTCGGGCAGTCCGGCGCCGGCAGCCAGCAGGTCGCCCCGCACGGTGCCGTGCAGACCGGCCTCGGCGGCTCGGTCGTGGAGGACCCGGCGGAGCTGGCCGGCGGTCTCGCGCTGGTCGCGGGAGGTGTCGGCGGCTTCTGGCTGCTTCGGAGGCGCGGTGCCTGACGGCCCTCACCCCCTTCGCGCCGCAGCGCCGCGCCGCCGGACCCTGACGGGTCCGGCGGCGCGGCGCCCTGTCAGGCCTGCTGCCCCTGCGGGTCCTGCCACGCGAACCCGGGCTCCTGCGTGAGCCCCGTCTCCTGCGTGAGCCCGTCCTCGTGCGCGAGCAGGCCGCTCGCCAGCAGGTACTGGGCCAGCACATAGGTCGCCATGATCCAGAACTGATGCCCCGGCAGCTCCCGCCACTTCGCCAGCTTGGTGGCGATCAGCGTGTCGGAGAGCAGGAACAGCGCCCCGCCCAACCCGGTCCGCCGGCCCAGCCCGGCCGAGGTGACGGCCGTCGAGGCGAGCAGCAGGCTGTAGCCGGCCACCGGGACCCGCAGGTCCCCGAGGTCCGGCCAGAGCCGGCCCACCAGCGCCACCCAGGCCGTCGCGTACGCGGCCGCGACCACCAGGGCCCGACGGCGGTCGGTGAGCGCGCCGCGCTGGACGAACATCGTCACGTAGCAGACGTGCGCCGCCGCGAAGGAGCCCATGCCGGCGAGGAACGCGGGGTCGTTCTTCAGCTGGAGCAGTACGTCGCCGCCCGCGCTCAGCAGCAGCGCCGGCGCCAGCAGCTTGGGTGCCTCCCGCTCGGCGGTCCTGGCCGCCGCCACGCTGTGCGCGGCCAGCAGCGGCATCAGCGCCGGCTTGGTGGCGTTCTGCAGTACCGACGCGCCGGACAGGATCGAGCCCAGATGCGTTGCCGAGGTGGCCGCGAAGCCGCCCAGCAGGCCGGTGGCCGAACGCAGGCGGGCGCCGAGGACGGCACGGGTGGTCGTACGAATGCTCATGCTGGCGCGGCCTCCGACGGTCGGGCGGTGGGGGGATCCGCACCGACCCTAAGGGAGCCGAACAAGCGGCGGAAGGGCGGGTTACCGGTGCGTAACCCGGACGGCGCCCGGCGGGTGACGGGGTGGCTGGGGAGTCGAGGGGTGGCGGGAGGGCTCGGAGCGGAGGGCGGGCGGCCGATTCGAGCGCTCTTGCGGAGACTTCCTCAGGAGGGCGGTTGCTGCCACCGGGTGACCCGGGCACCGTCTACGCTGGACCCCGACATGGATCAGCAGGAGTACGCGGTCGGCGCCACCCGGGTGGCCGCCGGCAGGCCGGACGGACGTACGGGCGGGGCAGGTCGGGGAACCGCCGCCGCCGTCCTCGCCGTACGCGAAGCCGCGCGGGCCGATGCCGTTGATTCCGTCGGTGCCGTTGACGCGGTCGACGCGGTCGATGGCGCCGATGCGGCCGACGTGGCGCCCGGGACCGCTCCCGCAGCCGCCACTGACGACGCGCAGGCCGCCGGTGCCCCGCCCGGCGCGGTCCTCTCGCCCGACCCGGGGCTGCTGCGGCTGGCCCACTGGTTCGCGGCCGCCGCCCCCGGCACCGCCGACGACCTCTGCACCGCCTCCTTCGGCCTCTACCCCGCCCGCCACCTCGGCGCGCCCGCCGAGCCCGCCGACCCCGACGTCAGCTGGTGGCACGGCCCCACCGCCCACGGCCTCGCGTCCGCGCGTACCCGAGAGGCCCGCGCCGACGGCGGACTGCGCCGCGCCCGGCGGGACTCCGCCGCGCTGCCCGTCGTCCGGTCAGGCGCCAAGCCGGGCGGGCCCGGCAGGCACCGCAAGCCCGAGCGCACCCGGGCGATGCCGGAGACCGCCGCGAGTGCGTGTCCGCCGCCGCTCGCGGTCACGGTCGCGCAGGATCGTTCCGGCGAGGAGCTTCCCGCCGCCGAGCGCCGGATCGCCGCCCGGCTGCTGCTCGCCCACCCGCTGGTCACCGCCTCCGGCCCGCACGCCGACGGCTTCCCGCTGATCCGGCGTCACCGCGACTGGCTCGCCGAGCGCTTCGACACCCTGCTCGGCTACCGCCTCGAGGTCGGGCCCTGGCACGCCCGGCTCTGCAAGGCCGGCCTCGGCCCCGGCACCGCCCGCCGCCTCGAACACCCCGTCACCGGCGCGCCGTTCACCCCCGGCGGCTACGCCCAACTCGCCCTCGCCCTGGCCTTGTTGGTCGACGCACCTGAGCAACTCGAGTACCGGCGGCTGCTCGACGCGATGCGCGCCGCCGCGCCCGGGCTGACCGCCGACCCGGCCGACCTCGACATGGCGCTCGCCACGCTGGCCGAGTGGCAGGTGCTCGGCGATCCGCCGGGCGACCCCGCCGACGACACCTTCGTGCTGACCGTGGACCGCGAACTCGCCCGCGCCGTCCCGGCCGGCCCGCCCGCCCTCGCCGACGACGCCGCCGACCTCATCCGCCGTGCCGCCGAGGCCGAGCCCGCCACCGCCGTGCGCCGTCTCCTCGCCGAGACGCCCGCCGTCCTCGCCGCCGACCTCCCCGAGGACCGCCGAGCCTGGCTGCACGAGCACCGGCTCAGCGGCCCCGCGGCGCTTGCCGAGTTCCTCGGCCTGGAGGCGGAACTGCGCGCCGAGGGCGTCGCCCTGCTCGACCCGGCCGCCGAACTCACCGATGTCGCCCTCCCTGGCGCCGGCACCCTCGCCCAGGCCAGCGTGCTGCTGGTCGAGCGCCTGGTCGAGGAGGTCCGCCCGCTGCCCGGTGAGACCACCGAGGGCGATGTCCCGATCGCCGACGCGCTGATAGATGGCGTCCTCGGCGACATCGCCGACGAGTACGGCCTCCCGGCCCGCTACCTCTCCGACCGCACCGCCCTGCGCCGCGACGCCCTGGACCTCCTCCACCGCCTCGGCCTGATCACCCCCACCCCCCAGCTCAAGCGCCCCCCGACCTGGCACCTGCGTCCCCACGCCGCCCGCTTCGCCCCCGCCCCGGACCTCCGCCCCACCCCCGGCACCGGCCGCCACTCCCGCCCCGGCCCCTTCGTCCCGCCCCCACCGGGCCCCCGCACCGAACAGCGGGCGTAGCGCCTGCGCCGCGTCCGACCTCCTGCATCTCCTGCCCCCGCGTCCCACCGCCGCATCCCGCCCGTGCCCCGCCCCCGCGGCGAAGGGCGGGTGTGCTGCCGCCGTGTCCGTCTCGGGACGGGGAAAGCAAAAGCACCGCGTCCGGATGCGGGACGGCGGTGCTGGATGGAGAGGGGTGGGTGCGGCTATTTGCTGGCGGTCGCGCTGGCGAGAGGGCCGTGGTCGACGGCTTCCACGGTGGCGCCGACGCCCAGCGTGCCGAGGGCGATGGAGGCGAGGACGGCGGTGCAGGCGAGCAGGCGGCGGTGCCGCTTGGGGAGGGGGAAGCGCGGTTCCTGGTAGGGCGCCTGAGGGCTGGCGTTCATGACAGGGAGGTTTCCAGGGCGGCGTGAACGGTCGGTACGCGCGGGTGAAGTCCGGACGGGGGTTGGGCGTCGGTTGGCCGCGTACGCCCCACTCGTCGGGAGCGGGGCGTACGCGCAGGTCAGCGCGGTGTGGTCTGATCGCCGACGGCGACCCGGACGGCGTCCCGCAGGCCGTGCGCCGGGTGGAAGCGGGAGGGGCCGGCGGCCGGTCCTCGCGGAGCTCCTTCACGAGCCGATGATGACCAGCTGGGCGTTCTGGGTGTTGCGGACGGAGGTGACGTACCCGAGGCCGTCGGCGACCTGCAGGGCGCCGAGGCCGAGGCTGGTCGCCGAGCCGAGCACCGGGACCGCGTTGATCCGAAGACCGCCCGGTCGTGGGGAGGGTCGTGGCGGGTTCGTCGGGCTCCTTCACGCGCTGGCCGGGCTGCGGTGGCTGGCTGCTCATCGGACGGACCTCTCGACATACGGGATTCGATCTGTATGTCGCACTGTGTCCAGTCGGTTCCGCGAGCGGCGGGAGGGCGCGCCGGGGAGGCGGCGGGTGCGGGCCTGCGTTCCGTCAGGCGGCGCGCTCCTCGGCCGGATCGTGCGCGGTCGCGAGGTAGTGGGAGAGCGCCCGGCGGCTGCGGGTGAGGTCGTCGATCCGGGCGTCCAGGTCGGCGAGTTCGCCGCGCAGGGTGGCGAGCAGGTTCGGGCAGGCCTCCAGGACTGGGACCGGGCCGGCGGCGCACGGCAGCAGCTCGGCGATGACCCGGGTGCTCAGACCGGCCGCGAGCAGGCTGCGGACCTGCCGCACCCGTACGGTGTCCTGCTCGCCGTACTCGCGGTAGCCTGCCGTCGTGCGGGCGGGCCGGAGCAGGCCCTGCTCCTCGTAGTAGCGGAGCAGCCGGGTGGACACCCCGGTCAGGCGGGCGAGTTCTCCGATGCGCATGATCGGCCGAACGTCGCAGCCGGCCGGGGTGTTCCCGCGCCCGCCCCCGCCCGCTCAGTCCTCTCCGAGGCCCTTGACGAACTCCACCACCACGTCGCGCAGTTCGGGCAGCGCCTCGACCATCGGCAGGTGGCCGGTGGCGAGTTGGGCGAAGCGCGCGCCGGGGATGCCCTCGGCCAGCAGGCGGTGCTGGGACGGCGGGACGAGCATGTCCTCGGCGGTGCCGACGACCAGGGCCGGCACCGCTATCGCCGCCAGCTCCGCGCGCACGTCGGCCTCGCCGGCGAGCCGGAACTGCTGCCGGAAACCGGCCGGCTGCGGGCACTTGAGCGCCTCCCCCAGCCCCGCGAGCTGTTCGGCGGACAGGGCGTCCACCCAGGACCCGGCGAACGTGACGGCGAGTACCAGCCGGGCCAGGTCGTCGGGCCGTTCCTCGAGGTCGACGATCAGCTCGGAGAGGATCCGCATCCGCGCCGAGCCGCCGGCCAAGCCCGCGAGCAGCAGCAGTGAGCGGACCCGCTCGGGGTGGCGGGTGGCGATCCGGACGGCGACGGCGGCGCCGAGCGAGTAGCCGGCCAGGTCGAAGGTGTCCAGGCCCTCCGCATCGGCGGCGGCGACCAGCCGCTCCGCCAGGTCGTCCAGGGTGAGCCGGCCGGGCTCGTACGGACTGTCGCCGGAGCCGGGGAAGTCGGGGGCGACGACGGTGCGGTGGACGGCGAGGTCGGGCAGCAGCGGGCCCCAGTTGTCCCGGGCGCTGCCACCGGCACCGTGGGCGAGCAGCAGGCCGGGGCCGGCACCCTGGACGATCCGGGCGAGCGGGGCGGGGGCGGAAGGCATGGCTTCGCTCCTTCGTGGACGGTGATTCCTCCGACAGCGAGGACGGTAGGTGTTCACACCGGTGAGAAGGTCAAGCGCACGGGCCTGATCCGGGATCGAGAGGCAACCCGCCGACACGCCCGGAACCCGCTCCCGGCACCGCCGCCATGGTTACGTACCGCGCCGGAACGCCTACGCTGAGACCAGGGAGGCCGTTCGGACACCGTACGAACGCTCTCTGCCGCCGGGGCGCTCACCGTGCCCGCGTCGGCCGCGCCGGAGTTGCCCCGGGCCGGGCGGTCGCCGAGGAGGTGCCCAGGCCCCATGTCCGGAAACGTCAGCTCCGGCAATATCAGCTCCGGCAACGCCGGCTTCAGTGATGTCAGCTTCAGTGATGTCACGACCGGAAGCCCCGGCTCCGGTGACATCGCGTCGGGACACGTCAGGTCCGACAACGACGCGTCGGGAATCGTCAAGCCGCTGCCCGCCGAGTGGTTCGTCCCGCACGGCACCAACGCCGAGATGCGCTGGGAGGCCCTGCGCGACGCCCAGGGCGGGGCCGCCGTCGGCCGGCACGTGCCGGTGGAGCGGTTCTTCGTCCGCAACCACACCGGCACCCCGCTGATCGACCCCGACACCTGGCGGCTGCGGCTGTTCGGCAGCGGCCTGCGCGGTGCCCCGACGGCCGAGCGGCCGGTGGAGTTCGACCTGGCAGGCCT
The DNA here is from genome assembly GCF_044455625.1 of Kitasatospora sp. NPDC051164. NCBI lineage: Bacteria > Bacillati > Actinomycetota > Actinomycetes > Kitasatosporales > Streptomycetaceae > Kitasatospora > Kitasatospora sp. NPDC051164. The sequence continues at coordinate 163,772 of NZ_JBITFB010000001.1, read as the reverse complement.
GCGGGCGCTGCCCGCGACCCGGATCAGCGCGGTGATCGAGTGCGCCGGAAACGGCCGTGACTACTTCCGCCGTCAGCAGGGCCAGTGCGTCCCGGGCACGCCGTGGACGCTCGGCGGGATCGGCTCGGCGGCTTGGCGGGGCGTGCGGCTGGCGGAGGTGCTGCGGGCGGCCGGGCTGACCGGGGCGGCGGTCGACGTGCTGCCGACCGGGCTGGACGCGGACTACGTGGTCGACGGCGTCAACCACGGCCCGGTGCGCCGCCCGCTGCCGGTCGCCAAGGCGCTGGAGGACGCGCTGCTCGCGTACGAGATGAACGAGGAGCCGCTGACCCCCGACCACGGTGCGCCGCTGCGGCTGGTGGTACCCGGCTGGGTGGGGATCGCCTCGATCAAGTGGGTCGGCACCATCGAAGTCGCCGACCACCCGCTCCAGTCACCGTGGAACACCGACTTCTACCGGATGTTCGGCCCCGACTACCCGCCCGGCGGTAGCGAGCCGCTCTCCGCGCAGGTGGTCCGCAGCGCGTTCGAGCTGGCCCCGGGCGCGGTACTGGAGGCCGGCCACGGCCACCGGTTGCACGGGCGTTCGTGGTCCGGCGCGGCGGCGGTGCGCCGGGTCGAAGTGAGCACCGACGGCGGCCGGACCTGGCGGCGCGCCGCGCTGCACGGCGGGTCGCACGCCGACGACTGGACGCGCTGGAGCTTCGACTGGCACCCCGAGCGGCCCGGCCGGTACGAGCTGCGCGCCCGCGCGACGGACCGCCGGGGCAACAGCCAGCCCGAGCGGGCGGCGTTCAACCGGGAGGGCTACCTGTTCGGCGCGGTGGTGGCCCACCCGGTGACGGTGGTCTGAACCCGCCCCGGGGCCGGCCCGTCGACCGACCCGCCTGAGGGTCGGTCGGTGGTCCGCACCCCGGGCCGGGCGGGGCTCAGCCGGTGGAGTGGACCTCGTACGGGGCCGGGTACCGCGTTTCGTACGGGGTCAGCACCAGCCGCACCACGTCCTCCAGGCGCCGTCTGGCGTCCCCGAGGGTGGTGCGGCCGGTCACCCAGGCGGTCAGCTCGCCCTGCCAGGCGTGGGCGACGATGTGCCGCACCAGGTCGCTGGACGCGGCCGGCACTTCGGCCGTCACCGTCTGCAGGGCAGTGCTGTCGGCCCGGGCCATGCCTTGCAGCGCCTCGCTGGCGAAGGGATCGGTGGAGGCCGCCACGGCCACCCGTAGCCGGGCGAGTTCGGGCTGCCGCTGGTAGGCCCGCATCCCGCCCCGGACGAACCGGACCGCCCGGTCGGTGGCCCCCGGCCCGGCCCGGGGCCCGCGCAGCTCGGCCACCAGGTCGGCCAGCAGCAGGCGGTGCCACTCGGCGATCGCCGCCGCCAGGAGGTGGTCCTTGGAGGAGAAGTAGCGGTACGCCGTCCCCAGGGCGACTCCGGACCGCTCGCAGACCTGCTTCATCTGCAGCCGCTCGACGCCGATCTCGTTCACCAGGGCGAGCGCGGCCGCGATCAGGCTTTCGCGGCGTTGGAGCTGACGTGGAGACATGGCCTCCACCGGCCGTGGTGACAGGTCAACCTTGGTCACCCGCACCATGATACGGGCCAGGGCCGCTCAGGAGTATGACGCCGACCGGCCGCCTTCCGTTCGCCGGTAGGCCACCGGGGCCCGGAGGCGCTACGACTGCCGGCGGATCAGCGCCTCCTGGACGGCCGAGGCGACCAGCCGGCCGTCCAGGTCGTAGAACTCGCCGAGCGCCAGGCCGCGGCCGTCCGAGGAGGACGGGCTGCGCTGGGCGAACAGCAGCCACTCGTCGGCCCGGAACGGGCGGTGGAACCACATCGCGTGGTCCAGCGAGGCCATCAGCAGCGTGGGCGGCTCGGTGCGTTGGAAGAAGTTCGGCTGCTCGTCCAGCCCGGCGGTGGAGGCCAGGGTGAGGTCGGACAGGTAGGTGAGCGCGCCGGCGTGCAGCAGCGGGTCGCCGTCCGGAAGTGGGGAGGCGGTGCGCATCCAGACGAACTGCTGGAGCAGTCCGGGGACGGACGGCGGCACCCCGGGCGACCCCGGCGGGACGAAGCGCACGTCGAGGTCGCGGAAGCCGCCGCTGGCCGCCACCATCCTGCGGACCTCCTCCGGGGCCTCGGCGACGGCGTCCGGCAGGGACTCCGGGGCGGGCAGCGGCGGCATCTCGCGGCGGCGGTCGCCGCCCGGCTCGGGGTGCTTGAGGGAGACGGAGAGCGAGAAGATCTCGTTCTGCTTCTGCATGGCCGTCACCCGGCGGGTGGTGTACGAGATGCCCTCGCGCACCCGCTCGACCACGTAGTCGATCGGTCGGGTCGGGGTGCCCGGCAGCAGGAAGTAGCCGTGCAGCGAGTGCACCGGGCGCCGGTCCTCGCAGGTGCGCCCGGCGGCGACGAGCGCCTGCGCGGCGACGTGGCCGCCGAAGGCGCGCATCGGGGCACCGGCGTGGCAGTAGCCCCGGAACGTGTTCTCGTCCAGCTGCTCGAGCTCCAGCAGCTCGGCGAACGGGGAGGTCGGGCGGGCGTCCCGGGCGGCCCGGACGGGCGGTTCGGTCAGGTCGGTCACGAGGCCATAGTGGCAGAAGCCAACCGTGTCGTGGTGTGACGTGGGTAACTCGGCGAGGGTGGGGGTTTGACGGAGGGTGCGGTAGAACACGTTTCAGTCGTGCGTCGTTCTGATGGGACTGCCAGACCCCTCGGTCAGTGACAACATTCAGCGAACAGATGTTGAAATCTGTTCGCTGAACTCTGATCGCTGAAAGCTGTCAGCTGAACTCCGTCACCTCTTCGCGCACCGCGGCCGTCTCCGGAGCCGTCCCTGCCACGGCTTCCCGCTCGCCGACGACCGGAGGTTCGAAGCTGCGCGGGGCGGCGGTGACGGCGCGCCACCACAGGCGCAGCGCGGGCGGGTCGGCGGGCTCGAAGGGCTTGCCCGGCCGGGGCATCGCGAGGCGCGCGCCGAGCGCCTGGGCGGCGGTGACCACCCGCTCGGCGGGCTCCTCCCAGGGGTGCAGCGCGAGGTTGAACGTGCACCAGTGGATCGGCAGCAGCAGCTCGCCGCCCAGGTCCAGGTGCGCCCGCACGCCCTCCTCGGGCGTCATGTGCACCTCGGGCCAGAAGTCGCTGTACGCGCCGACCTGCACCATCGTCGCGTCGAACGGGCCGAGTCGGCGGCCGATCTCGGCGAAGCCGGGGAAGTAGCCGGTGTCCCCGCTGTGGAAGAGCCGGTGCCCGCCGCCGGACACCACCCAGGAGGCCCACAAGAACAGGGCGCTGGTGCGCGGGCCGCGGCTGCAGTAGTGGCGGGCCGGCGTGGCGGTCAGGGTCAGTCCGGCGACCTCGGCGGACTCCCACCAGTCCAGCTCGACGATCCGCTCGGCCGGCACGCCCCAGTGCTCCAGGTGCGCCCCGACCCCGAGCGGTACGGCGAACACGGCCTCCGTCCCGATCAGTGCCCGGATGGTGGCCATGTCCAGGTGGTCGTAGTGGTCGTGGGAGACCACGACCACATCCACCGGCCCGAGTTCGGAGAGCGGCAGCGGCACCGGGTGCAGCCGCTTGGGGCCGGTCCAGGCGAACGGGGAGCAGCGCTCGCCCCAGACCGGGTCGAGCAGGACGCGCCGCCCGCCGATCTCGGCGAGCACGGTGGCGTGGCCCAGCCAGGTCAGCCGCAGCCCGGACTCCGGCGGTGTGGCCAGGTCGGCCGGGAGCAGCCGGTGCACGGGTACGGCGGCGGCCGGGAACCGGAGGGTCTTGTCCCCGGTCAGCTGGGCGCGGGTGATCTCCAGCGGGCTGCGTTCGTACACCAGGCGGCGGGTCGGCACGGGGTTGCGGAAGGCGCCGTCGGCGAACTGCGGGGAGCGGCGGATCCGGGCCAGCCGCTCGCCCCGGGGCTCGGCGCCGAACGCGTCGGTCCGGACCCGGTGCCAGGCGGCCCGGGGCAGCCCGGCCAGTCCGGGGACGGCGCGCTCGGCGGCTCGGTCGGTGGCGGGGCCCGCGGGCGGCGGGGCGAACTGCGAGGACAGACCGGCGAGGCGGGAGAACCACGGGGCGGGGCGGGGCACGGCTCCTCCAAGGACGGTCACGGCTACCGGGCGTGCCGGGACGCGCACCGCAGCGGCGGCCGGGGCACTGCGAGCGGCCGAGGTCGCTGCGATACGACAACCATCTCGTCGGAGGTTACTCGCCGTGGGCCGTCCGGACCTGGTGGAGGGCTCGGCGCGGTCCAATCGGGGGACCGCCGTACCCGCCGTACCTGCCCCACCCGGCAGGCATCGGCGGCGCGGCCCGCCGTACCCGCCATATCCGCCGTACCCGCGGTACCCGCCCCACCCGGTCAGGCGTAGAAGCGGGTGATCGTCTCCGCGACGCAGTGCGGCTTGGCGCTCTGCTCGCTCCTGATGGTGAAGCGCACCACGGCCTGGACGCCGCCGGGTACCTCGGTGGCCGAGAGCAGCTCGGCGGTGGCCCGGATCGCCGTGCCCACCGGCACCGGCGCCGGGAAGCGCACCTTCTCGGAGCCGTAGTTCAGCGCCATCCGCACGCCCTCGACGGCGTAGCACTCCTTCGCCAGCACCGGGATCATCGACTGGGTCAGGTAGCCGTGCGCGATGGTCGAGCCGAACTGGCTCTCCTTAGCCCGCTCCGGGTCGACGTGGATCCACTGGTGGTCGCCGGTCGCCTCGGCGAACAGGTCGATCTGCCGCTGCTCGATGGTGTGCCACTCGCTGGTGCCCAGCTCGGTGCCGACGGCGGCGGTCAGCTCGGCGAGGGAGGCGAAGGTCGTCACGGTGCGCTCCTGGTGGGGGGACAGGCCCGGGGAGGGGTCAGGACGCCGGAAGCGTATGCCTACCCACCGGTATCTGTCAGGAGCCCGAGCGGAAGCCCCCGGCAGGAGGCCGAGCGGAAGATCCCGGCCGAGCTGCTCACGGCCGCAGCGCGGCGCGCCCCGGGGCGCCCTGCCCGGTCGGGAACAGCCGCCGGCCGCTGACCAGCTCGGGCACCAGGGCGACGAACAGCGGCTCCGGGTCGCCGGTCCACGGCCGCAGGCCGGAACGCAGCACCCGCCGCACCTGCTCGGGGTCGCGCACCACGTCGGAGCGCCCGTGCACCAGCACGCTCCAACCGGTGCGGGTGAGGGGGTCCAGCAGATCGGCCTGGAAGGCGACCACGGTGCCGTCAAGCCCGCGCGCGGTGGTACTTCCCCGGCGCACGGCGAGCACCAGCCGCCCGTCCAGGACCTCGAAGGAGACCGGCAGGACGGCCGGCAGTGCGTGCTCGGTGTACACCACGCGCCCGACGGGCACGGTGCTGAGCAGTCGCAGGCACTCGGCCTCGCTCAAGGTCTCCACACGGTCCTCAGGCTCCATGCGTCCGATCGTCCTCGGTCGGCGCGGGCGTCGATAGGGCCCATGGTCCCTGGGCGGACGGGTCGGGAGCCCCGTCGGCGGCCGCCCGGGGCGATAGCCTGCCCGGCGGCGGAACGGTGACGTGGACCGGAACGGTGACGTGGACCGGAATGGTGCGGCGAGCGGTGACGCGGACGGTGGCTCGCCCGCGAAGTGCTCGGCGGGCGCACCACAGTGGCGGGCGGCGGCCCCGGGTGCGCCGGGGCCGGCCAGGAGGGGGAGACCGATGGCGGGTGGGGTCGATCTGGTGGTGATCGGGGCGGACGGCGGGCCCGACCGGGCCTTCGGCGGTGCGGCGCTCGCGCCGGAGGGGGCCCGGCTGCTCGCCGAGGTGCTGCCCGGGATGTGCTTCGACACCGGCGCGGCCGGCTGCCGGGTCACCGCGGCGCCGCCGGATGCGGACGCCAACGCGATGCTCACCGCCGTCCGGGACGCGGCCCAGCACCCGGGCCGCTGGCTGGTGGTCTGCGTGGTCGGCCAGTTGGTGGCCGACCCGCGCGGGCGCCGGCTCGCCCTGGTCACCGGCGGCAGCACCCCCGACAACGCCTACCGCAGGGGCCTGGCCTGGGACTGGGTGGTCAGCGCGATGGTGCACGGCGACCAGGAGGAGGCGCTGCTGCTGGTCGACGCGGTGGCCGACCGGGACACCTGGGCGGCCCTGGAGCGCGGCGGCGAGGACAGCGCGGGTGAGCTGCTGAGCTTCCCGCGCGTCCCGCTGTGGGGCCGGATCGGGCGCTACGCCCCGGGCAGACGCGGCCGGGACGCCGTACTGCCGGGCGGTGAGGGCTCGTTCAGCCGGGCGCTGACCACCGTCCTGCGCCAGGGCGTTCCGGGTGCCCCCGCGGCCGTCGCCCCGTCGGACCTCCAGCCAGCCGTGGCGGCACTGACGGACGGGCGGGAGTCGGCCGGTAGTTCGGGTGCGCCGGGCGCGCGCCTGCTCGTTCCGCCGCAGGGCGGACGCCTCTTGATGCGCAATCGGGCCGCGGTTCGGGGCGCATTGGCCGGATTGTCGCTTTCCGAAGAACTGTTGGCCGTTCTGTGGCGGGAAAGTGCCCCGACGGAACCGCCTTCCGCGTAAGGTCAGGGGGCCTGAGGTGTTGCCGTGATGGGGTGGGTTGGCGAAGAATCGATCCCCAGCGGAAAGACCGGCGGGACAGCGGAATTCTTCTGGCGGCCGTGGATCACGGATCGGGTCGGTCGCGACGAGGTGGGGCCATGCGGCAGCGCGGAAATGTGTTGCGCCCTGGGGCCGTTGGGGTCGGTGGGGCGATTCTGGTGTTACTGCTCGGCGCTTGTGCGAGCGGTGGTTCCGGCGGTTCCGTCGATCACCTCGGGGCGACGGCGCCCACGGTTGCGGGAGCGGCTCCGGTAACTCCTTCGAGTGGTTCGTCAAACGCCTCGATCGCGCCGACCGACGGACCGGAAGGGGCGATGGGCCGACTGGCCCTGAAGACTTATCAGGACTGGTGGCAGGCGCAGGCCGACGCCTTCGCCCGTACGGATTCGGACGGATTCTCGCTGGAGTCGTACTCCTCCGGACGCGCACTGTCGGACGTCCTGGTCGGACTCCGCCAACTTCACGACGCCAAACTGGTGATGACCGGAACGCCGCGCAATTCCGCGGTGGTCAAGGCCATTGACCTCAAAGCCGATCCGCAGACCGCCGTGATCGAGGACTGCGTCGATGTGACCGACTGGCATCGTGTCGATGCCGTCACGCGGGCCGCGAAAGATCCGGCCCAACGGCTGAACCGCTACCTGGCGACGGCGTCCCTGCGCTGGTTCCAAGCACGTTGGCTGATCTACGACTTCAAGCGGGAGGTGGACCGGACATGCTGAACAGGCGCTATCGGGCCCGGCGATTCGTGATCCTCGCACCGTTGTCCGCCGGGTTGCTGCTGTCCACGGCGGCGGTGGCGTCGGCGGACGAACCACCGAGCGGGGGTGCCACCCAATGTGCCCCCGACAAGATCTGCTCGGACGTCCACACCGGCGGCAAGACCCCCGATCCCGGCTCCACCCAGTCGGGCGGTGGCGGCGGCTCGTCCGACGGCCCGCTGGTGTGCAGCTACCACGGGGTGGAATGGGCCTGCCACGACCCGGAACGCGGCTGGTTCAACAGCGACGTGGGCTGCTACTTCAGGGTGCAGGACCCCCAGCCGCCGGAGGGCGCGCCGGAGTGGGAGGGGCACAAGTCCACGGAAGGCGCGATCTACACGAAGATCTGCCCGCAGACGGGCGGTGGCACGGACGGCGTCCAGAGCGTGTTCGAGTCGAGCGCGCCGGCCGGTCCGCCGGTGCTGAACCTGGCGGCCGTCGGTCTCAGCCTCGCCCACGAGATGAAGTTCCCGAAGCCGGCCGCCGGCGTGGCACCCAAGGGCACGGCCGTGGTCAAGGCGCCGGTCTGGCTCTGGCTGGACGGCGTGCGGGCGCCCGATCCGAAGAAGCTCGAGGTGCCCGGAGCCTCGGTCACCGTCACGCCCGTGCTGAAGAACGTGACCTGGACCTTCGACACGGGCGTCGAGGTGACCTGCGACAAGCCCGGAACGCCGTACGACCCGAAGTACGGCGCCGCCGCGTCGCCGGACTGCGGGTACGCGTTCGCCGTCGGATCGGGCACCAAGAAGGACGGGGTCTTCGCCGGCACCGTGACGGCGAACTGGCAGGGCCACGTCGTCGTGACCGGGCCGAACGCCAAGGTCTTCGATGTCGACATCCCGCAGTCCTCGAAGTTCACGCTCAAGGTCGCCGAGGTGCAGGTCCTCAACTGACCGCCGCACGGCGGCGATTCGACTACTGACGATCCGGCAACGTACAAGGGAAGGGCGGAACCCGGTGGAGAACCGTACATTCGCGACGCCGGGATCCGGCACACCCGCGGGCGCCGGGGCCTCCGTGGCGCTCCCGGAGCAGCAGGAGCAGGCCGGCGGTCCGGGCAAGGGCCGTGGCCGGGGGCGGGCGGTGCCGCACGCGCCCGGGCGGACCATGCGGGCGAGGCGGCGGCGCCCGGCGGTGCTGGCGATGGCGATCGCGCTGATCGCGGCCGGCGGGCTGGGCGGGGCCGTCCTCTACAACAGCACCGGCCAGCGGGTCGCGGTGCTGGCGCTCGCCCGGGACGTGCCGTGGGGCCAGGTGATCACCGAGGACGACCTGGTGGTGGCCCGGATCGCGGGCGACCCGGCGCTGCACCCGGTGTCGGCCCAGGACCGGACGAAGGCGGTCGGCATGCGGGCCGCCACCGACCTCAAGCGCGGCGCGATGCTCACCAGCGGCGACCTGGCCCAGGGCCTCACCGTGCAGCCCGGGCAGATCGTGGTCGGGGTGTCGGCCAAGCGCAGCCAGCTGCCCGCCAGCCGGCTCCAGCCCGGGGTGCAACTGGTCGTGGTCTACACGCCCGACAACGGCCGGGCCGACTCGCTGGCCGCGACGGTGATCACCGTCGGCCGGGTGGACACCGACGGCAGCCAGGTGATCGACGTCGCGGTCGGCACCGCGGACGGGCCCCGGCTGGCGCAGTGGGTGGCGAGCGGGCGGATCCAGGTGCTGCTGGCGCCGCGCGGCGCCTCGGCCGGGGGCGCGGGCGGCGGCACCACGCCCGGCCCGGCGCCGAGCGGCAGCCCCGCCGTCGGTGCTCCTTCCGCCGCTGCGCCCCCGGCCGGGACCGGTGCGTCCGGGGCCGCCCCGACCGCGACCGGGGGCGCCTGATGGCGGTGATCGCGGTGGTCGGCGGCCCGGGCGCGCCCGGCGCGACCACGACCGCGCTGGCCCTGCTGCTGGCCTGGCCGCTCCAGCCCGGGCGGCGCATCCTGCTGGTCGAGGCCGACCCGGACGGCGGCGCCGTGCTCGCGGGCGCCCTGGAAGGCCGGGTCGAAGCCGTCTACGGGCTGCGCAACCTGGCCGTGGCCGACCGGCGCGGACTGCTCGCGCAGACCATCTGGGAGCAGCTGATCGACCTCTCGCCGGACGGCGACGCCGAACGTCTGCTGCTCCCCGGACTCACCGACCCCACCCAGGCCCCCGGGCTCGCCTACACCTGGGAGCCGCTCGCCGAACTGCTGCACGCCGTCGAACAGCAGGGCTACGACGTCATCGTGGACCTCGGCCGCTCCGGCGCCACCGGCGCGAGCGCGGTGCTGGCCCGCCGGGCGGACGTGGTGGCGGTGACCGTCCGGACCACGCTGCGCGGACTGAGCTCGATCCGGCCCCGACTGTCCGCCCTCGCCGAGGACCTGGCCTCCGCCGGCACCGGCTCGGACGCGCTCGGGCTGCTGCTGGTCGCCGAGGGGCCGTACACGCGCGCGGAGGTGGCGCGCGAACTCGGGCTGCCGGTGCTCGGGATGCTGCCGCACGCCACCCGGACGGCGAAGGTGCTCTCCGACGGCGGCGACACCACCGATCGGCGGTTCATCCGCTCCGAGCTGATGCGGACGGCGCGGTCGGCGGCGGACGAGGTGCAGCTGCTGGTCCGCCGCAGGCGGCAGCGGCTCGCGCCGGGCGCGGGCTCGGCGGCGCGGCCGGGTCAGGCGCCGGCCCGGCTGTCGGCGGCCGCTCCGGTGGCGGGCGCTCCGGTGGCGGCTGCGGTGCCGACCCCGGCGGTGCCCACCCCTCCGGTGCCGACCCAGCCGGTGCCGACGCCCGCCCCGACCACGTACGGACAGGCCCCGTACAGCCAGCCCGCGTACAGCCAGCCCGCGTACAGCCAGCCCGCGTACGGGCAGACCGCGTACAGCCAGACCGCGTACGACCGGGCCGGGTACGGGCAGTCGCCCTACGGTCCGGTGGAGGCCGAGTCGCCGTCGTACACCCCGCCGCAGCCGGTTCCGCCGGCGATCATCACCGGTCCGGTGGCGCCGCTGGCCGGGCTGGCGCCGCAGCCGGCCGCACCGGCGCCGTTCCCGGCGCACGTGCAGTCGCCGCAGCGGGCCGAGCAGGACGACCGGTACCCGCTTCAGCAACCGACTGTGACGGATGATCAGGTGCAGGTGAACGGGCAGTACCCGCACAACCCCGGGGAGGTGCTCCGTGCGCGGTAGCCCCCTGCACCAGCGCCCGGCGGCCGACCCGGCCGCGCTGCCCTGGGCCGCTCCGGCGGCCGCACCGATGCCGACGGTCACGCCGACGGCCACGCCGCCGCCCGCGACCGGCCCGGTCGCGCCGCAGCCCGTGGCCCCCGGCCCCGTCGCCCCCGGCCCGGTCGTGCCCGGCTCGGCCGCGCCGACCGCCGTGCCCTCCCAGCTGCCCTCGCTGGACGTGCGTGGCTCCGCCACCCGGCCGGTCGTCGACCCACAGGTCGCCCGGGAGCTCAAGCGTCAGGTCGCGGCCGAACTGCACCAGCAGATCAGCCGGTTGACCACCGCCTCCGGTTCCGAGCCGGACCGCGCCACCCGCCGTCAGCGCGGCCGGGCGCTGATCGAGGAGGCCGTCGCCCGCTGGTCCGACGCCTACGCGCAGACCCACGGCATCCCGCCCACCCGGGAGCAGGACCGCGCCCTCGCCGAGGCCGTCTTCGACCTGCTCTTCCGGGCCGGCCGGCTCCAGCCCTACCTGGACGACCCGGAGATCGAGAACATCCTGATCAACGGCTGTGACGACGTCTGGGTCTCCAAGGTGCACCAACCCCTGCGCCAGGTCCCGCCGGTGGCCGAGAGTGACGCCGAACTCATCGAACTGCTGCAGGACTTGGCCCGGCAGCACGGCGGTGGCGAGCGCAGCCTGTCCACCGCCAGCCCCACCCTCGCGCTGCGGCTGGAGGGCGGCATGCGCCTGCAGGCGCTCACCGAGGTGACGCCCCGCCCGTACGTGGCGATCCGGCGCCACCGGGTGGCCTCCGCGACGCTGCCCGAGATGGTCGAACTCGGCACCCTGGACGCCACCTTGGCCGCCTTCCTGGCCGCCGCGATCCGGGCCCGGAAGAACGTGATGATCACCGGCACCCAGGGCGTCGGCAAGACCAGCCTGCTGCGCGCGATGGCCGCCGAGATCCCGCCGGACGAGCGGATCGGCACCCTGGAGTCGGAGTTCGAGCTCTGGCTGCACACCCTCGGCCACCTCCGTCAGGTCGTTCCGATGGAGGCCCGCGAGGGCAACGGCGAACGCGTCGAGGGGCGGCTGGCCGGGGAGTTGACGATCGGCGACCTCATCCCGGCCGCGCTGCGCATGACCCTCTCGCGCATCATCGTCGGCGAGGTCCGCTCCGGCGAGGTCGTCCCGATGCTGCGGGTGATGACCAACGGCGAAGGCGGCTCGATGTGCACCCTGCACGCCCGCGGCCCGCACATGGTGGTCGACCGCATCGCCGAACTCTGCCTGGAGTACGGCTCGCACATGACCGACTCGCTCGCCTACCGGCTCACCGCCAACGCCCTGGACCTCATCGTGCACGTCACCATGGTCGACGAGACCGCCGTGGGCGGCCGCCGGCACCGCTTCGTCTCCCACGTCCTGGAGGTCACCGGCCTCGGCGAGAGCGGTCGGCCCGCGCTGAACACCGTGTTCGGCCCCCGGCCGGACCTCGGTGAGCCGCGGGCCGTCCCGCACACCCCGCCGCAGTGCCTGGACGACCTGCGCCGGGCCGGCTTCGACGCCGGACTGCTCGACTCCCGGTACGGGAGTTGGGCCGCCCCGCTGCAGCTGCGGATCGGCGGTGGCGCGCGGTGATGCTGCTGTTCGCCCTGTGCGGGCTGGCGGTCGCGGGCGGCCTGGTCGCCCTGGCGGCCTGGTCCCGCGGCAGCGAGCCCGGTGACGAGGACGCGGCCGCGCGGACCAACCCGCTCGCCGGGCGCGCCCACGTGTTCTGGTACGGCGCCCCCGGGGCGGCCGCGCCCCGGATGGTGCGGCTGCGCCGGGTCCAGCTGCCGCTGGCGCTCGTCGGTGGGCCGCTGGCCTGGCTGTTCACCGGCATCCCGCTGACCGCGCTGCTGGCGCCGCTGGCCATCTTCGGCCTGCCCTGGCTGTTCGACACCACCCGCGCGGACACCCACCGGATCGAGCGGCTCGAAGCGCTGTCCGAATGGACCCAGCGGATCGCCGACGTGCTGCTGCTCGGCGTCGGCCTGAACCAGGCCATCGTCACCAGCCGCCGCACCGCCCCCGCCGCCCTGGAGGACGAGATCGGCGAGCTGGCCGCCCGGCTGCAGGCCCGCTGGCGGCCCGAGGAGGCGCTGCACGCCTTCGCCGACAGCCTGGCCGACGCCACCGCCGACAAGGTGCTCGCCGCGCTCGTGCTGCGGGCCGGGGACAGCGGACCGGGCCTGGCCCGCACGCTGTCCGACATGGCCGACTCGGTGCGCGAGGAGGTCCGTCAGCGTCGCGTCATCGAGGCCGACCGGGCCAAGCACCGGACCACCATCCGCTGGCTGGTCGGCATCATCGTGCTGGTCGTCACGGTCGGCTCCTTCAACACCGAGTACACCCGGCCGTACGGCACCTTCCTCGGCCAGCTGGTCCTCGCCGTGGTCGCCGCCCTCTTCGTGGCGATCATCGCCTGGATGCGGGCGCTGGCCTCCCACCCGCCGGTGCCCCGGCTGCTCACGCCGGACCGGCGCAGCAGGAGCAGGCGGCGGACGGGCGCGCAGACGCCCGAGGCCGAGCCGGCCGAGCAGCTCGGGGAGGCCCGATGATCTCCCCCTGGTCCGTGCTGGCCGGCGCCGTCGCGGCCGGCGGCCTCGCCCTGCTGGTCGCCGAACTGCGGCCCGCCGCCCCGGACCTGCGCCAGGCGCTGGACCGGCTGCACGCCGTCCCGGCCGACCGCGAGCAGGACCCGGACGAGCGGCCGCGCTGGTACGACCGGATCGGCGAGCGGTCCGTCCACCTGCGCGGGGTCTCCGTCCCGCGCCGCGAACTCGCCCTGATCGGCCGCACCCCGGCCCGGTTCATGGTGCACAAGCTGCTGTTCGCCGCGCTCGGCCTGGTGCTGCCCGCCTACCTGGGCGCGATGGCCGGGCTGATGGACATCGGCCTGCCCTTCGCGCTGCCGCTGGTCGCCGGGCCGCTGCTGGCCGGCCTGCTCTGGTTCATTCCGGACGCCATCGTGCGCGGCGAGGCCAAGGAGGCGCGCACCGAGTACCTGCACGGCCTCGCCGCCTACCTGGAACTCGTCGCGCTGGAGCGCGCCGCCGACTGCGGCCCCGCCGAGGCGCTGCGCCGGGCCGCCGCGGTCGGGCAGGGCGCGGTGTTCCGGCGGATCCGCGACGCGCTGGAGCGCGCGGCCACCGACCGGCTCCCGCCGTGGGCCGGACTCGACGCGCTGGCCGAGGAGTTGGGACTCACCCCGCTGCAGGACGTGGCCGACATCATGCGGCTGTCCGGCACCGACGGTGCCGCCGTGTACGACACCCTGCGGGCCCGCGCCAAGGGCCTGCGCGGCGAACTCCTCGCCGAGGACCTCGCCCGCGCCAACGCCGACAGCGAGCGCATGGTCGCGCCGGGGGCCGCCCTGACGCTGCTGATGACCGTCCTGATCGTCTTCCCGGCGCTCCACCAGATGCTCAACTGACGCCCGACCGAGCCCGACCGAGTCTGACCGACGCCCGTTCCAGAGCAGCCGACACCACACCACCCCACACCACATCGCACATCCCCGGGAGAACCCGATGACCGTACGACTCGCCCAGCTGGCCGGCCGGGCACTGCGGCCCGTCCTGTTGCCGGTGCAGTTCGCCCTGCTGCTGTTCACACTGCGGCTCGGCCGGCTGCGGGCCGCCCGGGCGCGTGGCGACCGCGGCGCGATCAGCATCGAACTCGCCCTCGCCATCATCGCGTTGGTGTTCGTCGCAGGCGCCGTCGCGACCGCGCTGTACCTGCTGAAGGACAAGGTCGTCCAGAAGGTGGAGCAGGACCCGAACCTGCCGGGCGGCGCGGCCGCGGGCGGCGCCACCAAGTGATGCGCCGTCCTCTCCGCCGCGGAGCCGACCGGGGGTCGATGAGCGTCAGTCTCGCCATCGTCTTCCCGGTCGTCCTGCTGCTCCTGCTGCTCGTCGTCCAGGCCGCACTGTGGTGGTACGACCGGCAGGTCGCGCTCAGCGCCGCCCGCGAGGGCGTGGACGCCGGGCGGGTGCAGGGGAACGCGACGGACGAGGTGAAGAACGAGGCGGCGCGCCGGCAGGCCCGGGACTTCCTCGACCGGCAGGGCGCGCACGACTACACGGTGCGGACCGACGGCAGCACGCCCGAGACCATCCGGGTCACCGTGGAACTGACGCCGCCGCTGCTGATACCCGGGCTCTCGGCGCCCAGCGTCACGCAGTTCGCCGAGGCGCCGCGCGAGCGCTTCGTACCGCCGGTGGTGAAGCCGTGAGACCGGGGCTGCCCGGTGCGCGCCCGCCCGGTTCACGCCTGCGCCGGTGGCGCCCCCGGCGGCGGGACCGCGGCGGGGTCGCGATCGAGGCGGCGATCGTCGTGCCGCCCGTGGTCGGGCTGGTCCTGGTGGCCATCGCCGCCGGACGGGTGCAGACCACGGCCGGCAGCGTCGAGGCCGCCGCCCGCGCCGGCGCCCGGACCGCCTCGCTGCAGCGCAGCGTGGACGGGATGGACCAGCCGGCCAGGGACTCCGCCTTCGCGTCGCTGCGCCAGCAGGGTGTGTCCTGCCGGAACGGCGACGTCCACGTGGTCAAGGGTGAGCTGGACCTGCCGGGCGGCCCGGTCACGACCGTCAAGGTCACGGTGGTCTGCGACGTCGAACTGGCCGACCTGCTCGGCGGACCGTCCGGAGTGCCCGTGACGAAACACCTCGTCGGCGAGTTCACCTCGGTGGTGGACCGCTACCGGGGCACATGACGACGCGCGCCGCCGCCACGGCGAAAACGGGGGATTGGAGGCGGCCCCCGCGGGGGAGACGCAAGCGGAGAGCGCTCGGGGGATGACGCAACGGTACCGAGTGGCGCCCGGTGGGGCCGGTGGGGAGAACAGCGTGCGGATTGGGGGGAGGGGATGCGGGTGGTGAGCCGTCTGCGGCGACGGGCGCGGGCGCGCCGGTCCGACCGGGGCGCGGTGGCCCTCTTCGTCGCCATCTGCGCGGCCTACGTCGTCCTCGTCATCGCCCTGGTGATCGACGCGGGCGGCCGACTGCGGGTCGCCGAGCGCACCGACGCCTACGCCCAGGAGGCCGCGCGGGTCGGCGGACAGCAGCTCGACCAGGCCGCCGTGCTGCAGGGGGCGGGCTTCAAGGTCGAGGAGAAGTACGTCCGGGACGCCGCCGACGCCTACCTCGGCCTGTACGGCCTGAAGGCCGGCGGCATCGAGTTCTCCGGTGACGGCAAGGTCGTCACCGTCACCGTGCAGGCCGACTACCGGCCCGTCCTGCTGGGCGCCCTCGGGGAGCGGAAGGTAACGGGCAAGGGCAGTGCGACCCTCGTCCACGGAGTCGAGAAAGCGGAGACCGACTGATGGCCGCGCCACGTGCCAAGGACCAGGCCCGAACCGCCCAGGCCCGTACCGGCCGGGCCGGAGCCACGCATACCGGAGCCACGCACAGAGGCGGCGGGGGCACGCGACGGCCCGGCGCGCCGACGCCCCGACCGCCGCGAGGCGGCGGCCGAGGCGGCGCCCTGATCACCGCGCTCGCCGCGCTGGTCACCCTGCTCGTCCTGCTGGTCGGCGTCCCCGCGCTGCTGCTGTACGGCACCCACGCGGTCGCCGGGATGGGCGACGTCGCGCCGGGCGGCGTGGGCGAGGCGCTCACCAGCCCGGACGACGGACGGCTGTTCCTGTGGGCGCTGGTGGGGGTCGGCTGGCTCGCCTGGGGGTGCTTCGCGCTCTCCGTCCTGCTGGAGATCCCCGCCCAGCTGCGCGGCCGGATCGCCCGCCGGATCCCGGCCTTCGGCTGGAGCCAGCGGATCGCGGCCGGGCTGGTCGGTTCGGTGCTCGCCCTGCTGCCGGTGGCCGGCTCGGCCTTCGCGGCCGTGCCCGAACTGGCCCACACTCCGGCCGTCCAGGCCCAGTTGACCCCGGGGGTGCAGCGCGCCGCCCTGCCCGCCGCGCAGTCCGCGCCCGCCCTGACACCCGCCGCCGAGCAGCAGCCCACGTACACCGTGCGGGACAGCCGGCCCGCCGACAGCCTGTGGTCCATCGCCGAGCGCCAACTGGGCTCGGGCGAACGGTGGATGGAGATCGCCAAGCTCAACGACGGTCGGGTGATGGACGATTCGGGCATCCGCTTCGACGCCGACCGGCCGATCCAGCCCGGCTGGGAACTGCTGATGCCGGCGGACGCCAAGCCGGACGAGGCGAAGAGCCCGGCGCCGGCACCCGCGCCCGCTCCGGCGCCCGCGCCCTCGGGCGACACGACGCAGGGGACTCCGCAGGGGGCCTCGCCACAGGGGACCTCGCCGCAGGCCGGGACGGAGCCGGGCGCGGGCACGGGCGGGCAGCGGACCGTCACCGTGCAGGCCGGGGACAGCCTGTCGGCCATCGCCCAGCGGGAGCTGGGGGACGGGGAGGAGTGGCCGAAGCTGTTCGAGGCCAACAAGGGAGTGCAGGCACCGGACGGGGAGCAGCTGACCAACCCGGACGTGGTGGTGCCGGGGATGGTGCTCACGGTGCCGGGGGCGGCCGCCACGCCCGCGCCCGCTCCGGCCCCTGCTCCGGCGCCGGTGCCGGCGCCCGCTCCGGCCCCAGCGCCCGCTCCGGCCCCTGCACCGGCTCCCGCGCCGGCGCAGGGCGCGCCGCAGCCGGCGCCGGCGCCGACGCACGCGCCCACCCCGGCGCCCGCGCCCGCCGCGCACGCCGACCCGGCTACCAACGACGACTACACCGTCGCCCTCACGGCCTCCACCGTCGGCATCCTGCTCGCCGCCATCATGGTCGGCACCGTCGCCCACAAGCGCGGCACCCAGCAGCGCGCCCGCCGCCCCCGGCACCGCATCGCGATGCCCGCCGCCGAGGCCGCCGCCTTCGAGAACGAGCTGATGGCCCGGCAGGACCAGGCCGGGCTCGAACTGCTGGACCGAGCACTGCGCACCCTGGCCCGCAACACCGTGCGCGGCGGCAAACGCCTGCCCGCCATCGTCGCCGCCCGGATCACCCCCGGCCACACCGTCGAGCTGCACCTGTCCGGACCGGCCACCCCGATCGCGCCGTTCCGCGCCGCGCACGCCGCCAACGTCTGGTGGTGCAGCGCCGAGTCCGGCGACATGCTCAGCGCCGCCCAGGCCCGCAAGACCGCCGCGCCGTACCCCGCGCTGGTCACCCTCGGTACCTCGCCCGACGGCTCGGTGGTCCTCGCCGACCTGGAGGCCGTCCGGTTGCTCCACCTCTCCGGCCACCCGGACGACGCCCGCGACGTGCTGCGCACCCTCGCCATCGAACTCGCCCACAGCCCGCTCGCCGACCGGCTCCACCTGCACCTGGTCGACCTCGCCGAGGAGGTGCCGATCAGCGGCCCGGCCGCCGAACGCGTGCACCGCCACACCACCCTGGAGGCCGCGCTCGCCGCCCTCGGCCCGCGCACCGCCAAGGCCCGCGCCACCCTGGTCGCCGCCGAGGCCGCCAGCCCGCGCGACGCCCGCAGCCGGGGCCAGGCCGACGAGTCGTGGATCCCCGAGATCGTGCTCTGCGCCCAGCAGCCCGGCGGCGGGATCCCCGCCGAACTCGGCCGGCTGCTCGACGGCCGTCCGCGCACCTGCGTCGCCGTCATCACCCTCGCCCCCGAGCGCGGAACCGGCCCGGTCGCCCGCTGGACCCTCCCGACCACCGGCCAGGCCGCCATCCCCGGCCTGCACCTCACCGTCGAGCTGCAGCGGCTCAGCGCGCGGCAGTACGACCAGGTCGCCGAGCTGCTCCGGGCCGCCGACGACACCACCCAGCACCCCGCCCCGGCCTGGACCCTGGACGGGCCGGAGGACACCGACACCACCGAACTGCCCGCCGCCGTACCGGTACTGGTCGCCGTCGGGGCCTCCGGCGGTGCGGCGGAGAGCGGTGCGCCGGAGAGCGGTGCGGACACGGCCGCCGGCCCGCGGCTGCTCGCCCGGGTCATCGGCACCGGGGCCAGCCCGTTCGCGGGCACGGACCCGGTGACGCCCGCCCCGGCGCCGACTGGTCCGGCTTCGGTTCCGGCCGGTCCGGCGCGTTTCGCGGTCAACGGGCAGGGACGGCAGGCGGCGGGCGACGAGGCCACCCGGGACCTGCGGCGGCCGGGAGCGCCGGAGGCCGAGGAGCCGGAGGGGACCGCTGCCGGGGTCGGCGAGGAGGCGACTGGCGAGGTGGTTGCCGGGGCGGTGGACGCCCCGGCGGAGGCCGCTCCGACGGCCGTGCTCGCCGTCCAGCCGGTCGTGCCGCGTCCGGTCGCCCCGGAGCCCGTCGAGGAGCCGCAGCCGACTGTCGAGACGGGACCCGCAGCCGCAGCCGTGTCCGAAACCGAGGCCGCGGCCGCGGCAGTGGAGACCGAGCACGCCGAAGCCGGCGCCGCCGAGCCCGTGGTGGAGCCCGGTCCCGCCTCCGGATCCGCCTCCGAGCCCGGCTCCGCTGCCGTCGCCCCCGTCGCCCGGACCGCACCCGGTCGCAGCGACAGCGACGACCTGCTCGCCATCCTCCGGTCCCCGGAGGCGCACGCCGCCCGCAACGCGCCCCGGATCCGGCTGCTCGGCCCGGTGGACGTCGCGGGCGTCCTCGGCACCGCCGAAACCGGCGCGCTGCCCCGGCTCACCGAGCTCGCCGTCTACCTCGCGCTGCGCCCCGGCTCCGACCACCACGCCCTCGACCACGACCTGCACCCCGGCGCCGCACACCTCGACCCGCATCCCACCGCGGCCGACGCCAAGAGCCCGCTGCCGGGCAAACTCGCCGACCTGTCCGCCTGGTTCGGCATCTCACCCGAGGGCCGCGCCTTCCTGCCCACCGACACCACCGAGGGCTACTCGTTCACCCCGGCGGTCACCTGCGACTGGGACGAGTTCCGCAGCCTCTACCGGCGCGGCATGCGCAGCACCAGCGCCACTGCCGACGCCGCCCTGGCCCACGCGCTCGCCCTGGTCCGCGGCGCCCCGTTCGCCGAGGCCCCGCCCGCCTCGTACGGCTGGGCCGAGGCCGAGCGCCAGGACATGATCGCGGCGATCGTCGACACCGCCCATGAACTGGCCGCTCGCCGCCTGCAGTACGGCGACCACCGCAGCGCCGAGGCAGCCGTCTTCCGCGGCCTCGCGGTGGCCCCGGACGTCGAACTCCTGCACCGGGACCTGTTCTACGCCTACGCCTCGGCCGGCGCACGCGACCAGCTCCTGCGCGCCGTCAACCGGCTGGACGCCCTCAGCCGCCGCACCGGCCGCGACCTCGACTCCGACACCGTCACCCTGCTGCGGGACCTGCTCGCCGGGTCCTGAGGGGCTCCGTTGCGGGGAGGAACCGTCCTCGGCCGCGTGGCATCCGCCGGTGCCGGTGCCGGTGCCGGTGCCGGTGCCGAGGCCGGTGCCGCGCGGTCGGGGCACGCCGTCGGCAGCCGTGGAGCGGGGTGCGGAGGAGGATGAGCGCGGTGCTCGGGAGTCTGATCGCGGTCCTCGGCACCCTGCTGGGGCCCTCAGCACCCACCTCGTCCAGCAGCGGGCCGCCGCGCGGACCGAGGCGAGGGCACGCGAGGAACTGCTGCGCCAGGAATGCCTGGCCGCGTACAGCGGGTTCGCCGCGGCCGTGACCGAGCTCAAGCGGGCGGTCGTCACCGTATGGCTGCGTCGGTCGGACCCGCTCGCCTGCGGACCGGTGCTCGCCGAGGCCGACCGGCTGGGCGCCCTGGCCGAGACGGCGCGGTTCCGGCTGCGACTGGTGTCCGGCCGTCCCGAGCCGCTCGCCGACGCCGCGTTCGCGTGCGTGGGGGCGTTGCGCGAGGCGGCCGACCGGGTCGAACTCAAGGACCAGGAAGCCGAGTTCGAGGCGGCGGTCGCGGCGTTCATCGCCGCCGCCGCGGAGCGCCTCGCGGTCGCGCCCCACCCGAGGCCGTAGCCGACCGGGCGGTTAGTGCTCCGACAGTGTGCTCGGATTTCGTGCACGGAGTTCTTGCTCAGATGGTGCGCAGCCAGGTCTCCAGGGCGGTGAAGTCCGCCTCGGTGAGGCCGCGTTGGGGGTTCACCCGGTGGAGGAGTGCGCGGGCCGGGGAGTGGGTCGCGACCCAGCGGCGGTCCGCCTCGGTGATCTCGTCGTCCAGCCAGGCGAACGGGCGGTCGGCAGCCCAGGCCACCAGCGTGCGGGTCTTCCAGTGCACGCCGCCCGGCTCGTCCTGCTCCTCCAGCGGCCAGTCCACGACGGGCAGTTGCGGAAGACCCAGCCACGGTGCGAGGCAGTCGTTGGCGTCCTCCAGCCAGGTCGTCGCCCACACCAGGTCGCAGCCAAGGCTCAGCAGGCGCGGCCCCAGCGCAGGGTTGGCGCGGGTCAGCAGGGGGTTCCCGCCCGGCGTCGCGCCGGAGCCCGACGGGCTGCGGTAGGTGGGGTAGCCGCCCGGGGGAGCGGAACCGAAGGGGATCAGCGGTCCGTCCACGTCGAGGAAGAGCAAGGGGCGGTCGGTACCGGTCATGGCGGCACGATAGCGGGCGCCGCGGGCGGCCTGACGAGCCGATCGGCGACCCGGCCTGGATAGGGTGCGCCGGGATCTCGTAGGGTGGCGCGCACGGAGTGTGGTGGCAAGCACCACACAGGCAAGGGCATCAGACGCCGCGGGGCGGCGGGGCGGGGCGGTGACCAGGAGATGGCGGAGACGACAGCGGTTTCCGGAGGCCCCGACCCGGCAGCGGACTCGGGCCCCTGGGACGCCGTACCGCCACCCCCGCGGGTCCCGTCCGAGGAGCACCCGCCCGGGCCCGCCGCGCTCTACGAGCCGCCGCCCGCACCCCCGGCCGTACCGGCTTCGGTGCCCGCTGCGGCGCCGGCTCCTACTCCCGTCCCGGCGCCCGCTTCCGCGCCCGCTCCGGCTGCGCAGCAGCCCCTGCAGGTGCCCACGCCGCCGCTCGCCCCTCCGGCGGGTCCGCCTGCCGGTCCGCTTGCCGGTCCGCCTGTCGCGCCACCCGTTGCGCCGACCGGATGGACGCTCACCGGCCTGCCCGCCGCAGGTGCGGCGTCCTCGGCGACGCCGCCGCCGTTCCCGGTCGCGGGCGCGGGCGGAATGCCGGGTGGCACGCCGGGTGTGGCCGCCGGCGGGCTCGGTGGTCTCGGTGCCGCGCCGCGCGGACGGATCCTGGTGATCGAGGGCGGGTACGGCAACTCCGGCCGCCGCACCTGGGGCCGGGGCGGCCCGACCCAGGCACCGGTGCTCTCGGCGATGCTCGCCGCCGTCTCGCCGCAGGTCCTGCTCGCCGCCGACGCGGTGGACGCCGTCCACCTCCCGGGCGCCAGCGACCCGCACACCGTCCTCGCCCACCTGCGGGCCGCCTCCCGGCACCCCGGGCCGCTACTGGTGCACGTGGGCGGCCACGTGGTCGCCGACAAGCGCGGCGGCCAGCTGCAGCTGACCCTGCGCGACGCCAGGCAGGACGGCCTGCCCTGGCAGGCCATCGCCGCCGAGCTGAGCCACCGCCCGGCCGAGTGGCAGACCCTGGTCATCGCCGACCTGAGCGCCGACCAGAACGCCTGGCCGTACCTCCAGGGCACCGTCTCGCCGCTCAGCGAGGGCATCCCGCTGTGGGCTGTCGTCAGCCCGGACCCGGAGCAGATCGGCACCTTCACCCGCGCCCTGATCGAGGCACTGCACGGCGGCCTGCCCGGCGCGGGCGAGGTGATCGCGCCCGAACAACTGCGGCAACAGGTGTACTCGGTGCTGCGGCCGGACGTGGTCATCCTGGCCACGCACGCCACGGACCGTCCGTTCTTCCGCAACACCGCCCGGCGCGGCGACGGCCCGGTGGCCGACCTGCCGCCGGTGACGGACGCGGTGCCGCTCGCGGACGCGGTGCCCGCGTTCCCGCCGCCCGCGGCACCGCTGCTGCCGCGTCCGGCGCAGCCGCAGGACGACGTCGCCGCGTGGCCGGTACCGGCCCCTCCCTCCGATCCGGTGGGCGTCGGCGGCCCGGTGAGCCTCGTCAAGCCGGGCGTGCCGCCCACCCCGCCCCGGCCGGCCCGCCCGGTCAGCCTGCTGAAGGCGGGCGAGTCCGTGGTGGCACCGGGCGTGACCCTGCGCAAGGCGACCCCGGCCGACACCGCGCCCGAGGACACCGTGCCCGAGGAGATTGCGCCCAAGGCCGGCGTCACGCTCCTCAAGGGCCGGCCGGAGGCACCCGAGGCCGTAGTCGAGGCCGAACTCCCGCAGGTGGAGGACGCGGTGGCGGCCGCGGAGGCCCTGGCCTCGGAGGCGGCCGAGGTTGCCGACGTCGCGGAGACGCCGGAGGGCGCCGAGAAGACGGCAGAGGAGGCCGAGGAGACGGCAGAGGAGGCCGAGGAGACGGCCGTGGCCGTGGAGGAACCCCGGGACGCCGTCCCGGCCGAGGCCGCGCCGACCGACGAGGCGCCGACCGACGAGGCGCCGACCGGCGAGGTCGCGGCCGACGAGGTCCCCGCCGACGCCGTGCCGACCGACGCTCCGCCCGCTCCGGGGGAGGCTCCCGCCGATGCCCCGGCCGATGCCCCCGCTGATGCACCGGCGGCCGGCCGGCCCCGCGCGGACTACCGCGAGGTCATCGGACGGATCGTCCGCAGTGCCGACGCCGGGGACCATGCCGCCGCGACCGACCTGGCCTTCGCCCTCGAACTGGAGGCGATCGCCGAGCACGGCGCCGTCTCCGAGCCGGTCCTCCAGGTGCGCCAGGTGCGGGCGCACGTGTGCCGACTCGCGGGCCGCCCGGCCGAGGCCGCGGACATCTACCGCGAGGTGGCCCTGACGCTGCTCCGCTCGCAGGGTCCGGAGCACCCGGAGACCCAGCAGGCGGCCACCAACGCCGAGGCCTGCTGGCGCTCGATCACCGACCGCGCGGAGGCCATCCGTATCGCCCCGGAGATCATCGAGCTGCGCGCCTATCTCCCGGGTCCCGAGGGCCGCAAGCTCCGCGCCGCCGAGCGCTACCTCGCCCAGCTGGCCGCCACCGGCTGACGGGTAACCGAAGACAGCTGACAGCGGCCAGCTGACAGAGAACAGCAAACAGAAAACAGCGGACAGCTGACAGATTTCGAAATCTGTCAGCTGTCCGCTGTCGTTTGTCAGCTGTGCAGCCGTCCGGCCCTTCAGCCTTTCAGCCGCTACCGGCCGACCGAGCCGCTACCCGATCACCGACCGGCGATCGCGTGCACGAACTTGGCGGCGTCGATGGTGCCCAGGCCGCTGGCGAGGTCGTAGCCCGCGGTGGCGTTGTTGCCGGTGACTCCGCCCCAGCCGTTGTCGCCGTCCTTCACGTCCACGATGCCGCTCCACTGGCTCGGGAGCAGGTTCAGGCCGTACAGGCGCCAGTTGAGCTGGCCCAGGCGGTGGCCGGCGAGCTGGTCGGCGAGCGCGACGACACCCGAGAAGATCGGGGTGGCCTCGCTGGTGCCGCCGGTGAGGTGCCAGCCGACCGCGGTCGGGTCGTAGGACTCGTAGGTCCAGGCCCCGCCGTCGACCGCCGCGCTCATGCTGATGTCGGGCGTGCCGCGGTGGTTGCCGGTCACGTTGGCGACGCCGGCCTGGTACCACGGGCGCTCGAAGATGCCGGAGACGCCGCCGCCGCCGGCGCCGTAGTTGTCGTGCCACACCTTGTCGGCCGCGGTGCGCTTGCCGGAGTCGTCCAGGGTGAGCTGGGTGCCGCCGATGGAGGTGACCAGCGGGTCCGAGGACGGCCAGGAGTTGACCTTGTACGGGTACAGGTCGGTGCCGTTCTCCTTCGCGTCGGTGGCGCCGTTGTCGCCGGAGGCGGCGAGCACCGTGACGTTGTGGTCGGCGGCGGCCTGGAACGCGTAGCGCAGGTCGGTCAGCGACTTGAAGTCGCCCTTGTCGTACCCCGGGAAGGTGTTCTCGGTGGCGCCGAAGCTCTGCGAGATGACGTCGCCGCGGCCCGACTTGATCAGGCTCTTCTCGGCGTCCATCATCTCGGGCAGGCCGGTGGTGCCCTCGGTCTCGGCGACGCCGGTCTCGACCAGGACGATGTGCGCGTCGGGGGCGACCGCGTGGGCGTACTCGACGTCCAGGGTGGTCTCGCCGGCCCAGCCGGTGTGGTCGGGGTTGGTGGGGTCGAAGACGGGGACGTTACCCCACTTGACCACCTCGACGTTGGTGTCCGGGATGCCCCACTGCTTGTCGAAGACCTCCAGGTCGTGCTGGATGGTCGGCGAGCCGAAGGAGTCGACGATGACGATCGTGCGGCCCTTGCCGGTGATCCCCTGGTCGTACAGCGGGCTCAGGTTGTAGGCGGCACGGTACTGCAGCGGCGAGTAGCAGTGGATGCCGATCTGGCTGACGCACTGGGTGGTGGTCAGAGGGGCGGGGCGCGCCTGGGCGTTGTGGTGCCCGAAGGAGGCGGGGCGGACGTGGACGCCCGTCAGGTTGTGCGAGGGGGCGGCGGTCGCGGCGCCGGCGGCCGGGACGGCGACGGTGCCGGCGGTCAGAGCGGTGGCTCCGACGGCGAGCAGCGCCATGGCGCGGCGGAGGGGAGCGGGGCTGCCCATGGAACTCCTTGGGACGCAGGGCCCGACCGGGTCCGGTCGGGTCGGTTGGGCCATCCCATCGAGTGCCACATGATCATGCCATAGTCATTTGGTGGGGTCATGTGATCACCGCCATGGTCATGCTCGGCCACGAGAAAAGGTAAAGGCCGTCCCAGGTGAAGGTAACCATGCACCTGGAACGGCCATCTGATGACACGTCAGTCATATTCAATGAATATCAAGCGTATCCACTGACCCCGCCCGGTTCAACCCCCGGACTACCGCGCCCCGCCGTTGACGTACAGGGTCTGCCCGCTGACGTACGAGGCGTCCTCGCTCGCCAGGAAGGCGACCACCGACGCGATCTCCTCCGGCTGCCCGACCCGGCGCAGCGGCGTACGGGCGGCGACCTCGGTCTGGTGGTCCTCGGCCGTGCTGCCGACCCGCTCGGCGGTGGCCGCGGTCATCGGGGTGGCGATGTAGCCCGGGGCGACGGCGTTGACGTTGATGTTGAACGGCCCGAGCTCGATGGCCAGGGTCGCGGTGAGGCCCTGGATGCCGGCCTTGGCGGCCGCGTAGTTCGCCTGGCCCCGGTTGCCGAGGGCGGAGCGCGAGCTGAGCGAGACGATCTTCCCGTACTTCTGCGCCACCATGTACTTCTGTGCGACGTGGCTGCAGTTGTACGCGCTGGTCAGGTTGACCGTCAGCACCGTGTCCCAGTCGGACTTGGGCATCTTGAAGAACAGGTTGTCCCGGGTGATCCCGGCGTTATTCACCAGGATGTGCACCCCGCCGAGGTCGGCGGCGATCTGCGCGAACACCGCCTCGACGGCGTCGTAGTCGGCCACGTCGCAGCCGTACGCTCGGGCGGTGCCGCCCTTGGCGGTGATCTCGGCGACCGTCCCGGCCGCCCGCTCGGCGCTGAGGTCGACCACGGCGACCGCCGCGCCCTCCTCGGCCAGCAAACGGGCGGTGGCCGCCCCGATGCCCTGTGCCGCGCCGGTCACCACGGCGACCTTGCCCGCGAAACGCGTCATGTGAACTCCTTGGAAGAGTGTGTCGGCTGCCATCTGCTGTCTGTCCGCTGTCAGACGTTCTCGACCAGCACGGCCGTACCCTGCCCCACGCCCACGCACATGGTGGCCAGGCCGCGCCGGGCGCCGGTACGGCGCATCCGGTGCAGCAGGGTGGTGAGGATGCGGGCGCCGGAGCCGCCCAGGGGGTGGCCGAGGGCGATCGCCCCGCCGCTGGGGTTGACCAGCGCGTCGGCCTGCTCGGGGTCGAAGCCGATGCCGTCGGCGGAGGCCAGTGCCTGGGCGGCGAAGGCCTCGTTGAGCTCGGCGGTCTCCAGCTCCGCGAGCGACCAGCCGGCCCGCCCGAGCACCTTCGCCGTCGCCGGCACCGGGCCGATGCCCATGACGTCCGGGTGCACCCCGGCCGAGGCGCCGGCCACGTACCGGCCGAGCGGCTGCAGCCCGAGGTCGCGCAGGGCCTCCTCGCTGAGCAGGACCAGTCCGGCCGCGCCGTCGTTCATCGGCGAGGCGTTCCCGGCCGTGACGGTACCTCCGGGCCGGAAGACCGGCTTGAGCCCGGCGAGCTTCGCCAGGCTGGTGTCCTCGCGGATGCTCTCGTCCTGGCTCACCGTCACCCCGTCCGGCCGTTCGACCGGGATCAGCTCGGCGTCGAAGTGCCCGTCCTTGCGGGCGGCGGCGGCCCGCTGGTGGCTGCGCAGTGCGAAGGCGTCCTGGCGCTCACGGGTGATGCCGTACCGGCCGGCCACCTCCTCGGCGGTCTCGCCCATGCTGAGCACGCCGTGCAGGTCGGCCATCCGGGGGTTGGTGAGCCGCCAGCCGAGCCGGGTGTCGTAGGTCTCCATCCGGTGCGGCAGCGCCTCGTCGGGGCGGGGCAGGACGAAGGGGGCGCGGGTCATCGACTCGCAGCCGCCGGCCAGCACCACGTCGGCCTCGCCGGAACCGATGGCCCGGGCGGCGAGGGTGACGGCTTCCAGGCCGGAGGCGCAGAGCCGGTTGACGGTGGCTCCGGGGACGGTCTCCGGCAGGCCGGCCAGCAGGACGGCCATCCGGGCGGCGTTGCGGTTGTCCTCGCCGGCCTGGTTGGCGGCGCCCCAGTAGACGTCGTCGATCCGGGCCGGGTCGAGGGCGGGTACGTCGGCGAGCAGGGCGCGCAGCACGGTGGCGGAGAGGTCGTCCGGGCGGACCGTGGCGAGCGCTCCGCGCAGCCGGCCGATGGGTGTGCGGCGGGCGGCGGCGAAGTAGACAGGACGCACGTCGTCGGGCTCCTTAGCGAAGAGGGTGGGTCAGAAGGCGTTGACGCCGGTGAGGGCGCGTCCGATGAGCAGTTGGTGGATCTGGCTGGTGCCCTCGTAGAGGGTCATCACCCGCGCGTCGCGCAGGTACTTGCCGACCGGGTACTCGTCGATGAATCCGTACCCGCCGAACACCTGGAGCGCGTTGTTGGCGGCCCGGACGGCGGCCTCGCTCGCGTAGAGCTTGGCGACGGAGGACTCGGTGGCGAACGGGAGGCCGCGCTCGATGTGGTCGGCGACCTTCCAGGTGAGCAGCCGGGCCGCCTCGACGTCCACGGCGATGCCGGCCAGCAGCTCCTGGACGAGCTGGTGCGAGGCGATCGTCCGGCCGAACTGTTCGCGCTCGCCCGCGTAGCGGACGGCGGCCTCCAGGCAGGCGCGGGCGATGCCGACGCAGCCGGCCGCGACCGACATCCGGCCCTTGGCCAGCGCGGCCATCGCGACCGTGAAGCCCTTGCCGACCTCGCCGAGCCGGGCGCTGTCCGGCACCCGGACGTTCTCGAAGGAGAATCCGGCGGTGGCCTGGCCGCGCAGGCCCAGCTTGCCGTGGATCTCGGTGCGGGTGAAGCCGGGCAGATCGGTGGGGACCAGGAAGGCGGTGATGCCCCGGTGCCCCCGCTGCTCGGGCTCGCTGCCGCCGGTGCGGGCGAAGACCAGGGCGACGTCGGCCCAGGTGCCGTTGGTGATGAACGTCTTGGCGCCGCTGATCAGCCAGTCCGAGCCGTCCCGCACCGCGCGGGTGGTGAGGTTGGCGGCGTCCGAGCCGGTGCCGGGCTCGGTGAGCGCGAAGCAGGCGAGCGCCTCGCCCGAGGTGAGCCGGGGCAGCCAGTGCCGCTTCTGCTCCTCGGTGCCGAAGCCGTTGATCGACTTGCCGACCAGGCCGAGCGAGACCGAGACGATCCCGCGCACGGCCGAGTCACCGCGCCCGAGCTCCTCCAGGACCAGGCAGTACGCGAGGTGGTCGCCGCCGCTGCCGCCGTACTCCTCGGGGATGGTCAGGCCGAGGAAGCCGACCTTCGCCAGTTTGCCGATGATCGCGCGGTCGACGGACTCGGCGCGGTCCCACTCGGTGGCGTACGGCACGATCTCGCGGTCGGTGAAGGAGGCGGCGAGGTCCCGGACGGCGCTCTGCTCCTCGGACAACTCCAGGTTCACGGTGGCTCCCGAATCCCGTGTCCAGGGTCCGGGCGAGGTCCGGACCGATTAAACTAGCGCTGCAAGTTTTCTGGGGGGACTGTAGCCCCGCCCGGCCCGCGCTGGGAAGAGGCACCTGCCAGAATCGGTCCCCAGCACACCCGACCGGAGGAACCGGAGGCAGCCGCCGAGATGGCCCGTCCACGCACCCCGCTGCTCAGCCGCGAGCGCATCGTCGCCGCCGCCCTGCGGCTGATCGACGACGAGGGGCTGGACGCCCTCTCCACCCGCCGCCTCGCCACCGAGCTGTCGGTCAGCGGGCCCTCGCTCTACAACCACTTCGCCACCAAGGACGAGCTGCTGGACGCGGTGGTGGACAGCGTCATCGGCGAAGTCGACCTGTCGATGTTCGGGAGTGTCGGGACCACCGGAACCGTCGGGACTCCCTGGCCGCAGGCACTGCGCGACTGGGCCCGCTCCTACCGCGCCGCGCTGGCCGCCCACCCCAACATCGTCCCGGTCCTCGCCCAGGGCCCGGGGCGGCGGCCGAACGCGCTGCGCCTGGCCGACGCGGTCTTCGGTCACCTGGTCGAGACCGGGTGGCCGCGCGGCCAGGCCACCAGGATCGGCGCGCTGATGCGCTACTTCGTCACCGGCTCCGCACTGGCCTCGTTCGCGGCCGGCTTCCCGGCGGACGCCGAGGTCTACGACGCGGCCGACTACCCGCACCTCGGCGAGGCGCACCGGCTGGCCGGACACCGGGGGGCGGTCGACGAGGGCGCCTTCGAGACCGGCCTGGAGGCCCTGCTGGACGGGCTCGCCCTGCGCTTCGAGCGGCTCCCGGCACGGCCCTGACCTCGCGGCGCCGGCACCGCTACCAGGGCTCGCGCGGGACGAAGGCCGGTCGCAGCGCCGGGTCCACCGGGTCGTAGTACCGGTGGTAGACCGGCGTCAGCCCGCCCGAGACCGGGGGCACGATCCAGCTCCAGTCCGCCGGGGTCGTCCGGCCGAGCCGCTTCTCCTGGGCGACGTGCTTGAGGAAACGTTCCGACTCGGTGTGGTGGTCGGCGATCGTCACCCCGGCCTCCTGGAAGGAGTGCAGTACGGCGATGTTGAGCTCGATCAGCGCGCGGTCGCGCCAGAGCGTGCGGTCGCTGGAGGTGTCCAGGCCCAGCCGTTCGGCGACGGTGCCGAGCATGTCGTAGCGGTCGGCGTCGGCGAGGTTGCGGGCGCCGATCTCGGTGCCCATGTACCAGCCGTTGAACGGCGCGGCCGGGTAGCGGACGCCGCCGATCTCCAGCGTCATGTCGCTGATCGCGGGCACCGCGTACCAGCGCAGCCCGAGGTCGGCGAACCAGCCGTACTCGGGGTGGCTCAGCGGCACCTCCAGCGTGGTGCCGTCCGGCAGTTCGTACCGTACGGGCCGCTCGCCCGCCCGCTCCTGGACCAGCAGTGGCAGCACCTCGAAGCGGTCCTCGGCGCACTTCCAGCCCAGGTCGCGGGCGCGGGCGGTGAGCGCGATGCCGGCCGGGTCGCCGACGACGCCCTCGCCGACCCGGTGGCCGGCGTAGCGGACCAGCTGCTGGTTGAGGATGCGGGCGGCCGGGCGGCCCGGGCGGTCGGGGGCGAACACCGAGACCACCGGGCGGATCCGGCCGCCGTTGCCCGCCAGCCGCAGGTGCTCGAAGCACTCGGCGGCGATGTCGTCGGCCGAGGTGAGGTGGCGCAGGTCCCGGACGACCAGGCTGCGCCAGTAGAGCCGGCCGATGCACCGGGCGGCGTTGCGCCAGGCGAGCTTGGCACCGTAGGCGAGTTCGGCGGAGGTGTGCCGGTAGCTGCCGGTGCGCTCGATCTCGTCGAGAACGGCGCGCAGCCGCGGCTGCGGGTCCCCGGAGGCGGGCTGTTCGTGGTGGAACTGCCGGATGAAGTCGGCGGCCTGGTCCGGGTCGGTGAACGGCGGCGGCGCGGTCGCGGACGCGGTCAGGGGGTCCTGGAACGCCTGGCCCTGGTACGCCTGGTCCCGGAAGGCCTGGGCCTGGTACGCCGCCGGGTCTGGCCTGCCGACGTGGGCCTGCGGCTGCTGGTGCGCGTGGTCGTGGGCGTACGGGCAGCCGCCGGTCATGGTGGCGGCCGCGGTTCTGCGGGTGCGAAGCCGGTTGAAGATCAAGGACACATCCCTCCTGTCGCACAGGAGTACCGGAGGTGTCCGGCCCACCGCAGAGAGTGAACGATTCGGCCCCCGCACCCGCGCGGAGCGCGCTAGGGTGCGGGGGCCGAAGGTCAGACTGTCGGATCAGCCGATGTTCCGGCTGTCAGCCCATGTCCTCCAGTCGGACGCCCTTGGTCTCCTTCAGGTACTTCGCCACGAAGGGGACGGACAGCGCCGCGAAGGCGGCGTAGATCAGGTAGGTCGCCGACAGGTTCCACCGCGACATGGACGGGAACGAGACGGTGATCGCCCAGTTGGCGATCCACTGCGCGGAGGCGGCGACGGAGAGCGCGGCGGCGCGGATCCGGTTCGGGAACATCTCGCCGAGCATCACCCAGACGACCACGCCCCAGGACATCGCGAAGAACAGCACGAAGGCGTTGGCGGCGATCAGGGCGACGGTGCCCTGGAGGTCGGGCAGGGTGAGGTTGTCGCCGCTGCCGGTGGCCGAGGAGAACGCCCAGCCGGCCGTGCCGAGTGCGACCGCCATGCCGACCGAGCCGATCAGGGCGAGCGGCTTGCGGCCGATCCGGTCGACCAGCACGATCGCGATCACGGTGCCGAGGATGTTGATGACCGAGCCGATGAAGCTGATCATCAGCGAGTTGCTCTGGTCGATGCCGACCGACTGCCACAGGATCGACGAGTAGTAGAAGATCACGTTGATGCCGACCAGCTGCTGGAACACCGACAGGCCGATGCCGACCCAGACGATCGGCAGCAGGCCGAAGCGGCCGCCGAGCAGGTCGCGGAAGCGCGGGCGGTGGTCGGAGTCGATCAGCGTCCGGATCTCGGCGATCCGGGTGTCGGTGTCCACACCCTCGCCCTCGACCTGGGCGAGCACCTTGCGGGCGTCGGCCAGGCGGTCGGCCTGGATCAGGTAGCGCGGGGACTCGGGGATGACCGAGGAGAGCACGAAGTAGACCGCGGCGGGGACGACGCAGATGCCGAGCATCCACTGCCAGGCCTCCAGGCCGAGCAGTCGGCCGCGGGTGTCGCCGCCGGCGGCCTGCGCCAGCATCCAGTTGATCAGCTGGGATATCGCGATGCCGAGCACGATCGCGGCCTGCTGGAAGGAGGCCAGTCGGCCGCGGTACTTGGTCGGCGCGACCTCGGCGATGTAGGTCGGGGCGATCACCGAGGCGATGCCGATGGCCGCGCCGCCGAGGACGCGCCACAGGGCGAGGTCCCAGGCGGAGAAGGGCAGCATCGAGCCGACGGCGCTGACCGCGAACAGCAGCGCGCCTGCCTTCATGACCTTGATGCGGCCGTACCGGTCGGCGAACCGGCCGGCCAGTGCCGCGCCGATCGCCGAGCCCAGCAGGGCCGAGGAGACGATCAGGCCGGTCACGCCGTCGCCGACGCCGAACTTCGCCTGGATGCCGGAGACGGCGCCGTTGATCACGGAGCTGTCGTAGCCGAACAGGAACCCGCCGAGGGCCGCGGCGGCGGTGATGAAGACGACGAAGCCGAGGCGGCCGGGCGCGGGGTCCTCGACCGCCCCGGAGGGCTTCTGGGTGACGCTCACGATCTGACTCCTGGTACTCAACGCTGAGCTCGGTCGCCGAGATCGTAACCCTTATTCATTTAACTCTTGTAGACCGGGGGCTCAATTTTCGCTCCGAGAATTCGTAAGGTGAACTAGCAAATTGAGCCACCGAGCCACCGGGCCTCCGTCGCGGGCCGGGATTCCACCTCGGGCCGGGACTCCGCCTCGGGCCGGGGCGCCGCCTTGGTTCGGGGCGGTGCCGCTCACACCGGGGCGGAGAGCGAGAGCCCGAACCGGCCCTCCGGATCCGTCCACCAGTGGCTCAGCCGCAGTCCCGCCGCCGCCAGCTCTCCGGCCACTCGCTCGCGGCGGAACTTGGCCGACACCTCGGTGCGCAGCTCCTCGCCGCGGGCGAAGTGCACCGGCAGGTCCAGGGCCGGGATCTTCACGGTCTGCGAGCGCAGCGAGCGCAGCCGCATCTCGATCCACTCCTGTTCGGCGTCCCAGCGCGCGACGTGCTCGAAGGCGTCCGGGTCGAAGTCGGCGCCCAGCTCGCGGTTGAGCACGTTGAGCACGTTCCGGTTGAACTCGCCGGTCACCCCGGCGGAGTCGTCGTAGGCGGCGACCAGCACCGCCGGGTCCTTGACCAGGTCGGTGCCGAGCAGCAGGAAGTCGCCGGGGTCGAGGGCGGCACGCAGGCCGCGCAGGAAGGCGGCGCGCTCCTCAGGCAGCAGGTTGCCGAGGGTGCCGCCGAGGAAGGCGACCAGGCGCGGGCCGCCCTCGGGGGGCAGTCCGAGCCGAGCGGTGAAGTCGGCCAGCACGCCGTGCACGGCCAGGCCGGGGTACTCGGCGGCGAGCGCGGAGCCGGCGGCGGTCAGCGCGCTCTCGCTGACGTCCACCGGGACGTATGTCTCCAGGGTGTCGAGTGCGCGCAGCGCGTCCAGCAGGAGCCGGGTCTTCTCGGAGGAGCCGGAGCCCAGCTCGACCAGGGTGTGGGCCCGGGTGGCGGCGGCGATCTCGCCGGCCCGGGCGGTGAGGATGGCCCGCTCGGCGCGGGTCGGGTAGTACTCGGGCAGCCGGGTGATCTCCTCGAACAGCTCGCTGCCCCGCGCGTCGTAGAACCACTTCGGCGGCAGCCACTTGGGTTCCGAGGTCAGGCCGTGCTGCACGTCCTGGCGCAACGTGGTGCTGAAGTGGTCGGCGGGCAGCAGTCGGGTGAGCTCGAAGGTGTCCATGACAGGGTGGTTCCTCTGTTCAGAAGATGAAGGGAGGGTGGAGGGTCAGTAGTGACTGGGGAGCCGACGGACGGTGACGCCGTGGCCGCCGACCAGCAGCAGCGAGCCGTCCGGCACGGGCGTCCAGCCCGGTCCGTCGTCGTACGGCTCGGAGGCCACCACCGTCCCGAGGCCCGGCAGGGTCCGGTGGTGCAGGGTGTCGCCCCAGGTGGTCGCGGCGAGCGCGGTGCCGTCGGTGAGCAGCAGGTTGAGCCGCCCGGTGGTGTGCGCGGCGACGTCCGCGACGGTGCCCGCCAGGGCCTCGTCGAGCCCGGCGCCGGCCCGCAGCCGGTGCAGGGTCAGGGCCCACAGCAGGGCCGAGTCGGTGCGCGCCTCCAGCTCCAGCAGCTCGGCCGACGGGAGCAGCGCGGCCAGGGCGTCCAGCTTGCCCGGCCAGCCGGCCACCGCGCCGTTGTGGCTGAACAGCCAGCGCTCGGCGGCGAACGGCGCGGCCGCGCTCTCGCCCGCCGCGCAGCCCTCGGTGGCGGAGCGCACGGCGGCCAGCAGCGCGCGGGTGCGGACCACCCGGGCCAGGTCGGCGAAGGTCTCGTCGGCCCAGATCGGCCCGGTCCGGCGGTAGCGGGCGGGCACCTGGTCACCGTCCGCGTACCAGCCGAGGCCGAAGCCGTCCACGTTGACCGTGCCGAACCGCTGCGTCCGGGGCGCCCAGGACTGCCGGTACAGCCCGTACGGCGGGTGCACCAGCAGCTCCTGTGGAGCCACGGGCTCGCCCAGGTAGGCGATGTGGCGGCACATCAGTCGCGCTCCGCGTCGCGGGCGGTGCGGAACCCGGCGAAGATCTGCCGCCGGATCGGGTAGTCCCAGTTGCGGAACGTGCCCCGGCAGGCGACCGGCGCCACCGCGAAGCAGCCGCCGCGCAGCACC
Organism: Kitasatospora sp. NPDC051164; assembly: GCF_044455625.1. Classification (NCBI taxonomy): domain Bacteria; kingdom Bacillati; phylum Actinomycetota; class Actinomycetes; order Kitasatosporales; family Streptomycetaceae; genus Kitasatospora; species Kitasatospora sp. NPDC051164. Next base: position 129,513 of record NZ_JBITFB010000001.1, on the reverse strand, counting down.
TTGTACTCGGGGCCGAAGAAGACCTCCGAGTACTCCCGGTACGGCCAGGCCCGGAAGCCCGGGTAGGGGTGGAGGTCGTCGGCCGTCCACTCCCACACGTCGCCGATCAACTGCCGTACACCGTACGGGGACTGTCCCTCCGGGTAGGAGCCGGCCCCGGCCGGGCGCAGATGGCGCTGGCCCAGGTTGGCGTGCTCGGGGCCGGGGGTCCGGTCGCCCCAGGGGTAGCGGCGGGAGCGGCCGGTGAGCGGGTCGTGCCGGGCCGCCTTCTCCCACTCCGCCTCGGTCGGCAGCCGCCGCCCGGCCCACCGGGCGTACGCGTCCGCCTCGTACCAGCTGACGTGCAGCACCGGCTCGTTCGGCTCGACCGGCTCGACCGAGCCGAAGCGGCGGCGCAGCCACTCGCCGCCCTGGCGCTGCCAGAACAGCGGGGCGGTCAGCCGGGCGCGCTGCCGGTGCGTCCAGCCCTCCGGCGTCCACCAGCGCGGGTCGTCGTAGCCGCCGTCGGCGATGAAGCGCTGGTAGGCGGCGTTGGTGACCGGCGTGGTGTCCAGCAGGAAGGCCGGCAGGTCGACGGTGTGGGCCGGGCGCTCGTTGTCCAGCGCCCATGGCTCGGTGTCCGTTCCCATGGTGAACGGTCCTGCGGGGATGAGGACTTCGGCGGGCAGCGTGGCGGCGTCGGCGGGTGCGGGCGGCGGAGGGGGAGCGGCCAGGGCCGGCGCGCCCCTGCGGAGCTGATGGGTGATCAGCATCGTCTCGTCGTGCTGCTGTTCGTGCTGCGCGATCATCCCGAATGCGAACCCGGCCTCCAGCAGCGGCGCGCCCTCCAGCGGGCTGGCGGCGAGCATGTCCAGCACCCGGCCGCGCACCTCATGGGCGTACGCGCGGGCCTCGGCGGGCGGCAGCAGCGGCAGGCTGGGGCGTTCGGCCCGGGGGTGCTGGAAGGCGTCGTACAGTCCGTCGATCTCCGGGTGCATCGGGTCCCGGCCGCCGACGTTGCGCAGCAGCCAGAGCTCTTCCTGGTTGCCGATGTGCGCGAGGTCCCAGACCAGGGGGGACATCAGCGGGGAGTGCTGGGCGGTGAGGTCGCCGTCCTCGACGCAGTCGGTCAGCGCGGCGGTCCGGGCGCGGGCGGCCGACAGCTCGGCGGCGATGGTCTCGCGCAGGTCCTCGATGCCGCGGGCTGCGTCGATGCCGCGTGCGGCCTCGGAGCCGCGGTCTTCGATGCCGCGATCCTCGAGCCCGGGTGCTGTCCCGACCTCCTGGGCGGGGGCTGCGGTCGGGCCGTTCGGTCGGACGTCGGTCATGGTGCGGCCTCCTCCGTGGGAGTGCGTCGGGTGCCGGAGCGCAGGGCGTCCAGCTGGTCGTCGGCCGGACAGCGGCCGCGCGCGGGGTAGCGCTCGGCGAACTCGGCGACGGCGGTGCGCAGCCGCCCGGCACCGGGCAGGCGGCCCAGTGCGGCGTCGGCGGCGGCGAAGCAGGTGAGGGCGGCGCGGCGCAGTTCGGGGTCGGCGACCGCCAGGGTGGCGGCGCGGCACCAGACGTCGCTGCGCGGCGGTCGCGGACCGTCCGCGCACGCGAGCGGCTCCAGCGCGGCCAGCGCGGCATCGGCGGCCACCGGGTCGTCCAGCAGTGCGGTGACCAGCGCGGTGACCACTGTCCAGCCGTCCCCGGGCTGGGCGTCGATCATCCGCAGCTCCAGGTGGCCGCGCGGGCGCACCGGCGGGAAGAGGGTGGTGCGGTGGTAGTCCAAGTCGGCGAGGGTGGGCGGTCGTTCGCCTCCGCCGCGGATCCACTCACGGAAGGTCAGCCCGGGCGGGACCGTCCACGGCAGTCCCTCAGGCCGTTGCATGCACAGCACTTCGGCGTCCAGTACGTACCGCGCCCAGGCCTCGCGCGGGTCGCCGTGGTCCGGCTCCGGGGCCAGCGTGCGGGTCGGGTCCATCCGGGACCAGACGGTCTGCCGGGTCGACCGGTGACCGGTCGGCCTGCCGTCCAGCAGCGGGGAGTTGGCGAAGGCGGCGACCAGCACCGGGCCCAGCCGGTGGACCAGCTGCCAGCGGCGCTCCACGGCGTGCGGGCCGTCCGCTTCGCCGGCGTCCAGGCATACCTGCACCGACGCGGTACCGGTCATCATGATCCGGCCCCAGGGCCCCGCGGAGTCGAAGAAGCGCTCCATCGCGAGGTAGCGGGGGTGGTCCAGCACCATCCGTCGGGGGCGGGCCAGCGGGTCCGTCCCGGTGCCGGTGAGTCGCAGGCCCTGTGCCGCGAAGGCGGCCCGCAGGGCGGTCAGATCGCGTCGGGTGTCGTCGACGCAGGCCAGGAGGCCGGTGGCGGGCGGGGAGCTGAGCTCGACCTGTCCGCCGGGTTCGAGCGTGAGGCGCGAACCGGAGGGGAGTGAGGTGCCGTCGGTGCCGCCGAGGGGCAGCGACTCCAGCGCGGCGTGGATCAGTTCCGGCCGGACGGGCCGGGTGGGACATCGATCGTCATGGACGAACCACTCGACCTCGACACCTACCAGTCGGGGCGGTCCGATCTTGAAACAGACACCCGACACGTGGCTGCGCGCCCCCGATTCGGTCAGCGGGGTCACCCCCGTCGGGGGCGGTGGTGCGCTCTGCCGGTCGGGCGGAGTGGTGTGGGATATGGGTATCACCGGACTCACCATCCTCGGGATCACGATTGCGGCCCGGTCTACTTTGCCCAGTCTGCTACGGAGCATGCGGGGGCGCTCCGCAAAAATCGCGTGAACGTTGGTTTCCGCAGGTCAGGGGCGTGGCGAACGGGTGATTGCGGGGTTTTGGGCGGCTTGTACGCGAGCGCGTACACGGGGTGCGTGACCCCGGCACGTGCCAGGGTCACCCGAGGTCGAGCCGCTCCAGCCGCGTCAGGACGGTGTCCAGCACCGGGCCCGACAGGGCGTAGTTCAACCGCAGCGCGCCGTGGCCGCCGGAGCCGAACTCGGCGCCGTCGGAGGCCTCCAGGCCGCAGCGCTCCAACAGGGCCTGCCGGGCGGCCGTCGGCGGCAGGCCCAGGGCGGCGGCGTCCAGCCAGAGCAGGTAGGAGGCCTGCGGGGCCGAGCGGACGGCGGGCCCGAACCGGTCGGTGAGCCGGGTGCGGGCAGCAGCGAGGTGGGCGAGCAGCGCGTCCAGCCACGGGCCGCCCTCGCACAGCGCCGCCCGCTGCACGGTCTGCTCCAGCAGGCCGCCCTCCCAGAGGCCGTAGCCGGCCAGTGCGTCGGCGAACCGGGCGCGCAGCCCAGGGTCCGGGACGAGGGCGAAACTGCTGGGGATGCCGGAGCAGTTGAAGGTCTTGCCGACGGAGTTGAGGGTGACGACGAGGTGCCGGTGCGCCGGGTCGACGGCGGTCACGGCGACGGGGTGGACCCGGCCGGGGTGGGTGATATCTGGGTGGGTGGGGTCTGGATGGGCGATATCCGGGTGGGTGAGGTCGCCGTGCACCTCGTCCGAGACCAGCAGCGCGCCCGCCTCTGCCGCCCGCTCGGCCAGGCCGCGCAGCTGGTCGGCGGGCCAGACCCGGCCGGAGGGGTTGTGCGGGCTGCTGAGCAGTACGGCGGTGGCGGGCCCGGGGAGCGGGCCGTCCGGGAGCCGGTAGCCGCCGGGGCCGAGCGGCAGGGGCAGCTCCCGGTACGCGACGCGCGCGGCGCGGCAGAGCTGGGCGAAGCCGCCCCACTCGGGGGTCGGGAAGAGGACGGGCGGCTGCGGCCGTCCGGGGTCCGGCCGGACGGCCTCCAGCAGCACGCGCAGGGCGGTGCGCGGGCCGCAGGGCAGCAGCAGGACCCAGTCCGGATCCACGTCGACGCCGTGCCGGGCGCGGTACCAGTCCGCCACCAGCGGCCGGCCCGCCGGGTCGCACACCGTGTAGCCGTACGCGTGGTGGCGGGCCCGCTGGCGCAGGGCCTCGGCGATGGCGGGCGGGCCGGGGAGGTCCATGTCGGCGAGGCCCATCGGGATCACCCCGGGGGCGCCGCCCGCGCGGGCCCACTTGCTGCTGCCGGTGCCGGCGCGGTCGAAGGGGGCGTCGAAGCCGAAGGTGAGGCCGGCTGAGTCGATAGGGCCGGTGGGTGTGGCTGGCGTGGCGGGTGTGGTGGGCGTAGGGGGCGTGGCGGTCATGGGCGGGCCTCCGGTGCGTCGGGACGCTCCGGCCACGCTAGTCCCGGCGGGGCCGTCGCGTCCCACGGTTCGGGCGCAGGGTGGGCGGATCACCGGACGGCCCGTAGGCTGCCCGGCGGCTCGCGGCCGGTGAGGCACGGGGGCGCAGACGCGGGGACGCACGGGGAGAGGGGCAGTGAGGATGGCGGCGACGGTACGGGGGACGGTCGATGAGCAGAGCGACCAGGGCGAGGAGGTCACGCTGTTCGTGGCACGGCGGGTGGAGCCGGGCTACGAGAAAGCCTTCGAGTGGTGGGCGGAGAACATCCTCGCCGCGGCCACGGAACACGCGGGCAACCTCGGCACCGGGCTGCTGCGTCCGTCCGGCCCGGACGAACCCTGGCACCTGCTGCTGCACTTCCGGGACGCCGAGGCGTTCCGTTCCTGGCAGACCTCCCCGGTGCGGGCAGCCTGCTTCGCCAAGGCGGACGGCCACCACCACGAGGTCCACCGCCACGAGATCCACGGGATGGAGGGCTGGTTCGCCACCACCCCGGGCGCCGCGCAGCGCCGACCGCCGGTGCGCTGGAAGATGGCGGTGGCCTCGACGATTGCCATCGCGCCGTTGGTCGTGGCCTCCGCGGTCGTGCTCGGGCCGCACCTGACGGGCCTGCCGGTGGCCGTCCGACCGCTGGTCACCGCGCCGCTGATCAGCTTGCTGATGACGTACGCGGCGCTGCCGGTGGTGACGCGGGCGCTGCGGCGGTGGCTGTTTCCGGGGGCGAAGGGGTGAGGGGCGGCGGGTGTCGGCGGGCGGGCGCGGGCGACGGGCGGACGGATGTCAGCTGCCAGACGACAGACGACAGACGACAGCGAACAGACGACAGCTGACAGATTTCGAAATCTGTCAGCTGTCATCTGTTCGCTGAAAGTTGTCAGCCGTCATCCGTCACCCCCGCCCGCCGCCAGGTACGCCGCGAGCCCCCGCCGCCCCCGGCGCATCATCACCGCGTGGTTGGCCCGGAAAACCGGGTGCAGCGGAAGGGCGAGCCGGCGCAACAGCGCCGAGCCGGGCCGGGTGTCCTCCTCGAACAGCACCCGGCTGCCCGCGCCGCCTGCACGGCCCGCGCCGTCCCGGCCGGCCGCGCGACGCGCCCGTCCTGCGCCGTCCGCCGCCACCGTGAACCGGGACCACCCGGTGAGGTCGCCCCGCATGGTCGCCTCCAGCACCCCGGCGGCCGGGTCGCGCCGGCTCGCCTCCAGGCCGATCACCAGCCGGTACGGCAGCAGCGCGCGCACCACCACCTCCCCGGAATCCTCGCCGGTCGGCCGGACCTCGCGGATCTCCGGCCACCACAGCGGATAGCTCCGTACGTCCGCCAGCGCCGCGTACACGATGTCCGGCGGCGCCGCGAGTCGCCACATGCCCCGGAAACGGTAGTGGTTGGGGTCCACGGGTCCACCCTAGCCTCGTGTCACCCCCGCGTCCGCTACCCCGGCTCGGCCAGGGCGAAGGCCGTGTTGACCAGTGCCACGTGGCTGAACGCCTGTGGCGTGTTGCCGAGTTGGCGCCCGGAGCGCGGATCCCACTCCTCGGAGAGCAGTCCGAGGTCGTTGGCGAGTCCGACCACCCGCGCGAACAGTGTCCGCGCCTCGTCCCGGCGTCCCGTCGCGACAAGCGCGTCGGCGAGCCAGAACGAGCAGGCCAGGAAGGCTCCTTCGCCGCCCGGCAGCCCGTCGCCGTGGTACCCGGCCCGGTAACGGTGCACCAGTCCGCCGTGGCCGAGTTCGTCACGGACGGCGTCCACGGTGCGCACCACCCGGGGGTCGTCCGGCGGGAGGAAGCCGCTCTTGAGTACGAACAGGGTCGCCGCGTCCAGCCCCCGCCCGCCGTAGTGCTGGACGAACACGCCGCGCTGCCGATCGTATCCCTGTTCGCAGACGTCGGCGTGGATGTCGTCGCGCAGCGCCCGCCAGCGGTCGACCGGGGCGGGCAGTCCGGTGGCCTCGGCGAGCCGGACGGCACGGTCGGCGGCCACCCAGCACATGACCTTGGAGTGGACGAAGTGCCGCCGCCCGCCGCGTACTTCCCACAGCCCTTCGTCCGGCTCGCGCCAGTGCCGCTCCACGTGGTCCATCAGTGAGCGCAGCAGTGTCCAGACGTGCCGCTCCATCGGGATCCCGGCCCGCAGCGCGAGGTTGAGGGTGTCCACCACCTCGCCGTAGACGTCGAGTTGGAGCTGGTCGACGGCGGCGTTGCCGAACCGGACCGGTCGCGAGCCCTCGTACCCGGGCAGCCAGTCGGCGGTGGTCTCGCCGAGCACCCGTTCCCCGGCGACCCCGTACACGGCCTGGACGTGCCTCGGCCCGCCGGCGATGGCCCGTAGCAGCCAGCGGCGCCAGGCGGCGGCCTCGTCGCGGAACCCGCCGCGCAGCAGGGCGGAGAGCGTCATCGAGGAGTCGCGCAGCCAGCAGAAGCGGTAGTCCCAGTTGCGCGCGCCGCCGATCACCTCCGGCAGGGAGGCGCTGGCCGCCGCGACGATCCCGCCGGTGGGGGCGTAGGCGAGCGCCTTGAGGGTGAGCAGTGAGCGCAGCACGGCCGAGCGCCACTCGCCCCGGTACTGGCAGCCGGACGCCCAGCCCTGCCACTGGGCGACGGTGGCGACGAGCGCCTGTTCGGAGTCGGTGCGCGGGGCGGAGGCCAGGTGGGAGGGCTGCCAGGTGAGGACGAAGGGGACCCGGAGCCCGGTGGTGACGGTGAACTCCGAGGTGGTGACGCCGTCCAGTCCGTACGTGTGGACTCCTGCGGGCACCCGCAGCCAGGCGGAGTCGGGCCCGGCGACGGCGACCCGGTGGTGCCCGGTGCGCCGGACCCACGGGTCGATCCGGCCGTAGTTGAAGCGAAGCCGCAGCGACCCGCGCATCGGCACCGTGCCGTCGAGGCCCTCGACGATCCGGATCAGCTGCGGTTCGCGCCGGCCGCCCTGACCGCGCTGCGGCATGAAGTCGATGATCCGCACCCGCCCGCCGGCGGTCTGCCACTCGCTCTCCAGCACCAGGCTGTCGCCGCGGTAGCGGCGGGCGTGGCACTCGGCGGCGCCGGCCGGGGCGATCCGCCAGGCGCCGTGGCGCTGGTCGCCGAGGAGTCCGGCGAAGCAGCTGGGGGAGTCGAAGCGGGGAAGGCACAGCCAGTCGACCGATCCGTCCCGACCCACCAGGGCGGCGGTCTGCAGGTCGCCGATGAGGGCGTAGTCCTCGATGCCTCCGGTCATCACGCCCATTGTGGGGCGCGCCGCCGCCGACCCGCGCGGCAGGAAGGCCGCCACGGGCACCCGCGCACCCGCATCCCCGCGCGACACGCCCACCCGACACGCCCGCCCGCCGGCCAGGAGCCGGGCACTCCGCTTGCACCCGTTCGGGGTGCGGAGGAGGATCTTCTGTGCTTGTAGTCTCATCTGTCACAGCGGTGTCCGTGCGGCACTGCCGCCCCATAACCGGAGTGAAGGAGTCACAGGCATGCGGCGACCGAGCTGGGTACCGGAGGGCACGGACCTGGACAAACCGAATGCCGCGCGGGTCTACGACTACTACCTCGGGGGCTCGCACAACTTCGAGGTCGACCGGGAGATGGCCCGCAAGGCGATGGCCCTGTGGCCGGAGCTGCCGCAGATCATGCGCTCCAACCGCGCCTTCCTGCGCCGCGCCGTGACCTTCCTCGCCGAGCGGGGCGTCACCCGATTCCTGGACATCGGCTCCGGCATCCCGACCTTCGGCGCGGTGCACGAGATCGCCCGCGCGATCCGCCCCGAGGCGAAGGTCGTCTACGTGGACCGCGACCCGGTCGCCGTCGCGCACAGCCGCCTGCTGATGGAGGACGACCCGGCAAGCCTCGTCGTCCAGGCCGACCTGCGCGACGTCGACGACCTGATGGGCCGCCCCGAGGTGACCGCGCTGCTGGCGGAGGGCGAGCCGGTGGCCGTGCTGCTGGTGGCCGTCGCCCACTTCGTCAGCGACGACGAGGACCCGTGGAAGCTGATCGGGGTGATCCGCGACGCCCTCCCGCCCGGCAGCGCGCTGGTGCTCTCGCACGCCTCCCTGGAGGGCCGCCCGGACCAGGCGGAGGACCACCAGAAGCTCTACAAGATGACGCCGACCCCGCTGACCATGCGCAACCACGAGCAGATCACCGCGATGTTCGCCGGCTTCGAGCTGGTCGAGCCGGGCGTGGTCTACCTGCCGCAGTGGCGCCCGGACCAGCCCGACACGGTCGGCGAGCACCCCGAGCGGATGACCGGGGTGGCGGGCGTGGGGTTCCGCCCTTGATCGGATGCGGCGCACGAGGCACCGACGGCCGCCCGCCCGGCGCGGCGGCCGCCGGGAGCGTCGTGCTGCCCAGCGCCGCCGGGAGCGTCGTGCTGTCCGGCGCCGGCCGCGGCCCCGGGGTGCGCCGATGAACACCACTCCGGTTCGCGGCAGCGCCGAGCGGTTCCACGAGGACTGGGCCCGGCTGCTCTCGGCCGACCACGGCATCGCCGTCCACCCCGACCTGCTCAGCCGGCTGGTCGCGCGCACCGCCGCGCTGCTGCACCGCGCTCAGGAGGACGCGCCGTTCGAGCCGCGCCTGGCCGCGCAGGCCGGCGCCGAGCTGGTCGACGCGCACTTCACCGACCCGGTGCTGCTGGCCCGGGCCGTCGAGCTGCTCCAGGCGCAGCCGCTCGCCGACGCCCGCGGCCCCGCCCTGACCGGCTCCTTCGCGGCCGGCTGGGCCGCCGCGCTGCGTGAGCGCACGCTGCGTGAGCAGGAAGCGATCCGCACCGCCGCCGACACCGCCCGCAGGGAGGCCGAGCGGGCGCTGCGCGCTTCCGAGGCCCGGTTCCGGGCGCTGTTCGAGAGCGCGGCCATCGGCATCGGGATCGGCGACACGGACGGCAACATCCTGGCCGTCAACAAGGCCCTGCAGGAGCTGTTCGGCGCGAGCCCGGAGGACATGACCGGCCGCCGGGTCGGCGATCTCGTGCACCCGGAGGACACCCCGGGGGTCTGGGAGGCGTACGAGGAGCTGATCGGCGGCAAGCGGGACTACTTCCAGTTCGACAAGCCGTACTACCGGCAGGACGGCGAGGTGGTCTGGACGCACCTGACGGTCTCGCTGATCCGCGACGACGACGGCCGCCCGCAGTACCAGGTCGCGATGCTCGAGGACGTCACCGACCGCTACCGGCTGCAGGAGCGGCTGCGCCACCAGGCGACCCACGACCCGCTGACCGGCCTGCCCAACCGTGCGGCCTTCTTCGAGCGGCTGGAGAAGCTGTTCGAGGACCCGGAGCCGGGCGCCCGCTTCGGCCTCTGCTACGTCGACCTCGACGGCTTCAAGGTGGTCAACGACAGCCTCGGCCACGACATGGGCGACCAGCTGCTGTCCGCCGTCGCCGCCCGGTTGAAGGCGGCCCTCACCCCGCTCGGCCACCTGGTGGCCCGGCTCGGCGGGGACGAGTTCGTGGTGCTGCTGGAGAACTGCCGGGGCGAGCAGGAGGCGGTGGCCGCCGCGAAGACGGTGCTCAAGGCCCTGGCCGGGCCGGTGTTGATCGGCGATCACAAGCTGGCCGTGGGCGCGAGCGTGGGCGTGCTGGAGCGGCGGGTGTCCACGACCACCCCGGGCGCCGCGGTCCGGGCTGCCGACCTGACGCTCTACCGGGCCAAGGAGGCCGGCCGCGGCCGCTGGACGCTGTTCGACCCCAAGGAGAACGCCCGCGCGGTCAGCCGCTACGCGGTGTCGGTGCGGATGCCCGCCGCCCTCGACCGGGGCGAGTTCTTCGTCGACTACCAGCCGCTCTATCGGCTCGAGGACGGCCGACTGGCCGCCGCGGAGGCGCTGGTGCGCTGGCGTCACCCGCAACTCGGCGTCCTCGGCCCGGACGAGTTCGTGACCACGGCCGAGGAGACCGGGCTGATCATGCCGCTCGGCCGCTGGGTGCTGGAGCAGGCGTGCGGGCAGGCGGCGGACTGGATCAAGCGCTTCGGTGACGCCGCGCCGCAACTGAACGTCAACCTGGCCGTGCGTCAGGCGCGCAGCTCCGCGCTGGTCTCCGACCTCGCCCGGATCCTCGACGACACCGGTCTGGACCCGGCCCGGCTCCAGCTGGAGATCACCGAGTCGACGGTGGTCGGGCCCGAGGACGAGGCGCTGCGCACCCTGCACGGGCTGGTCGACCTCGGGGTGTCGCTGGCCGTGGACGACTTCGGCACCGGCTGGTCCAACCTCGCGTACCTGCGCGACCTGCCGGTCTCCGGGCTGAAGATCGCCGGGTCCTTCGTGGGCGACCTGCACGAACCCGACAAGGACGAGTCCACCGGGTGGCGGATCGTCAGCGGTCTGGTGTCGATGGCCCACGCGCTCGGGCTGACCGTCACCGCCGAGGGCGTGGAGACTCGCAGGGACGCCGAGCGGCTGCGGACCATCGGCTGCGACTGGGCGCAGGGCTGGCACTTCGGGCGCCCGGTGCGGCCGGCCGAGATCGCCCGCCGGATCGCGGAGGAGCCGCAGGGCCGTCCCGTCGAGGGGTGAGCTCCGCCGGAGGCGCTGCGAGGTAGGGCGCTGCGAGGTGAGGGGCTGCGAGGTAGGGCGCTGCGGGTGCGGAGAAGGATGGTGACAAAGCGTTACCGCACGTCATGGGAAGTTACGGTAAAAACCGGACAAAGACCCCTTGACGTGACTGTCCGTACCGACAGACGATGAGGTCCTGGCATAGCCCGCACCCGTAGGTGCGGTAGTCCATCAGCCAGTTCGTACGACCGGCGCCCGAGGCGCCGGGAGGGCCCGGCGGTGCGCACCCCCCACACGGCCGCCACAGCGCCCTCAACGTTTCGGCAGCCCCTCGACGGGCTTCCCTCCGGGCTCGGCCCGCGCGTATCCGTCCGCGCCCGCCGCCCGTTCGTCACACCGCAAGGGCCGCGCCGTGCCCGGCGCCTGCCCCCGCCTCCCCCCGAGAGGCCGCTCACGATGAGCCCCACCCTGCCCCCCGATGCCGTCCCGTACCCCGACGTCCTCCGGTACCCCTATGCCGGACGGGCCCCCGACCTCAACGGGGACCGCCACCCGCGCCGCCGCGCCGAGGACCGCGTCACCGTGCACCGCCCGATGCGCCGGGCCGGTGACGGCGTCGCCACCACCCACACGGTCAGCCTGGTCGTCCCCGCCCAGAACGAGGCCCGCAACATCGCCTGGGTCTTCGAGCAGATCCCACGCTGCGTCGACGAGGTCATCCTGGTCGACGGCGCGTCCGACGACGCGACCGTCCCGATGGCCCGGCACTGCCTGCCGACCGTCCGCAGCGTCCAGCAGAGCGGCCCCGGCAAGGGCAACGCGCTGCGTACCGGGTTCGCCGCAGCCGCCGGCGAGTACATCGTCATGATGGACGCCGACGGCTCCATGTGGCCCGGCGAGATCCCCCACTACCTGCACTTCCTCGACCACGGCTTCGACTTCGTCAAGGGCTCGCGCTGCATCGCCGGCGGCGGTTCGCTGGACCTCACCAGGATCCGCTCGCTCGGCAACCGGGCCCTGCTCGCCGTCGTCAACCGCGTCTACGACGCGCGCCTCACCGACCTGTGCTACGGCTACTGCGCCTTCCGCCGTTCCTTCCTGGACGCGCTCGACCTGCGCTCCACCGGCTTCGAGATCGAGGCCGAGATGGTCGCGCACGCGTTGCGCTCCGGGCTGCGGATCGCCGAAGTGCCGAGCCTGGAGCTCCCCCGCCGCAGCGGCCGATCCCACCTGCACGCCGTCTCCGACGGCCGCCGGGTGCTGAGGACCCTGATTGCCGAGCGTCCCGGCGCCCGGCCCTCGGCGGCCGTCCCCGCAGGGGAGAACCGATGAGTGGCACCGACCGGCGCACCGCAGCAGCCTGCCCGCGCCCCGCCGCCCGCGACTCGCTCCGCACCCCCGTCCGCGTCGTCGAACTGGACCTGGACGAGCCCGGCGAGTTGCGCTCGCCCGGCGGTCTCGGGGCCGGCGACCCGGCCGGCCGCGTGCTGGCGTTGGTGCGGCTGCACGGACACCCGCTCGGCTTGGTCACGGCCACCGGAGCAGCGGGCGAGAGCGCCGCGCTGCGCCGGGCGCTGGTCGACGCCGCCCACCGGGAACTGCGTGTTCCCGCTCTGTCCACCGCGACACCCGCGGCGCGCCCCGGTCGGGTCGGGCGCGCCCGGGTGCCTGCGGGCCCGGTCACGGTCAGCGTGGTCGTCGCCACCCACAACCGGGTGGGTCTGCTGCGACTCTGCCTCGACTCCCTGCTGCGGAACGGCTATCCGCACTTCGAGGTCATCGTCGTGGACAACGCCCCCGCCGACGACGCCGCCGAACGGCTGATCCGTGACCGGTACCGGGGCCGGGTCCGCTACCTGCGCGAGCCGGTGGCGGGCCTGGCCCGGGCCCACAACACCGGGCTCGCCGCCGCCACCGGCGAGATCACCGCCTTCACCGACGACGACACCCTCGCCGACCCCGGCTGGATCGAGGCGCTCGCCCAGACCTTCGCCGAGGACGAGCGGATCGGCTGCGTCACCGGCCTGATCCTGCCCGCCGAGCTCGAGACCCCCGCCCAGGTCGCGCTGGAGCACCAGGGCTGCTTCGCCAAGGGATTCGCCGCCCGCACCTGGACCCTCGCCGACCGGCACACCGACCCGCTCTTCCCGTTCGCCGCCGGCCGCTTCGGCTCCGGGGCCAACATGGCCTTCCGCACCGCGCGCCTGCGCGCCCTCGGTGGCTTCGACCCCGCCACCGGCACCGGCACCCCGGCCCGCGGCGGCGACGACCTGCTCGCCTTCTTCCGCATCCTGGTGGCCGGCCAGGCCCTCGCCTACGCGCCCGACGCCATCGTCTGGCACCGCCACCGGCGCACCATGGACGCGGTGCCCGCCCAGGCCTTCGGCTACGGAGCCGGCTTCGGCGCCTACCTCACGGCGGCCCTGCACCACGAACCCGCCATGCTGCCCGCCCTGCTGCGCCGCCTGCCCGGCGGCCTCCGCTACGCGGCCCACCGCGCCCGCACCCGGCCGGACCCCGGTGGTGCGGCGGGCCGCTGCCCGACCTGGCGCCTGGCACGACTGGAGCTCCAGGGGCTGCTGTACGGTCCGGTCGGGTACGCGCGCAGCGTCCGCCGCGCCCGGGCCGGCGCACGGGTGACGGGGTGAGCCCGCCGTGTCCGCGCCCACCAAGCCCACCACGTCAGCGACGTCCGCGGCGCCCACCGCGGCGCCCACCGTGACGTCCACCGCGGCGCCCACCCTTACGTACGCCACGGCGCCCGACCGGGGCAGCCGGCCCTGCTCCTGTCCGCTGCCGCTGCCCTGCGAGTGCTCGTACGCCACCCTGCTGCGGGCCCGGCTGCGGGCGGCCACCGCCGGTGAGCCGCTGCTGCGCAACGGCCATGTGCTGACCGCCAGTTCGATCGTCACCGCCGGCCTCGGCGCGGTCTTCTGGATGCTCGCCACCCGCTGGTACGGCGCGCAGTACGTCGGCCTCGGCTACGCCGTGCTCTCGGCGGCGACGCTGCTCTCCGAAGTGGGCCAGCTCAACCTCGCCGACGTCCTGGTCCGCTTCCTGCCCGCCGCCGGCCGGCGTACCCGCGGCCTGCTGATCCGCTGCTACCTGGTCGCCACGGCCGCCGACATCGTGGTCGGCGGCGTCTTCATCGGGCTGGTGCCCGTGATCGCCCCGGGCCTCGGCTTCCTGCGCAGCCCGGCGCCCGCCGTCGCCTTCGTCGCCATGACCGCGGGCTACACGCTCTTCGTCCTCCAGGACGGCGCGCTGACCGGCCTCCGCCGGCCCGGCTGGGTCCTCGGCGAGAACGCGCTGTTCGCGGCCGTCAAGATCGTGCTGCTGGCCGCTCTCGCGGGCTGGGCGCTGCACGTGGGGATCGTGCTCGCCTGGGCCGGGGCCCTGCTGGTCGCCCTCGCCGTCGCCAACCTGCTGCTGTTCCGCCGACTGCTCCCCGGGGTCACCGGCCGGGACGGCTCAGCCGGCTCAGCCAGCCCAGGCGGCTCAGGCGGCTCAGACGGCCCGGACGGCCCGGACGGCCCGGCCGCGCCCCGGCTCGCCCGCTACGCGACCGCGGACTACGTCGGTGCCCTGCTGCGGCTGGCCGCCGCCACCGTCGTGCCGCTGTACGTGCTGAACACCCTCGGGCCGGAGCAGATCGCCTACTACTCGCTCCCCTGGGTGATCGCGTACACCTTCTACCTCGTGGCCCTCAACATGGGCAGCTCACTGATCGTCGAGGCCGCGCGGGCCCCCGGGCGGCTCGCCGAGCACGGACGCCGGGTGCTGCGGCACGCCGGCGCCCTGATCGCGGCCGGCGTGCTCGTCACCGTCGTGGCCGCGCCGTGGCTGCTGTCCTGGTTCGGCGACGAGTACGACGACCACGGCACCGCCGTGCTGCGTCTGCTGGCCCTGTCCGCCCTGCCGAACCTGCTGGTCAGCGTCGCCGTCGACACGGCCCGGGCCCGGCAGCGACTGGGCTTGATCATCGGCCTGCAAGGGGCCTACTGCGCTCTGGTCCTCGGCCTGACGGCCTGGCTGCTGCCGCGGTTCGGCCTCGTCGGCGTCGGCCTGGCCTGGCTGATCGCGGCCACCGTGCTCGCCGTCCCGCTGCTGTGCACCCTGCCGCGCTGGCTTCCGACCCCCGAACGGAGACGGCCGTGAACACCCCGGGACTGTCCGTCATCGTCTGCGCCTACACCCTCGACCGCTGGGACGACCTGCGCGCCGCGATCGGCTCGCTGCACGCCCAGCACCGGCCCCCCGACGAGATCCTGCTGGTCTGCGACCACTGCCCGGAGCTCGCCCGCCGGGCCAGGGCGGCGTTCCCCGGTGTCCACGTGCTGTCCAACCGCCACCGCAACGGCCTCTCCGGCGCCCGCAACACCGGCGTCGCCGCCGCCGGGTGCGAGGTCGTCGCCTTCCTCGACGACGACGCCGCCGCGGAGCCGGACTGGACCACCCACCTGCTCGCCCCCTACCGGGACCCGGACGTGTACGGGGTCGGCGGCCTCGTCGTGCCGCGCTGGGACGACGGCCGTCCGTCCTGGTTCCCGGCCGAGTTCGACTGGGTGGTCGGCTGCTCCTACCGCGGCCTGCCCGAGCGCCGGACCACCGTGCGGAACTTCATCGGCGCCAACATGTCCTTCCGCCGCGCCGAGCTCCTCGCCGCCGGCGGCTTCCGCACGGACCTCGGACGCGTCGGCACCCGCCCGCTCGGCTGCGAGGAGACCGAACTGTGCCTGCGTCTGGCCGAACGGCACCCCCGGGCCCTCCTGCTCTACGAGCCCGCCGCCGCCGTCCGCCACCACGTCCCGGCGGGCCGGGCCACCTGGGCCTACTACCGTGCCCGCTGCTACGCCGAGGGCCGCTCCAAGGCCGTCGTGGCCCGGCACAGCGGCGCCCGGGCGGCGCTCGCGAGCGAACGCCGCTACCTGGCCTCGACCGTCCCGGCCGCCCTGGCCCGCTGCTTGCGGACCGCCGCCGATTCGCGCGAACTCCTCGCCCTGGCCGGGGGCGTGGCGTTCACCGTGCTCGGATACGGCGTCGGACGGCTCACCGCCGCGTGGTCCGCCCGGTCCTGGGCCCGCCCGGACGGAGAGGTGAGCCCGGCGGTCGCGGGGGGCGCGCCATGACCCCCGTGCCGGTACTGCTCTACCACTCCGTCTCCGACGACCCGCCCGACTGGATCTCCCGCTACACGGTGACCCCCCGGGTCTTCGCCGAGCAGCTCGACCGGCTGCTGGCCGGGGGACGCACCGTCATCCCGCTGCGCCGGCTGGTCTCGGCGCTGCGCGGCGGACCCCCGCTTCCGGAGCGCTGCGCGGTGCTCACCTTCGACGACGGGTTCGCCGACTTCTACTGGACGGTCGCCCCGATGCTGAGCGAACGGGACCTGTCGGCCACCCTGTTCGTCACCACGGGGGCCGTGCACATCCCCGGACACCCGGGTCAGGGCAGCCTGCTGCCGCCGGCCCCGATGCTGACCTGGCGCCAGGTCGCCACCCTCGACGCCCTCGGCGTCGAGATCGGCGGCCACACCCGCACCCACCCCCAGCTGGACACGCAGCGCGGCCGGCAGGTCTGGGAGGAGGTCAGGGGCTGCAAGTGGGAGCTGGAGAACGCGGTGGGCCACCAGGTCACCGCGTTCGCCTACCCCCACGGCTATTCGAGCGTCCCGGTGCGCCGCAAGGTCCAGAAGGCCGGCTGGACGTCCGCCTGCGCGGTCGGCAACGCCTTCAGCTCGGAGGGGGACGAGCCGTTGCGGATCTCCCGGCTGATGGTCCGCGCGGACACCTCGGTCGAGGTCTTCCAGGGCTGGGTGGACGGCGGTGGCGCCCCGGTGGCGCCGTACCCGGAGCGGCTGCGGACCAGGGGGTGGCGGGCGTTCCGCCGTGGCCGGGCCGCGTTCGGCCGTCCGGTGGGCGGGCCGCCGTCGGCCTGAACGCGCGTGGTCCGCGACAGCGGCTCGGTCCTGCCGGATTCAGCGCTGCCGGGCTCGATGGTGTCGGATTCGGCGCTGCCGGATCAGTGCTGCCAGACCTGGACCCAGTCCACCGTCATCCGCGCCGAGGTGACCTCCTGCGGCGGTGAACTCGGGTACCCGACGGCCAGGTTGAGCAGCAGCTCCATCGGGACATCCGGGACCTTGTCGGGATCCGTCACCTGGTAGCGCTGGACGCCGTCGACGTACCAGGTGAGCGAGTTGCTCTCCCAGTCGAGCGCGAACACGTGGTAGCCGGCCGCGAAGTCCTCCGGGCCGTACCGTTCCCACTGGTCCAGGTCCTCGCCGTTCGGCCCGGCGTGGTGCAGGGTCATCTGGACGTACTGGGTGGTGGAGATGAACTCCGCGACGTCGAGCTCCGGCGGGGTGGTGCGGGAGGCGGGGAGGAGCCAGAACGCCGGGAACATGCCGGCCTCGGGCGGGATGCGCACCGCGGCGGCGAAGTACCCGTGGGTGAAGGTGTGCCGCGGCTGCCCGTTCCAGGAGTCCCGGCCGGTGGAGACCATGCCCGAGGTCCACGGGTAGCTCTTGCCGTCGCTGCCCGTGGTGGTCGACCTTTTCGCGGTCAGCGCCAGGCTGCCGCCGCCCACCGTCACCTGCTGCGGGCGGTACCACTCCAGCTCGTGGTTGCCGGCGTTGGTGCAGCCGTCCTGGTTCCAGTCGTAGCAGGTGGTCCAGTTGGCGGGGTCGAGCCGGTCGCCGTCGAAGGCGTCGTTGAAGACCAGGCGCCAGGAGCCGGGCGCCACCGGGGCCGCCGGCCCAGCGTCGGGGCCGGCCGATCCGCCGCCGCCGCTGTCCGTGGTCGGCGGCGCCGTGGTGGTGCCGCCGGTGCACGCCGCGACCAGGAGCAGACCCGCCACGGCGGCCCCGCCCGCCCCCCGCCGCCTGCGCCGGTGCTTCGTGCTCCGGCCATTCGTGGTCGGGTCTTTCGAGGCCGGGTCCGTGGGGGTCGGGTCCGTGGGGGTCGGGTCCGTGGCGTCCGGCGTGCTCCGCTTCCGGGCCCGCGCGCCGCGCCCCAGGGGCCGACCGCCGCGCGGCAGGCACAGCGGCAGAGCCAACAGCGTGGTGGCGCCGGCCGTCGCGGCCAGCGCCCAGCCGCTGATGAACCCGCCGGTCAGGTAGAAGGCCATGGTGATCACCGTGTCGATGGCCAGGCTCAGCGCCACCGTCAGCATCCAGGCCTCCAGCCTCCCCATCGGCACGCCGCTCGCAGCCAGCCGCGGTCGGGCCGAGCGCACCGCCGCCAGCCCGGGGCAGCAGAGCAGGAACGCACTGCTCACCGCCACCCGCACGGGGTTGGCGTCGGCCAGCGTGAAGACGGCGAGGGCCACCCACCCGGAGAGGGCCAGCGCCCAGCCGATCCGGGCGTCGTTCACGGACGGGCTGCCGTTCATGGGCCGCCTCCTGGCTGGACGTGGACGGAGGGCTGCCCGGGGGGCTGGACGGGCGACTGGGCGGGGGGCCGGCCGAGGCCGGGGGCCTGGGTGGGCAGCGGGTTGGGGACGAAGCGGTAGACCGTGGCGTCGGCGTTGCCGTAGACGAGCTCGAAGCCGGGGGTCCGGGCGAGCACCTCGGTCAGCCGGTCCACCGTGTCGGCGGGCAGCAGGCCGGTCAGCGAGCACTCGGCGGCCTGGGCCCGGCTCAGGACCACGTACGCGGGCACACCCGGATGGGTGAAGCTGACCGCGGCCTCCAGTCCGCCCAGCGGATCCTCCGTCAACAGCTCCCTGGTCTGCCCCGTCGTCTCGACCAGCCGCACCTCGGGGTGGTCCTCGTAGTGGTCGTAGATCCCCGGCACGGCCCCGGTCACGGACACCACCACCGAGTACGGCGGCGCGGCCGCGAACAACTGCTTCGTCGCGGCGACCTCACGGTCGGTGAACCAGTTCATCCGCTCCTTGCTGTCGTAGCCGAAGAACAGGCCGCCCAGCAGGGCCAGCAACAGGACCAGCGAACAGGCCGACCGCAGCCGCGGCCGCGGCGTGGGCCGCAGCACGAGCGCGGCGAGCAGGAACGCGCAGGCGGGCAGCGCGAACAGGTAGGCGCGGAAGAGCATCTCGCCGCCGTAGCTGTTGGCCGCCAACAGCGGCAGCGGGGCCAGCGCGAGGTACGGCAGCGGGGTACGCCGGACCCAGGGGCGGCGGACGAAGCAGATCACCGCCAGCAGGACCACCGCCGCCGACAGCCCCCGGTCGATCCAGCCGACCATCAGCTGGTCCGGCGAGACCACCCCGAGGTTGGCGAACCCGGAGGTGACGTTGGAGTCCGGGGTGGTGAGCGCCCGGACGAACTGGCCGAGGTTGGCCGACAGGTACGGGCGGGCCACCGTGGCGTCCCACACCACCGTCATCGCCACCGCGGCCAGCAGCGGCGGCAGGACCACCCGCCGGTTGCGGCGCGGCACCGCCAGCGCGGCCAGCGAGCTGATCAGCATCAGCGGGGTGAGCTGGTGCGAGCAGATGATCGCGGCCTCCAGCACCAGGACCATCGGCAGCCGGACCGGCCCCCATCCGCCGGCCTGGACGCCGCGGTCCGCCGCCCCGGGCGCCGCGGACCGGTGCGACCCGCCGGGCGGGCCCGGGCCGGGCGTGCGGGGGACGGGCCGGTCGGGCAGCCGGTGGACCACCGAGGCGATCACCGCGAGGTACAGCACCAGCGCGAACGCCTGCGGGGAGAAGTAGTCCTGGCCGACCCAGGAACAGGAGAAGTAGACCCAGACCGCCCCCCAGACCAGCGTTCGGTCGGAGCTGATCGCCCGGTAGAGCAGCAGCAGCGGGGCCAGCAGCAGCGCGTTGAACAGCGGTGGGCCCCAGCTCGCGTACCCGAGCGCCGAGTGCAGGCCGGTGGCCCGCAGCAGCAGGCCGTTGACGATGAAGAACCCGGGCCACTGGTTGTACGGGTCCAGCAGGCCGGCGTGCGGCACGGGGCCGCCGTGGCGGAGCATCGCGTCGATCACCGCGACGTGCTTCCAGGCCCAGGGGTACCGCAGGTTGGCGTAGAGCAGGGTGGGCGTGGCGTGGATGACCGCGATCAGGCCCAGGACGTAGGAGACGAGCCACCAGGACCCGAGGCTGCGGTCCCGCAGGGCGAGCACGAAGCCCGCGGTCAGCAGGCCCGCCGCGACCCAGTAGAGGACGGGCAGCACCTGCAGCAGGCCGAGGTCGCCCATCCGGGCCAGGTCGACGTTGCGCAGTGACACCAGCCAGATGACCAGGGAGACCGGCAGCAGTACGCGGGGCGCCAGGGTGGGCAGGCGGGCGTACCACCGGGGGCGGCTTCCCGCCGACCCGGTGGGCGGGCGCGGCCTCGGCGCCGACAGCGGCGTCACGGCCGGGTCGCCGGCCATGTGGCGGCCTCCTTCAGGAGCGGGGTCACGTTGCGGGCCACCCACCAGTGGCTGCGTGCGTAGCGGGGGGACTTGGTGACGTTCGAGACGATGTGCCACAGCCAGGTCAGCAGCGGCAGCACGGCGCCGTCCGGCGATCCGGCCGGGCCGCCCCGGCGCAGGTCCACCAGGTCGGCGCGGGTGCCGGCGATCAGGGCGAGGTCCGGGCCGGGCAGCGCCCCGCGGCGCACCACCTCGCGGACGGTGCTTCCGAGTTGGCGGCCCTCGCGGCGGCAGATCAGCGCGAGCACGAAGGTGTAGGCGTCGATGGCGCAGGGGCCGTCCGGCCGGGCCCCGCCCCAGTCGATCACACCGGTGACCCGGCCGCCCCGCTCGTCGAGCAGGACGTTGCCCGCGTGGAAGTCGGCGTGCGTCCAGGCGACGGTGGTCTCGGTGCCGGCCAGGCCGGCACGCAGCCGGGCGCGGACGCCGGCCAGTCCGGCGGACCCGGTTCCGGTCCGGCACCAGGGGATGCCGGTGCCAAGCACGTCCAGCGGATCGTCCACCCAGGCCGCCAGCCGCTCGGTGGCGGTCTCGGTTCGTCCGGTGGCCCGGTGCAGTCCGGCGATGGCCGTGAGCGCGCGCTCGGCGACCTCGCCGTCCAGGCCGGGGTCCTCCCGCAGCAGTCGGTCGGCGGTGGTCCCGGGCAGCCAGCTCTCGGTGATCAGCGGCAGGGGTCCGGTCAGTTCCCGGCGGAGCGGGACCGGGACGAGGGCGCGCCAGGCGCCGAGCCGGTCGTCGGCGGCCAGCGTCTCCAGCACCCGCCACTCGTGGTCGAGCGAGGCGACCGCGTGGCTGTTCCGGGCGTGCTTGACCGCCAGCCGGGCCCGGCCGGGGGTGTCGCGGGTGGTGCCGCCCGGCATGCTGCCCGTGGTGCCGCCCGGCGTGTTGCCCGTGGTGTCGCCCGGCGGGTCGAGGGAGAGCACCAGGACGTCGGCCAGTCCGGGGGCCCCGGGCCGCAGCGTGCAGCCGTCGTCCAGACGCAGCCGGCGGGCGATCCGGCGGGCTTTCCACCCG
This sequence comes from Kitasatospora sp. NPDC051164, assembly GCF_044455625.1. NCBI lineage: Bacteria > Bacillati > Actinomycetota > Actinomycetes > Kitasatosporales > Streptomycetaceae > Kitasatospora > Kitasatospora sp. NPDC051164. The sequence goes on along the minus strand of NZ_JBITFB010000001.1, from coordinate 108,457 downwards.
TCGGCGACGCGGTATACCGGCCGGGGGCGGCGCAGCGGCAGCAGGGCCCGGGGGGAGGGCGGCAGCGGGTCGTACCGGCGGGCGGCGGCCAGCAGGGACCGGACCCGCGACCTGTGCGGCCCGGGGGCGCGGTCCAGCCGCTGCACCGCGCGGCTCATCTGGTCGGGCCCCGGCGGGTCGGCGCGGCCGCAGCGCTGTGCGCGGCCCGGACGGTACGGACGGTGCGGACGCTACGGGCGGTGTCTGAGGTCTCTGAGGTCTGTGCGGCCTGTGATGCCCGCGCGGCCGGTGCGCTGCGGGCGGCTTGGGCGGCTTGGGCGGCTCGGACGGCGAGGCGGGCGAGGCGCAGCGGCGCCCCGGCCCGGCCGGCCTCCGGTACGGCCAGGAGGGCGAGCAGTGCGCGGGCGTCGGCGGGCGGGCGCGGCGCCCGGCAGAGCCGGCAGCCGCCCGGCCGGTGCCCGAGCAGACCGCCCACCGCGTCGGCGAGCCCGGCCTGGTAGGCGTGCCGGGCCACCGGAACACCCGAGGCCCGGACCGCCGACTCCGCGTTGGCCGGAGCGGTGCCGCGTCGGGCCCAGCCGAGCAGGCCCACGTCGGCGACGCCGTCCCCGATCGCCAGCGCGGGCGGGCCGCCGTCCCCGAGCCGGGCCAGCAGGGCGCGCGTTCCGGCCAGCTTCCCGGCGCCGCGCGGGACGAAGTCGGTCTGGGCCTGGCCCGGCACGGTTTCGAAGAGCTCGCCGAACGGCGCCTCGCCGAGGAGGGCGGCGACGACCTCCGGAGCCAGTGCGTGTCGTCGGCCGTTCTCCGGCGCGCGGACGGAGGCGCGCACGCACCAGCGGGCGAGCGGGTCGGTGACGGCGGGCGGGTCCAGGGTGCCCAGCCGGCCGCGCAGCCCCCCGTCACCGATCCGGCGGCGCCCGTCGTCGAGCAGGACCTCGGTGGTGCCGGCCGCCGCGTCGACCAGGACCGCCCCGTACTCGGCGACCCCGCCGGGCAGCCGGTAGGCGGCGCAGCGGTCCTCGACCTCGGGGGCGGAGCGGCCGGTGGCGATCACCGTGCGGTAGCCGTGGGCGCGCAGCGCGCGGAGCGCCAGCATGCCCGCGGGGGCGGACGCGGGGAAGCCGAGGACGTCGGACTCCAGGACACCGTCCAGGTCGAGGACGCAGTACGGACCCCGGGGCTCGGCGTCCAGATCCGCGAGGTAGAGGCCGGCGAGGAACCGCTGCACCGCGCGGGCCTGGGCCCGCCGGGCATCGGCCCGGGTCCGTTCGGAGGGCGGCCGACCGTCCTGGACGGCGGAGTGCCGGGCCTGGACCAGCCGCAGCAGGCACCACCGGGCGGCGGACACCTCCTCCCCGGTGAGCCGGCGGTACTCGGTGAGCAGTTCGGTGTCGTCGTCGTCCGGCGCCGACCGGGCCTGCGCGTCGTCCGGACCGGTTGCGTCGGATAGGTCACAGGCGGCGAGGTCGTAGGCGGCGTCGTAGCTGGCGAGGTTGAGGTGGCCGAAGGCCCCGTCGGCGTAGGCGGTCTTCCACCAGCCGCCGGCGCCGTCGGGCATCCAGCGATGGCGCGCGGTGAGGCCGTCGGTCACGCAGGGGCGCCCGGAGGCCAGCAGGGTGCGGGTCAGCGGGTCCAGCAGGACCGGGCGCAGCACGGTGTGCAGCCGTCCGAAGACGGGCGCGAGCTGGCGGGCGGAGGCTTCCCAGACCGGGTCGCGCCCGGCCAGCCGCAGGCTCCGGTCGGCGGGTACGGCCAGCACCCGCTGCCGGGCGGCCACGTACCGGGCGACCTCCGCGGACGGGACGCTCCGACCGTCCGCCGGTCTGTCCGCTGGTCCGTCCGCTGGTCCGTTCTCCGGTCGGGGGCGGACCAGCACGCCGCCGGCGAAGCCGAGCGGTTCCGGGACCAGCCCGGCGAGCGCTCCGGCCACCGCGGGCGCGTACGCCCCGAAGTAGCCGACGCCGGTCCACTCGGCGAGCAGCGGCAGGCTCCGGACGCCGCCGTCCGGCTCGGCCACGCGGGCCGAGCACGGCACCGACAGGTGGCCGTGGCGGGAGAGGGGCCCCGGGGCGCCGACCGTCAGGTCCAGCAGCCGCCGCCCGGGCGGCAGCAGCCGGGCCAGCAGCGGGCCCAGGGCCTCGGGGGCGAGCAGCGTCCGGACGTGCCAGTCACGGCCCGGCAGCGTCACGCACGGCAGACCGCGCAGGGCCGGCGGCAGTTCGCCGGCGTCGTCGAAGGTCGCGAGGACCGGGACGGCCGCCGCGGCCTCGAAGCCGCAGTGGACCGCCGACGCGGCGAGGCCCGCCAGGGAGCCGCCGGTCACCGGCGGGTCGTCGACGAGCAGGACCAGGCCCGCCCTGCGCCGGAGGTCGCGCACCAGCGCCGTCCGCCCCGGCACCAGCGCCGAGCCCGGACGGGTGGTGCCGACCGTCACCGACCGGTGGCCGAGCCGTCGCAGTTCCGCCGCGAGCAGGGGTGCGAGGTAGCTGCCCGAGGTGCGCACGCCCAGGACCAGCACCGGGCGGTTCCGGTCCGGGTGGCGGGCGGTGACCAGCCGGGCCAGTGCGGCGCAGTCCTGCGGGTGCTGGTCGAAGCTGCGGAAGCAGGCGGGCGGGCGCTGCACCGCCCCGGCGAGCAGCCGACGGGCCCCGGGCAGCCGGGCCAGCCCGGCCACCGCGGCGGCCAGTTCGGCGTGCGGGTCCCCAGCCGCTGGGCCCGGGTGGAGCGCCCGCAGGGCGAGGCGGTCGCGCAGTGCGGCCATTCCGTCGCACCAGGCACGCAGGCCGCGTGCCGGCGGGGCGGCCAGCCACAGCCCGGTCGCCGCCCGCAGCCCGCCCCGGGCCGCCCCGACCGCGCCGGGCCGGCCGCTTTTCGCCAGGTGCTCCACCAGCCGACGGGGCCGCCACGCGGTGCCCTCCAGCACGTCCTCGACCACCTGGACCAGTCCGGCGCTCACCAGGAAGGCGTCCGGCCACTGTCCATCCGCGGCGCACCCGAGCAGGCGGTCGGTCAGTTCCGGCACCGTGAGGTGCAGGTCCACCGGTGCTCGCGCTCCGTCGCCCGCCGCGGTCTGCGCATCGTTCATTCGTGGACTCCCGTGAGCTCCCGAGGGAGGAGACAGCACCCCCGGGGCCGTGCAGTCGCTATTCCTTCCCACTCTAAGCATCCGGCGCCCCGGCTGCCCCCTGGGTCATCCGGAGACGTTGCCGCTCCCGCTCCGGGCGGCCAGGCTGGATGGTGTGACCACTGTGGGCAGCCGGAGCCCCGGGCGCCGCCGCCGTACGGGCGGGGCGGCCGGAGCGGCGGTGGCCGTCTTCGTCCTGCTGGTGACGGGGTGCGCGGCCCCGGGCGGCCCTGCGCCCTCCACGTCCGCGCCCTCCGCGCCCTCCGCGACGTCCGCGCCCTCCACGACGTCCGCGCCCGGTGCGGCCGCAGTGCCGCGCCCCGACCACGTCGTGGTGGTGGTCGAGGAGAACCGGTCGTACTCCGACGTCATCGGAAGGACGGCCGAGGCGCCGTTCATCAACCAGCTCGCCGGGCAGGGCGCGAGCTTCACCGGCTCGTTCGCCGTGACGCACCCGAGCCAGCCCAACTACCTGGCCCTCTTCTCCGGTTCGGTGCAGGGCGTCACCGACGACTCCTGCCCGAAGACCTTCTCCGCGGCCAACCTCGGCTCCGCGCTGCTCACCGCGGGCCTCACCTTCGCCGGGTACTCCGAAGGCCTGCCGAGCGCCGGCTACACCGGCTGCGACAGCGGTGGGTACGCCCGCAGGCACAATCCGTGGGTGGATTTCGACGCCCTGCCGTCCGAGGTCAACCTGCCGTTCAACGCCTTCCCGCACGACTACGCCGCGCTGCCCACCCTGTCGTTCGTCGTGCCGGACCTCACCCACGACATGCACGACGGCTCCGTCCAGCAGGGCGACACCTGGCTGCGGGACAACCTGGCCGGCTACGCCGACTGGGCCCGCACCCACAACAGCCTGCTGGTGGTCACGTGGGACGAGGACGACAACAACCAGGGCAACCGGATCCCGACCGTCGTCGTCGGCGCGCAGGTCAGGCCCGGGAGCTACGACGAGCGGATCGACCACTACCGGCTGCTGCGCACCCTGGAGGACGCCTACGGCCTGCCGCCCACCGGTGCCGCCGCGGCCGCCGCCCCGATCGGGGACATCTGGTCGCGGGGCGGATAACGGCTTGGCCACGGGGCCGGGCGAAAGCGGCCGAACTCGGCAACCATCCCCGTGCGCCTGCGACATGATGACGAGTCAAGGTTGGGCCGGCTGGAGGGGGAACGACAGGATGGCCGACGGCGCGCCGACGGAAGCGGGACCACGCACACGGGTGGACCGGCGGCCCTGGGGCCGCCGTGAGGACACCCCGACACCCGGCCCGCCTTCGCGGCTCAAGCGGTTCCGGGCCGGCCCGGACGCGCCGACCGCGGTCCCGACGCCGCGCGACGCCGTCCCTGGGACCGTCACCCGCCGCCCCGCGCCCGCACGCGGCGGCCACTTCGGCGGTGCCTTCCCCGCGGCGCTGCTGGACCGGTACGAGCCGTACAAGGTCGCCGGCTCGGGCTCCGAGGGCACCGTCTGGCACGTCCGGAGGCTGGACGGCGGCGGGGACGCCGCGGTGAAGGTCACTCGGGCCGGCCAGGCCATGGACACCGAACTGCTGGAGCACCTGCGCGACGAGGCCTACCGGCGGCACGCGCCGCAGATCATCGACTACGGCCGGGTCGAGCACGCCGGGACGGGCTGCGACTGGGTGGCGATGGAGTACCTCCCGGTCACCCTCGCCGACCGCATCGCCGCCCTGAGCGAGCAGCGCCGGCACGCCGACCCGCGCGAAACCGAGGACATCGTCCGCGAACTCGTCGCCATGCTCGACTTCTGGCAGCGGCGGATCGAACGCAACCCGGTGGATTTCAAGCCCTCCAACATCCTGGTGCGGCCCGGCGCCGGCCCCGGGGAGTTCGTGATCGCGGACTTCGGCGGCGTCGCCCGGCTCACCGCCAGCCGCAGCTTCTCGTCCGAGATGCAGGTGACCATCGCCTACATGGCCCCCGAACAGCTGGCCGGCGCCAACCACCCGGCCGGGCCGTGGTGGGGCCTGGGCAACGTGCTGTACGAGCTGTTCACCGGCCGGCCGCACTACCTGGACGCGGACGGCTACCTGGTAAGCGACGAGGTGCTGCAGTACGACCTGGTCTTCGGCGAGGGGGTCAACCTCTCCGCCGTCGCCGATCCGCGCCGACTGCTGCTGCTCCAGGGCCTGTTGACCAGGAACCCCGCCCACCGCTGGCGGGCCCAGCAGGTCACCGGCTGGCTGGCGGGCGGCAACCCGGCCGTGGTGCGTCCCCAGGCGCCCGCCGGGGGCGCCGCGGGCGGCTACGTCCACCGGCCGGTCACCTTCCTCGGCGACCCGTACCACGCCCCGTCCGTGCTGGCCTGGAGCATGCTGAACCGCTCCGGCGAGGCGGCCGAGTGGCTGGTCGACGGCGGTGCGCAGCAGCTGCTGGTCTGGTTGCGCGACGAGGTCCGGGACACCCTCTTCGACCTGCACTACCTCCGCGCGGTCGACAGCGCCCGGGGCGCCCGGCGGACCGGCGCGGCCGCCCTCGCCGTCCTCGCCTTCGGCGCCGCCTTCGCGCCCTCCGCCACCCCGGTCTACCGCGAGCGCCCGATCGACTCGGCCGGCCTCACCCGGGTCGCCGCCGGGCCGGACGCCGTCGCCTTCGTCGACGAGCTGCTCGCCGCCTCCGTGCCGGCCATCGCCGCCCGCTACGACTGCGACCACCCGGAGTGTCAGGGCGAGCACTGCGGGCGGCTCCTCGCGCTCGCCCGCGTTCCGGAGGTCGTGCTCGAGACGGACCGGGCCGCCCGGGAACTCGGCGGCGGCCGCCGCACCGGGGACGGGCTGAGCGCCGACGAGCGGGCCGAGGCGTACCGGCTGGCCGTCTGGCTGACCGTCCAGCACGAGGAGCACCCCCGGCTGCTGGGCCGGCTCTCCCCGCTGCCCGCGGCGCTGCACCGGCTGCCGCTGTCCTGGCGGGTGTCGGCCATGATGGCCGTGGTCGCGGCGGTCGTGGCAGACATGACGCTGGCCGGCTGGGCCGCCGTGTCCGCCGCCGCACGCCAGGAGCCGGCGGCCGGGGTGCGCCGCCGCTGGTCCGCGCTGCGCCGCCGCGCGGTGCGGGCCGACCCCGGGACGGTCGCCGGCTGCGCGACCCTGGTCGCCGCCGAGGCGCTGCGGGCCAGGCGCGCCACCGCCGGGCAGGGCGGCCCGGCGGGGCAGACGGGCGGCGCTGCACCGTTGGCCGGGCGGCTCCGGGCCTGGCTGGCACCCCGGGCCCGTATCTGGTGGGCGAACGCGCGGACCGCGCTGCCACGCCAGACGGCCGCGGCCCTGCTGCTGCTCGTCGCCCTCGCGCTGCTGCTCTGGGCCGGGTCGCTCGCGCGGATCAGCGTGGATGCCGGGAACCAGCTGAAGATCCTGCCGAACGGCCTCCTCGGCGACCGGCTGCGCACCGCCGGTGACCAGGCGGCCCGGTGGGTGACCCCGCAGCTGGGTGCGGCCCTGGCCGCCGCCGTCATCCTGGTCGCGTTCCCCGCCCGGGTCGGCCGGGGGACGCTGGCGCTGGCCGCGGCCGGGGCAGGGGCGATCGGCTACCTGCGGCTGGGGCCGCCGATGACGGTGCTCAAACCGCCGCCGACCGTGGCCGACCGGGTGGTCACGTTCGAGGGCGGCATGGGCAGCTGGTCCGGGGTGGTGGCCACCGTCGGCATCGTCGTGGCCCTGGTGCTGGCCGAGCGCGCCGCCCGGCTGATGCGGACGGCCCGGACCGCCCGGGAGCGGACCGCCGAACAGTGGCGGCGCCTCGCCCGCCGCTCCAGGCCCGCCGGCGGAACCACCCGGGCCGGTACGGGCGGGCCCGGATCCGCCGAGGGGCACTGGGGGCCGGCCGGCGCCGGCGTCCGCGAACGCGCCCGGTTCGCGCTCGGCAGCACCTTCGTCCTGGTCGTCCTGCTCTGGGCGACCGTCGAGGTTCGACTGGCCGCCACCGGGCACCACCCCACGCCGGAGTCCTGGGGCACCGGCCGGGTCGGGGCCGCGTACCAGGCCGGGTTCACCGTCCTGCTGGCCGCCCTGTCGGCCTCCGCCACGCTGGCCCGGCCCGCGGCCGCCCGTCGGCTCTTCGCGCTCTGGCTGCTCGGCACGCTGCTGCTCGGCGCCGTGCCCCCGCCGCTCGGCCCGCTGGAGGCGCTGCGCATCCCCATGGCCGAGCCGCTGTACGGCGGCATCGCGGACCTGTGGGGCCACAGCGCCTTCTGGGCCGCCCTCCTGATCGCCCTGCCGCTCGCCTGCCTCGGCATCCGGCGCACCGTCCTGCGGGCCGGCCGCGGAGGCGGGAGCCGCTGAGGAGCCGGCCGCTGGGACGCCGGTCGCTGGGGCATGGGGCCCTCGTGAGGTGCGGGGCCGTCCTGAGGTGCGGGGCTTTCCACGGGGTGGGGCCCTCCGGGGGCCGGGTCGCGACGCCCGCGCGGCGGGGCGGGCAGCCACCAGGAGCGGCGCCAGAGCAGTACGGCCGCCACGAGGGTCTGGCCGATCAGCCAGGCCGCGCCGGCGCCGGTGATGCCGAGCACCGGCAGCAGCAATTCGGTCAGCGCCAGCACCACGAGCGAGAGCCCGGCGAGCACGCCGACCACGACGCCCATCCGGCGCCGGGCCCGCGACAGCGCGACGACCGTGGTGTTGAGCAGGTTCGGCAGCGCGGAGAGGGCGAGCAGCCACAGGACGACCGTGCCGTGGCGGGCGTACCCGGCGCCGAACAGGCGCAGCACCCACGGCGAGACGGCGATCAGCAGCACGACCGCCGCCACGAGCACCCGGCCGGAGTGCCGGAGCACCCGCCGGTAGTCGTCGAGCCGGGTGATGTCCCGGGCGGACTCCACGACCAGCGAGTAGCCCATGTTGGAGCTGAAGCAGTACAGCGCGAACGGCACCATCCAGGCCAGTGAGAAGTACGCGCTGTCGGCGGCGCCGAGGCGGTTGAGCACGATCACGGGGGGCAGGTTGACCGCCGCCAGCCAGCACATCGCACCCACGTAGTCCGCGGAGATGTAGCCGAGGGTCGGCCTCGAGGTGTCCGCGCCGGCCGTGGGCGCGGCCCGTTCGTGCCGGGGCAGGGCGCGGCCGAAGATGAAGGCGCTCGTCACGACGAGCGCGAGCGCGATGCCGACCATCCAGGAGAGGAGGATCCCGTTCTGCGCACCGACGGCGGCGAACACGACCAGCAGCCCGATCTTCTCGATCGAGAAGAGCCCGTTCTCCAGGGCCACCCAGTCCGCTCGCCGAAGGCCGGTGAGGACGCCGTCCTGGAGGTTGAAGATCGCGTAGCCGGCGGTCGCCACGACGAAGCAGAGGCCCAGCCCCCAGGTGCGCAGGAACCCGAGCCCGGGTGAGAGCACCGGGATCAGCAGCACCAGCCCGGCGGCGAAGACCAGGGTGACCAGCGAGGCCGCGAGATAGGCCAGCCCCACCAGCCGCCCGGTGCGCGGCCCGGCGGAGGGCACGAAACGGACCATGGCGTTGGCGAGGTTCAGCTGCCCCACCCCGCCGAGGAACATCATCGCGGAGACCGCGGCGTAGTTGCGGCCCACGGTGGCGGGGCTGTACCAGTGGGCGCCGAGTGCCCAGTACAGGGCGCCGAAGAGTGAGGTCAACAGCGAACTGAGGGTGAGCAGATGGGCGTTGCGCAGTAACGGGTCGTAGCGCCCGGCGGAGGTGAGGACCGCCCTGCCCCGCGATCGCAGCGATCGGACGACGGCGGCCGACGCGCGGGCTCCGTTGCTCACCACCAGCAGCTCCCGTCCTCGGCCTCCCGGCCTCGGACGCGGCCCGGAGCCGGTATGGGCCAGCCCGCCCATTTTATGACCCGCCACCCGGTCGGCGCCCGGCCGCGGCGGGGGAGTGCGCTGCGGCGGGGGAGTGCGTGGGGCGTGGGGAGTGCCGCGGCCGGGCGGGGGTCCGCGGGCGCACCTAGCCTGGAAAGCGGGGGCTGGCGGACTCACCGGAGAGGAGCGACCGTGCCATGCCCAGGACGCCTCCCGCCGGTGTCGAGGTGACCAGTCCGGCACCGCGCGAGCTGTGGTGGGAACTGATCGAGCGCGATGACGGAGCGCTGGTGACGCAGACACCGACCTGGCTCGACTGCCTCTGCGACGCCCGGCCGTTGGCGGACGCGAGTCGGCTGTACCGGTTCGACGGCGGGCGGCAGGTCCTCGTCCCGCTGGTTCGTCGCCGCGGCTGGGCCACCCGCATGCTGGCGGAGGAGTCCTGGCCCGGGTGGGGTGTCGGCGGCGCCGTCGTGCCGGACGGACCACCCGACCCGCAGGAGGCCCGGCTCGTCTTCGAGGATCTCGCGGACCGCCCCGCACTGCGGGTCGCCGTACGGTTCGACCCCCGGTCCGCCGCGGTCTGGAACGCGACCGTTCCGGACGCCTTCGCGGCCTTCGACCGCACCACCTACCTCCTCGACCTGGAGGGCGGCTTCGAGGAGGTATGGGCCCACAGCTTCCGCCCGCAGGTGCGCCGGGGCGTGCGACAGGCCGAACGCGCGGAGGTACAGGTCGAGGTGGGCCGGGGCGGGCGGTTGGTGCCGCAGTTCCGGCGTCTCCACCAGGAGTCGGTCGCCCGCTGGGCCGAACAGCAGCACGAGCCGCTGGCCCTGGCCCGCTGGCGCCATCGGCGGGAGGAACCGCCGCGCCTCCTGGAAGCGGTCGCGGAGCGCTTCGGCGCCTCCTGCGCGATCTGGCTGGCCAGCTGCGGCGGGGAGCCGGCCGCCGCGATCGTGGTGCTGCGGCACGGCACCCACACCAAGTACTGGCGTGGGGCGATGGACCGGCGCCTGGCGCATCCGGTCCACGCCAACCACCTCCTGCACCGGCTCGCCGTCGAGGACGCGTGCGCGGCCGGGAGCCTCGTCTACGACATGGGCGACGCCCGGCCCGACTCCTCGCTGGCCGCGTTCAAGCAGAGCTTCGGCGCACGGCCGGTGTCCTCCCCGGCCTACTACCGCGAGCGCCTGCCGCTGACGGCAGCGGACCGCCGACTGCGCGGCGTGGTGAAACGGGCCATCGGGTTCCGCGACGCCTGACGGCCGGAACCGCTGCCGGCCGGCTTCGCCTTCGGGTGGGATGCTCGGGCGACCGGCCGTACTCGGGCGGGGTGTTCAGCCGACCAACCGGGAGAGTTCGATCGAGTGCCCTGTCCGCTCCACCTTCGCCGTCAGGTACCGGACGTTGCTCGCCGACAGGTGTACGCCCGTCGGCACCCGGTGCCGCACGGTGATCCCGAGGTCGGCCAACTGCGCCGCCTTGTCCGGGTTGTTGCTCAGCAGGTCGATGCCGCCTGTCCCATCTGTCCCATCTGTCGCGCTCGTCGCGCCCGTCGCGTCCGTGACGCCGAGCGCGGTGAGCATCTGGGCGGCGGCGGTGTAATCCCGGCCGTCCTCGGGCAGGCCGAGCGCGGTGTTGGCGTCGTACGTGTCCAACCCGGAGTCCTGCAGGGCGTACGCGTCGAGCTTGTTGTAGAGCCCGATGCCCCGGCCCTCCTGGCGCAGGTAGAGCAGGTACCCGCCGGCCTCGCTGATCCGCTCCACCGCCTCGCGCAGCTGCGGCCCGCAGTCGCAGCGGTCCGAGCCGAAGACGTCCCCGGTCAGGCACTCGGAGTGCAGTCGCACCAGCGGCGTCCCGCCTTCGGGGACCGTGCCGAGGGCGAGTGCGAGGTGCTCGGCGCCGTCGGCGAGGCCGTGGAAGGTGAAGACCTCCGCCTCGGCGCGGTAGCCGTCGGGGAAGGTCAGCGGGATGCGCACTCGCGAACGCACCGTGGTGGGGCCGGGCAGCGGCATGGAACGGGCCTCCGTCGATCAGGGGTGGACCGGGCTGGATCGGATGTCGACCGTACTCGTTAGTTCCAATTTGAACAACTGGATACCGACGGTGCCCGCCGCGATCACGAGGCGCAGAACACCCGCCCCGCCCCGTCTGTTCCCGCGACCGTTCCCCGCCGGCTTCCACCATGTGGATGGCGCGTGGACGAGGGGGTGGACACTGCGAGACTTCCCCCGTTTCCTGGGCACGGGAACGCCCGCGCACGACCACCGACAACGACGGAAGGTCCTGATCAGATGCCCATGAGCCGCCCCGCCTCCACCCCCGACACCGCGATCCGGCCGCGCTTCGACGCCGAACAGCGGGCGGTCGAGGCCCTTTACGCGGACGTGGTCCGCCGCAACAAGGGCGAGACGGAGTTCCACCAGGCCGTCCACGAGGTGCTGGAGACCCTGGCCCCGGTGCTCGCCCAGCGGCCCGAACTCCTCGACGCCCGGATCATCGAGCGGATCTGCGAGCCCGAGCGGCAGCTGATGTTCAGGGTGCCGTGGACGGACGACTCCGGCGACATCCACGTCAACCGCGGCTTCCGGGTGGAGTTCAGCAGCGCCCTCGGCCCGTACAAGGGCGGGCTGCGCTTCCACCCCTCGGTCAACCTCGGCATCGTCAAGTTCCTCGGCTTCGAGCAGATCTTCAAGAACGCGCTCACCGGGCTGTCGATCGGCGGCGGCAAGGGTGGCGCCGACTTCGACCCCAAGGGCCGCTCGGACGCCGAGATCATGAGGTTCTGTCAGTCCTTCATGACCGAGCTCCACCGCCACCTCGGTGAGCACACCGACGTGCCGGCCGGAGACATCGGCGTCGGCGGCCGCGAGATCGGCTACCTCTTCGGCCAGTACAAGCGGATCACCAACCGCTACGAGTCCGGCGTGCTCACCGGCAAGGGCCTCGGCTGGGGCGGCGCGCAGGTCAGGACCGAGGCCACCGGCTACGGCTGCGTGCTGTTCACCGCCGAGATGCTGCACAGCCGCGGCGAGAGCCTGGACGGACGCCGGGTGGTCGTCTCCGGCTCCGGCAACGTCGCGCTCTACGCGATCGAGAAGGCGCAGCAGCTCGGCGCGACGGTGCTGACCGCCTCCGACTCCTCCGGCTACGTGGTGGACGAGAAGGGCATCGATCTCGACCTGCTCAAGGAGGTCAAGGAGGTCCGGCGCGGTCGGGTGTCCGAGTACGCCGAACTGCGCGGCAGCCACGTCCGGTTCGTCGAGGGATCAAGTGTGTGGAGCGTGCCCTGCGAGGTCGCGCTGCCCTGCGCCACCCAGAACGAGCTGACCGAGGCCGACGCGCTCGCGCTGGTGCGGAGCGGCGTGCTCGCGGTCGCCGAGGGCGCCAACATGCCCACCACGCCGGAAGCGGTGCGGGTGTTCCAGGAGGCCAGGGTGGCCTTCGGCCCGGGCAAGGCGGCGAACGCGGGCGGCGTTGCGACCAGTGCGCTGGAGATGCAGCAGAACGCCTCGCGCGACTCCTGGACCTTCCAGCACACCGAGGAACGGCTGGCCGGGATCATGAAGCACATCCACGACTCCTGCTTCACCACCGCCGAGCGCTACGCCCACCCCGGCGACTACGTGGTGGGCGCCAACATCGCGGGCTTCGAGTTGGTCGCGGACGCGATGCTGGCCCAGGGCCTGGTCTGACCAGCCTTTCCCGCCGCTGACCCGGCGATCGGCATCCGGAGATCGGTACCGGCGATCGGCACCCGGCAATCGGTACCCGACCGGAGCGGGCACCGATTGTCGGGTACGGCAGGGTGGGTCCTTCCTACGGTGATCAGCAAGGAAGGACGGGGCTGGGATGCTGGAGCACCTGAACCGGGCGATGGAGCACATCGAACGGCAGCTGGACTTCGAGGTCGACGTGGCCGAGCTGGCGAGGATCGCGATGACGTCGGAGTACCACTTCCGGCGGCTGTTCTCGATGCTCGCCGGGATATCGCTGTCGGAGTACGTCCGGCGTCGGCGGCTGACCGTCGCGGGGGCCGAAGTCCTCGACGGCGAGCAGACGTTGCTCGACATCGCGGTCCGGTACGGGTACACCTCGGGCGAGGCCTTCGCCCGGGCGTTCCGGGCGATGCACGGGGTCGGGCCGGGGGAGGCCCGGCGCGACGGTGCGGTGCTCACCTCCCAGCCCCGGATGTCCTTCCGACTCGTCGTGGAAGGAAGCAGCAGTATGGAATACCGAATCGTCGAGAAGCCGGATTTCCGGATCGTCGGCAGGAAGGCCCGGGTCACCCTGATCTACCAGGGGGTCAACCCGGGGATTGCCGAGTTCATCAAGGGGCTCGGCCAGGAGGCCGTCGAGCGGATCACGGCCCTCACCGGGCCGGACCCGGCCGGCATCGTGTCGGTGACCGACGACTACTCGCCGAACCGCGAGGAGGGGTCCGAACTCACCTACTGGCACGCGGTGGTGGCGCGCGAGGACGCCGTCGTCCCGGAGGACCTGGACGTGCTCGAGGTGCCGGCCGGCACTTGGGCGGTGTTCCGCAACACCGGGCCGTTCCCGCAGGCGCTGCAGGAGATGTGGGGGCACGTGGCCAGCCAGTGGTTCCCGTCCAACCCGTACGAGGCCCGGCCGGGCCCGGAGATCCTGCAGACCCGCTTCGTCCCGGGGGCGGCCGACGCCGAGGCGGAGCTCTGGATCCCGGTGTCGCGGGCTCTGCGGAGCTGACGGGGCTGCGGCCGGGCGGCCTGCGGCTTGAGGGGCTGCCCGCCCGGCGGCCCGAGGGTGGACAGCTGACAACTGACAGATGACGTTCAACAGATGACAGCTGACAGATTTCGAACTCTGTCAGCTGTCATCTGTCATTCGTCCGCCCTCCGCCCGCCCCCGTTCGGCCCACCAGCGCCCGTCCCCGGCCCTTCCCGCCCCGCATCCTGGGCGGGAAGGGCCGGGGGCCGAGAACGAGCTGGAGAGCAGACGCCATGAAGCAGACCTCCGTGACCACCGACGCGCCCTGCTGGGTCGAGCTGGGCACCGCCGACCCGGCCGCCGCCAGGGCCTTCTACCGCGAGCTGTTCGGCTGGCTGGAGGACGACGGCGGGCGCCCCGAGGACGGCGACTACATCCGGATGCTCCTGAAGGACACCCCGGTCGCCGCGATCACCCCGCGCTACGCGCCGGGGCAGCCGACGGCCTGGACGGTCTGCTTCGCGGTCGCCGACGCCGACGCCACCGCGGCGAGGATCGTGGACGCCGGCGGCACCCTCCTGAAGGAGCCCACCGACGTGCGCGACCACGGCCGGTTCGCGGTGGCCGCCGACCGCTCCCACGCGGTGTTCGTCCTCTGGCAGGCCGGCGCCTTCAAGGGCGCCGGGGTGTTCAACGAGCCGGGCTCGCTCGGCTGGGTGGAACTGCTCACGCGCGACCCGGCCGGCGCGACCGCCTTCTACCCGGCGGTCTTCGGCTGGTCCGTCGCGCCCTCCGAGCACTACACGCAGTGGGGCCTGGCCGGTCAGGACTTCGGCGGCATGCTGGTGATGGACGACGGCTTCCCGCCGGAGGTGCCGCCGCACTGGCTGCCGTACTTCTCGTGCGCCGACGCCGACCTCACCGTCAGCCGGGCGGTGGCCCTGGGCGGGGACGTGCTGATGCCCGCCTTCTCGATGGCGGGCGGTCGGCGGATCGCCGTGCTGCGCGATCCGCAGGGCGCCGCCTTCGGCATCTACCGCGCCCCCGCCGAGGGCTGAGCCGGGCGCCGGGCGGCGCGCGGGCGCCGTCCCGCCACCGCGGCCACCGCGGCCCCCGCCGTGATCAGCAGCGCTCCCGCCGGCACCACGTCGCCGACGCGGTCGTACCAGGTCAGCGTGTCGGGCGCGGTGAGCGGCAGCCGGACGGTCAGTGTGCCGGTGCCGTCGGTGCCGAGCCGGGCGAGCTCCCGGCCCTGGGCGTCGAAGGCCGCCGAGACGCCGGTCAGCGAGGCCTGGACGGCCGGCCGCCCGGTCTCGGCGGCGCGGATCGCCGCCAGCGAGACGTGCTGCTCGGGCGCCCAGGTGTGCTGGAACGTCGAGGTCGAGGACTGGTAGACCAGCACCCGGGCGCCGTCCCGCGCGGCGGTGCGGGCCATGTCGGGGAAGGCCGACTCGAAGCAGATCAGCGCTCCGACCGGCAGCGGTGCGCCCGTCCGGTCGGTGGCCGGCAGCACGTGGAAGGCGGTGCCTGGCGCCCGGTTCTCGCCCGCCGCCCGACTGACCCCGGCGATCCAGCCGAGCACCGGTCGCAGCGGGATGTACTCGCCGAACGGCACCAGCCGGATCTTTCGGTAGCGGTCCACCACGCCCGCCGGGGAGACCAGCACCGCGTCCTTGGAGATCCGCCCGTCCGCCTTGCGGGCGTCCTCCCCGGCCATCACCTCGGCGCCGGTGGTGACGGCGAGCCGGCGCAGGGCGTCCAGGGCGGCCGGGTCGCGGTCGAGGTCGGCGGTGGTGCTGCTCTCGCCCCACACCACCAGGTCCACCGGCTGACCGACCAGGTCCGCGGTGGCCCGGGCGCTCGCGTCGAAGCGGGCCTGCGGGTCCTCGACGATGCCGGGCTGGACCAGCGCCGCCGTGACCGCCCCGGCCCCGGCCGGTGCCTCGCCCAGCGCGAACAGCAGCGGACCGGAGGCCAGGACCAGCACCGCCGCCGAGGCCGCGACGGCCCGCGGCCGCCAGTGCACCGAGGTCAGCACGATCAGCACCCCGGTGTTCACCGCCGCCACCGCCGCGCTGACCAGCCAGATCCCGCCCGCCGAGGCGAGTCCGAGGATCGCCGGGTGCTGCCACTGGGTGGCGCCGAGCAGCGCCCACGGCCCGCCGAGCGCATGCCAGGACCGCGCGTACTCGGTGCTCACCCACACCGCAGGGACGACCAGCAGCGCGAGCAGCGCCCGACGGGTGGTCAGCGGCGGGCGCAGCAGCCGGTGCACCGCGTACCCGAGCGGCGCCTGCAGCGCCCCGAACAGCACGGCGAGCACCGGCAGCGCCGGTCCGACGGAGGGCACCAGCCAGTACATCGCGGTCAGGATGAACCCCGCCCCGAACCACCACCCGCGCACCGCGGCCTCCCGCCCCGACGGCGCCCGCTGCGCGAGCAGCAGCCCCGGGACGAGGGCGACCCAGGCGAGCCAGGCCTGCCCGGGCGCCGGGAACGCGAGCACCGGCACGGCCCCGGCCGCCAGTGCGCCGAGCCGCGCCCGGTACCGGTGCGGCGCGCGCGGCTCAGCCTGCTCCCGTTGCTCCCGTTGCTCCCGTTGCTCCCGTTCCTCGTTTTTCTCCGCGTCCTCCGCTTTCCCTGCTTCGGCTGCGGGGGTCGTGCTCAGGGCTGGGCTGGTGGGACCGATGCGGCGCGACATGCCCCGTATTGTCCGCTTGGACGGCGTAGCCCACCAGTGTTCCCGTCACCCGAATGGACGACGGGAACACCAACAGGGCGGTGGCGACCCACCTTTCGAACGGCGCCGGAACGGCGGGCCTCAGCCCTCGCCGCCCTCGCCGCCCTCCAGGTCCCCCTCGGTCTCCAGGAACGCGGCCTGCAGCTGGGCGATCAGCTCCGGGTCCGGCTGCTCCCACAGCCCGCGGCTCGCCGCCTCCAGCAGGCGTTCGCTGATCCCGTGCAGCGCCCACGGGTTGGCGCCCGCGAGGAACTCCCGGTTGACCGGGTCGAGCACGTACTCCTGGGTCAGCTTCTCGTACATCCAGTCCGCGACCACGCCCGTGGTGGCGTCGTACCCGAACAGGTAGTCGACCGTCGCGGCCATCTCGAAGGCGCCCTTGTAGCCGTGTCGGCGCATTGCCTCGATCCAGCGCGGGTTGACCACGCGGGCACGGAAGACGCGGGCGGCCTCCTCGGTCAGCGTCCGGGTGCGGACCGTCTCCGGGCGGGTGGAGTCGCCGATGTAGGCGGTCGGCGCCTTGCCGGTGAGGGCGCGGACGGTGGCCACCATGCCGCCGTGGTACTGGAAGTAGTCGTCCGAGTCGGCGATGTCGTGCTCGCGGGTGTCGGTGTTCTTCGCGGCGACGGTGATCCGCTTGTACGCGGTCTCCATCTCCTCGCGGGCCGGCCGCCCGTCCAGCCCGCGCCCGTACGCGTAGCCGCCCCAGACGGTGTACACCTCGGCGAGGTCGGCGTCGGTGCGCCAGTCCCGGCTGTCGATCAGCTGGAGCAGGCCGGCCCCGTACGTGCCCGGGCGGGAGCCGAAGACGCGGACGGTGGCCTTGCGCTCGTCGCCGTGGACGGCCACGTCGGCCCGGACGTGGGCCCGGACGAAGTTCTGCTCGTCGGCCTCCTCTTGGGCGGCGGCCAGGCGCACCGCGTCGTCCAACAGGGCGACGACGTGCGGGAAGGCGTCGCGGAAGAAGCCGGAGATGCGCAGCGTCACGTCGATGCGCGGGCGGCCCAGCTCCTCCAGCGGGATCGGCTCCAGGCCGGTGACCCGGCGGGAGGCCTCGTCCCAGACCGGGCGGACGCCGAGCAGGGCGAAGGCCTCGGCGATGTCGTCGCCGGCGGTGCGCATCGCGCTGGTGCCCCAGAGCGAGAGGCCGACCGAGGGCGGGTAGGCGCCGTCGTTGTCGGCGGTGTACCGCTCGACCAGCGAGGCGGCGAGCGCCTGGCCGGTCTCCCAGGCGAGCTTGCTGGGGACGGCCTTCGGGTCGACCGAGTAGAAGTTGCGGCCGGTCGGCAGGACGTTGACCAGGCCGCGCAGCGGCGATCCGGACGGGCCGGCCGGGACGAAGCCGCCCTGCAGCGCGTGCAGCACCGCGTCCAGCTCGTCGGTGGTCGCGGCCAGGCGCGGCACCACCTGGGCGGCGGCGAAGGCCAGCACCGCCCGGACGGCCTCCTGGACGGTCTCCGGCAGGTCGGCGGTGACCTTCTCGACCGCCTCGGGTGCCCAGTCCGCCGCCTCCATCGCCTCGACCAGGGCGCGGGCCTCGGCCTCGGCCGCGTCGGTGGCGCCGAGTGTCAGCGCGGCCTCGTCCAGGCCGAGCGCCTCGCGCAGGCCGGGCAGTGCGCTGACGCCGCCCCAGATCTGCCGGGCGCGCAGGATGGCGAGCACGATGTTGACCCGGTCGGTCCCGGTCGGCGCCTGGCCGAGAACGTGCAGGCCGTCGCGGATCTGGGCGTCCTTGACCTCGCAGAGCCAGCCGTCGACGTGCAGCAGGAAGTCGTCGAAGCCGTCGTCCTCGGGGCGCTCGTCCAGGCCGAGGTCGTGGTCGAGCTTGGCCGCCTGGATCAGGGTCCAGATCTGGGCGCGGATGGCGGGCAGCTTGGCCGGGTCCATCGCGGCGATGTTGGAGTGCTCGTCCAGCAGCTGCTCCAGGCGCGCGATGTCGCCGTAGGAGTCGGCGCGGGCCATCGGCGGGACGAGGTGGTCGACCAGCGTGGCGTGGGCGCGGCGCTTGGCCTGGGTGCCCTCGCCCGGGTCGTTGACCAGGAAGGGGTAGACCAGCGGGAGGTTGCCGAGGACGGCGTCCGGGCCGCACTCGGCGGACAGCGCGGCGGTCTTGCCGGGCAGCCACTCCAGGTTGCCGTGCTTGCCGAGGTGGATGACGGCGTGGGCGCCGAAGCCGCCGTCCTCCTGTGCGGCCTCGATCCAGCGGTAGGCGGCCAGGTAGTGGTGGCTCGGCGGCAGGTCGGGGTCGTGGTAGATCGCGACCGGGTTCTCGCCGAAGCCGCGCGGCGGCTGGATCAGGACCAGCAGGTTCCCGGAGCGGATCGCGGCCAGCACGATGTCGCCGTCCGGGTTCTGCGAGCGGTCGACGTACAGCTCGCCGGGCGCCGGGCCCCAGTGCTCCTCGACCTGCTCCCGCAGGGCCTGGGGGAGGGTGGCGTACCAGCGGCGGTAGTCGGCGGCGGGGATGCGCACCGGGTTGCGGGCCAGCTGGTCCTCGGTGAGCCAGTCCTGGTCGTAGCCGCCGGCCGCGATCAGGGCGTGGATGATCGCGTCGCCCTCGTGGCCCTCCTCGGTGCCCTCGTCCAGGCCGGGCAGGCTGTCCCCGAGGTCCATGCCCTCCTCGCGCAGCCGGTGCAGCAGGCGGACGGCGCTGGCGGGGGTGTCCAGGCCGACGGCGTTGCCGACCCGGGCGTGCTTGGTGGGGTACGCGGACAGCACCAGCGCGAGGCGGCGCTCGGCGGCCGGGACGTACCGCAGCCGGGCGTGGCTGACGGCGGTGCCGGCGACCCGGGCGGCGCGCTCCGGGTCGGCGGCGTAGACGGTCAGGCCGTCCTCGTCCAGTTCCTTGAAGGAGAACGGGACGGTGATCAGGCGGCCGTCGAACTCCGGCACGGCGATCTGGGTGGCGGTGTCCAGCGGGGACAGGCCGTCGTCGCTGCTCTCCCACTGGGCGCGGGACCAGGTCAGGCAGAGCGCCTGCAGGATCGGGCGGTCCAGTGCGGCGAGCGCGCCCGCGTCCCAGGCCTCCTCGTCGCCGCCGGCCTGCGCGTCGGCCGGGCGGGTGCCGCCGGCGGCGAGCACGGTGGTGACGATCGCGTCGGCCTCGCCGAGCGCGGCCAGCAGCTCGGGCTCGGCGCCGCGCAGCGAGGCGCAGTAGTAGGCCTTGGCCCGGGCGCCCTGGTCCTCGACGGCCCGGCAGAGCGTCTCCACGAAGGCGGTGTTGCCGCTCATGTGGTGGGCGCGGTAGTAGAGCACCGCGACCGTCGGACCCACGGACGTACGGGCCTCGCGCTCCAGCGGGCCCCAGGCCGGCGCGGAGGCGGGCGGGGCGAAGCCGTGGCCGGTCAGCAGGACCGTGTCGGAGAGGAAGGCGCCCAGCTCGGCCAGGTTGGCCGCGCCGCCGTGGGCGAGGTAGGCGTGCGCCTCGGCGGCGATGCCGGCCGGGACGGTGGACAGCTCCATCAGCTGGGCGTCGGGGGCCTGCTCACCGGTCAGCACCACCACCGGGCGGGGGCCGGCCAGCAGCGCGTCCAGGCCTTCCTGCCAGGCACGGCGCCCGCCGAGCAGGCGGACCACGACGAGGTCGGTGCCCTCCAGCAGCGCGGGCAGGTCCTCGGGGGTGAGCCGGGCCGGGTTGCCGAGCCGGTAGCGCACCGGGCCCTCGGAAGCGCGGGCACTGAGCAGGTCGGTGTCGGACGTCGACAGCAGCAGGATCATGAGAAGGCCCTCCCGGCCTCGAGGGTGGCCAGGACGGCCGTGAAGTCGGCCGGGACGGCCTGGATGCGGGCCGGAGCCGTCGTACTGACGGCAGAGTCGGCCGTGGTGACGGCCGTGGACGCGTGCGCGGGCATGCGACAGCGCTGGTGCATTTCTGCCTTCCTCGGGGTCCGCGCCCCGGGCCGGTGGAGGACGGCAGGAGTTCCTGGCTCCCGCGGCCGACCGGTTTTCCGGTGAACCGCGGTCACAGTGGCGGGACCGCACCGGGCTTGCACCGGTTTCCTCCCCTGCGCCGTCGCTGGCGTGCGGACGGTCCGCCAGGACCGTCCGCCCAGCATCGTACGGGGTGCGGCTGAGCTGGGGGAGAGTGAGCTTTCGGTCGCGCACTCCGGGCCGACCGGCGCATGGGCTCGCACCGCCCGGCGGACGGGCCGACGCCGCCCGGGACGCCCGCCCGGCGCATGGGCTCGCACCGCCCGGGACGCCCGCCGGGCGCACGCGTCGGGTGCGCCGGAGTGTGATGCAGCGGACGGAGGCAACCGATCGGATCATCTGTATGCTCGCCGCCATGCCACCGACACCCGACGCCACCGCGCCGGGCGCCGCCGTGCCCGACCGGGAGGTGCCCGACCGGGGGCGCGCGGACGCCTGCCCCGGGGCGCTGCGTCTGCACCCGGCCGACGACGGCGCCCTGGCCCGGATCCGCCTGCCCGGCGGCCTGCTGACGGTCCGTCAGGCGCTCGCGCTGGCCGAGGCCGCCGAGGCCCTGGGCGACGGGGAGTTGGAGACCACCTCGCGCGGCAACGTCCAACTGCGCGGGCTGGCTTCGCAGTGCGCGGCGGACCTCGCCGAACGGCTGCGCGCCGTCGGCCTGCTGCCCTCGGACACCCACGAACGGGTCCGCAACATCGTCGCCTCGCCGCTGGCCGGGCTGGACGCCACCGGTTCCGCACTTTCCGCACCTTCCGCACCTTCTGCCGATGTAGCCGATGTCGCCGATGTCCAGGCCTGGGTGCGGGAACTGGACGCGCGGCTGTGCGCGAGCGACTGGGCGGCCGGGCTCTCCGGCAAGTTCCTGTTCGCGCTGGACGACGGGCGGGGCGACGTCGCCGCGCTCGACGCCGATGTGACATTGATCGCAGGCTCGCGGGCCGCCGCTTCGGAGCGGCCCACCGTGCTGCGCCTCGGGCGGTCGAGCCACGGGCACCCGGTCCGGGCGGGACAGGAGGTGACGGCCGTCCTGGACGCGGCCCGCTCCTTCCTGGACGCGCTGCGGACGAGCGGACGCCAGGCCTGGCACCTGCGCGAGGTGCCCGACCTGCTGCCGGCCGGCTCGGTGCCGCTGCCCGCCTTCGCCGGTACGGCGCCCGCCGTCGGCGCGCACCCCGGCGGGCTCTCGGTGGGCCTGCGCTTCGGCCGTGCGAGCGCCGCGCAGTGGCGGGCGCTGGCCGCGGCTGCCTCGGCTTCGGCGGACGCGTCGGCTTCGGTGTCCGCGTGGTCCGGTGGGTTGCGGCTGACGCCCTGGCGTGGCGTGGTCCTGCCCGGCGCGCCCGCCGACCTGCTGCCCGCGCTCGCCGAGGCCGGGTTCCGTACCGAGCCGGGCTCGCCCTGGGAGCGGGCCACCGCCTGCACCGGGCTGCCGGGGTGCGCCAAGTCGCTCGCCGACGTCCGCTCGGACGCGGCCCGGGCGCTGGACGCCGGCCCCTGGCCCGCGGGCGGCGGCGGGGGGTCCGGCGCGCTGCCCGTGCACTGGTCGGGCTGTGAACGGCGCTGCGGCCACCCGGCCGGGCGGTGGGTGGACGTGCTCGCCACCGGGCACGGCTACCGGGTGACGGTGAACGGACCGGCGGTCGGCCCCACGGTCGGTGACGTGGCGAACGCCGTGACGAATAGCGTGACGAATGCCGTGACGAACGACCTGACGAACGACGTGTCGAACGAGGAGATGGCCGAGGCGGTCGCCGAGGCCAGGAGGACCACGAAGTGATCGAGTACGAGAAGGACGGCGCGTCCATCTACCGCCAGTCCTTTGCCACCATCCGCGCGGAGGCCGATCTGGCCGCCCTCCCGGCGGACGTCTCCCAGGTCGCGGTGCGGATGATCCACGCCTGCGGGATGGTCGACCTGGTCGAGGACCTGGTGTACTCGCCCGGCGTGGTCGCCTCCGCGCGCGCCGCGCTACACGCCGGTGCGCCGATCCTCTGCGACGTCAACATGGTCGCGAGCGGGGTGACCCGCAAGCGGCTGCCCGCCGACAACGAGGTGATCTGCACTCTCACCGACCCGTCGGTGCCCGAACTCGCCCGGAAGATGGGCAACACCCGCAGCGCCGCGGCCATGGAGCTGTGGCTGCCCCGGCTGGAGGGCGCTGTGGTCGCCGTCGGCAACGCGCCGACCTCGCTGTTCCGGCTGCTGGAGATGATCGAGGCGGGCGCGCCGCGCCCGGCCGCGGTGATCGGCGTCCCGGTCGGCTTCATCGGCGCCGCCGAGTCCAAGCAGGCCCTGGCAGAGCACCCGTCCGGCCTGGAGCACCTGGTGGTGCGCGGCCGGCGCGGCGGCAGCGCGATCGCGGCCGGTGCCATCAACGCGATTGCGAGCGAAGAAGAGTGACGGATCATCAGAAGGCCACGGCCGGACGGCTGTACGGCGTCGGACTCGGCCCGGGCGACCCGTCGCTGGTGACCGTCCGCGCCGCCGAACTCATCGGCAAGGCCGACGTGGTGGCGTACCACAGCGCCCGGCACGGCCGGTCCATCGCACGCTCGATCGCCGAACGCTACCTGACGGGTGGTCAGATCGAGGAGAAGCTGGTCTACCCGCTCACCGTCGAGACCACCGACCACCCCGGCGGCTACCGGGGCGCGCTGGACGACTTCTACGAGGAGGCCGCCGCCCGGCTGGCCGCCCACCTGGACGCCGGGCGCGACGTCGTCGTCCTCGCCGAGGGCGACCCGCTCTTCTACGGCTCGTACCAGCACATGCACAAGCGCCTCGCGTACCGCTACCCGACCGAGGTCGTGCCCGGCGTGACCTCGGTCAGCGCGGCGGCGGCCCGGCTCGGACAGCCGCTGACCGAAGCCGACGAGACGCTCACCGTCATCCCCGGCACGCTGCCCGAGGAGGAATTGACGGCGCGGATCGCGTCGGCCGACTCCGCCGTGATCATGAAGCTGGGGCGCACCTTCCCGACCGTCCGCCGGGCCCTGGAACGGGCCGGGAGGCTGGCGGACGCCCAGTACGTCGAGCGGGCCTTCATGGCGGGGGAGCGCATCGCGCCGCTCGCGGAGATCGACGGCGAGACGGTGCCGTACTTCTCGGTCGCGGTGCTGCCGAGCAAGGTCGCGCCGCTGGAGCCCGAGGTCCGGCTGTCGGACGGCGTGGGCAGCGTGACCGTCGTCGGCACCGGGCCGGCCGGACCGCTCTGGCTCACCCCCGAGGCGCGCGGCGCGCTGGCCGAGGCCACCGACCTGGTCGGCTACACCACCTACCTGGCCCGGGTGCCGGAGCGCCCCGGGCAGCGGCGGCACGGCTCGGACAACAAGGTGGAGTCGGAGCGTGCCGAGTACGCCCTGGACCTCGCCCGGCGCGGGCACCGGGTCGCGGTGGTCTCCTCGGGCGATCCGGGCGTGTTCGCGATGGCCACCGCCGTGCTGGAGGTCGCCTGCGAGGAGGACTACCGGGACGTCCCGGTGCGGATCCTGCCGGGGATGACCGCCGCCCACGCGGCCGCCTCCCGGGCCGGTGCCCCGCTCGGGCACGACTACGCGGTGGTGTCGCTCTCGGACCGGCTCAAGCCCTGGGACGTGGTGGCCAAGCGGCTGCGCGCCGCCGCCGAGGCGGACCTGGTGCTCGCGCTGTACAACCCGGGCTCGCAGTCCCGCACCACCCAGGTCGGCCTCGCCCGTGACCTGCTGCTGGAGTACCGGGCGCCGGAGACCCCGGTGGTCATGGCGCGCGACGTCGGCGGGCCGACCGAGCGGGTGCGGATCGTCCGGCTCGGCGAGCTGGATCCGGCGCTGGTCGACATGCGGACGATCCTGCTGATCGGCTCCTCGCAGACCCAGGCGGTCGAGCGGGGCGGCGGCGTGGAGGTCGTCTGGACGCCCCGGCGATACCCGGAGGGGTGACGGCGGACGAATGACAGAGGACAGCTGACAGATTTCATCATCTGTCAGCTGTCCTCTGTTTGCTGTTACCTGTCAGCCGTCAGCCGTTGCCCGCCAGCCGTTGTCTGCCGGCCGTCAGCGGGTCGGCTTGGCTATCAGCAGCTCCGTGTTGTGGTCCTCGCCCGCGCCCAGCAGCGCCGTCGGCCGCCCGTTCGGGTCGTTGTAGGACAGCTCGCGGTAGAGCGCCGCGAGGTTGGCGTCCGAGGTGCCGCCGAAGTCCGTCGTGTACGGCGCGGAGGACTCGATCAGCGTGGTGAACAGCGAGAGCGTGCCGTCCCCGTTGTCCACGACCTCGATGATCCGGCCGTGCTGCGGGTAGTCGATGTGCGAGGCGGTGTTGATCTCCCAGAACGCCCGCTCCGGCACCGCGTGGCCGTGCGGCGTGATCTTGTTCATGTGGGTGTGCCCGTTCACCCACGCGACGACGTTCGGGTAGCGCTGCAGCAGCGTCACCAGCTCGTTGCCGTCGTGCCGCCGCTCGAAGATGTTGCGCGGGTCCGGCAGCAGGTTGCCCATCGAGGTGCTGGTGTGGTGGCTGAAGAGCATGATCACGTCGTCCGTGCTGCCGCCCGTCACCCGGCGCCCGTCGGCGTCGTACCAGTGCCCGCTGTGCGCCTGCAGCTGCTGCTCCAGCCAGCGCAGTTGCGCGGTGCCCAGCGAACCGTCGGCGAACCCGGCCTGGTTGGTGGTGTCCAGGCTGATGCCGACCACCTTCTCCGAGATGCGGAAGGTGTAGTAGAGCTTGCCGCTGCTCACCATGTCCGAGGTGAAGCCGTGCCCGAACGGGCCCGCGCCGGTGACCGCCGGGTTCAGGTGGGCCTTGGCGAACTCCTTGAGGGTGAACGGCTTGCGGCGCTCGTCCGGGGTGATCCGGCGCACCGCCTCGCCGTCGGCGATCAGCTTGGCGAGCAGCAGCACGGCGCCCGCCGGGTCGCGGCGCAGCGAGTCCGTCAGCTGGGCGGCCGTCGCGTCGTCGCAGCCCTCCAGCTTGTACTGGCCGGTGTAGAGGTCGTTGAGCAGCCCGAGGTCCGGCAGCGTGCCCTCGATGCTGTCGTCGTGGTTGCCGACCGTCGTGTACCAGGGCGTGCGCAGGCCGGGCGCGTCGAAGGGGCGGCCGGCGGCGGAGAGGAAGCCGGGCACCAGCGGGAAGCCCTTGGCCTTGTAGCCGTCGCTGTAGGCGAGTTCGGGGTTCCAGTACGCCGCGTTGCCGGAGTTCTGGACGCCCTCGTAGCGGTTCGGGTCACCGGTGTTCTGGGCCAGTCGGCCACCGCCCATGACCTTGAGGTACCAGTCGAGTTCGGCGAGCTCGTGGTTGTCGGTGTTGTCACCGGTGGCCATCACCATGCTGAACGGCATGCCGGTGTAGGGGCCGGTGGCGAGCGAGTTGACCCGCTCGACGAGCGCCGAGACGCCGCGGGCGTTCAGGGCCTCCTGCGGCCGGTAGGCGCTGCCGTTGTACCGGGCCAGGTACTCGAAGCGCACCGGGGACTCGGTGTCCACCAGGTGCAGGTCGCTGAACTGGACGAAGCTGGCCAGCCCGGTGCGGCGGTCGTCCCGTCCGGTGCCCGCCGCCGCCAGGTCGCCGCGGACCACCAGCGGCCAGCCCGGCCCGGCCGTCAGCCGCTTGTAGCCGCCGGTGCCGACCGGCGTGGCCACCTGCTCCAGCGTGGTCCCGGTGACCTTGACCGCCCGCGCGGCCGTGGTCGCCAGCGCCTGGTCGCGCGTCGCGGCGGAGGCGAACTGTGCGCCGCCCAGCGACAAGGCGGACCACGCGGCGGCCACCGACGTACCCGTGAGGAACGTACGCCGACTCATCCCTGCCACAAAAAACCCCCACATACTGATGGCCCGGCCGGGCGGACTGCCCGATCACCGGACCCACGTGTCATGACCCCGCTTCTGGCGGACCGCCAGATTACTCACTGGTAGGCCCAGGGAGCGAGACCCGTGCGGAGAACACTTCGGGAACGCGGGACAACGGCTCCCGCGCAGCTCGCACACCGGCTTTCCCGGCGCCCCCGCCCCGGGGTGCCACGGGCCACCCCGGTCGGGCCCCGCCCGGGCGAATGGGGGAAAATCGGCGGCGGCGGCCGGACCGGCCGCCCGGGAAGCAGGACGGACGGCGCGGGCGCCGTCGGAAGCGAGGCGCAGGTGGCCGCAGCGGGAGCCGAAGGCGCAGCCCAGGCGGAAGCCGGGGCGGGAGGCCGGGCAGGTCAGCTGAAGAGCAGCGGCCTGCGGCACGGCTGGACGACGGGCGCCTGCGCCACCGCCGCCACCAAGGCCGCGTACACCGCGCTGCTCACCGGCGAGTTCCCCGACCCCGTGGTCATCACCCTGCCCAAGGGCCAGCGGCCCGCCTTCGCCCTCGCCGCCGAGGAACTGGACGGGGGGCCGACCGCCGAGGAGCTCGCCGCGGGTGGGAGTGCCATGGCCGGAGTGGTCAAGGACGCCGGCGACGACCCCGACGTCACCCACGGTGCACTGATCCGTTCGACCGTACGGGCCGGCCGGCCCGGTGCAGGGGTGGTGTTCCGGGCCGGCCCGGGGGTGGGGACGGTCACCAAGGCCGGCCTGCCGCTGCCCGTCGGCGAGCCGGCGATCAACCCGGTGCCCCGACAGATGATCCGGGACGCCGTCGCCGAGGTGGCCGCCGAGCACGGCGGCAGTGGGGACGTGGTGGTCGAGATCTCCGTCGACCACGGCGAGGAGATCGCCCGCTCGACCTGGAACCCGCGGCTCGGCATCCTCGGCGGCCTGTCGATCCTCGGGACCACCGGGATCGTCGTCCCCTACTCCTGCTCGGCCTGGATCGACTCCATCCGCCGCGGCGTGGACGTGGCCCGGGCGGCGGGGCGCACGCACGTGGCCGGCTGCACCGGGTCGACCTCGGAGAAGGTCGCGGTCGCGGTGCACGGGCTGCCCGAGGACGCGCTGCTGGACATGGGCGACTTCGCCGGCGCCGTGCTCAAGTACCTCAAGCGCCACCCGGTGCCCCGGCTGACCATCGCGGGCGGCTTCGCCAAGCTGTCCAAGCTCGCGGCCGGCCACCTCGACCTGCACTCTGCGCGCTCCCAGGTGGACAAGGGGTACCTGGCCGAACTGGCCCGGCGGGGTGGGGCGGATGAGGCGCTGGCGGAGGCGGTGGCGGCGGCCAACACGGGTCTGGAGGCGGTGCAGCTGTGCCGCGCGGCCGGGGTTCCGCTCGGGGACCTGGTCGCCGAGGCGGCCCGGGCGACGGCGCTCGCCGTTCTGCGGGGCTCGCCGGTCGCGGTGGACGTCATCTGCATCGACCGCGCGGGCACCGTCGTCGGCCGGGCGGAGCCACTGGGGCCGTGATGCCGCCGGGTCGTCATGCCGCGGGCCGTGATGCCGCCGGGCCCGTGAGATTGTCACGACTGTCACGGGAGCGTGACGACACCACGTGGTGATGTGAAGATCTGACGGCCATACAGGGAGGGAAACGGACAAAAGGAGCGCCGCACCGTCCATCGGTTCCATCGTCATCTCAGCCATGAGATATGGTCTGGCGAGTGACAGGCGACTATCTCACCCGAATCGGCACCCTCATCCGTACCGCGCGCCAGCACCGCGGCTGGTCCCAGGCGCAGCTCGGAGAGGCACTCGGTACCAGCCAGAGCGCGGTCAACCGCATCGAACAGGGCAAGCAGAACGTCAGCCTTGAGATGATCGCCCGCATCGGCGAAGCCCTCGACAGCGAGATCGTCTCCCTCGGCTACTCCGGCCCGATGCACCTGCGGGTCGCCGGGGGCACCCGCCTCTCCGGCGCCATCGACGTCCGCAGCAGCAAGAACGCCTGCGTCGCGATCCTCTGCGCCTCGCTGCTGACCACCGGCCGCACCACGATCCGCAGCGTCGCCCGGATCGAAGAGGTCTACCGCATCCTCGAGGTGCTCACCAGCATCGGCGTCAAGAGCCGCTGGATCAACGACGGCCGCGACCTCGAACTCACCCCGCCCGCCGAGCTGGACCTCGCCGCGATGGACGTCGAGGCCGCCCGCCGCACCCGCAGCGTGCTGATGTTCCTCGGCCCGCTGATGCACCGCGCCCAGCACTTCGCCATCCCGTACGCGGGCGGCTGCGACCTCGGCACCCGCACCGTCCAGCCGCACCTGACCGCGCTGCGCCGCTTCGGGCTGGAGGTCGCCACCACCGGCGGCGCCTACCACGCCTCGGTCGAGCCGGGCGCCCCGCTGGACCGCCCGATCGTCCTGACCGAGCGCGGGGACACCGTCACCGAGAACGCCCTGCTCGCCGCCGCGCGGCACGACGGCGTGAGCGTCATCCGCAACGCCTCGCCCAACTACATGGTCCAGGACCTTTGCTTCTTCCTCGAGAAGCTGGGCGTCAGGATCGAGGGCATCGGTACCACCACCCTCACCGTGCACGGCGTCCCGCAGATCACCTGCGACGTCGACTACACCCCGGCCGAGGACCCGGTGGAGGCGATGAGCCTGCTCGCCGCCGCCGTCGTCACCTCCTCCGAGCTGACGATCCGCCGGGTGCCGATCGAGTTCCTGGAGATCGAGCTCGCCGTGCTCGAGGGCATGGGCCTCGACTACGACCGCACCCCGGAGTACCGGGCCCACAACGGCCACACCCGCCTGGTCGACCTCACGGTGCGCCCCTCCAAGCTGACCGCCCCGATCGACACCATTCACCCGATGCCGTTCCCCGGCATCAACATCGACAACGTGCCGTTCTTCGCCGCCATCGCCGCGGCCGCCCACGGCACCACGATGATCCACGACTGGGTCTACGACAACCGCGCGATCTACCTCACCGAGCTGACCCGCCTCGGCGCGGACGTCAAGCTCCTGGACCCGCACCGCGTGCTGGTCCAGGGCCCCACCCGCTGGCGCGCCGCCGAGATGATGTGCCCCCCGGCGCTGCGCCCCGCCGTCGTCATCCTCCTCGCGATGCTCGCCGCCCAGGGCACCTCGGTCCTGCGCAACGTCTACGTCATCAACCGCGGTTACGAGGACCTCGCCGAGCGCCTCAACTCGATCGGCGCCCAGATCGAGACCTTCCGCGACATCTGAGATATCCGAGGTATCTGATAGCTCGTCATTCTGGCGGCAGGCCTCACCCGTTGAGTCCGGTCAGCAGGATGGCCACGTCCAACCCGGTGTTCAGGTACTCCACGAACACCGGGTTGTTCAGCGCCCAGGGCGACCGCCGTTCCCGAACCAGCCGGATCGCGTTCCTTGCGGCGGGTCCGCATCCCTGCTCCCTCTGGCGCCGCCAGGCTCCGGTGCCAGCCGCCGGTGCTACTCGCGGGTGCTACTCGCCGGTGGTGCCGTCGAGGTGTTCGCGGAGTAGGTCGGCGTGGCCGTTGTGGCGGGCGTACTCCTCGATCATGTGGGTGAGGATCCAGCGCAGCGAGAAGACTTCCTCGCCGTGGCGGCCCAGGACGTCCAACGACTCCGCGGCGGCGACGAGTTCCCGGGCGTGGTCGCACTCGCGGCGCCAGATCGCGAAGGCCTCGTCCGGGTCGGCGGTTTCGGTGTCGAACTCGGCGAACGTGCCGTCAGGGTTCTTCCAGAAACCGGGCCTGGCTTCGTCGTTGAAGACGTTGCGGAACCAGCTGCGCTCCACCTCGGCGAGGTGCCGGACCAGGCCGAGCAGCGAGAGCCCGGAGGGTTCCAGCACCCGGGCACGGAGCTGCTCGGTCGTCAGGCCCACGCACTTCATCGCGAGGGTGTCGCGCTGGTAGTCCAGGAAGCCTGTCAGGGTGGTGCGTTCGTCGGAGGTACGCGGGGTCGGGGTGCGCTGGTCGTCGCTCATCAGGCCATCCTGCCGGGGCGGTCGGCGGGACCGCCCGGCAATTTCACGGACCGGACTCAGCCCGGCGGCTCCAGGCCCAGCTGTTCCAGCCGGCGCACCGCGCCCTCGAGGTCCGGCACGACCGGCACGCCGTCCGGCACCGGCGGACGCTCCACGATGATGACGGGCAGGCGCAGTTCGCGGGCGGCGGTCAGCTTGGGGGCGGTCGCGGCGCCGCCGCTGTCCTTGGTGACCAGGACGTCGATGCGGTGCTCGCGCAGTAGCGCCCGTTCGCCGTCGAGCGTGAACGGGCCGCGGTCCAGCAGGACTTCGAAGGACGGCGGCAGCGGTGGCTCGGGCGGGTCGACCGAGCGGGCGAGGAAGTGGACCCCGTCGAGGTGGGCGAAGGCGGCGAGGCCCTGGCGTCCGGTGGTGAGGAAGACCCGCTCCCCGTGCCGCGGCAGCAGTTCGGCCGCCGCGTCGAGCGAGGGGACGGGGAGCCAGCGGTCCCCGTCGACGGGAGTGAAGCCGGGGCGGCGCAGCACCAGCAGCGGCACGCCGGTGGCGGCGGCCGCGAGGGCCGCGTTCCGCGAGATGCCGACGGCGAACGGGTGGGTGGCGTCGACGACGGCATCCACCCGCTCCGCGCGCAGCCAGGCGGCCAGGCCGTCCGGGCCGCCGAAGCCGCCGATCCGCACCTCCCCGGCGGGCAGCCGGGGCTGGGCGACCCGGCCGGCCAGCGAGCTGGTGACCCGCAGGGACGGGCGGCCGTCGAGGGCGGCGGCCAGCGTCCGCCCCTCCGTCGTCCCGCCGAGGATGAGCAGGTGGCGCATCAGGACCCGCAGGGCTCGTGCGGGCGTTCGCGGTCCGCCGAGTAGAGGTGGCTGTCGCGGAAGTGCTCGGCGGCCAGCGTCCGGCCGACGAGGATGACGGCGGTGCGGACCACGCCCGCCGCCTTGACCTGCTCGGCGATGTCGCCGACGGTGCCGCGCAGCACCAGCTCGTCCGGACGGCTGGCCATCGCGACGACGGCGGCCGGGCAGTCGGCGCCGTAGTGGGGGAGCAGCTGCTCGACCACGTCGTCCACGTATCCGGCGGCCAGGTGCAGCACCAGCAGGGCGCCGCTGCGGCCGAGGGTGGCGAGGTCCTCACCCTCGGGCATCGGGGTGGCGCGCTTGGCGATCCGGGTGAGGATGACGGTCTGGCCGACGGTCGGCACGGTCAACTCCCGCTTCAGCGCGGCCGCGGCGGCGGCGAACGCGGGCACGCCGGGGACCACCTCGTACGGGATGCCCACCGCGTCCAGGCGGCGCATCTGCTCGGCGACGGCGGAGAAGACGGACGGGTCACCGGAGTGCAGCCGGGCCACGTCCTTGCCCTCGCGGTGGGCGCGGGACATCTCGTCGATGATCAGGTCCAGCGTCATGTGGGCGGTGTCGATGAGCCGGGCGCCGGGCGGGCACTCGTCCAGCAGCTCGCGCGGCACCAGGCTGCCGGCGAACAGGCAGACCTCGGTGCGGGCCAGGATGCGCTGGCCGCGCAGGGTGATCAGGTCGGCGGCACCCGGGCCGGCTCCGATGAAGTAGACGGTCACGAGGCGTCCTCCTGGGGGGTGTCGGTCTTGACGGCGGACCACTGGGTGACCGGCATGGCCTGGCGCCACCCGGTGAAGCCGCCCACCGGGACGGCGTGGGCGACGGCCAGCTTGACGAGTTCGCCGCCGTGGCGTCGGTACCACTCGGTGAGCAGCGCCTCGGACTCCAGGGTCACGGTGTTGGCGACCAGCCGGCCGCCCGGGCGCAGTGCGGCCCAGCAACTGTCCAGCAGGCCGGGCACGGTGAGGCCGCCGCCGATGAACACGGCGTCGGGCGTGGGGAGTCCGGTGAGCGCGGCGGGGGCGGGGCCGGTCACCACGCGCAGCCGGGGCACGCCCAGCGCGGCGGCGTTGCGGGCGATCCGCTCGGCGCGCACCGGGTCCCGCTCGACGCTGACGGCCCGGCAGTCGCGGTGGGCGCGCAGCCACTCGACGGCGATCGAGCCCGAGCCGCCGCCGACGTCCCAGAGCAGCTCGCCGGGGGAGGGGGCGAGCGTGGCGAGGGTCGCGGCGCGGACGTGGCGCTTGGTGAGCTGGCCGTCGCTCTCGTACGCGGCGTCGGGCAGCCCGGGGACGAGGGAGCTGCGGGGGCCGTCGCCGAGTTCGACGGCGATCAGGTTCAGCGGGTCGCCGGGCGGGTGCGGCCAGCCGTCGGCGGGGCCGTCGAGCTGCCGCTCGCGCGCGTGGCCGAGCTTCTCGAGGACACGAAGCCGGGCGGTGCCGTAGCCGCGCTCGGTGAGCAGCGCGGCGACGGCGGCCGGGGTCGCGGCGTCGGCGCTGAGCACCAGCAGGCGGCGGCCGGGGTGAAGGGCGAGCGCGAGGGTGTCCAGTGGGCGGCCGACCAGGCTGACCACCTCGGTCGCCTCCAGCGGCCAGCCGAGCCGGGCGCAGGCGTAGGAGACGGCGGAGGGGTGCGGCAGGACGCGCAGCCGCTCGACGCCGACGGTCTCGGCGAGGGTGCGGCCGATGCCGAAGAACATGGGGTCGCCGCTGGCCAGGACGGCGACGCGGCGGTCGGCGTGGGCGGCGAGCAGGCCGGGGACGGCCGGGCGCAACGGGGACGGCCAGGGGACGCGCTCGGCGGTGACCTCGTCGTCGGGGAGCAGGTCCAGCTGGCGGGGGCCGCCGACGACCACCTCGGCGTCCCGCAGGGCGGCCCGGGAGGTGGCGGCGAGGCCGGGCCAGCCGTCGGCCCCGATCCCGACGACGGTGATCGGGGGTGGCAGCTCGGGCACCGGTGGCTCCTCGTCCGTTCGATCCTGGGGATCCAGCGATCATGCTGGCCGGGGCAGCCTACCTGGCGGTATCCGGGAGGTCCGGGCCGGATCTCACGGGTGACAGATGACAGTGGACAGATGACAGATTTCAAACTCTGTCCGCTGAACTCTGTCCGCTGTCAGCTATTCGCCGCCCCGTCAGCCGTCAGCCGTCAGCCGTCAGCCGTCAGCCGTCAGCCGCCCCCGTCAGCCGTCACCTGTCCGCCCAGTCCCCCGACTCGATCAGCGCCGGCCGCTCGCGCAGTCGCGCCTCGGCGGCCGGCCCGGCAAGGTAGACCCACGCGTCCCGCGGCTCACCCGCCGCCGTCCGCACCGCCATCCGCCGCCGCACGTACAGCCCGGTCCCGTCCGCGCGGCACTCCTCCAGCAGGTCCAGGGCCGCGAGTGCTCCGGCGTACGCGCCTGGGCGTACGGTGACCAGCTCACCCGTGATCCGGCGTCCGGGCGTCGCGTCGAGCACCGCGTACGGGAAGCCGGGGCCCGCGTGCAGCGCGGCGCCGTCCAGTACCGCCGGGCGGATGTCGGCACAGCGTCCGGCCAGGTGCGCAGCGTGGTTGCGGCCGCCGCTGCGCAGGGTGCCGTAGACGAAGAAGGGCAGGTCCTCCTCGGACTCGGACACGGGTTCGACCTCCTGACTGGGGAGCGCCCACGGTACGTCCTTCGGTCCGATTCGTGATACCGACTGGCGCACCAGGTCGTCGATGCGCTGTCATATCGGATGTTCGGCCAGCACCGTCCAAGGGGGACACACATGACATCGCCCGCTTCATCCCAACCAGCCACCGCCCCCGGTCCCGCCCCCGCCCCGCCTTCCACCAGCCTGCCCGCCACAACCCCCTCCACCAGCCCGTCCCCGCTCGGCGACGCCCGCCCCGCCGCCCGCCTCGGCGGCGCGGTCTGGCTGGCCCTCGCCGTCGTCTACGTCGTCTGGGGCTCGACCTACCTGGCGATCCGGATCGCCGTGGAGACGATGCCCTCGTTCCTCTCCGCCGCCGCCCGTTTCCTCACCGCGGGCCTCCTGCTGGCCGGCTACCTGTTGGTGCGCCAGGGCCCGGCCGGGCTGAAGGTGAGCGGACGCCAGCTGGCCTCCGCCGCCCTGGTCGGCGTGCTGCTGCTGACCGGTGGCAACGGACTGGTGGTCCTGGGCGAGACCTCCGTGCCCTCCGGCCTGGCCGCTCTGCTGGTGGCGGCCGTCCCGCTGTGGATGGTGGTGCTGACGGCCTTCGGCGGTGAGCGTCCGAAGCCCGCCGAGCTCGCCGGTGTGCTGCTCGGGCTGGTCGGCCTCGGTGTGCTGTCGGCCCCGGCGATCGGTGGGTCCATCAAGCCGCTCGGCGTGATCCTGATCATCTGCGCCACGCTGCTCTGGTCGGCCGGCTCCTTCGCGAGCAAGAAGATCCCGCTGCCGGGCAACGTGCTCGCCGCGAGCGCGTACCAGATGCTGGCCGGCGGCCTCTGCGATCTGCTGATCGGACTGGTCCGCGGTGAGCAGCACGGGCTGGACCTGGCGACCGTCTCCGGCCGGTCCTGGCTGGCCCTCGCCTACCTGGTGGTGTTCGGCTCGCTGGTCGCCTTCACCGCGTACGCCTGGCTGCTGCGCTCCGCCCCGCTGACGCTGGTCGGCACGTACGCGTACGTGAACCCGGTGGTCGCGGTGCTGCTGGGCTGGCTGATCCTGGCCGAGCCGCTGACCGGCTCCACCCTGGCGGGTGGGGCGATCGTGGTCGCGGGCGTCTGCCTGGTGGTGAGCGTCAGCCGGCGGCCGCGGCGTTCTGCGCGGCCGGGGCGTCCTGCGCGTTCGCGTCCGTCGAAGGCGTCGTCCGGGCGTAGGTGAGGATGACGTTCCCACGCTCGAAGACCCGGCTGTCGGTGAGCGTGAAGGTGCGCGGTTCGAAGCCCGTGCGGAACAGCGGGATACCCGACCCGGCCACCACCGGGTACTGCTTGATGATCAGTTCGTCGATCTCGGGCAGCAGCCGGCCGGCCAGGTCGGCGCCCCCGCAGAGCCAGATGCCGAGCCCGTCCTCCTGCTTGAGCCGGCGGACGACGCTCAGCGGGTCCTCGGCGGTGACCTCCACCGCGGGGTCCGGGCTCGACTCCAGGGTGCGGGAGAAGACGATCTGCCGCAGGTGGGCGTACGGGCTGGTGAGGCCGACGGCCAGCCCGACGTCGTAGCTGCCGCGCCCCTGGAGCACGGTGTCGAAGTGCTTGTTGGGTGCCTCCGCGATGCCGACCGCCGTGCGGCCGGGGGTGGGGATGGTCTCCGGGTACTCGGTGAAGAGCGTCGGGGCGAAGTCCTCGGTGAGGTGCGGCATGAAGAAGTCGAAGTCACCGTTCGGGGCTGCGATGAAGCCGTCGATGGTGGTGCCGACGAAGTAGCTGAGCTTGCGCATTCAGGTCCTCGGGATCGATGAACGGGATCGGGACGCGGCGCGGGCCGTGCAGGCCTGCTCCATGAACCACGACATTTATAGTACTCCAGTCGTAGTGGTTGCCAGAGGTCTCCTGAAATCAAGGGGTTCCTGAAACAAGGGATCTCCTGAAACCGGCTCCTCGAGCCCATGTCGCCCCGATCCGGTACCGCCCCGAGTCCCGGAAGTCCGCAGGAGGCAGAATCGGCCCATGGTCCAGAACCCCGCCCGCCGCACCGCCCTCGCCGACGCCGCCATCGAGGTCCTCGCCCACGAGGGTGCCCGCGGCCTCACCTTCCGCGCGGTCGACGTCCAGGCCGGCGTCCCCAAGGGCACGGCCTCCAACTACTTCGCGAGCCGGGACCACCTGCTCCACCAGACCGCCCGGCACATCCACCACCGGATCATCCCGGACCCGGCGATCATCGACGAGCTGATGCGCGCCCCCCGCGACCGCGCCCTGGTCACGGCCCTGATGCACGAGCTGATCCGCCGCATCACCGCCGACCGGGCCGGCTACCTCGCGATGCTCGAGCTGCGTCTGGAGGCCACCCGCCGCCCGGACCTGCGGGCCCAGCTCACCCGCACCATCCGGGACGACCTTGAGGCCAACATCGCCTACCACCTGGGCGAGGGCTTCCCCGGCGACCGGGAGACCGTCATCGTGCTCTACCTCGCCATGACCGGCCTGATCATCGAACACCTCACCCTGCCCGAGGTGTTGGGCGTCGACGGCCTCTCGGCGCTGGTCGACACCATCGTCGAGCGGATCGTCCCGTCCGCCTGACCGGGACGATCCTTCGCTCCGCCGCGTCCGTAAGCCCGGCTCAGAAGCCGTGCGGGGGCTTGCCCGTCCACCAGTTGCCGGGTGCGTCCGGGTCGCGGCTGGTCCAGTACTCGATGATGGCGTTGGTGAACTCGGCCGCGGACAGTACGCCGTCGCCGTCGGTGTCGAGGTGGCGGAAGGCTTCGTCGGCGTCGTCGCGGCCGAGGCCGGCGAAGTGGCCGCGCTGGAAGACGAAGAACTCGCCCGCGTCCACGGTTCCGCTGTGGTCGGCGTCGGCGACGGCGAGGAAGGCCTCGGCGAGCGCGCCGAGGATGTCCCGGGCGGCCTCGGGGTCGCCGGCGAGCGAGCCGGTCGAGGCGGTGAACTGCTCGCGGGTGATCGCCTCGGTGCCGGCGGGCAGTCGGGCGAGGTGGAGGTCGTGCCAGATCGTCAGGTAGGCGCGGACGATGACGGCTTCCGCCTCCGAGCCCTCCTGGTGGCCGAGCGAGCGGGCCACCGAGTGGCCCATCAGGACGTGGTCCCGTTCGGTGAGCAGGCCGTCGCCGTCGGCGTCGAGGTGATCGAAACCGTGGTGGATCTTCGCGTTGAGCAGGTCGTCCGACAATGTGCCCCCTCGGGCTGGCGATTCCTACGTCTGCTATGTCACATCGCCTGCACGCTAACGCCTTGAGCCGGAATCGCGCAGCAGAACGAAGGGCGAATGCCTGCGCGAGCGCAGTCGGTGGGCTCAGGGGTGGTGGGAGCGGGTCATCGGGCACCGGTGAAGGCTGGCGACGACCTGGCGGGGGGCGCCGGGCGCGGCGAAGTCGATGGGCGTGCTGCGTGGACCGTTCCGCCGCACGTTACTGAGCGCCGTCGGCCGCACACGGGAAGCCCGCCGCCGGTTCGCACATGCGGGTGACCGGCTGCTGATTCCCCCGTGCACCCGAGTGCCGGCCTGCTAAGCGTGCCCTCAATCCTCCGGGTGGTCAGTTCTCCTGGGGCCATCCCCCCGGGTGGTCAGTCCTCCTGGTGGTCGGCCCAGACGTACGTCTCCGGCAGCAGGTCCAGCACCGGTACGGTGCGCAGCTCGGACCCCTGCCCGACGATGATCCGCACCTGCGGGAAGTAGTCCAGCAGCGCCTGGCGGCAGCGCCCGCACGGCGGGATCACCCCGCGCTCCCGGTCGCCGACCGCCACGACGGTGGTGAGCTCGTACGCCCCCTGCCCGGCCGCCGCCCCGATGAGCACCAGCTCCGCGCAGGGCCCGCCGGTGAAGTGGTAGGCGTTCAGGGCGGTGACGATCCGCCCGTCGGC
Organism: Kitasatospora sp. NPDC051164; assembly: GCF_044455625.1. Taxonomy (NCBI): domain Bacteria; kingdom Bacillati; phylum Actinomycetota; class Actinomycetes; order Kitasatosporales; family Streptomycetaceae; genus Kitasatospora; species Kitasatospora sp. NPDC051164. The sequence continues at coordinate 71,099 of NZ_JBITFB010000001.1, read as the reverse complement.
ATTGCGCCCGGCGGCCGCCACGGTGTGGTTGTCGCCCCGCGCGTACCGCCGCGCCACCTCCTGGGCTGCCTCGACGAGCTCCGTGTCCACGGGTGCCTGGTTGCTGGTGGACATATTCGCTACACCTCTTCGATCGGACCTGGCAGGCTTCGATCATGAACCGCCCGCCCCTGATCGTGCCAACCCTTTCCGCCGGCCCCTTCACCCTGCGCCCCTGGCGCCTCACCGACCTGCCGGTCATCCGGGAGGCCGCCGCCGACCCGTACATCCCGCTGGTCACCACCGTTCCGGCCGCGTACGACGAGGCGGCCGGGCGGGCCTTCGTCGAGCGGCAGTGGGCGAAGGCCGCCGACGGCGCCGGCTGCTCCTTCGCGGTCGCCTGCCAGGCGGACGGGGGAGGGGCGGGCGGCGGGGCAGAAGCGGACGGGGCAGAGGCGCCGGACCGGGCCGTGGGCTTCGTCGGCCTGTTCCCGCAGCCCGACGACCGTGCCTCGATCGGCTACTGGACGGCTCCCTCGGCGCGCGGCGGGGGCGTGGCGGGCCATGCGCTGCGGTCCGTCGCCGAATGGGCGCTGGACGAACTGGGCCTGGCCCGGCTGGAGCTGTCCATCGAGCCGTGGAACACCGGATCGCTGCGCGCCGCCGAGCGGACCGGCTTCCGCCGCGAGGGCCTGCTGCGTTCCCACCGCACGATCGGCGGGGAGCGCCGCGACATGTACCTCTACGCGCTCCTCCCCGACGACCCGCGCTGACCCCGCGAGCGAAGCCGCCCGGGCGGGCCGCCCGCGTGAGCCGTCGGTGAGGAACCCGCCCGCGAGGAACCCCGCCCGCGCGGACCGTGTACTCGGTGTGCGGCGCGGCGAACAGCCGGTCCCGGTCGGTGGACTCCACCAGTCGGCCCCGGTGCATGACGGCCACCCGGTCGCAGAAGTGCCGGACCACGGCGAGGTCGTGCGAGACGAACAGGAAGGCCACGCCGAGGCGTTCGCGCAGCTCCATCAGCAGGTTGAGCACCTGTGCCCGCACCGACACGTCGAGTGCCGAGACCGGTTCGTCCGCGATGATCAGGCGCGGCTGCGGGGCCAGGGCCCGGGCGATGCCGATCCGTTGGCGCTGCCCGCCGGAGAATTCGTGCGGGTAACGGTCCAGGTGTCCGGCGTTCAGTCCGACCTGCTCCAGCAACTCGGCGGACCGCTCCCGCCGTTCGGCCGGGGTCAGCGGGGTGTGCAGGCGCAGCGGGGTGTCGAGGGTCTGGGCGACGGTACGGCGCGGGTTGAGCGAGGCGTACGGGTCCTGGAAGACCAACTGGATCTCGCGGCCGAGCCGGTGCCGCAGCTCCCGGTCCGGGCGGGTGACGTCCAGGCCGTTGTACAACACCCTTCCGCTGGTCGGCCGTTGAAGGCCGGCCAGGACCCGCGAGGTGGTGGACTTGCCGGAGCCGGACTCGCCGACCAGCCCGACCGTCTCGCCGGGCGCGATCCGCAGGCTGACGCCCTCGACCGCCCGGACCGGCTCGGCCCGCAGGTCGGGGAGACGCCACCCTCCGGGGAAGCGACGCCTTCCGAGGAGGCGCCGTCGCCCGGGGAAGTGCACGGTGAGGTCCTCCACCTCGACCAGCCATCGCTCGGATCGCTCGACGACCCTCGGCCGGTACGCCCGCGAAAGTGACGGGCCATCAACTGTCGGCAGTGTCGTGCCCGGTACGGAGCCCAGTCGGAGCGCGGCCCCCACGAGTGCCCGGGTGTACGGCTCACCCGGCGCGGTCAGCAGTTCGGCGGTCGGCGGTCGGCGCGGACTCGGCCCGGACGCCGCCGCGCAGCACCAGCGTGCGGTCCGTCGTCCCGGCGACGACGCCCAGGTCGTGGCTGACCAGCAGCACGACGGTGCCGTGCTCGCGCTGCAACTCGCCCAGAAGGTCGAGGACTTGCCGCTGGACGCGGGCGTCCAGGGCGGTGGTCGGCTCGTCGGCGATCAGCAGCTGCGGATCGTTCATCAGCGCCATCGCGATCATCACGCGCTGGCGCATCCCGCCCGAGAACTGGTGCGGGTAGTCGCGCACCCGGGCCGTCGGGATGCCGACCCGGTCGAGCAGGTCGGTCTCGGGCTTCCACGCCGGGTTGCGCTCCAGCACCATCCGGGTGTTCTGGACGTGCTCGACGATCCGGTACGGGCCGGTGGCGAACGGCCGGCGGTCGTAGTCCGTCCCCCGGTGTCCTTGTCCCGGCGCACCGGCGAGGAGGAGGACTGCGCGGCCATGTACGGGACGTCGGCCTGCGGTTGCGGGAAGTGGAGACGACGGTGCGCTCGTCCGGGGTCTCGATCGCGGCCAGGTCGCCGTCCCGCGGGCCCGCGTACTGGGCGCGCGCCGCCTCGTAGTTCGCCTCGCCGGTGAGCCACTGCGGCCAGTAGGGCGGGCCGACCTCGTAGCCCTTGCCGAAGGTGCGTTCGATGCCGTACTTGACGTCCTGGGCGGTGATCGGCTTGCCGTCCTCCCAGGCCACGCCCTGCTTGAGCCGGTACGTCCAGGTGCGCCCGCCGTCGGCGGAGGTGCCGGTGTCGGTGGCCAGGTCGCCGACCAACTTGGCCTTGCCGTCCACTATCTGATACTGCGTCAGCGGGCGCCCCCAGGGCAGCGAGGTGTTGTAGGTGGCGCCCGCGTAGACCTTCTGCGGGTCGAGGTGGCGGAACTCGACGCTGTTGTACACGTTCAGCGTGCCGCCCGCGCGGGCGCCCGGGACGGCGGGGGCCGGCCCGGCACTGTCCTGCTCGGTGCCGTGCACGGCGGTCAGCGGGGAGGTCTCCTTGGCGGAGGCCCCGGCGCCGGCGGAGCCGGTGCTGCCCGCGCCGGCCGAGCAGGAGGTCGCCAGCAGGACGGTGGCGGTGACGGCGAGGGACGGTCTGGTCCAGCGCATGGCGAATCTCTCCTCGCCCCGGCGGATCGCGCCGGGGAGGGTTCGGGTTGACGGATGGGAAGGGTGTGGCTCGGCGGACGCAGCGGGACTCAGCGGATTCAGCAGGGTTCAGCAGGTCTCAGCGGACGCCGGCACGCGGATCCAGCGCGTCCCGGACGGCGTCGCCGAGCAGGTTGAAGGCGATCGCGAACAGCAGCAGCGCCGTCCCGGGGAAGACCAGGTAGGTGGGGTCGGCCTGGAAGACCTCCGAACCGCGCGAGATCATCCGCCCCCAGTCCGGGACCGGCTCGGTGATGCCGACACCAAGGAAGGACAGCGCGGCCTCGGAGGCGACGTAGCCCGGCACCGCCATGGTGGCGTGGACCAGCAGCTGCGAGCGCACATTCGGCAGCAGTTCGTGGACGACGACATGGAGCCGGCTCGCGGCCTGGGGCCGGGCGGACTGCACGAAATCCCTTTCTCGGAGCGAGCGCACAGTGGCCCGAAGGGAAAGCGCGAGCGGAATCCAGCCGAACACGGAGAAAACCAGGATCAGCACCAGGAACTGCATCCATTCCGGTTCCGCGGCGCCCGGATCGACCAGCCGGGACTGGATGACCGGGCTGAGTGCGAGCAGCAGGAGCAGGGTCGGAAAGGCCTGCAGCACATTGGCGAGGAATCCGAACAGCCGGTCCGCGATTCCACCGAGATAGCCGACCGCGACACCGGCCAGGACGCCCAGTGCGGTGGTCGCGGTGGCGGCGGCGAAGGCGATCAGCAGCGAGGTGCGGATGCCGCACAGCAGCTGGGTGAACACGTCCCGGCCGAGGCCGGGCTCCAGGCCGAACCAGAAATCTCCGGAGATCCCGCCGTTCGGCAGCATCGGCAGGCCGCCGTCGCTGAGCAGGCCCGGAGTGTTCTGGCCGTAGTGCTCGACCGGGTTCTTCCCGTACAGCGCGGCGATCAGCGGGGCCGCGATGGCGAGCAGCAGGAACAGCAGCACGACGGCCAGGGCGGCGGCACCGACCCGGTTCCGCAGGATCCGGCGGAGCGGGCTCGGGGCCGCGGCGGTCGCGGGCCCGGCCGTAGGGACTGGGACTGTGTCGACCACTGCCATGAGGCGTAACCCCCGAATTCTCCGCCGCCCATGGGTGAGGGTGCGCTGATGTGCATTTCCGGTACGGCCTACGGGGGTTTCCCGTGGGCCGTTCGAACGACATTTGATCGGATGCGTCCGAGGGACCGCAAATCACCTTTCGGGCGCTCGTTGGTATTCCTGCGACACTGTTTCGGGAAATGTGGCGGCTTCATTTCGCCGCAACACCGGCGTCGCAAAAGAAACGGACATAAGATGGCAAATCGGACCGGGCGTTCCGCATTCTGAGACCTCCGCCACAGTCCGTCCGATGTTGATACGATCCCGGTGGGCTGCGACTGGCGCGTAGGGATGGAATCAACCATCGGGAAGCGGCCTCGTGAAACCTCACGTGAAGTTGCCGAGCGCCTGGGCCATCCGCATCCCCGTCAGGAGACCGCCTTGGCCCAGCAGCCCCACACCGCCGCGACCCCCGCCGCCGACACCGCCTTCCGCAGCGCCCTCGAGGTGGTCGCCGCCGTCGAACCGCGGATCGCCGCCGCCATCGGCCGGGAACTCGCCGACCAGCGCGCCTCGCTGAAGCTGATCGCCAGCGAGAACTACGCCTCCCCGGCCGTCCTCCTCGCCATGGGCAACTGGCTCAGCGACAAGTACGCCGAGGGCACCGCCGGCCGCCGCTTCTACGCGGGCTGCCGCAACGTCGACACCGTCGAGACCCTCGCCGCCGAGCACGCCCGCGAGCTGTTCGGCGCCGACCACGCCTACGTCCAGCCGCACTCCGGCATCGATGCCAACCTCACCGCCTTCTGGGCCGTCCTGTCCCAGCGGGTCGAGAGCCCGGCTCTCGAGCGGGCCCGGGTCCGTAACGTCAACGACCTCACCGAGGAGGACTGGGCACAGCTGCGCCACGAGCTCGGCAACCAGCGCATGCTCGGCATGTCCCTCGACACCGGCGGCCACCTCACCCACGGCTTCCGCCCCAACATCTCGGGCAAGATGTTCGAGCAGCGCAGCTACGGCACCGACCCGGCCACCGGCCTGATCGACTACGACGCGCTGCGCGAGACCGCCCGCGAGTTCCGCCCGCTGATCATCGTCGCCGGCTACTCCGCCTACCCGCGGCTGGTCAACTTCCGCCTGATGCGCGAGATCGCGGACGAGGTCGGCGCCACCCTCATGGTCGACATGGCGCACTTCGCCGGCCTGGTCGCGGGCAAGGTGCTGACCGGCGACCACGACCCCGTCCCGCACGCCCACATCGTCACCACGACCACCCACAAGTCCCTGCGCGGCCCGCGCGGCGGCATGGTGCTCTGCACCGCCGAGCTGGCCGAACACGTCGACCGCGGCTGCCCGCTGGTGCTCGGCGGCCCGCTCTCGCACGTCATGGCCGCCAAGGCCGTCGCCTTCGCCGAGGCCCGCCGCCCCGAGTTCCAGGCCTACGCCCACGCCGTCGTCGCCAACGCCCAGGCCCTCGCCGAGGGCCTGCTGCGCCGCGGCACCAAGCTGGTCACCGGCGGTACCGACAACCACCTCGTCCTCGCCGACGTCTCCGGCTACGGCCTGACCGGCCGGCAGGCCGAGGCGGCACTGCTCGACTCGGGCATCGTCACCAACCGCAACTCCGTCCCGCAGGACCCCAACGGTGCCTGGTACACCTCCGGCATCCGCCTCGGCACCCCCGCCCTCACCACCCGCGGCCTCGGCGCTGCCGAGATGGACGAGATCGCCGAACTGATCGACACCGTCCTGCGCGCCACCATCCCCACCACCGCCGCCAACGGCACCCCGTCCAAGGCCGGTTACACCCTCGACGCCGCCCTCCGCGACGCCACCGCCAAGCGCGCCGCCGACCTCCTCACCCCGTACCCCCTCTACCCGGGCATCGACCTCGCCTGACGACCGCCCGGAACACGGGGAGCCCCCCAACACCCCCCCGCACCCCCACACCCCGCCGGGAACGCCCGGGGCCGCCGGCACCTCCGCCGGCGGCCCCGGGCGACACCCGATTCCGCTAGTACTGCAGCGACTTGTACTGCAGGAACTCCTCCAGCCCGTGGCGGCCCAGTTCGCGGCCGAGGCCGGAGTTCTTGTAGCCGCCGAACGGCGCGAGGGGGTTGAAGCGGCCGCCGTTGAGGTCGACCTGGCCGGTGTCGAGGCGGCGGGCGAAGGCGGCGGCGGTGTCGGTGTCGCGGGCCCAGACGCCGCCGGCCAGGCCGTACAGGGTGCCGTTGGCGAGTTCGACGGCGTGGTCCTCGTCGCGGTAGGCGAGGATCACCAGGACCGGGCCGAAGACCTCCTCCTGGGCCACCGCCATCTCCGGTGCCACGTCGGCGAGTACGGTCGGGCGGACGTAGAAGCCGGTGGGCAGTTCGGCGACGGGCTCCGAGCCGCCGACGACCAGCCGGGCGCCCTCGGCCAGCGCGCCGTCGATGTAGCCGCGCACCCGGGCCAGCTGCTTGGCGTTGACCACCGGGCCGATCCGGGTCTGCGGGTCGGTGGGGTCGCCGGGCACGTACGGGGCGGCAGCCTTGGCGGCTCGCGTGATCGCCTCCTCGTACTGGTCCTCGTGCACCAGCAGGCGGGTCCAGGCGCTGCAGGTCTGGCCCGAGTTGGCGAAGACGCCGGCGACGTTGGTCTTGACCGCGCGGGTGATGTTGGCGCCCGGCAGGACGACGTTGGCCGACTTGCCGCCGAGCTCCAGGGCGACCCGCTTGAGGCCCCGGCCGGCCGTCTCGGCGACCTGCCGGCCGACGGCGGTGGAGCCGGTGAACGAGACCACGTCCACCCCCGGGTGGGCGACGAGCGCCGCGCCCGCCAGTTCCCCGGTGCCGGTGACGAGGTTGAACACGCCGGCCGGGAACCCGGCCTCGTGCACCAGGCGGGCGAACAGCCGGGCCACCAGCGGGGTGTCCTCGGCCGGCTTGAGGACCACCGGGCAGCCGGCCGCCAGGGCGGGGACGACCTTGGCCACGATCTGGTGCAGCGGGTAGTTCCACGGCGTGATTGCAGCGACCACCCCGGCCGGCTCGGCGTGTACCACCGAGTTGCCGATCCGCTCCTCGAAGGGGTGCTCGGCGAGCAGGGTCAGGTAGGAGGTCGCCACGGTCAGCGGCAGCCCGGCGTGCACGGCGGCGGTGAAGCCGACCGGGGCGCCCAGTTCGGCGACGACCGTCTCGGTGATCTCGTTCTGTGCGGCGGCGAGCCCGTCGCGCAGCCGGGTCAGCAGGTCCAGCCGCTCCTCGCGGGTGGTCGCGGCCCAGCTCCGGGCGGCCCGGCGTGCTGCCGCCACCGCCGCGTCGACGTCGGTCGTCCCGCCGGCCGGCACCGTGGCGAGCACCTGCTCGGTCGCCGGGTTCAGGACGGCGATCGAGCCGGGGTCCCCGGAGGGCCGCCAGGCCCCGTCGATGTACTGGTCGCTGTACTCCGCGTACTGCTGCACCGGTTGTCCTCTCGTCAGCTCAGCCGCTTGACTGACAGTGCTGGTCGGAGGCCAGTCAAAACGGCCGGGCAGCCGCGCGCAAGAGCCCATCCGGCCCGGCAACTTGCCGGTTCCACGGGGCAGAACCGTGCGGTGCACTTGTCGAACCGCTCGATGCCCACCTCGGCGCGCCGCGCGTCCAGCCGCTCCGGGTCCTCGCACGGCGACGGCACCGGCCTGCCATCCGCCACCGCGCCGATCCGGGTGCCGCAACGCTGCTCCCGACCTCCCTGGCGAGGACTGCCCGCCACCACGCCGGGCGCGCGAACCGAGACGGAGGCCATCCTCGAAGGGGGTGACCAGGAGGCCTCGGACCAGGCAGAACGGAGGTACACGAAGCCCGGTTCCGCACGGAACTGCCCTCCGGTCCCCGGCGTCCTTGTCCTCGTCCATCGACGGGCGATCAGGGGGGACAGCGACAGTGGATCCGGACAAAGCACTCGAACTCGTCGTCAGGCCAAGCGATCTGACGGCAAGTGGGCAGAGTGCCCAGCAACTGGCGCAGGCCGTCCCGGGCGAGGACCAGGCGCTGACCGAGGCGAGCGGAAAGGCCGAGGGCGGCCTCAAGGGCTGGACCACCGCGACGGCCCTGCACAACTGCACCGCCAACTGGGCCACGCTGCTGAACAGTCTGGCGGGCGACCTCGGCCGGTACGGGACCAAGCTGCAGCAGATCGCGCAGTCCTACGGGTCGAGCGACCGCAACATCGCCGACGACCTGGACGGCACTGCCGCCCGGACGGCCGCCAGCACCTCCCCGTCCACGCCCGGCCCGTCCAGACCGGACCCGTTCAACACGGTGATCGTCGGCGACCAGTCCGCGAAGGGACGGTGACCGTGGACATCGCGACGCTCCACGACGCCGACCTCAACGACCTGGCCGGCGCCAAGAACGCCTACGAAGCCCTGGCCGGCAAGTTCGCCGAGCACATCGACGTCTGGCAGAGCACCGTCGTCAACCGGCTGTCGGGCTGGACGGGCACGACCGCCACCCAGGTCTTCGGCGACCTCCAGGCCTTCACCACCAAGCTGCAGAACGCGCACGAGGAACTCGTTTTCGTCAGCCGCTCGTTGAGCGCCGCCGGCGAGGCCTTCGCACTGGCGCAGTCCCACCTGGTGGCCGCCCTCGACGACGCCAAGGCGGACGGTCTCACGGTGGCCCCCGACGGTCAGATCAGCTGGGGTCCCGCCCCCGGTCAGCCCGGGGGCACCCAGGCGGCCTCGGCCGACGAGGCCATGCGCAAGCGGGCGGAGGACATCAGCGCGCGGATCACCGCGGCCCTCAACGAGGGAGCCCAGGCGGACCGGGCGATCACCGGCCGGCTGAACCGCTTCGCCCAGCACGCCGCCGACGGCACCGGCCTGACCGGCGCGGCGGTCTCGGCCGACCGGGCCGCGGACGACGCGACGGACCACGTCCCGCCGGCCGGCACCAAGCCCGCGGACGTCAAGACCTGGTGGGACGGTCTGACGTCGGCCCAGCAGCAGCGGCTGATCCTCAACCACCCCGACCAGGTCGGCAATCTCGACGGCATCCCCGCCGCTGCCCGGGACCAGGCGAACCGGACCAACCTGACCCGGGCCCAGTCGGACCTCCGCACCCAGCTCGCCGCCCTCGACCAGGCCGAGCCGACCTCCTGGGTGGGTACGCCGGGCGGCGCCGCCAAGAACCCGGAGCACGTGGTCTGGGAGGCCCAGCGCAAGGGCCTGGAGGACGAGTTGCACGGCCTCCAGACGCTCCAGGACCGCCTCGCCCAGCCCGTGACCGACAGCAACCCGCGGCCGTACCTGCTCCGGCTCGACGCCGCGGCGGTGGGCGGCCGCGCGATCCTGGCCCTGAACGACCCGGACACCGCCGACCACGTGGCCACCTTCGTGCCCGGCACCGAGTCCCGGCTCGGCGGCGTCGGCGGCACCATGGACAAGGCCAAGGAGATGTACCGCAGCGCGGAACAGTCCAGTCCGGGCGCCAAGGTCTCCACGATCGCGTACGTGAACTACGCGGCGCCCCAGACCGCCTCGCCCACGCTCGGGGCGCCCGTCCCGGACGCGGCCTACGAGGGCTACGCCAAGGACGCCGAGCAGGACCTGTTCAACTTCCAGTCCGGCCTGCGCGCCACCCACCAGGGCACGCCGTCCCACAACACCATCATCGGGCACAGCTACGGCAGCACCGTGGTCGGCTACACCATGCGCGACAAGGGACTGCCGGTGGACACCGTGATCTTCGCCGGGAGTCCCGGCGTCGGCGTCGAACGGGCCGCCGACCTCAACACCGACCTCGGGAACGGCACCAAGATCGACCCCAGCCACGTCTACACCGTGCTCGGCGGCAAGGACTCGATCACGGACTGGACCCCGGCGATCGACATCGACAACCTCGACCCGACCAGCGACGACTACCACCTGCGGTTCGGCCGGGACCCGATGAACCCGGCCTTCGGCGCCCAGCACCTGCCGGCCCAGGACACCGACCACGACCACTACTGGAACGCGAACACGCCGTCCTGGAAGGCCTTCGGCCAGGTCATCGCGGGACAGCCGGTCACATGATCCGGCCCACCCACCCCCGGCGGACCGCCGCGCTCGGCCTGCTGCTGCCCGCCACCCTCCTCGCCCTCGCCGCCTGCGGCAGCGACACCCCGTCGATGCGGCTCGGCCGGGCCGAGGAGAAGGTCCGGGCCTACGCCACCGCCGCGCTCGCCGCCGTCCCCGGGAAGGACGCGGCACGGGTGTCCGCACCCCAGCCCGACAGGGACGAGTGCGCTCCCGGGCCGGTCGGCTCGACCCCGACCTACCTGCCGTACCTGACGTACGACCTGAGCGGGCTGTCTGCCTCGAAGGCGCCGGAGGTCTTCGAAGCGGTACGGCAGCGGCTCGCGCAGGACGGCTTCGGCGTCCGGCACCGTGACGACCGGCGGCTCGACCTCGCCAAGGGATCCGACGAGTTCACCGCCTCGGTGGTGCTCGGCGAGCCCGACACCGCCCCGGACACCTTCCACCTGACCGTCCGGGCCTCCTGCGTGCCGGCGGACAAGCCCTGACCGCCGGCAAGTCCTGAAGGCGGGCAAGTCCCGAAGCCGGGCAAGTCCTGAAGGCGGGCAAGTCCTGAAGCCGGGCAAGTCCTGCGGGAACGCCGAAGGGCCGGTACCCGACCGGCCCTTCGACATGTCACCCGATTCGGAGACTCAGCGGCTCAGACCCGCGAAGGCTCGCCCGCCTCGGCGGGAGCCGAAGCGTCCTCGGCGAGCTCCGCCTCCGCCATCTCCTGCCGGACAGCGGCCAGCGAGGGGTTGGCCCAGGCGCTGGCGACGCCCCAGTAGTAGAAGGCGAGCCCGATCGCGGCCACGATCAGCAGGTCCCAGCCCTCCGGCAGGTAGCCGTGCCCGCCGAAGTCGCTGCTGCCGGCCCACGAGACACCGGCCATCACGAACAGGTAGGCGACCATCCAGGCGCCCGCCGCGAGGTGCGGCTTCAGCTCGGCGAACGGCTTGCGCAGCTCGTACCAGGCCCAGATCGGCAGACCGGCGGCCATCAGCAGGATGACCTTGCCGGTGAGCGGCCAGCGGGCCCAGTACAGCACCAGCGAGCCGAAGACCATCGCGACCGGGGCGATGACCGGCATTGCGCGCAGCCGGACGGGGCGCGGCAGGTCGGGGGCGAGGCGGCGCAGTGCCATCACGGCGACCGGGCCGGTGATGTACGAGATCACGGTGGCCACGGAGACGATCTCGGCCAGCGAGCCCCAGCCGCGGAAGACCGCGAGGAACAGGAAGGCGACCACCAGGTTGAGCAGCAGCGCCGGGCGCGGGATGCCGGTCTTGGCGTCGACCTTGCCGAAGATCTTCGGCAGGTGGCCGTTCTCCTGCACGCCGTGGATCATGCGCGAGGTGGTGGCGGCGTAGATCATGCCGGTACCGGACGGCGAGATGAAGGCGTCCGCGTAGAGCAGGATCGCGAGCCAGTTGATGCCCCAGGCGATCGCGAGGTCGGCCAGCGGCGAGGTGTAGCCGAGGCCGCTCCAGCCCTTGGAGAGGTCGCCGCTCGGGATGGCGCCGAGGAAGGCGATCTGCAGCGCGACGTAGATCACCAGGGCGATCAGGATCGAGCCGATGACGGCCTTCGGCAGCGACTTGCCGGGGTTGCGGGCCTCGCCGGCCAGGTTGAGCGGCGACTGGAAGCCGTTGAAGGCCCAGACGATGCCGGAGACCGCGACGGCGGTGAACACCGCGCTCCAGCCGTTCGGCGCGAAGCCGCCGTGGTCGGTGAAGTGCGCGGTGTCGAAGTGCGCGAGGAGCAGCGCGCCGGCGGTCAGCGTCGGCACGATGACCTTGAAGACGGTGATCGCCGTGTTGGTCTTGGCGAACAGCGTGATCGCGAACCAGTTCAGGATGAAGTAGACGACCAGCAGCACGCTGGCCAGGGCCACACCGCTGAGGGTCAGTTCCTGGCCGTCGAAGAGCCCCTTCGCCCAGCCGAAGTGCCAGGAGCTCATGTACTGGACGGAGGCGGTGGCCTCGCCCGGGATGACCGAGACGATGGCGATCCAGTTGGCCCAGGCGGCCAGGTACCCGGCCAGCGAGCCGTGCGAGTACTGGCCGTACCGGACCATGCCGCCGGCCTTGGGGAACATCGAGCCCAGCTCGCTGTAGGTGAGGGCGATGGTCAGCGCCACCGCGGCGCCGATCACCCAGGCGAGGATCGAGGCCGGCCCGGCGAGCCTGGCGGCCCGCTCGGCACCGAACAACCACCCGGATCCGATGATCGACCCCAGCCCGACCGCGGTCAGGCTGATGGTGCCGAGCGATCGGCGGTAGTTCTGGTGTGATGCCGTCGAGGATTCGGGCTCACTCAACGTATCGGTCCTTTCGCTCGGGGTTCATGGGGTGGTGTCGGTGTTTTTGCGGTTTTGAGTCCGTATTCCGGACAAACGCACAGCAGCTTATGGTCCAAAAACGGGCGAATACCTCAGAGGAAGCTCAAACCGTTCGATCGTTGCCATCTCGTGTCCGGTTTCCGGACCGGCGAGCACCTGCGGAGAGGCCGACGCCACACCGCCACGGGAGGCTGCGGTCGGGAAGCGGCCGAAAGTCGGACGGGAACTCGGACGGGAAAAAGAAAATTCCCCGCGGGTTCCTTTCGGATCCCACGGGGAATTCAACTGTGTCCGAGGGGGGACTTGAACCCCCACGCCCGATAAAGGGCACTAGCACCTCAAGCTAGCGCGTCTGCCATTCCGCCACCCGGACAGGGTGTGTGCTTCGGGGGTTTTTCTCTCGTCCCCTCGGCGACAGAGAGAACATTACCAGGGTTCTGGAGTGCTTCTCACCTGCGCTTCCTCGGCTCCGGACCCCGAGGGACGCCGAGGGGCCCGGAGACCTGCCCGGAGGGCCCCGGGGTGCCCCGGGAGGCCCGCCGCACAGGTTGGTACAGCTGGCGAACACGCTCGAACCCCGCCCGAAGCGATGGCGACCGCGAAGGAACCGGTCGACTCCGGTGGCGCCAGCGATCGGTTCCGGTCGGAAGCGATCCGACACGGGCAAGTTGTCGACGGTGCCACAGTCGCCGGGACCGCTCTCCTAGCCTCTGTGGACCGAGGGCGCCATGAGCGGATCGCCTGATTCCCGGGTCGCGGACGAAGGGCGGCTGGACGTGGAGCAGATCAGCGGGACGGCGGAGGCCGAACCGAGACGCGGCAGTCCGGGGAACGGCCCCGCCGAGGGCCTGTGGCGCTTCCCGGTGCCCGCCGCCGAGGCTTCGGTGCCGCTCACCAGGCACGCGGTGCGCGACCGCCTGTTGGCCCAGGGCATGGCCGGGGTGCGCTACCAGGAGCTGGTGGACGACCTGCTGCTGATCGTCTCGGAGCTGGTGAGCAACGCGGTGACACACGCGGCCGAGCTCTCGCCCGAGGTGATCACCGAGCTGTCGGTGCGCGGGGGATGGGTGCGGGTGTCGGTCGAGGACGGCGACCCGTACCGGCCCAAGGCGCTGGAGAACGACACCGGACGTACCGGCGGGCGCGGCCTGCTGCTGGTGAAGAGCGTCACGTTGCAGGCCGGCGGGGTGTGCGACGTCGAGCGGACCGGGGAGGGCGGAAAGGTCATCTGGGCCTCACTGCCCGTCCCCCCGGAGCCCGAGCGCTGACCGGTCCGCCGTAGACGAGCGACGCACCCGGACCGGCCGCCGGCCCCGCACCGGGACCGACCGCCTACCAGTCCCGCCCGGCGATCTCCCGGATCCCCGGCAGCGCCGCCTCGAAGACCGTCTCGAACCAGACCGAGAACGGCCGCTCGGCCCGCAGCTCCCGCAGCTCCTGCGCGGTCACGAAGGCGAAGTCGTCGACCTCGTCCGGGTTCGGCTCGACCGCGGCGGTGACCAGTCCCACGAAGAGGTGGTTCCACTCCCGCTCGATCAGCCCGGACGCCTCGTCCGGCAGGTCGTAGCGGACGGTGCCGGCCTCGCAGAGCAGCGCCGGGGCGACGCCCAGCTCCTCCGCGGTGCGCCGGGCGGCGGCGACGAACGGCGGTTCGTCCGGGTAGGGGTGGCCGCAGCAGGTGTTCGACCAGACGCCGGGGGAGTGGTACTTGCCGAGGGCCCGGCGCTGGAGCAGCAGGCGGCCCTGGCGGTCGAAGAGGAACACCGAGAAGGCGCGGTGCAGCCGACCCGGCTGCTGGTGGGCCCAGAGCTTCTCGGCGGTGCCGATCGTGACGCCCTCGTCGTCGACCAGTTCCAGCAGGATCTCGGTACCGGCGGCCGAGGCGGTCCGCGGGTCGGCCGACACGTCGGTCTCCACGTCGAGACCGGTGTCGATGTCGGCGGCGAAGTGGGTCGGGTCGGTCGGCAGACTCTGGGGCATGGGGCCTCTTTCCGGGAGCGGGAGCAACGGGAGCATCGGGTGCGTCCGGCGCACCGGGTGGCGCGGTGGACGCAGCGGGGGCACCGGCGCCGGCGTCGGGCTCCAGTCTGCCGTATGGGTGGCGCCGGGTAGGGGTCCCACGCACAACCGGGCGGATCATGACACGGAGGAGTCGGAATCCGGGCAGAGAGGGGTCGGAGAAGCCCTCGTAAGAGTCACGATCGTCGCAGAATCGTTCGACGCACGTTCGGTGGTCGTTCGACCGGCCTGGCGCGGCCCGGCGCGGTCCGGAGCCCTCCGGAGGACTCCGGAAGCGGCCCGGCGCGGACACCCGCCCCACCCGTACGCGAAACCCGCACGTGACCCGTACGCGACCCGCACGCGAGACCCGTACGCGGACACCCGCGCACGACCGCCCGCACGAACGCCGCCGCCACCGCCTGGTCACCCCTCCGTCACCGTCCCGTCTCCGGGCGCGTTCGGGCCGGTCGTCCAAGTCGCCTACCATCACATACGACACGGTGCCCGGATCTGTGCCGGCACCGGCGCGCCGCTGCCCGGCCCGGTCGCACCCCGTCCGGCGAAGCAGCGCCGCCGCCCCTCGGCACGGCCCGCGCGCACAGCACGACGGATCAGGAGACCCCGCATGATCGGCCTCGTTCTGGCAGCCGGCGCCGGCCGCCGGCTGCGCCCGTACACCGACACCCTGCCCAAGGCGCTGGTGCCGGTCGACGGGGAGCGGACCGTCCTGGACCTCACCCTCGGCAACTTCGCCGAGGTCGGACTGTGCGAGGCCGCGATCGTCGTCGGCTACCGCAAGGAGGCGGTGTACGACCGCAAGGACGCCCTGGAGAGCAAGTACGGCGTCAAGCTCCACCTGGTCGAGAACGACAAGGCCGAGGAGTGGAACAACGCGTACTCGCTCTGGTGCGCCCGCGACCTGTTCGGCGAGGGTCTGCTGCTGGCCAACGGCGACACCGTCCACCCGGCCTCCGTCCAGCGCACCATGCTGGAGGGCAACCAGCGTCTCCTCGACGCCGGCACCGCCCCCGGCATCCTGCTCGCCCTCGACACGGTGAAGAAGCTCGCCGACGAGGAGATGAAGGTCGTCGTCGACCCGGCCGCCGGCATGCGCCGCATCACCAAGCTGATGGACCCGGCCGAGGCGAGCGGCGAGTACATCGGCGTCACGGTGATCAACCCATCCGCCGCCGCCGACCTGACCGACGCGCTGCGCGTCACCTACGAGCGCGACCCGCAGCTGTACTACGAGGACGGCTACCAGGAGATGGTCGACCGCGGCCTGCGGATCGACGTGCAGCCGATCGGCGAGGTCTCCTGGGTCGAGGTCGACAACCACGACGACCTGGCGAAGGCGCGGGAGATCGCGTGCCAGTACTGACCCGACTGGTCCCGTCGCCGCTGTTCGTGGAGATCCGCTCGGGCGCGCTGGACGCGCTCGGCGGGATCCTCGCGGACCAGCGGCTGTCGGCCTCGGGCCGGATCGCGGTGGCGATCAGCAACGGCTCCGGCGCGGCCATGCGCCGTCGCCTGGAGCCGGCCCTGCCGGGCGCCGACTGGTACAACGTGGACGACGGCAGCCTGGACAGCGCGGTGCGGCTGGCCGAGGCGATGCGCGGCGGGCACTACGACGCGATCGTCGGCCTCGGCGGGGGCAAGATCATCGACGCCGCCAAGTACGCCGCCGCCCGGGTCGGCCTGCCGTTGGTCGCGGTCGCCACCAACCTGGCCCACGACGGCATCTGCTCGCCGGTCTCCACCCTCGACAACGACGCCGGCCGGGGCTCCTACGGGGTGCCCAGCCCGATCGGCATCATCGTCGACCTGGACGTGATCCGGGAGGCCCCGCAGCGCTTCGTCGCGGCCGGCATCGGCGACGTCGTCTCCAACATCTCGGCCTGCGCGGACTGGGAGTTGTCGCACGCGGTCACCGGCGAGCCGGTGGACGGGCTGGCCGTCGCGATGGCCCGCTCGGCGGGCGAGAACCTGCTGCGGCACCCAGGAAACACTCAGGATCAGGACCTCCTGACAGCCCTCGCGGAAGCCCTGGTACTGTCCGGCATCGCGATGAACATCGCTGGCAGCACCCGGCCTTCGTCAGGCGCCTGCCACGAGATCTCGCATGCCCTGGACGTGCTGTATCCCAAGCGGTCCGCCCAGCACGGCGAACAGGTCGGCCTCGGTGCCGCGTTCGCCAGCTTCCTGCGGGGCGAGCGCGAGCTGACCGGTCTGATCGTGGAGCGCCTGGCGAGCCACGGGCTGCCGGTGACCGCCGCTCAGATCGGCTTTACCGAAGCGGAGTTCACCGAAGCGGTGCACTACGCTCCGAACACCCGCCCGGGACGCTTCACCATCCTTGAGCACCTCGACCTCTCCCCTTCCGCTATCAGGGACGCGTACGCCGACTATGTCCAAGCCCTCAACAGCTGACCCCTCCACCGCGGGCGCCGAACGGCCCCCGGTGGACCTGACCCGCCGGCCCTCGATCGAGGAGCTGCGCGCGGTGATCCACCCGGAGGGCATGCTCCAGCGCCGCAGCGCCGAGCACTGGGCCGGGCGTCTGTACATGCGGAGGATCTCGCTGCGGATCACCCGCGTGCTCTCCACCATGACGGCGATCACGCCCAACGGCCTGACGTACCTGATGATGTGCACCGGCATCCTGGCCGGCGCCGCGCTGGTCGTGCCGGGCATCGCGGGCGCGGTCCTGGGCGCCCTGCTGATCCAGGTCTACCTGCTGCTGGACTGCGTGGACGGCGAGGTGGCCCGCTGGCGCCGGCAGACCTCGCTCACCGGCGTCTACCTGGACCGGGTCGGCCACTACATGTCCGAGGCGGCCCTGCTGACCGGCCTCGGCCTGCGCGCCACCGACCTGCTGCACCGCGAGGGCGGCGGCTCGCACTGGGAGTGGGCCTTCCTCGGCACGCTGGCCGCGCTCGGCGCGATCCTGATCAAGTCCGAGACGGACCTGGTGGACGTGGCCCGGGCCCGCACCGGTCTGACGGCCGTCGAGGACAGCGCCTCGGTGCCGCGCTCGGCCACCGTCGCCAAGGCCCGCCGGGCGGCCTCGCTCCTGAAGTTCCACCGCCTGGTCGGCGCGGTCGAGGCCTCGCTGTTCATCCTGGCCGCCGGGATCGCCGACACCGTGCACGGCGGGCTCTTCTTCACCCGGCTCGCGGTGGTCGTCCTGGCGGCGATCGCCATGCTGCAGACCGTGCTGCACCTGCTGAGCATCGTCCTCTCGAGCAGGCTCCGATGAGCGAGCGGAGCGAGCGAATGATCGACAGGTGCGCGTGGGCGCATGCCCCTGCCGAGCGCAGCGAGGTGGGTGCATGAACGCCGTGACCAACGCGGAGAGCTTCCGCCTCGGCGCCGTGATCATCACCATGGGCAACCGGCCCGCCGAGCTCAACGCCCTGATCGAGTCCGTCCGCGCCCAGGAGGGCCCCGCGGTCGAGCTGGCCGTGGTGGTCAACGGCGCCCCGCTGCCCCCGCTGCCGGAGGGCGTGCGCACCGTCGAGCTGCCGGAGAACCTCGGCATCCCGGGCGGCCGCAATGTCGGCATCGAGCTGTTCGGCCGGGACGGCGCGGACGTGGACGCCGTCCTCTTCCTGGACGACGACGGCTGCCTGCCGCGCACCGACTCCGCCCGTCTGCTGCGCGAGGCCTTCACCGCCGACCCGGAGCTGGGCATCGTGTCCTTCCGGATCGCCGACCCGGACACCGGTGTCACCCAGCGCCGGCACGTCCCCCGGCTGCGTGCCAGCGACCCGCTGCGCTCGTCCCGGGTGACCACCTTCCTGGGCGGCGCGAGCGCCGTGCGCTGCAAGGTGTTCGAAGAGGCCGGCCAGCTGCCCGCCGAGTTCTTCTACGCCCACGAGGAGACCGACCTCGCGTGGCGTGCGGTGGACGCGGGCTGGGGCATCGACTACCGGGCGGACGTGGTGCTGCACCACCCCACGACCTCCCCCGCCCGGCACGCCACCTACTTCCACAACGTGGCTCGCAACCGGGTTTGGCTCGCGAGGCGGAACCTTCCGGCCCTGTTGGTGCCTCTCTATCTGGGAACCTGGCTTCTGCTCACCCTGGCCCGCCGCCCCTCCCCCGAGGCGCTGAAGGCCTGGTGGGGCGGATTCCGGGCGGGCTGGCGCGAATCCTGCGGTCCGCGACGGCCCATGCGATGGCGTACCGTTTGGCAACTGACCAGGCTGGGCCGACCTCCGATCATCTGATCTGATCAAATGATCGATTGCTGCGGCCGGTGACCACACACCGGCCGGCTCCCCCGAGATCCCAGTGGATCCCCATCGGCGCACGGCCGGCGGACCCCCCGTCGACCGGCCGCCCCGACCGATCCCGCGTGAAGGACGAATGTGTCGACAGTGAGTGAACCCGTCAGCCTCTCGACCCCCAGGGGGGTGGACGCGGGCCTGACCGCGAAGCAGCTTGCGGACAAGTACGGTCTGTCGGTGAGCGGCGCCCGGCCGGGTCTGTTCGCCTACACCAAGCAGCTCTGGGCCCGGCGCCACTTCATCTGGGCCTTCGCCACCGCCCGACTGGTGGCCCAGTACACCGACGCCAAGCTCGGCCAGCTGTGGCAGGTCGTGACCCCGCTGCTCAACTGCGCGGTCTTCTACCTGGTCTTCGGCGTGATCCTGTCGAGCAAGGACGGCTTCCCGCCGGACACGTACATCGCCTGGCTCTGCATCGGCGTCTTCGTGTTCCAGTTCACCCAGAACGCAGTGCAGTCCGGCACCCGGGCGATCTCCGACAACCTCGGCCTGATCCGGGCCCTGCACTTCCCCCGCGCCAGCCTGCCGATCGCCTTCACCGTGATCCAGCTCCAGCAGCTGATGATCTCGATGGTCGTGCTGGTCGTGACCGTCCTGGCCAGCGGCATCGCCCCGGGCAGGACCTGGCTGCTGATCATCCCGGCGCTGATCCTGCAGACGATGTTCAACACCGGCATCTCCCTGATCATGGCCCGGATCGGCGCCAAGACCAGTGACATCTCCCAGCTGATCCCGTTCGTGATGCGGGCCTGGATGTTCCTGTCCGGCGTGATGTTCAGCATCCAGGACCGGGTCCACAAGTGGCCGCACTACATCCAGGTGATCTGCAACGTGAACCCGGCCTCGGTCTACATGGACCTGCTGCGGCACGCCTTCGCGCCGGTCATCTACAACAAGCACCAGTCCGTGTACCAGTCCCTGCCGCCGCACCAGTGGGTGTACGGGCTCGCCTGGGGCGTTGGGCTGTTCGTCATCGGATACGTCTTCTTCTGGAAGGCCGAGGAGGAGTACGGCCGTGGCTGACGTCGACCTGAACAAGAACGACTTCGTCCGGGACACGGACGTGGCCCGCGAGCCCACCGTCGTCGTCGACGACGTGCACATCGTCTACCGGGTGCACGGCGCCGGCTCCGGCAAGGGCAGTGCCACCTCGGCGTTGAGCCGCATCCTCAGCCGCAAGCGCGGGGCCGGCGTGCGAGAGGTGCACGCGGTGAAGGGCATCAGCTTCACCGCGTACAAGGGCGAGGCGATCGGCCTGATCGGCTCCAACGGCTCCGGCAAGTCGACCATGCTCTCCGCCATCGCGGGCCTGCTGCCGACGGAGAAGGGCGGCATCTACACCAACGGCCAGCCCTCGCTGCTGGGCGTCAACGCCGCGCTGATGAACGAGCTCAGCGGCGAGCGCAACGTCGTCCTGGGCTGCCTGGCGATGGGGATGTCCCCGGCCGACGTGCGGGAGCGCTACCAGGACATCGTCGAGTTCTCCGGCATCAACGACAAGGGCGACTTCATCTCCCTGCCGATGCGCACCTACTCCTCCGGCATGGGTGCCCGCCTGCGCTTCTCGATCGCCGCCGCGAAGACCCACGACGTGCTGCTGATCGACGAGGCCCTGGCCACCGGTGACCAGGCCTTCCAGCAGCGCAGCAAGCGGCGCATCGACGAGCTGCGCGGGTCCGCCGGTACGGTCTTCCTCGTCAGCCACGACAACAACTCGATCCGCGAGGTCTGCGAGCGGACCATCTGGATCGAGGCCGGCGAGCTGGTCATGGACGGGCCGACCGACGAGGTCGTCGGCCGCTACGAGCGCGGCGAGCGCCCGTAGCACCCCCGCCTCCAGGGCCGGTTCCGGGACATCCGGGACCGGCCCTTCGGCGTGCCCCCGCCGTTACCCCAGGTGGCCGCCCCCGCAGGGGTGAGCACCCCGCCGGGCGGGCGGGGCGGTCTTCACCGGCGCGCCCCGGGGTGTCAGGCTGGTGGGCGCGGGGGCGGTGTGCCGGACGTGACGCCCGCGCTCGGACGCGTGTCCGAGTCGGACCGGTCGTACCCAGCGGTGTAGAACGGGGGAGTGACAGCAGTGTCGGCTTCGGCCCAGCCCAGTGATACGCCGGTGAACCGTTCCGCGGGTCAGACCCTGGACAAGGCGGGTGCGGAGAACTTCCCGGTCGCCCCGTTCTTCCTGCCCGCCGCCTGGCGCGACGACCTGATGGCGGTGTACGGCTTCGCCCGCCTCGTCGACGACTCCGGCGACGGCGACCTGGCCGACCCGGCCGCCACCGCCCGGCTGCTCGGCGTCGAGCAGGCGCCCCCGGCCACCCCGTCGGACCAGTCCGGCCCGCCGACTCCGCAGGAGGTCGCCTTCCGGCTCGCGCTGCTCGACGGGCTGGAGCACGACCTCGACCGGGTCTTCGAGACCGCGCTGCACCCGGGCGGCTCCGCCGGATCCGGCGCCGACCGCCCGCGCCACCCGCTGATGCGGGCCCTGGTTCCGCTGGTCGACCGGCACGGCCTGACGCCCGAGCCGTTCCGCCGTCTGATCGAGGCCAACCGGGTGGACCAGTCCACCGCCCGCTACGCCACGTACGACGACCTGATCGGCTACTGCACGCTCTCCGCCGACCCGATCGGCCGCCTCGTCCTGGCCATCGCGGGCGTCTCCACGCCCGAGCGGATCGAGCTCTCCGACGCCATCTGCAGTGGCCTCCAGGTGGTCGAACACCTGCAGGACGTCGCCGAGGACCTGCGCCACGGCCGGATCTACCTCCCCACCGAGGACCTGGAGCGCTTCGGCGTGACCGAGGCCGACCTCGCCGCCCCCTCCGCCGACGGCGCGGTGCGGGAGCTGATCGCCTTCGAAGCGGAACGGGCCCGCACCCTGCTCGATCGCGGCGCACCATTGGTAGGTACGGTTCGGGGGAGGCTTCGACTGCTCCTGGCGGGATTCACCGCCGGCGGGTACGCGGCCCTGGCTGCCGTCGAGGACGCCGGGTACGACGTGCTCGCCCGGCAGGCGAAGCCGGACAAGCGCCGCCTCGCAGCGAAGGCGGCGGCCATCTTCGCGAAGGGAAGGTGAACGCCCGAGTGGCGGCATCACCACTGGCGTCGGCCCAGGTCATGGCGGCATACCGGTACTGCGAGGCAGTCACCGGGCTGCAGGCGCGCAACTTCAGCTACGGCATCCGCCTGCTGCCCGAACCCAAGCGGCTGGCCATGTCGGCCCTGTACGCCCTGGCCCGCCGGGTGGACGACATCGGCGACGGCGACCTTCCGGCCGACCGCAAGGCCGAGGCGCTGCTGCGCACCCGGGAACTGGTGGACGAGGTCCGCTCCGGAGTGGTCGCCGAGGACGACACCGACCCGATCAAGGTCGCCCTGGCCGACACGGCCCGGCGCTTCCCGATCCCGCTCGGCGGCTTCGACGAGCTGATCGACGGCGTCGAGATGGACCTCAAGGGCGCCGAGTACCAGACGTACGAGGAGCTGAAGGTCTACTGCCGCTGCGTGGCCGGCGCGATCGGCCGGCTCTCCCTGGGCGTCTACGGCTGCGACGACCCCGAGCTCGGGGCGCGGTACGCGGACACCCTGGGCCTGGCGCTGCAGCTCACCAACATCCTGCGCGACCTGCGCGAGGACGCCCTGAACGGCCGCACCTACCTGCCCACCGAGGACCTCGTCCGGTTCGGCTGCGAGCAGGGCTTCGCGCTGCCCAAGCCGCCGGTCGGCGCGGACTTCACCGGCCTGGTGGCCTTCGAGGCCGCCCGCGCCCAGGCCGCCTTCGAGGAGGGCCTGCGGCTGCTGCCGATGCTCGACCGCCGCAGCCGCGCCTGCACCGCCGCGATGGCCGGGATCTACCACCGGCTGCTCGGCCGGATCGCCGCCGACCCCGAGTCGGTCCTGCGCGGCCGGGTCTCGCTGCCGGGCTGGGAGAAGGCGTACGTGGCGCTTTCCGGGCTCGCCGGGGGGCGTTCTTGATTCTCGCGACAGTTCTGTCACGCTGTGTCAGCGGGGAATCACGTGCGGGCAGTTCCGTGTTGACCGAACGAGGACCGGCTTCAGCGACCGCCTGCCGGCGGTCCAGCAACTGCGAGGGGGAGGGCCGATGACCGGGCGAGCCGATGCCGCGCGCCCGGCCGCCGTCGTGGTCGGCGGCGGCCTGGCCGGAATCACCGCCGCCCTGCGCCTGGCCGAGGCGGGCCACCGGGTCGCCCTCGCCGAGGGGCGGCCCCGGCTCGGCGGCCTGGCGTTCTCCTTCCGACGCGGCGAGCTGACCGTCGACAACGGCCAGCACGTCTACCTGCGCTGCTGCACCGCCTACCGCGGCCTGCTGGAGCGGCTCGGCGCCACCCGCCTGGTCCACCTGCAGGACCGCCTCGACGTCCCGGTGCTCTCCGTCACCGGCCCCGACGCGGCACCGGTGCGCACCCTCGGCCGGCTGCAGCGGGCCGGCCTGCCCGTCCCCCTGCACCTGGCCGCCAGCCTCGCCCGCTACCCGCACCTGTCCCCGGTCGACCGCGCCCGGGTGGTCCGCGGCGCGCTCGCCCTGAAGGGCCTGGACCTCGACGACCCGGCGCTGGACCGGATTTCCTTCGGCGAGTGGCTGCGCCGCAACGGGCAGAACGCCGCCACCCAGGCCGCCCTGTGGGACCTGGTCGGCGTCGCCACCCTGAACGGGCGGGCCGACCAGGTGTCGATGGCGCTCGCGGCGAAGGTGTTCCAGACCGGCCTGCTCTCCGACCCGGGCGCCGCCGACATCGGCATCGCCGCCGCCCCGCTCGGCGCGATCCACCACGACCGGGCGCTCGCCGAGCTGGAACACGCCGGTGTGAAGGTGTTGCTGCGCACGCGGGTGGCGGAACTCAAGCCGGCCGCGCCGCAGCACGCCGTCCTCCTGGAGGGCGGGGAACTGCTCACCGCCGACACTGTCGTGCTGGCCGGCGCCCAGGACAGCGCGGCCGCCCTACTGCCGCCGAACGCCATCCCGGAGCAGGAACGGCTGGCCGGGTTCGGCACCGCGCCGATCCTCAACGTGCACGTGATCTACGACCGCAAGCTGCTGCGTCGGCCGTTCTTCGCCGCCCTCGGCTCCCCGGTCCAGTGGGTCTTCGACCGCACCGCGCACTCCGGCCTGGCCGCCACCGAGCTGGGCCGGGCCCACCCGGGCGCCCAGTACCTGGCGCTCTCGCAGTCCGCCGCGCAGGACGAGATCGACCTGCCGGTCGCCGAGCTGCGCCGCCGCTACCTGCCCGAGCTGGAACGGCTGCTGCCGGCCGCGGCCGGGGCCGAGGTGCTCGACTTCTTCGTCACCCGCGAGCGCACCGCGACCTTCGACCCGGCCCCGGGCCGCGGGGCGCTGCGCCCGTCGGCCCGCACCGAGGTCCCCGGCCTGCTGCTGGCCGGCTCGTGGACGGCCACCGGCTGGCCCGCGACCATGGAGGGCGCCGTGCGCAGCGGCCACGCCGCCGCCGACGCCGCGCTCGCCGCGACCGGCGCCCGGGTGCCGGTGGACCGCGGCGACGGGAGGTGGCCCAGGTGACGGCGGGCCCCGCCGCCGGAGAGCCCGCGAGAGCCGACGGGCGTACCGTCGAGCGCGTCGGCGGAATCAGCGGGACCGGCCGGACCGGCCGGACCGACGCCCTTGGCACCGGCACCACCCGAATCGACACCAGCCGCACCGACAGCACCCGGCCGCCCCGTGCGGTCCGGCACCACCAGGGAGAGGGAACGCACGTGGAGTCACGCACCGGCTTCGCCGTCGGAGGTACGGCGCACGCCGAACCGGTCTCGGTGCCGGAGCTGCTCGCCCGCAGCCGTACGCTCTGCACCCCGCCGCTACGGGCCGCCGTCGCCCGTTTGGCCGCACCGATGGACACCGTCGGGGCCTACCACTTCGGCTGGATCGACCGGGACGGCACGCCGGTCTCGGGGGACGGCGGCAAGGCCGTACGCCCGGCGCTGGCACTGCTGTCCGCCCAGGCCACCGGTGCGGCGGCCGAGGTGGGGGTGCCCGGTGGGGTGGCCGTTGAACTGGTGCACAACTTCTCCCTGCTCCATGATGATCTGATGGACGGTGACGAGACCCGGCGGCACCGGGCCACCGCCTGGACGGTCTTCGGGCCGGCCCAGGCGATCCTGGTCGGCGACGCCCTGGCGACGCTCGGCACGGAGGTGCTGCTCGACGCCGCGGTGACCGGCGGCGCGAGCCCCACCGACGCCGCGCGCGCCGTCCGGCTGCTCACCACGGCGACCCGCCGGCTGATCGACGGCCAGGCCATGGACGTCGCCTTCGAACAGCGCGACAGCGTGACCGTCGCGGAGTGCCTGGAGATGGAGGGCGGAAAGACCGCGGCCCTGCTGGCCGCCGCCTCGGCGATCGGCGCGGTCCTGGCCGGGGCCGACGACAAGGTCTCCGACTCCCTCCAGCGCTACGGCCACCACCTGGGCCTGGCCTTCCAGGCGGTGGACGACCTGCTCGGCATCTGGGGCGCCACCGAGGTCACCGGCAAGCCGCACTGGGGAGACCTGCGCCAGCGCAAGAAGTCCCTGCCGGTCGCCGCAGCCCTGGCCGAGGGCGGCCCGGCCTCGCGCCGGCTCGCCGGGCAGCTGGCCGACCCGAAGGGGCGGGGAGAGGAGAGCGAGCCCGAGCTCGCCGCCCGGGCCGCGCTGATCGAGGAGGCCGGCGGCCGCGCCTGGACCCAGGAGGAGGCCCGCCGCCAGCACACGACTGCCCTCTCCGCCCTGGACGAGGTGCCCATGTCCGACGAGGTGCGCGAGCACTTCGTCGCACTCGCCGAATTCGTGGTGGTACGAGAGAGGTGACGTTACGTTGACAGCAACCGCGGACGGCCGGCTCGACCCTGAGTACGATTCCGAGCCGGTCGCGGTGGGCGACCGCCCCCCGGCCCTCCTGGGCGCGGGGCGGTGGCAGCCCGAGGACGCCGACCAGCTCCGGCCGACCGACGAGGCGGACCTCCGACCGGTCGACGCGCGGGAGGCCCTGGCCCGCGCCACCACCCACCTGCTCTCGCTGCAGTCCTCCGAGGGCTGGTGGAAAGGCGACCTGGAGACCAACGTCACCATGGACGCCGAGGATTTACTGCTCCGACAGTTCCTCGGGATCCGGACCGACGAACAGACGAACGCCACCGCCGAGTGGATCCGCTCCCATCAGCGTGAGGACGGCACCTGGGCCACCTTCCACGGCGGGCCGCCCGAACTGTCCACCACCGTCGAGGCCTACGTCGCGCTCAGGCTGGCCGGCGACGAGCCGAACGCCCCGCACATGCTGGCCGCCGCCCGGTACGTCCGCTCGGCGGGCGGCATCGCGGCCGCCCGGGTGTTCACCCGGATCTGGCTCGCGCTGTTCGGCTGGTGGCCCTGGGAGCGGCTGCCGGAGATGCCGCCCGAGATCATCTTCCTGCCCAAGTGGCTCCCGCTGAACATCTACGCCTTCGGGTGCTGGGCCCGCCAGACCATCGTCCCGCTGACCGTCGTCTCCGCCCACCGGCCCGTCCGTCCGGCGCCCTTCCAGCTCACCGAGCTGCACACCGACCCGGCCGACCCCTACCCCCAACGGCCGCTCGCCCCCGCCACCACCTGGGACGGCCTGTTCGAGCGCCTCGACAAGGCACTGCACGCCTACCACCGCCGGGCCTTCCGCCCGCTGCGCCGCCTGGCCGTCGCCCAGGCCTGCCGCTGGATCGTCGAACGGCAGGAAGCCGACGGCTGCTGGGGCGGCATCCAGCCCCCCGCCGTCTACTCGCTGATCGCCCTGCACCTCGAGGGCTACGAGCTGGAACACCCGGTGATGCAGGCCGGACTCTCCTCCTTCGACCGCTTCACCGTGCACACCGAGGACGGCAAGCGCTGGCTGGAGGCCTGCCAGTCCCCGGTCTGGGACACCTGCCTGGCCACCGTCGCGCTGGCCGACGCCGGGCTGCCGGCCGACCACCCCGCGCTGGTCTCCGCCGTCGACTGGATGCTCGGCGAGGAGATCCGCAAGCGCGGCGACTGGGCCGTCCAACGGCCCGGGCTCCCCGCCGGCGGCTGGGCCTTCGAGTTCGAGAACGACACCTACCCCGACATCGACGACACCGCCGAGGTGGTCCTGGCGCTGCGCCGGGTGGCCCACCCCGACCCGGCCAAGGTCGACGCGGCGGTGGACCGGGGCGTGCTGTGGAACCTCGGTATGCAGTCCAAGAACGGCGCCTGGGGCGCCTTCGACGTCGACAACACCAGCACGCTGCCCAACAAGCTGCCGTTCTGCGACTTCGGCGAGGTGGTCGACCCGCCGTCCGCCGACGTCACCGCCCACGTGGTGGAGATGCTCGCGGAGACCGGCCGCGCCCGCGACCCCCGGACCCGGCGCGGCATCGAGTGGCTGCTGCGCAACCAGGAGGCGGACGGCTCATGGTTCGGCCGCTGGGGCACCAACTACATCTACGGCACCGGCTCGGTGCTGCCCGCTCTGGTCGCGGCCGGTGTCCCGGACGAGCACCCGGCGATCCGCCGGGCGGTGCGCTGGCTGGAGGACCGGCAGAACGCCGACGGCGGCTGGGGCGAGGACATGCGCTCCTACGACGACCCGGCGCGCTGGGCCGGGCGCGGCGACTCCACCGCCTCGCAGACCGCGTGGGCGCTGATGGCGCTGCTCGCGGCCGGCGAGGGACCGGACGGCCGGACCAACCCGGCGGTGGAACGCGGCGTGGACTGGCTGGTGCGCACCCAGCTGCCCGAGGGCACCTGGGACGAGCCGCAATTCACCGGCACCGGCTTCCCGTGGGACTTCTCCATCAACTACCACCTGTACCGGCTGGTCTTCCCGGTCACCGCGCTCGGCCGCTACCTCCACGGCAGCCCGACCATCCGTCGGGACGATGGGGGCCGGGCGAACGGTACCCCGGCGATCGGGGCGGCGCGGTGACCACCGCCCCCCTGCTGGTGCTCTGCGCACTGGGCCCCGAGGTCTGGGCCCTGCGCGGCGGCGACTGGCGCGGCGCGGCCGGCGGAGCCCCGGTGCTGGTCCGCACCGGGGTCGGCCGGCGGCGCGCCGGGATGGCCGTGCGACGGCTGCTCGGCTCCGTCCCCGGCGGCTACGGCGCGGTCGTGGTGGCCGGCTTCGGCGCCGCGCTCGGCCCCGGTGTGCAGCCCGGCGACGTCGTCGCGGCCGACGGCGTGCGCGACGCCGAGGGCCACCTCTACCCGGTCGACTCCGGGCCGGAGCTCACCCGGGCGCTGAAGGAACGCGGCCTGACCGTACACACCGGGGTGCACCACACCGCCGACCACGTCGTGCGCGGTATCGAGCGCCGGGCACTGCACCTGCAGGGCGCGCTCGCCGTCGACATGGAGGCCGCCGCCGTGCTGGCCGCGCTGCGGGAGGTGCGGCCGACACTGCCCGCGGCCGTCCTGCGCGTGGTGGTCGACACCCCCGAGCACGAACTGCTGCGGCCCGGCACCCTCCCGGCCGGGGTGCGGGCCTGGCGGACCCTGCGGGCGACGGTGCCCGCCCTGGTCGACTGGTACCGGCAGGAGCTCGCGCCCCGCTCCGCAGACCTGAACCACCCCACATCCTCGACGCTCCCTCAGGAGGCGAGCTAGCCATGGCCATGCCGTTGCGCCAGACCGTGCGGGTCGGCACTTACCTCATGCAGCAGAAGCTGCTCAAACGACGGGACAAGTTCCCGCTGATCGTGGAGCTGGAACCGCTGTTCGCCTGCAACCTCGCCTGCGAGGGCTGCGGCAAGATCCAGCACCCGGCGGGCGTCCTGAAGCAGCGGATGCCCGT
This sequence comes from Kitasatospora sp. NPDC051164, assembly GCF_044455625.1. Lineage (NCBI taxonomy): Bacteria > Bacillati > Actinomycetota > Actinomycetes > Kitasatosporales > Streptomycetaceae > Kitasatospora > Kitasatospora sp. NPDC051164. The sequence continues at coordinate 42,678 of NZ_JBITFB010000001.1, read as the reverse complement.
CGCCCAGGCGGTCGGCGCGGTCCTGGAGTCGGGTGCCCCGATGGTCTCGATCGCAGGCGGCGAGCCGCTGATGCACCCGCAGATCGACGAGATCGTCCGCCAGCTGGTCGAGCACCGCAAGTACGTGTTCCTGTGCACCAACGCGCTGCTGCTGCGCAAGAAGATCGAGAAGTTCACGCCCTCCCCGTACTTCACCTTCGCCGTGCACATCGACGGCATGCGGGAGCGGCACGACGAGTCGGTGGCCAAGGAGGGCACCTTCGACGAGGCGGTGGCCGCGATCAAGGAGGCCAAGCGGCGCGGCTTCCGGGTCACCACCAACAGCACCTTCTTCAACACCGACACCCCGCAGACCGTCATCGAGGTGCTGGACTACCTCAACGACGAGCTGAAAGTGGACGAGATGATGATCTCGCCCGCCTACGCCTACGAGAAGGCCCCCGACCAGGAGCACTTCCTGGGCGTCGAACAGACCAGGGAACTCTTCCGCAAAGCCTTCGCCGGCGGGAACCGCAGGCGCTGGCGCCTCAACCACAGCCCGCTCTTCCTGGACTTCCTGGAGGGCAAGGCCGACTTCGAATGCACCCCGTGGGGCATCCCCAACTACTCGCTGTTCGGCTGGCAGCGGCCCTGCTACCTGATGGCCGACGGCTACGTGCCGACCTACCGCGAACTGGTCGAGAAGACCGACTGGAGCAAGTACGGCCGCGGCCGGGACCCGCGCTGCGCCAACTGCATGGCCCACTGCGGCTACGAGCCGACGGCCGTCCTCGCCACCATGGGTTCGCTCCAGCAGTCGCTGCGCGCCATCACCGAGACTATCGGCGGCAACCACGGCCGCTGAGCCGGGAGTTGACCGCCAAGTCGGCACCCCGGCCCGGGCCCCGCGCCCGGGCCGGGGGCCCCCCCCCCCGGCGGGGGCATCACCGCACCCCACCGAGTCGTGGGGTGTGACCCTGTGACTGCTATCCCCCGTCACCACGCCGGCCCAGCTGCGCAAGCTCCCCGCGGCCCCACACCCCGCCCCCCCCCCCGCGCCCGCCCCCGCGCCCGCCCCCCCCCCCCCGCCCCGGCTCCGCCCCTGCCGGGCGGAGGCATCACCGCACCGCTCCGAGTCGTGAGGTGTACCCATGTCACTGCTCTCCCGCGTCACCTCGCCGGCCGAGCTGCGCAAGCTCCCGGCGGCCGAACTCCCGCTGCTCGCCGACGAGATCAGGGACTTCCTGATCGACGCCGTCACCCGCACCGGCGGACACCTCGGGCCCAACCTCGGCGTGGTGGAGCTCACCATCGCGCTGCACCGGGTCTTCGACTCGCCGTACGACCGGATCGTCTTCGACACCGGCCACCAGAGCTACGTCCACAAACTGCTCACCGGCCGCCAGGACTTCACCCGGCTGCGGATGCGGGGCGGACTGTCCGGCTACCCCTCGCGTGGCGAGTCCGAGCATGACCTGGTCGAGAACTCGCACGCCTCCACCGCGCTCTCCTACGCCGACGGCCTGGCCAAAGCCGCCCGGCTGCTCGGCCAGCACGACCGGCACACCGTCGCGGTGATCGGCGACGGCGCGCTCACCGGCGGACTCGCCTGGGAAGCGCTCAACAACATCGCCGAAGCCCGCGACCGGCCGCTGGTCATCGTCGTCAACGACAACGAACGCTCCTACGCCAAGACCATCGGCGGCCTCGCCAACCACCTCGCCACCCTGCGCACCACCCAGGGCTACGAGCGCTTCCTCGCCCTCGGCAAGGAAGCGCTGCAACGCACCCCGCTGGTCGGCCAGCCGATCTTCGACGCGCTGCACGGCGCCAAGAAGGGGTTCAAGGACGCCTTCGCCCCACAGGGCATGTTCGAGGACCTCGGCCTCAAGTACCTCGGCCCGATCGACGGCCACGACCTGGGCGCGGTCGAACAGGCGCTGCGCCAGGCCCGCAACTTCGGCGGGCCGGTCATCGTGCACTGCCTCACCGTCAAGGGACGCGGCTACCGGCCCGCCGAGCAGGACGAAGCCGACCGCTTCCACGCCGTCAACCCGATCGACCCGTACACCTGCCTGCCGATCTCGCCCAGCAGCGGCGTCTCCTGGACCTCGGTGTTCGGCGAGGAACTGCTCGCGCTCGGCACCGAGCGGCCGGACCTGGTGGCGATCACCGCGGCCATGCTGCAGCCGGTGGGCCTGGCGCCGTTCGCCAAGGCGTACCCGACGCGGACCTTCGACGTCGGGATCGCCGAACAGCACGCCGTCACCAGCGCCGCGGGGCTCGCCACCGGAGGACTGCACCCGGTGGTCGCGGTGTACGCGACCTTCCTGAACCGGGCCTTCGACCAGGTGCTGATGGACGTCGCCCTGCACCGGCTGGGCGTCACCTTCGTACTCGACCGCTCCGGGGTGACCGGACCGGACGGCGCCTCGCACAACGGCATGTGGGACCTGTCGATCCTGCAGGTCGTCCCAGGCCTGCGGCTCGCCGCACCGCGCGACGCCGACCAGCTGCGGGCCCAGCTGCGCGAGGCCGTCGAGGTCGGGGACGCGCCGACGGTCGTGCGCTTCCCGAAGGGGAACGTCGGGCCCGCCGTGCCGGCCGTCGAGCGGATCGGCGGGGTGGACGTGCTGCTGCGCACCGGGCGCCCGGCCGAGATCCTGCTGGTCGCCGTCGGCACCACCGCCCCCGCCTGCCTGGACGCCGCCCGGCTGCTGCTCGCCGAGGGTTTCACCGCGACCGTCGTCGACCCGCGCTGGGTCAAGCCCGTCGACCCGGCGCTGCCCGAGCTGGCCGCCGCCCACCGGCTGGTGGTCACCGTCGAGGACAACGGCCGGACCGGCGGGGTCGGTTCGGCGATCGCCCAGGCGCTGCGCGACGCCGACGTGGACGTACCGCTGCGGGTCCTCGGCCTGCCGCAGGAGTTCCTCGGGCACGCCTCGCGCGGAGAGATCCTCGAGGAGGCGGGGCTCACCGGGACCGGGGTCGCTGCCCAGGCCGCCGTCTTCGCCAAGAACCTGCTACCGACCCGAGGAGCGAACCCGCGCCATGCCGGCTGACCCAGACCGCCCCGCCTTCGACCTCGCCGCCCTCCTCGCCGAACGCGGCGGTGAGCGCTACGAGTTGAACAGCCGCTACCTCAACCCGCAGCTGTCCCGGATGCTCCACACCATCGGCTTCGACAAGTACTACGAGCGCGCCAAGGGCCAGTACTTCTACGACGCCGAGGGCAACGAGTACCTCGACATGCTGGCCGGCTTCGGCATCTTCGCGCTCGGCCGCCACCACCCGGTGGTGCGCACGGCGATCCAGCAGGTGATGGACCTGGACCTGCCGGACCTGGTGCGCTTCGACTGCTCGCCGCTGCCCGGGCTGCTGGCCGAGCGGCTGCTGTCGTACGCCCCCGGGCTGGACCGGGTGTTCTTCGGCAACAGCGGGACGGAAGCGGTGGAGACCGCGCTGAAGTTCGCCCGGTACGCCACCGGACGCCGGCGGATCCTCTACGCCGACCACGCCTTCCACGGGCTGACCACCGGCTCGCTCTCGGTCAACGGGGAGAACGGCTTCCGCAAGGGCTTCGACCCGCTGCTCCCGGACACCGCCATCCCGCTCGGCGATCTGTCGGCGCTGGCAAAGGAGTTGAAGCGCGGCGACGTCGCGGCCCTGATCGTCGAACCGATCCAGGGCAAGGGCGTCCAGGCCCCGCCGCCCGGCTGGCTGCGCGCCGCCCAGGCGCTGCTGCACGAGCACAAGGCGCTGCTCATCTGCGACGAGGTGCAGACCGGGATCGGCCGCACCGGAGAGTTCTTCGCCTACCAGCACGAGGACGGCGTGCTGCCCGACCTGGTCTGCGCGGCCAAGGCGCTCTCCGGCGGGTACGTCCCGGTCGGGGCGACGCTCGGCAAGGGCTGGATCTTCGAGAAGGTGTACTCCTCGATGGACCGGGTGCTGGTGCACTCGGCCAGCTTCGGATCGAACGCCCAGGCCATGGCGGCCGGGCTGGCGACCCTGGAGGTGATGCGGGACGAGAAGGTGGTGGAGAACGCCCGCACGGTCGGCGACCGGTTCCGCGAGCGGCTGACCGAGCTTGTCGACAAGTACGAGCTGCTCGCCGAGGTGCGCGGGCGCGGGCTGATGATCGGCATCGAGTTCGGCCGGCCCAAGTCGCTCAAGCTGCGCACCGGGTGGACGGCCCTGCAGGCGGCACGCAAGGGGCTGTTCGCGCAGATGGTCGTGGTCCCGCTGCTGCAGCGGCACCGGATCCTCACCCAGGTGTCCGGGGACCACCTGGAAGTGATCAAGCTGATTCCGCCGCTGATCATCACCGAGCGGGACGTGGACCGCTTCATGGACGCCTTCACCGACATCATGGAAGAGGCCCACCGGGGGAGCGGCCTGATGTGGGACTTCGGGCGGACGCTGGTGAAGCAGGCGGTCGGCGGCCGCTGAGGCCGAGGGCCGGGTGGCTTGGGTGCGGGGAGTGGGAAGTCGGCCGGGCCGACTTCACACTCCATGGGAGACACCGCGTCAGAGCTCGGTCCGGCGACGCCGGACGACCACCACGAGATCGACGATGGCGAACAGGGAGAGCAGGCCGCACGCGACGGCGAAGCCGGTGAGCGTGCCCCGGCTGGGTGCGCCGTTGACGGGCGAGACGGCCGCCCAGACCGCGAAGCCCACCGTGGCCAGCACGAACAGCGGCGTGAAGATGAGCGAGAGCAGGTAGCGGAGCTTGAGGTCGCTGCGGGCGGTGGTCGGCTCGGTGCCGCTGCGCCACCGTCGCGGGGTAGTGGTGCGCATGGCCTTCACCTCCGGACCGCGCGGGTCGGGCTACGATTCCAGCGTACGTCCGAGGAGGCTGGCCGGGGGAGGCGCGATGTCGGGGTCGGACGCGGTGGGGTCGGGTACGGCGGGGGCGGACGCCGAGGGGTACGCGGGGCTGCGGGTCGAGCGGGCCCGGGAGCTGGCCCGGCGGCACGGCTGGGCCTCGGTCCGGGTGCTGGAGCCCGGGGACCTGATGACCATGGAGTACCGGCAGGGGCGGCTCAACCTCGCGGTGCGGGACGGCGTGGTCGAGCGGAGCTGGGAGGGGTAGCGCTCGCCCCCACCGCCGTGGCGGCCCGGTAGGGGAGGGCGCGGCGGCCGAAGCGGCGGTGGAGCCGTTGCTCGACGATGGTCACGAGGGGTTCCAGTAGCGGCAGCGAGAGCAGGACGAGCAGCCCGGCGGCCCAGCCGGCCAGCACGTCGGTGACCCAGTGGGTGCCCAGGTAGACCGTGGTCAGGCCGATCGAGCAGGCGGTTCCGGCGGCGATCACCGCGCCGGTGCGACGCCAGCGGACCGCGAGGTAGGCAAGCACGCCCCAGGTGACCACGGCGTTCGCGGTGTGGCCGGACGGGAAGATGGTGCCGCCGGAGAAGAGCTCGGGCGAGCCGACGTACTGGGCGTAGTGCGGGCCGAGCCGGCCGGTGACGATCTTCACCGCGCCCACCGTGACATTCAGCAAAAGCAGCGCGATCCCCATGACCAGCAGCGGGCGCAGTCGGCCTAGTCGGCGGGCGCGCCAGGCGAGCCAGGCGAAGGCGGTGATCGCCGAGGGCCCGCGCTGCCCGGCGACCACCCAGGAGTCGAGCAGCGGCTCCAGCCGGGGCCACCGCTCGTACGGGCGCAGCAGGCGGACCGACCAGTCGAGGTCGACCAGGGCGGTGTTGAGCAGGACGCCGGCCAGTACCAGCAGGTAGACGACGACGGTGGCGGCGAGCAGGGCGGCCTGCCGTCGGCTCATCGGCGGCCAGCCGGGGTCGCGGCCGGCGGGGCTTACGGGGCTGACGGGGCCGATCGGGCTGCGGCGGTCGGGGTCGCGGCTGATGGGGCCGATCGGGCCGCAGGGGGTGGTGGGGCGTCCCCGGCCGGTGGTGGCGGTGTGGTGTCGCCGCCCCTGTCGCGGAATGGGGGCGGGGGTACTTCCGGATTGCACGGGGCGACCTTACCCATCCGGACAGGGCCATTCCGGGGGTAATTGTCATTTTCCCGTGAAATCGACAATTTGGGCTGTCCGGGGTGGTCCGGCGAGCGATTTCCGCTATTTCGGGATCGAATGCCAGTGTGGTCTTCGAATGGTTCCCCAAAAGCCCCGGTAAAGGAAACGGAGTGGGAGGCCGGCCTGCCCGGCTTCCCGCTCCGTGGTAACCCTGTGTAGGTTCCGTGCTCAGTCGAGGGGCCCGCCCGCGACGTAGATCACCTGGCCGGAGACGAAGCCGGCGCCCTCGCTCGCCAGGAACGAGATGGTGTGGGCGACGTCCTCAGGCAGACCGACCCGCTGGACCGGGATCTGAGAGGCGGCAGCCCGCTTGAAGTCTTCGAAGTCCATGCCGACCCGGGCGGCGGTGGCTGCTGTCATGTCCGTGGCGATGAATCCGGGGGCGACGGCGTTGGCGGTGATGCCGAACTTGCCCAGCTCAATGGCCAAAGTCTTGGTGAAGCCCTGCAGGCCGGCCTTGGCGGCCGAGTAGTTGGCCTGGCCGCGGTTGCCCTGGGCCGAGGAGGAGGACAGGTTGACGATGCGGCCGAATCCGGCGTCGACCATGTGCTTCTGCACTGCGCGGGTCATCAGGAAGGCGCCGCGGAGGTGAACGTTCATGACCGTGTCCCAGTCGGACTCGGACATCTTGAAGAGCAGGTTGTCGCGGAGAACACCCGCGTTGTTGACCAGCACGACGGGGGTGCCGAGCTCGGCGACCACGCGGTCGACGGCGGCCTGGACCTGCTCGGCGTTCGAGACGTCGGCGCCGACGGCCACGGCCCTGCCGCCGGCGGCGGTGATCCGGTCCACGGTGTCCTTGCCGGCCGCCTCGTCCAGGTCCAGGACGGCGACCGCGTATCCGTCGGCGGCCAGCCGGACGGCGGTGGCGGCACCCAGGCCGCGGGCGGCGCCGGTGACGACGGCGACCCGGGGGGCGGTGCTCTGCTCGGTCATGCTCGCTCTCGTCTCTCTCGGGGGTTGCCTCCGGGGGAGAGCCCCCGGGGGAGGGTGGCCACACCCTACCGGCGAGTAGGGAAGGCGGCCAGAGTGGAGAGACGCAGGTGACGGTCGGTAAGGACCGACCGGTCGGCTTTCTGCTCAGAACGGGTTACTGCAACGGTGTGGCAGCGCGTAAATATGCCAATGTTGCCGAACCTGCGTCTACTATCCGCCCCTGCCTGCCAGCAGGGGCCAGCCGTTTGTATAGTGTCCGCCAGCAGCCACCGGCTGCACGGCTGGAGCGCCCTCCCTCATAGCTGGACGCCCACTCGCCGTTACTGCCCCACCCGGGTGTCCCACACACACCGGGTGTGACATCGGGACGGATACATGGTGCTGGGGGAGATCCCGACAACCCGCGTGTCCGCGCGACTGCAGCAGTCGCCCGGACACCTCATTCGCGTTGCACAGCAGGTTCACACCCGGCTGTGGTCGGAGCACGTCGGAGCCGATCTCACGGCTCCGCAGTTCGCCGTGCTGCTGGTCCTGGCCCTCGAGCCGGGTGCGGACCAGCGAACGGTCGGCGAGCGAGCGTCGCTGGACAAGGCCACTATGGCCGAGATGGTCGCGCGGCTGGTCCGCCGCGGCCTGGTGCTGCGTCGGCGCGACCCGGCCGACGGCCGACGCAAGCTGCTCGCTCTCTCGCAGAGCGGCGCCCAGGCGGTGCGCGAGGCCACCGGTGGTGTGGTCCGCGTGCAGCGCGTCCTGTTCGAGCCGCTGACGGCGGAGGAGCAGGTCGAGGTCGTCCGGGTGATGGCCAAGATAGCCAGGCTGGAGCCCGCGGCGGTCGCCGTCTTCACGGACGCGCGGCCGATACTGGACGCCCAGCGGGCTATCGGCTACCTGATCAGGGTGAGCCAGCAGGTGCACACCAAGCTCTGGTCGGAGCACGTCGGCGCGGAGCTGACGGCCCCGCAGTACGCGGTGCTGGACGCCCTGGAGCAAGAGCCGGGCGCCGACCAGCGCACGGTGGGCGAGCTGGCCTCGCTGGACAAGGCCACCATGGCCGAGATGGTGAGCCGGCTGGTGCGCCGCGGTCTGGTGCAGCGCCGGCGCGACCCCTCGGACGGACGGCGCAACCTGCTCTCGCTCTCACCGGCGGGACAGGACCTGCTGCACCGCTCGGCCGCCGGGGTGGCCGAGGTCCAGCGGCTGCTGCTGGCTCCGCTGGAGGAGGCTGAGCACGAGGCTGCACTCGCGCTCATCGCCAAGGCGGGCAGGCTTTAGACCAAGCCTTGGTAACAACAGCCAAAACGATTCGCCAACGCACCGAGGGTCCCTGGCCGTTGGTGTGGTGATGTTGTGAATCGCGCATGACGAGGACCGCCCGCCCCGTTCGGGGCGGGCGGTCCTCGTCATGGCGGCCGTCAGGCCCCGTGGGGGCCGGTCGCGGATGCTCGGGGACCGGATTCGGCACCCCGGGTCCACGTCAGTTCCAGTCGAAGCCCTGCGGGTCCGGACCGATGCGCTTGCCGGTGGCGACGGCGGCGATCGCCGTGAGGTCCTCCGCGTCCAGCTCGAAGCCGATGACGTCCAGGTTCTCCCGGATCCGGGACGGCGTGACCGACTTCGGGATGGCGATCACGCCGCTCTGCAGGTGCCAGCGCAGGACCACCTGGGCGACCGTGCGACCGTGCTTCTCGGCGATCTTCACCAGGGCCGGCTCGGCGAGCAGCTCTCCGCCCTGGCCCAGCGGGCTCCACGCCTCGGTGGCGATGCCGTGCTGCGCGTGGAAGGCGCGCAGCTCCTCCTGCGGGAAGTACGGGTGCAGTTCGACCTGGTTCAGGACCGGGGCGACCGAGGCCTCGTCGAGCAGGCGGGTCAGCTGCTCGGTGCCGAAGTTGGAGACGCCGATCGACTTGACCCGGCCGTCCGCCTTCAGCTGCTCGAAGGCCTTCCAGATGTTGAGGTAGCTGCCGTGCATCGGGCGCGGCCAGTGGATCAGGTACAGGTCGAGGTGGTCGAGGCCGAGCTTGTCCATCGAGGCGTCGAACGCGCGCAGCACGGCGTCGCGGCCCTGCTCGCCGGACCAGTCGCGGGTGCCCGAGTTCCACAGCTTGGTGGTGATGTAGAGGTCCTCGCGGGCGATGCCGCCCGCCAGCGCCTCGGCGATCGCCGCGCCGGTGCCGGCCTCGTTCTCGTAGATGGCCGCGGTGTCGATGGAGCGGTAGCCCGCGCCGATCGCGGAGTTGACGGCGGCGGTGGCCTCGCCGTCCGGGACCTGCCACACGCCGAAACCGAGCTGCGGGATCTGCGCGCCGTCGTTGAGGGTGACGCTGGGGATGGTGCTCACGGGACGGGATGCCCTCCTGGTCGTAGGTCTTTCCAGTGGGGGGCAACTGGCACTGGAACCTGATTGTTCCCGCCAAACGGGCGAATTTTGGGTGGAGGTTTGCAGTGGCTCGCCCCGGGCGGACGAGCGTCGGGGGCGGGGTCGCAGGCCCGTCGCGAGCCCCCGCAGGCCCGTCGGAGGTCCGTCGCAGGCCCGTCGGAGGTCCCTGGCGGGCTGGGCGGGGAGCCGGGCGGGCGGGGCGGCGGAAAACCTGTTGCGCGGGTCACACCGGGGTTGGCAGGCTCGCGGACATGGCCTCCTGAAATCAGGGCCCTTCGTGCCCTTCCCATGTCCCGTCCGGGGCTCCCACCGGACGTGTCGACGCCGCCGCGCCGTTGCGCCGCGCGTCCGTCGCCCATTGCCCTCGCCTGTCGGCTCGGGCTGCTCGCGTGAACCGGTCCGCCCTGCCGGACGGCGCGCGCCCGTCCGTGCCCCGTTCGCCCGCACCCCCGTTCGCCCGGTTCCCCCGTACCTCCGCACCGTTCGTATCGGAGTGTCATGCCGCTCACCCCGCTGCCGCTGGCCGACCCCGGCAGTCCCGATCTCTCCTCACCCCTGGCCTTCCTGCGCTGGCTGCAGCGCAGTCAGCGGCGCGGGCAACTGCTCGCGACCTGCTGGACACTGCTCGAGATGGGGTGCCAGGCCGCCCTGCCGATACCGCTCGGCTCGGGCGTGCAGGCCGCCGTCGACGGTGACGCCGGCGGGATCTGGCAGGCCGGCGGGCTTGCCCTGCTGCTTGCCGCGGGCGCCGCGCTGGGCACCGTCCTGTCGCATCGCCAAGCGGTCTGGAACTGGATCCACGCGGCATGCCAGGTACGGCAGTTGGTGGCCCGGCAGGCCTCGCGCCTCGGGGCCGGGCTGTCCCGCCGGATCGCCACCGGTGAGGTCGTCGCGGTCGGCAGTGGGGACGTCGAGCGGATCGGCTGGTACGTCGAGCTGATCGCCCGGGTCCGGTCCGCGGTGATCGTCTGGCTGGCCGTCAGCTCGGTGGTGCTGGTGGTCGAACCGGTGCTGGGCATCGGCGTGCTGCTCGGCGTCCCGGTGCTGGCGGCCTCCGTCTGGCCGCTGATCGGGCCGTTCGAGCGGCGCTACGAGCAGCAGCGCGCGCTCGGCGGCAAGGCCACCGAGCTGGCCGCCGACACGGTGGCGGGGCTGCGGGTGTTGCGCGGCATCGGCGGTGAGGAACTGTTCCTGGAGCGGTACCGGGCCGCTTCCCAGAAGGTGCGGGCGGCCGCCGTCCGCTCGGCCCGGATCTGGTCGCTGATGCAGGCCCAACAGGTGCTGCTGCCCGGCCTGTTCGTGATCGGTGTCACCTGGTACGGCGCCCGGCTGGCAGCCTCCGGCGAGCTCTCCGTCGGCACCCTGATCGCGGTGTACGGCGCGACCGCATTCCTGGCCGCGCCGCTGCGGATCCTGGGCGAGGCGGCGCACGCCTGGAGCGTCGCCCGGGTCTCCGCAGGGCGGGCCGTTCGGGTGCTGTCCCTCAGCCGGAGCGGTGGAGCGAGCGAGGCCACGACGACCACGACAATCACGCCGGCCCCACGGGCCAGGCCGGCCAAGGCGGACCTGTACGACCCGGTCAGCGGGCTGACCGCGCGGGCCGGTGAGCTGACCGCGGTGGTCTGCGGGGACCCGGACCTCGCCGGGGCGCTCGCCGAGCGGCTCGGCGGCCACGTCCCGTTGGCCGAGGGCGAGCAGGCTCAGCCCTCCGTACGGCTCGGCGGGACGGAGCTGGACACGGTGCCGCTGGCCGAGGCGCGGGCGGCCGTGCTGGTCCACGACAAGGAGCCGGTGCTGCTCTCCGGCACCCTGGCCGAGCTGTTCGACATCCCGTCCTCGGGCCGGGTCTCGGCGGCCGAGGCGCTGGTGGCCGCCCGGTCGGACGACGTGCTGGAGGCGCTGGTGGACGGCTCGCCGGAGTGCGCGGGCGATCCGATGCGCGCCCGGATCACCGAGCGCGGGCGCTCGCTGTCCGGGGGCCAGCGCCAGCGGCTCGCCCTGGCCCGCGCACTGCTGGCGGACCCGCCGGTCCTGGTGCTGGACGAACCCACCAGCGCGGTGGACGCCCACACCGAGTCCAGGATCGCCACCGGACTGCGGGACACCCGGGCGGGCCGCACCACCGTGGTGTTCGCGACCAGTCCGCTGCTGCTCGACCAAGCGGACCGGGTGGTGCTGCTGCGCGAGGGCCGGGTTGTCGCGGCGGGGCGGCACCGCGAGCTGATGCAGTCCGAGCCGGCCTACCGGGCCGTGGTCACCCGCGACGAGGAGGCCGCCCAGCCGGTGGGTGAGGCCGTGTGAACAGCGTCATGAACAGGTTCGCCGGCAGTCCCGCCCCGTACCCGAGGAGTACGTCATGAAGCCCCCCGTCCATGAGGAGCAGGGGCCGGCCGCCACCCTGCCGGTCGGCTCCCCGGCCGCCGTGCGCGCGTACCTGCTGCTGCTCGCGCGGCGGCACCGGGGCGGGTTCTCGACCGTCGTGGCGCTGCACTCGGTGGCCACGCTGGCCGGGCTGGTCGGGCCCTGGGTGCTCGGCCACCTGGTCGAGTCGCTGGCCACCGGCACCGCTGGGTCCACCATCACGGTGGCGGTCGCCTGGTACCTGCTGGCGCTCGTTGTGCAGGCCGCGTTCACCGGCTGGTCGCGGATGCGCGGCGCGGTGCTCGGTGAGCGGGTGCTGGCCGACCTGCGCGAGGACTTCCTGGTCCGCTCGGTCGCGCTGCCGACCGGTGTGCTGGAGCGGGCCGGCACCGGGGACCTGGTCTCCCGGGGCACCACCGACGTCGACCGGCTGGACAAGTCGGTGCGCGAGGCGGTGCCCGAACTCGCCGTCGCCGTGGTCTCGTTGCTGCTGGTGCTCGGCGCCCTGCTGGTCACCTCGCCGGTGCTCGCGCTGACCTCGCTGATCGGGCTGCCGCTGCTGCTGGCCACCTCCCGCTGGTACTTCCGGCGGGCGCCGCAGTCCTACCGCAACGAGTCGGCCGGGTACGCCGCGGTGAACACCGTGTTGGCCGAGACGGTGGACGCCGGGCGGACGGTCGAGGCGCTGCGCCTGGGCGGCCGGCGGATCGGGCTGACCGACCGCAAGCTGCGCGAGTGGCTCGCCTGGGAGCGGTACACCCTGTGGTTGCGCTCGGTCTGGTTCCCGACCATCGACGCGGTCTACACCGCGGCGGTGCTCGCGACCCTGGTACTCGGCGGGCTGTTCACGCTCAAGGGCTGGATCACCGTCGGCCAGTTGACCACCGGCGTGCTGTACGCGCAGATGCTGACCGGTCCGGTGGACCTGATCCTGCGCTGGTACGACGAGCTGCAGATCGGGCAGGCCTCGCTGGCCCGGCTGGTCGGCGTGCGCGAGGTGCCGGAACACGAGGAGGACGAGTCCGCCCGCCCGGACGGCCGCCGGGTGGAGGCCCGGGACGTCCGCTTCGGCTACCGCGAGGGCGCGGACGTCCTGCACGGGATCAGCCTGGATGTCGCCCCGGGCAGCCGGGTCGCGCTGGTCGGGCCGTCCGGGGCGGGCAAGTCCACGCTCGGGCGGCTGCTGGCCGGGATCTACGCCCCCGGCCGCGGCAGCGTGACCCTCGGCGGGGCGGCGCTGTCCCGGATGCCGGCCGAGCGGGTGCGCGCGGAGGTGGCCCTGGTCAACCAGGAGCACCACGTCTTCGTCGGCACCCTGCGGGACAACCTGCGGCTGGCCGCGCCCGACGCCGACGACACCGAGCTGCGGGCCGCGCTGGATGCGGTGGACGCCGGCGACTGGGTGGACGCCCTGTCGGAGGGGCTGGACACCGAGGTCGGCTCCGGCGGCACCTCGCTGACCCCGCCGCAGGCCCAGCAACTGGCCCTGGCCCGGCTGGTGCTGGCCGATCCGCACACCCTGGTGCTGGACGAGGCCACCTCGCTGCTGGACCCGCGCGCCGCCCGGCACCTGGAGCGCTCGCTCTCCCGGGTGCTGGAGGGCCGGACGGTCATCGCCATCGCCCACCGGCTGCACACCGCGCACGACGCGGACGTGATCGCGGTGGTCGAGGGCGGCCGGATCAGCGAGTACGGCAGCCACCCGCAGCTGGTCGCGGCCGGAGGTCCGTACGCGGCGCTCTGGCGCTCGTGGCGGGACGAGCGGTAGCAGCCGGGGAGTTCGGAGGGCCGTAGCCGTAGATCGGTAAACCCGCACGGGGTCGGATTGCCCCGTGCGGGTTACTCCCCGCCCCGGAAGGGCGCGTAACCGGGCAAATCGGCGGCCCGGCCCGCAGACTGCTCCGGTGACCAAGATTTCAGACGGCTCGTCCCGCTCCCCGCGCGGTGAGATCGGCGGGATCCCCACGCGGTACATCGGGATCGGCGTCATCGTCATCCTCGCCGTGTGGTTCCTGTTCGCCAACCTCGAAAAGGTGAAGATCCAGTTCTGGGTGTTCACCGTCACTGCACCGCTCTGGATCGCGTTGCTGGCCACGCTCGTCGCGGGCAGCGTGCTGGGCTGGCTGCTGAAGGGACGACGCAGCAGGTGACCACAGCTCCCGAGCCGGCCCGGAGCGCCACCGCGGACTTCGCCCCGCTGATCGAGCTGCGCGGGGTCAACAAGCACTTCGGGGACCTGCACGTACTACAGGACATCGAGCTGACGGTGGGCCGTGGCGAGGTCGTCGTGGTCATCGGCCCGTCCGGCTCCGGCAAGTCCACGCTCTGCCGGGCGATCAACCGGCTCGAACCGATCGAGAACGGCACCATCCTGCTCGACGGCGAGCCGCTGCCCGCGGAGGGCAAGGGCCTCGCCCGGCTGCGCGCCGAGGTCGGCATGGTGTTCCAGTCCTTCAACCTGTTCGCGCACAAGACCGTGCTGCAGAACGTCTCACTCGCGCAGATCAAGGTGCGCGGCCGGCCCAGGACGGAGGCCGACGCCAAGTCCCGCGCGCTGCTGGAGCGGGTGGGCCTCGCGTCGCAGGCCGACAAGTATCCGGCCCAGCTGTCCGGCGGGCAGCAGCAGCGGGTCGCGATCGCCCGCGCGCTCGCGATGGACCCCAAGGCGCTGCTCTTCGACGAGCCGACCTCGGCGCTCGACCCCGAGATGATCAACGAGGTGCTGGACGTCATGCGCCAGCTCGCGCACGAGGGCATGACGATGGTCGTGGTCACCCACGAGATGGGCTTCGCCCGGGCCTCCGCGAACCGGGTGGTGTTCATGGCGGACGGCAGGATCGTGGAGGACCGCGCCCCGGAGGGCTTCTTCAGCGCCCCCGAGAGCGAGCGCGCCCGGGACTTCCTGTCCAAGATCCTGAAGCACTGAGGCGGCGCCGTGAACGATGAGACGGCGCCCGGCGCAGGGGGGTCGGGGAAGCCCAGCGCAGCGCGCCCGGCGAAGCCCGCGGCGCGGGGGAGGAAACGCGTGCTCGCCGCCGCCCTGCTGCTCACCGCGCTGGCGGCGGGCTGCGGCAAGGCCGGGACCCCGCCGCCCAAGGGCCCGCAGCCCACCGCGCTGCCCAGCTACCAGGTGCAGAACGCCTCCTCGATCACCGGCTCGCCGACCCTGGACGCCGCCCGCAGCCGGGGCCACCTGGTGGTCGGCGCCAAGGAGGACCAGCCGTACCTGGGCCAGAAGAACCCGGCCACCGGCGTGTACTCCGGCTTCGACATCGAGATCGCCAAGATGGTCGGCGCCTCCCTCGGCTTCCCGCCGGACAAGATCCAGTTCAAGACCATCGCCTCGGCCAACCGCGAGACCGCGCTGCAGAACGGCCAGGTGGACTACTACGTCGGCACGTACACCATCAACGACAACCGAAAGAAGCTGGTCGGCTTCGCCGGGCCGTACTTCGTCGCCGGCCAGTCGCTGCTGGTGCGCAAGAACGACACCACCATCCACGGCCCGCAGGACCTGAACGGCAAGAAGGTCTGTTCGGCGGCCGGTTCGACGCCGTACCAGCGCATCCAGTCGCAGTACCCGAAGGCCAAGCTGATCGGCTACGACACCTACTCGGCGTGCGTCGACAACCTGATCACCAACCAGGTCGACGCCGTGACCACGGACAACGCGATCCTGCTCGGCTACGCGGCCAAGGTGCCGGACGAGCTCAAGGTGGTCGGCCCGCTGTTCTCGACCGAGCCGTACGGCATCGGGGTACCGAAGAACGACACCGTGCTGCGCATGGCGCTGAACGACGCGCTGGAGCAGCACGAGCAGAACGGCGACTGGAAGAAGGCCTTCGAGGCCACCCTCGGTCTCTCCGGGGAAGCCGCGCCGACCCCGCCGCAGATCAACCGGTACTGAGAGGGCCGCGCCGTGAAAACGCTGACCGACAACTGGTCGACCTACTGGGAAGGCTTCCTCGGCACGCTCTCGCTCTTCGCGGTGAGCGCCGTGCTGTCGCTGGTGCTGGGGGTGCTGATCGCGAGCTTCCGGGTCTCGCCGGTCAGGCCGCTGCGGGTGTTCGGGACGGTGTGGGTGACGATCCTGCGGAACACGCCGCTGACCCTGCTGTTCTTCATCGTGGTGCTGGGCTTGCCCCGGTTCGACATCACGCTGCCCTTCTACACCTTCGCGGTGCTCGCGCTCGGCTGTTACACCTCCGCCTTCGTCTGCGAGGCGATGCGCTCGGGCGTGAACACCGTGCCGACCGGGCAGGGCGAGGCGGCCCGGAGCCTGGGCATGACCTTCGGGCAGACGATGAGCCTGGTGGTGCTGCCGCAGGCGTACCGCTCGGTGGTGGCGCCGATCGGCAGCGTGATGATCGCGCTGGCGAAGAACACGGCGATCGCCGGCTCGTTCAGCGTCACCGAACTGCTCGGCACCTACCGGACCATCAACGAGCTGGGCTACAGCATCGTCTGGACCTTCGTCTGGATCGCCGTCGGCTACCTGATCATCACCCTTGCCATCAGCGCTGTCTTCAACCTGCTGGAACGACGAGTGGCGGTGTCCCGATGACCGTTGAATCCTCGGCGCTGTACGACATCCCCGGGCCGAAGGCGCTCGCCCGCCACCGGCTGTACGGCGGGATCGCGCTGCTGCTGATCGCGGCGGGGGTCGCCTGGGTCGTCTACATGCTGTTCCACACCCACCAGTTCACCTACGCCAAGTGGCAGCCCTTCGAGTACCGAGGCGTCCAGGAGCTGCTGCTGCGTGGGCTCGGCAACACGCTGAAGGCGTTCGGCTGGACGGTGCTGTTCGCGCTGCCGTTCGGGGCGCTGTTCGCGGCCGGGCGGCTGTCGGACCACCGGGTGGTGCGCTGGTTCTCAACGCTGGTGGTCGAGTTCTTCCGGGCCATGCCGGTGCTGGTGATGATCTTCTTCGTCTTCGTCGCGCTGAAGGTGCAGCCGCTGTGGGCGCTGGTGGCCGGGCTGGTGCTCTACAACGGGTCGGTGCTGGCCGAGGTGTTCCGGGCCGGCGTGCTCGCGGTGCCCAAGGGGCAGCGGGAGGCGGCGTACGCGCTGGGCATGCGCAAGACCCAGGTGATGTCCTACGTGCTGGTGCCGCAGGCCAACCGGGCGATGCTGCCGGCCATCATCAGCCAGCTGGTGGTCGCGCTCAAGGACACCTCGCTGGGCTTCCTGATCACCTACGAGGAGTTCCTGCACGCGGGCAAGCTGATCGCCACCAACCTGGACTACGACCTGCCGTTCATCCCGGTGGTGATCGTGATCGCGCCGATCTACATCGGCATGTGCCTGCTGCTCTCCTGGCTCGCCCGCTTCGTCGAGAAGCGCAGCCGGCGCAGCCCGACCGTGCGGGGCGGGGCGCCGGTGGTCAAGGCCGGGGTGGCGATGGGGCTGCCGCCGTCGGCGCAGCAGTGAGAGGCTTGGTTCGACGCTGAACCATAGGTACGGATGGGGCCGGGGCCGGTACCTCCAAATTCCTCTTATGATTGCGGGGCTGGACGGGACCGCCTGAACGGTCCGGACGACGACGACCCGGGCGGGAGGGCCATGGAGCCGGTGTTCGACTCGCGGCACATCAGGACGTTCCACGAGGTCGTCCGGGCCGGCTCCTACTCGGCCGCCGCCCGGGAACTCGGCTACACCCAGCCCGCCATCACCCAGCAGATGAAGGCGCTCGAACGCACCGTCGGCGTCCCGCTGTTCACCCGCGCCGGGCGCGGACTGCGGCTCACCGAAGCGGGCGAGGCGCTCTCCCGGCACGCCGAGCTGATCCTCGGCAGCATGTCCGCCGCCCAGCAGCAGCTCGCCGCGCTCGCCCGGCTGCGCGCCGGGCGGGTCCGGGTCTGCGCCTTCCCCAGCGCCAACGCCACCCTGATACCCGAGGCGATGGCCCGGCTGCTGGCCGAGCATCCCGGCGTACGGGTCGAGCTGCTGGAGGCCGAGCCACCCGACTCCGTCCAGCGGCTGCTGCGCGGGGAATGCGACATCGCGCTGGCCTTCCGCTACCCGGGCGCGGCCACCGAGGTCCCGGACGGGCTGGACGAGATCCCGCTGATGGAGGACCTGCTCACGGTGCTGCTGCCGGTCGGGCACCCGCTCGGCCGCCGGCACGCCGTACGGCTCGCCGACCTCGACGGCGAGCGCTGGATCGCCGGCTGCCCACGATGTCGGGCCAATCTGCTGCACGTCTGCGCGGAGGAGGGCTTCGCGCCGGACATCGTCTTCTCCACCGACGACAACCTCGCGGTGCAGTCGCTCGTCGCCGCCGGGGTCGGGATCGCGCTGATGCCCGCGCTGGTCCTCTCCTTCATGTGTCACCGCAAGGTCACCGGGCGGGCCGTCGAACCGCACCTGCGGCGGCAGGTGAGCGCGTACGTGCTGCGCGAGCACCGCCGGATCCCGGCCACCGGGCTGGTCCTGGACCACCTGCGGCAGGCGGCGGCGAGCCGGGTCGGCTGCTGACATATAAGCCTTGGTGGGGATATTGCTTACAAAACCTCCTTGGACGTGATAGGTCGCTAGGGCCGAACCTGCTGGCATGACGCCCTCAGCCACGGTCGGCAGCGACCGGCTCACCGAGCGGATGACCGCGCTGATCAGCGAGATCCGCGCCGTCGTGGACCGCGGACTGCCCCCAGAGCTCACCGCCTACCTGGTCGGCGAGCGCCTTGCCCCGCACCTGCACGCCGACCAGGACGGGCCCGACGCGCTGCTCACCCCCGCCCAGTGCGAGGGCGACCCGCAGCGCTACCGCCAGCACGTCCTGCACGCCGAGGAGGACGGCAGCTTCTCCGTCGTCGCCCTGGTCTGGCTGCCCGGACAGCACACCCCGATCCACGACCACGTCTCCTGGTGCGTGGCCGGCGTCCACCGCGGCCAGGAGAGCGAGACCCGCTACCGACTGGTCTCCGACGGTCGCACCGCCCGGCTGGTCGAGACCGAGAACGTGGCCGGCCCGGCCGGCACCGTCGCCGCCTTCGCCCCGCCCGGCGACATCCACCTGGTGCGCAACTCCTGCAGCAGCACGGCTATCTCCATCCACGTGTACGGCGCGGACGTCTCGCGGCTCGGCACCAGCATCCGGCGGGTCTACCGGCTGCCCGCCGACCAGGAGCAGTGAGCGGCGGCGTGGCACTGACCCTGCGGCAACGCGCCGCCCGTACCCACTCGCTGCCCCCGATGCGCGGAGACGCCCCCGGACTGCTGCTCGCGGCCCTCGGGGTGGCCGCCGCCCTGGGCGTCCACGCCGTGGTGCCGGCCGTGCCCAAGCTCACCGCCGCCGTCGTGCTCGGCATGGCGGCAGCCCACCTGCCCGGGCTGCGCCCGGTGGTCCGCGGGGTCGCCCGGCCGGGCCTGTCCACGGCCGGGAAGCGGCTGATGCGGGTCGGGATCGTCCTGCTCGGGCTCAAACTCAGCCTGGACGACGTGCTCGGCCTCGGCTGGGCCACCGTCGCCATGGTGATCGTGGTGGTCGCGGCCACCTTTGCCGGCACGCTCTGGCTGGGCCGGCGGCTGGGCCTGCCCGGCGACCAGCCACTGCTGGTCGCCACCGGGTACTCGATCTGCGGGGCCTCGGCCATCGGCGCGGTCAGCCAGGCCGCGGGCAGTGAGGAGGAGGACGTCGCGGCTTCGGTGGCGCTGGTCACCCTGTGCGGGACCCTCGCGATCGCCGTCCTGCCGCTGCTCCAGCAGCCGCTCGGGCTCGGCGACGTGGAGTTCGGGCGCTGGGTCGGCGCGAGCGTGCACGACGTCGGACAGGTGGTCGCCACCGCGCAGACCGGCGGGGCGGCGGCGCTGCGGGAGGCGGTACTGGTCAAGCTGATGCGCGTGGTGCTGCTGGCGCCGTTGGTCGCGGGGGTGGCCGTCGCGGTGCGGCGGAACCTGCGGGCGGCGCAGGCGGCGCAGGCGGCGCGGGTGGCGCGGGTGGCGCAGGCGGTGGGTGCGGGCTCCGGTGGGGCCTCGGGCGGGGGACCGCCGGCGGGGGCGATGGCGGAACCGCTGGAAGGACCGCCGGCGGGACCGCTGTCGGGGGCGCCGGAGGGGGCGGCTGCGAATTCGGTGAAGACCGGGAGCCGTCCGCCGATCGTGCCCCTGTTCGTGGCGGGGTTCCTCGCGATGATCGTCCTGCGGACCACCGGCGTGCTGCCCGAGCGGGCGCTCGGCCTGGCCGGAGACGCCCAGGAACTGCTGCTCGCCGCCGCGTTGTTCGGCCTCGGCAGCGCCGTGCACCTGCCGACCATGATCCGTACCGGCGGGCGGATCGCCCTGCTCGGGCTCGGTTCCTGGGTGGTCGTGGCCGGCGTCTCCTACGCGGGGGTACTGATCACGACCTGACGGGCCCCGGTGCGGACTCGGCTATTGTCGGGCGGGTACTCGTCCGCACCGGGACGGTCCCGCGGTCACACTGGGACGGTCCGCAGTCGAGTTCGCCCGAGTTCACTTGAGTTCGCCCGAGTTCGCCTGGGTTCGTCGAGGAGGACGGATGACCACCGCACTGCCCGAACGGGACGGCCCCGAGGCCGTCGTCACGCTCGACCGACGGGAAGGCCCGTTCGGCGAGGTGGTGCTGCGGCAGCGCGGACGGCACTTCGAGATCATCGCCAACGGCTGCTTCCTCATGGACACCGCCGATGGACGCTCGGAGCGACTGCTGATCCAGGCCGCGCTGGACGAACTCGACCGTACGGGCAGCCGGCCCGAGCGGCCGGCGGTCCTGATCGGCGGCCTCGGGGTCGGCTTCTCGCTCGCGTACGCGGCGGCCGAGCCGCGCTGGGGCCGCATCGCCATCGTCGAGCGCGAGACCGCGATCATCGACTGGCACCGGAACGGCCCGCTCGGCGCCTTCTCGGACGGCGCGCTCGAGGACGAGCGGGTCGCGGTGCTCCACACCGACCTGCTGGAGTACCTCGCGGCCGCGGACGGCGAGCGCTATGACGCCCTGTGCCTGGACATCGACAACGGGCCTGACTGGACCGTCACCGACTCCAACAACGGGCTCTACGGCGCGGACGGACTCGCGGTGCTCTGGCACCGGCTGCAGCCGGGCGGGGTGCTGGCGGTGTGGAGCGCCCAGCCGTCGCAGGCCTTCGAGGAGGCGCTGCGGGGGGCGGGCTTCTCGGACGTGGTGACGCACGAGATCCCGGTGTCCCGGGGAGTGCCGGACGTGGTGCACCTGGCGCGGCGCGCGGGCTGAGAGCGAACCCGGCCGACGCGAACGGCGGTTGGCGGGGATCGGCTGCTGGGGTTTCTCCCATGGGACTTCTCCCTGGGGCAGTGGAGGGTCTGGCGGGCGGTGGTGGGTGGTGGCTGAGAGCGGTACTCCCTCGGAGCGGATCGCGGCCGAGCTTCGACGGCGCATCGTGGCAGGGGAGTTGGCGCCGGGGGCCCGGGTGCCGTCGACCCGGCGGATCACCCGGGAATGGGGCGTGGCGATGGCCACGGCGACCAAGGTGCTGAGCCGCCTGCGGGAAGAGGGGCTGGTCCGCGCCGTTCCGGGGGTGGGGACGGTGGTGGTCGGGACCAAGGCGTCCGGGGCTGCAGCGGTCGAGGCTGCGGTGGCTGGGGTGAAGGTTGCCGGGGCGAAGGGGGCTGGGGCCGAGGCGGCTGCGGCGTTGGCTCCGGCCGCCGTTCGGCGTGCGCGGGCCGGCGGTGAGCGGGACCTCACCCGGGAGCGGATCGTGGCGACGGCCGTCCGGGTGGCGGACGTGGAGGGGCTGGCGGCGCTGTCGATGCGCCGGGTCGCGACGGACCTCGGGGTCGCGACGATGTCGCTCTACCGTCATGTGCCGGGCAAGGACGAGCTGTTGCGGCTCATGCTGGACGTGGCCTTCGGCGAGCAGCCGCTGCCCGAGCCGCCGGCGTCGATGTCGGCGTCGGACTGGCGGGAGGGGCTGGAGTCGGTCGCGCGGCTGCAATGGCGGATCTACCGGCGGCACCCGTGGCTGGCGTCCACGATGTCCTTCACCCGGCCGGTGCTCGCGCCGGACGCGGCGCTGCACACCGAGCGCTCGATGGCGGTGCTGGCGGGACTGGGGCTGAGCCGGGACGAGATGGCCCAGGCCTCCGTCGCGCTGGCGGCGTTCGTGTGCGGGCTGGCCGTCCACTTTGAGCGGGAGGCGCAGGCCGAACAGGACAGCGGGCTGTCGGCGGACGAGTGGATGGACCGTCTGGACGACGAGGACCACGACCGGCTGATGTCGGACCCGGACCGGTTCCCGATGTTCGACGCGATGAACCGGGGTCCGGAGATCGACCTGAGTCTGGAGGCGCTGTTCGAGTTCGGGATGGCGCGGATGCTGGACGGGATCGCGGCGGTGATCGAGCGGCGGCGCGCGTGACGGGTGGCGGAGGGCAGGCGACGGCTGACCGGTGACAGGTATCAGATTTCAGGTTTCAGATTTCAGCGAACGAAATCTGAAATCTGAAACCTGTCAGCTGTGACCCGTCACCCGTGACGTGTCGTCTGTTCGCCGTTCCCTGCTCGCGCGCGCAGCTGCCGGGCTCAGCCGAACGGACGGTGCTCCGGCGTCGCGTTCGCGTCCGCCGCTGCCTCGGGCTCCTTCGCCGGCGTGGACGGGAAGTCCGGCATGGCGAAGGGGTCGAAGTCCGGCGGCGGGACCATGACCGGCGTGCCCTTGCGCGGGGCCTCCTCCTCGTCCGCAGCCTCCGCCGCGACTGCTGCCGCTACGGGCGCCGGGATGACTGGCGGGGTCGACGGCGGCGGCGGGATGGCCGGGCCCTGTGGGGCGAGGGTGGTGCCGAACGGGTCGCTCTGCCGGTCGGCCGCGACCGTCGTGCCGAACGGGTCGGCGGCGGCGGGCTGCGCTGCGGGCGCGGCGGCCGGTGTGGACGGCAGGTCCGGCATGGCGAAGGGGTCGAAGTCCGGCGGCGGGACCATGACCGGCGTGCCCTTCGGGCGGTCCTCCGCGGTCGGCTCGGCCTCGGTGGTGGACGACTCGGCGACCGGCGCGAAGGGGTTGAAGTCTGCGGGCGGAACCCGCACCGGCGTGCCGCGCAGGTGGACGGGCAGCTCCGTGGGCTCCTCCGTCTGCGTCTGCGTCTGCGTCTGCGTCTGCGTCTCCTCGACCGGCATCGGTTCAGGTGTCGGTGCCTGAGGGGGAGCCGGCACGGCGGCGGGCGCGGCGCCGGTCGGGGCCGGCTCGCCGTCCCAGCCGAACTGGATGCTCTTCAGCAGCTCCGCGAACGCCTCGGTGTACAGCTCCCAGTCCTCCGGCCGCGCCGTGGACAGCTGGGCGCACAGCACCGTCCCGCCGTCCGGCAGCGGTACGAAGGCCTGGACGGCCGAGGTGACCACCCAGCGTCGCTGCCCGTCGGCGGCCAGCGGTCCGGGCACCGGGACGGTCCGTCCCTCGACCAGGACGGCGGCCGGGCCGGCCGGCAGCAGGACCGTCCACACCTCGGCGTGCCGCCGGACGGTGGCCAGCTCGGTGGCGAGCGCGGTGATCGGCAGCGGGTGCCGGGCGAGCGAGATGACGAGGGCGGCGTCCGAGGTGCGGTCGTCGAGCTCGAGGGCGCAGACGCCCGCGTACGCGACGCCCGCGTCCTGGATCAGGTCGGCCAGGGTGGCGGCGACCACCGCGAAGTCGCGGCGCGGCTCGGTACCGGTGGCGCTGAACAGTTCCTCGGCGACCTCCGCCAGGTGCCCGGACAGCTCGGCGGCCGCCGCCGCGGTGGCCGGGGCGGTCCCGTCGGCCGGGTCCGCGTCGGCGGGCAGCGGGGGCACCGTACGGGCGGAGACCCCGGGGGGCCCGCCGGGGGAGGTCAGCGGGTGGAAGCCGGGCGGGACGACCAGCCGGACCTCGGTGCCCGCGTCGGTGGGCAGTTCGACCGGTTGCCGGGTCTGCTGTCCGGCCGCCAGCGCGGCGAGCGCCGGGGCGAACGGCGGGCGCAGCATGGCGTCGGCGAACTCACCGGTGACCGGCAGCTGGAAGAGCGCGGCCGAGGTGGTGCCCCGGTCGGCGATGGCGCCGCGCACCGGTCCGCCGCCGTAGCGGGACTGCAGCGCGTCGATCACCCGGTCGGCGATCCGGGCGCCGGTGCCGGGCCGGGCGGAGCCGACGGTGATCACCGTGCCGAGCCGGTCGAGGGCGGCGTGCACCGGGCCGTTGGGGGCGAGCGGCAGGCCGAACAGGGCCTCGGCGGCGGGGTGCGCGGTCGCGCGCAGGGCGCTCAGCGAGGCCGCCGGGTGGCGCGAGGTGTGCTCGTCGAAGAGGGCGTCGGTGAGCGTGCCGAGGGTCGCGCAGACCTGCTCGGCTGCCGCGAAGGGGTTGGCCTCCGCACTGAACTGGACGTCCTGGGTCAACTGGTGAGCCCCCCGCTCTGCTCCGTCTGCCGTCGGTGGTTCGGGTGGAATCGGGCCGGTCGCGGCGGCGCGCCGTCAGATCCCTGCCCATTCCTATCAGAGCCCGCCGTCCTGACCGAACCGCAGGATGACCGGATGATCACTCGGACGAGTGCGCCGGCGGGGGCTCCTCGGTGGCCTCGGCGGCACCCGCGGCCTCGGCAACCTCGGCGGCCTCCCCAACCTCAGTGGCCTCAGCGGCCTCAGCGGCCTCGGTGGCGAGCGCGGTGAGCGCGTCGAGGGTCCCCGGGACGGCGAGCAGCCCGGCGAGGTCCCGCACCAGACGCCCGGTCGGTCCCTGCGGGCGCTCGTCGGCGAAGAAGGAGGCGAGCTCGGCGGCGAGCGCCGGCTCCCGGGCGGCGGTGATGGTGAGTGCCGCGACGAACTCCTGCACCAGGTGCAGCTGCAGTTCCTCCAGCGGCACCGAGCGCTCGCCCAGCCACTCCAGCGACGTGATCTCGGCGTTGGCGATCCAGGCCCGGACGGTCAGCCGCAGCGCCGGGCTGGGCGAGGGGATCGCCAGGTGGGCCAGGATCTGCTCCTGCGCGGCCCGGCGGACCTCGTCGATCACCGCAGAGGTGCCCGCGCTGGCGGCCACCGAGCCGCCCCGCAGCAGCGCCGCGAAGCCCGGCCCGTGACTCTGCACGAAGTCCAGGTAGCGGCCCATCACCCGGTACAGCCGCTCCGACAGCGGCCCTTCCATGGGCTCCTCGAAGCGGGCCGACAGCTCCTGGCCGGCCCGCCGCAGCGACTCCTCGTACAGCGCCTGCTTGCCGGGGAAGTAGTGGTACACCAGCGGCCGGGAGGCGCCCGCGGCGGCGGCGATGTCGTCGATGGACACCTCCTCCGGCGGCCGCCGGCTGAACAGCTCCAGCGCCACGGCGATCAGCTGCTCCCGCCGCTCGTCCACGCTCAGCCGCCGACGGGGCCGGTCACCCGCCGCCGCCCGGGCGGGTGCGGAGGTCCGTGCTGCGCGGTCGGCCGTCGGGGACGGCGTACGGGAGGCCATGCGCGCCAGCCTATCCGGCGGTGGTCCGGGGGCCCATGCGGCCGTCCGTGCGGCGGCTGTGCAGCGTCCACGCGGCGTCTGCGGCCGTCTACGCGGCCCGGAAGTCCAGATAGCGGCGGTAGGCCTCGCGGCCGTCGGCGACGAAGGTGTCACGGGCGAGGCGCTCGGCGAGTTCGTCGGGGGTGAGCCAGGTGTGCCAGGCGACCTCGGACTCCTGCGGGTCGACCGGGCCGTCCCATTCGGCCTCGTACATGTCGCACCACCAGGTGAGCTTGCCACCGTCGGGCTCCCGGAAGAGGAACTTGAACATCGGGCGCGGGACGATGCCGTGGACGCCGAGTTCCTCCTCGGCCTCGCGGACGGCGGCCTCGGCGTAGGTCTCGCCCGAGCCGACGACGCCGCCGACGAACATGTCGTACGCCCCGGGGGCGAACAGTTTGGTGTCGGTGCGGCGGTGGACGAAGATCCGTCCGGCCGGGTCGCGGACCAGGATGAAGACGCAGCGGTGGATCAGGCCGCGCCGGTAGACCTCGCCGCGCAGGGCGGTCCCGATCACCCGGTCGTGCTCGTCGACGATGTCCAGCAGTTCTTCGGCAGGGTTGGTCATGACGGACAGGTTAGGGTTTCGGGGCCCGACTCGAACGGATCTTCACGATCCTTCGAACGCGGGTGGACCATGACGATCGTTACCGGGGTGAAAGCGGCGCGCGATGGTGGAGATCTGGGGCGAGACGGCCGAGGGGTTCGAGCCCGTACGGGCGGCCTTCGCACGGAACTTCGCCGAGTACGGCGAGCTCGGCGCGGCCTTCGCGCTGTACGCGCACGGCCGCAAGGTGGTCGACCTGTGGGGCGGCGACGCCCGGCCCGAGGTCGGCGGGCGGCCCGCGCCGGCGGTGCCGTGGACGGCGGACACCGCGCAGGTGCTGCGCTCGGTCACCAAAGGCCTGACCGCGACCACCGCGCTGCTGGCCGTCGAACGCGGACTGCTGGACCTGGACGCGCCGGTGGCCTCGTACTGGCCGGAGTTCGCGGCGGCGGGTAAGGGCGGGGTGCCGGTGCGCTGGCTGCTCTCGCACCGGGCCGGGGTGCCCGCGCTGGACGTGCCGCTGCGGTTGGAGGACGTGCTCACCTGGGAGCGTGCCGCCGCCGCCGTCGCCGCGCAGACGCCCGCCTGGGAGCCCGGCACGGCGCACGGCTACCACCCGTACACCTTCGGCTGGCTGGTCGGCGAGGTGGTGCGGCGGGTGAGCGATCGGACGATCGGACAGTACTTCGCCGAGGAGATCGCCCGGCCGCTCGGACTGGACCTGTGGATCGGGCTGCCGGCCGGGGCCGCGCCGCGGGTCGGCAAGCTGGTCGACCTGCCCGCCCCGGAGGCGGCCCGGACCGGACCGAGCGGGCTGCGGCTGCGGCCCAAGCAGTCCGTCCGGGACGCCTACGAGGACCCGAGTTCGCTGACCGCGCGGTCCTTTGCCTCGGTGCGCCCCGGGGTGGACCTCAACGACCCGGCGGTGCAGGCCGCCGAGATCCCCGGCGCCGGCGGCATCGGCACCGCCCGTTCGCTGGCCCGGTTCTACGCGGCCCTGATCGGCGCGGCCGACCGCCCCGACGGCTCCGGCGCACTGCTGCCGCCGCTGCTCGGACCCGAGGTGCTGACCCGCGCGGTCGGGCCGGCCGTGCACGGCCCCGACCGGGTGCTGATCGTCAACTCCACCTTCGGCCTGGGTTTCTGGCGGCACGGCCCGACCGCGCCGATGGCCTCCCCGGCGAGCTTCGGGCACCCCGGGCGGGGCGGTTCGCTGGGCTTCGCCGACCCGGAGCTGGGGCTGGGCTTCGGATACGTCACCAACGGCATGCAGCCGGGCGTCACCGGGGACATCCGCTCGCGGAACCTGATCCGCGCGGTGCGGGGGTGCCTGGGGCTGTCCTGAGCCCGCAGACCGTCCTGAGCCCGGAAGCCGTCCTGCGCCTGCTGGGTTCAGGCCTGGCCGGTGTCGAAGCGGCGGATCTTGCCGCCCTCGACGGTGAAGCGCCACGCGGTGCGCATCATGCCCCAGGTGTCGTTGGTGAACTCGGCGACGAGCGCGTGGCCGCCGTTCGACTCGGTCTGGACGGCCATCCGGCCGTTCGGGCCGAAGATCTCCCGGTCGACCCAGTCCGCCAGCTCGCGCTCGGAACCGTCGTCGGACATGGCCGCGTCCGGCGCGAGCAAGGCGAAGAAGGCCTCGCGGTCGCCCGCGTTGATCGCGGTGACGAACGCGCGGACGGCGGGGTCGGTGAGTTTGGCGGGGGCGATGGTCATGTGGGACTCCCGGAGACGGGTGAGGGGTCGGGGAATCCTGTCTACGACGTTCGCGGGGGCCGTCCGGGCATGTCGGCGGCGCGTCGGGAAAATGGCAGGATTCATGTGCTTGGATCACGAAACGGGTGATTCGGCCCCACGGCTTGACCCGAGCGATGGCTCGACCCGAGTGCCCGCCGCGGGGAGTGGCGGTGGAGCGGGAGACCGGAACCGTCTCCCGCTCCACATTTCCGCAGGGCCGGCCTAGAAGAAGCCGACCGCGTCGGGGGAGTAGCTGACCAGCAGGTTCTTGGTCTGCTGGTAGTGCTCCAGCAGCGCCTTGTGGTTCTCCCGTCCGATGCCGGAGTTCTTGTACCCGCCGAAGGCCGCGTGCGCGGGGTAGGCGTGGTAGCAGTTGGTCCAGACCCGGCCCGCCTGGATGGCGCGTCCGGCCCGGTGGGCGGTGCTCAGGCTGCGGGTCCACACGCCCGCGCCGAGCCCGTACTGGGTGTCGTTGGCGAGCGCGACCGCCTGCTCGAAGCCGTCGAAACGGGTCACCGAGACGACCGGGCCGAAGATCTCCTCCTGGAAGACCCGCATCGAGTTGTCGCCCTCGAAGACCGTCGGCGTGACGTAGTACCCGCCGGCCAGGGCGCCGCCGAGGTCGGCCCGCTCGCCGCCGGTGAGGACTTTGGCGCCCTCGGTCTGGCCTATCTCGAAGTAGGAGAGGATCTTCTTCAGCTGTTCGGCGCTGGCCTGGGCGCCGACCTGGGTGTCGGTGTCCAGCGGGTCGCCCTGGCGCATCGCGCGCACCCGCTGCAGGCCGTCGGCGAGCAGCCGCTCGTAGATCGAGGAGTCGATCAGCGCGCGGCTGGGGCAGGTGCAGACCTCGCCCTGGTTGAGGGCGAACATCGCGAAGCCCTCGACGGCCTTGTCGTAGAAGGCGTCCGAGGCGGCGGCGACGTCCGCGAAGAACACGTTGGGGCTCTTGCCGCCGAGCTCCAGGGAGACCGGGATCAGGTTGTCGGCCGCCGCGCGGGCGATCAGCCGGCCGGTGGAGGTCTCGCCGGTGAAGGCGAGCTTGCGGATCCGCGGGCTGGCGGAGAGCGGGGCGCCGGCCTCCTCGCCGAAGCCGGTGACGATGTTGAGCACGCCGGGCGGCAGCAGGTCGGCGGTCAGCTCGGCGAGCAGCAGCACCGAGGCCGGGGTCTGCTCGGCGGGCTTGAGCACCACCGCGTTGCCGGCCGCGAGCGCGGGGGCGAGCTTCCAGATCGCCATCAGGATCGGGAAGTTCCACGGGATGATCTGGCCGACCACGCCCAGCGGCTCGTGGAAGTGGTACGCCACCGTGTCCTCGTCCAGCTGGGAGAGGCTGCCCTCCTGGGCGCGCAGCGCGCCGGCGAAGTAGCGCAGGTGGTCGACGGCGAGGGGGAGGTCGGCGGCCAGCGTCTCGCGCACCGGCTTGCCGTTCTCCCAGCTCTCCGCGACCGCCAGCTGCTCCAGGTTGGCCTCCATCCGGTCGGCGATCCGCAGCAGCACCTGGGCCCGCTCGGCGGCCGGGGTGCGGCCCCAGGCGGGGGCGGCGGCGTGGGCCGCGTCCAGGGCGGCCTCGATGTCCTCGGCGGTGCCGCGAGCGACCTCGGTGAACACCTCGCCGGTGACCGGGGTCGGGTCGCCGAAGTACGCGCCGCGCACCGGGGGCGTCCATCCGCCGCCGATCCAGTGCTCGTACCGGGAGCGGTAGGCGACGATGCTGCCGGGCGTGCCGGGGGGCTGGTAGACCGTCATGCTCTGGTGTCTCCTCGCGACGTCGGGCGCCGCCCGGGCCGCGTGGCCGATGGCGGCGCGCCGGACCGCCCGGTCGGGGCGGCCCGGCGGGAGGGTAAGGACACGCACACGGGCCGGACGCCCGGGGGCGCCCGCCGTCGAGCACGATAGCCGCCGGGCGCGCGGCGCGGCTACGGTCCGTGCGCCCGTTCCGTACGGAGGGTGCGCGTTCCGGTCGTTCTCGCGGGCTCGGCCGGGCAGATCGGCACGGTCGGGCAGGTCGGCACGGTCGGTCACTTGGGCACGGTCGGTCACCGCGCCACCGTCGGTCACCGCGCCACCGTCGGTCACTGTGGCGCGGTCCGGCGCGTCGGCGCGTCGGCGCGTCGGCTTCGTCGGCCGGCTGCCCCGGTCGGCTGCGGGTCGGCGCGCGGCGGCCGGGGGCCCGGCGGGCGGACGTCAGACCGCGTGGTACCGGCCGGTGCGGGCCTCCCAGCTGAGGTAGCCCGCCAGCCAGGTGAGCAGCCCGTCCGCGTACCGCTGGGCGATCGCGCGTTCGATCCGGGACAGGCCCAACTCGCGGTAGACGTCGGGAAGTCGCTCGTGCAGGTCGGCGCAGCGCTCGACCATCAGCTGGGCCTCCGCGATGACCGCAGTGCAGGCTTCCTCGGCCGAGCAGCGGCGCTCGCGCTGGACGATCATCACCAGGTTGTTGACGTCGCCGCGCGGCGCCTCCAGCGGGTAGGAGCGTACGTCGTTGCTGAGTGACGGTATGTCGGCGGCCAGCTGGCGGAGTTGACGGAGCACCGGGTGGTGCAGGACGGCGGCGGGGACCTCGAACTGGCCGATGCGTTCGACCATGTCGAAGATGGTCTCCATCGCCGCGGTGCCCCGTCTGAGCTGCAGGTAGCCGTCCCGGTCCGGGGGGCGGGCGGAGATCCGGCCGGCCGCCTCGGCCGGGTGGCTGGCCAGGTAGTACTCCCAGTTGTACGCGGCGCGGGCCTGCCAGCGCGCGGGCATGCCGTGTGTGCTGCGGTTCCAGAGGTCGGCGAAGGCGGTCTCGATCGCGGAGCCCTGGTCGGGACGGGCGCCGTGCAGGACGGCGATCAGGCGTTCGCAGATCGGAGCGACTTCCGAAGGGCGGCGGCCGAGCGGGCCGTCGAACTGGTCGTCGAAGAGGAAGTAGAAGCCCATCAGGTCGGCGGCCAGGGCGAGTTCGTCCGGTCCGGCGTCCGGGTAGCCCAGCGCGGCGAGGTCCACTACCTCCCAGTGCGCGTAGCCGGGGTGGTCGGCGTCGGGCAGCAGGGGGTGGCGGATCAGCCAGTCGCGGTGCAGCGCGGTGGCCTGCGGGCCGTGCGGACTGCGGCGGTGCGGGAACGGGATCTGAAGTGAGTTGTCGTCAGACATCGGACTCCCGGTGCAGCGGAGGGTGGGGGCGCTTGTGGTTCGATCATTGACCGTGGGGGGAGTTGACGCGGCGAGGCGGAGGTGGTGCGGGTGGGTCCGGCAAGATCATCTGCGCCTCGAGGGCCGTAGGGTATCGGATGTAATGATCGGACGTTAGGGATATAGGGCAATTGCCCTTGGCAAGCCGTCCGAACCCTCACCGTCTGCCCCAGCCTGCACGAATGCCACACGGTGAGGCCCGCGCAGCGCTACCCTCGGCTCCACGCAGTGATGGAGCTGTGACGCGATCGGGCGAGGCGGAGGCGCGACGGTGACCGAGCAGGAGAACGACGTTCGGACGGGATCCGGTTCCGGCCGGGACGGCGACGACACCGCGCCCCGGGTCCGGCTGCGCGACCGCGACGCCGAACTGCGCTCGGTGGAAACCGCCGTCGACCGGCTCTGCCGCGAATTCGCCGCCGGCGGCACCGAGATCGGCGACCTGCTCGCCTTCTCCGGCCGGCCCGGCATCGGCAAGACCACCCTGCTGCAGGAGGTCCGACGGATCGCCAGGCTACGCGAGGGCGCCACCGTCCTGTTCGCCCGAGGTGGCGAACGCCAGTTCAAGGAGCCCTACCACGTACTGCGCCAGCTGCTCCAGCCGGTGCTCACCAACCTTCGGCCGGACGTGTTCCGCCAGGTCATGGGCACCTGGGAGGAGGTCGTCGGACCGGCCATGGGCCTCAAGCAGCCCAAGGCCGGCGCCCGCCGCCTCGACCCGCAGGGCGTGCGCGACGGCCTCGACTACGTCCTCACCCAGCTCGCACCGCGCCGAGCACCGATGGTGATGATCGTCGACGACCTGCACTGGGCCGACGCGGAATCCCTCTCCTGGCTCGCCAAGTTCGCCGTCCGCTCCGGCGAGCTGCCCGTCCTGCTGGTCTTCGCCTTCCGCGAGGACGAGAGCGACTGGCCCGCCGCGACCCAGGAGTTCCGCCGGGACATCATCGGCCTCAAGGGCCGCAAGCACGAGCTCAACCGACTCAACCTCAGCTCCGTCACCGACATGATCCGCGCCGAACTCGGCGACAAGGCCGAGGACGCCTTCTGCTACGAGTTCTGGAACGTCGTCAACGGCAACCCCTTCGAGGCCGGTCGCCTGCTCGACCAGGTCCGCGACCAGGAGCTCGAACCGGTCGAGGAGAACTCCCGGCAACTGCGCGAACTCGCCGTCGACGCCACCGGGATGACCCTCAAGAGCTGGCTGGACCAGCTCGGCGCCGCCACCCTGCGCTTCGCCTGGGCCTGCGCCATGCTGGGCACCGACATCCGGATCGACCTCGCCACCCGGATCTCCACCCAGAGCACCGAGGGGGCCCGCGACTCCATCAAGCAACTGCGCAAACAGCGCGTGCTCACCCAGGCCCCCAATGGGAACCTCGAGTTCGTCCACCCGCTGATCGCCAGCTCGATCTACAACACCATGCCGGACGCCACCCGCCTCGGCATGCACGGCATCGCCGCCGTCGAGATCGAGAACGCCGGACTCGGCCTGCTCGCCGCCTCCCGCCACCTCGTCGAGACCCACTCCGGCGAGGGCGACGACCGGATCGTCAAGAAGCTGCGCCGCGCCGCCGTCGAACACCAGCTGATCGGCGCCCCCGAGGCCGCCCAGCGCTGCCTGAACCGCGCACTCAACGAGCCGCCCGCCGACGAGATCAAGGCCGAGGTGCTGTACGAACTCGGCTGCTCCGCCCTGCTCACCGACCCCGTCGCCACCGTCAACCAGCTCAAGCTCGCCCTCGACCCCGACGAGGTGCCGCTGCGCCCCGAACTGCGGGTGGACGCCACCTTCCGGCTCTCCGAGGTGCTCGCGCACAGCGGCGAGCTGCGCCAGGCCGCGCTGGTCTGCCAGGACGAGGCGCAGAAGACCCACGACCCGGCGGGGCGCCAGCGGCTGCAGGCCGCCTCCTTCATGTGGCACGCCTTCCGCAAGTCCGAGGAGGACGGCCCCGGCCGCTCCGCCCGGCTCGGCGAGATGTGCAGCGGCCTCACCGGCCGGGAGGCCGCCGACCGGGCCGTGCTCGCCATGCGGGCCTGGGACCTCACCCTGCGCGGCGCGCCCTCCAACGAGGCGCTCGCCCTCGCCGACGAGGTCCTCGACGGTGGCCGGCTGCCCAAGGGACTCGGCTGGACCGACACCACCTGGGGCTTCGAGCTGCCCTCGATGCTCGGCCTCACGTACATCTACAACGACCGCGTCGCCCAGGCCGAGCGGCTGGCCGCCGACGCCATCATCCAGTTCGAGGTGGCCGGTTGGAGCGGCGCCCACCGGGGCTTCGCGTACTTCCTGATGGGGCTGGCCCGGTTCCGCCGCGGCCTGCTCGCCGAGGCCGAGGACTTCCTGCGCCGGGCGTACCGCATCTCCGAGCGGATCGGGGAGAAGTTGCCGCTGGCCTGGGACGCGGTCGGCGTGCTGGTGGACACCCTGATCGCCCGCGGCCGCGTCGACGAGGCCTGGGAGCTGGCCAACGACTTCGGCTTCCACCCGCCCTACCACGCGACCGCCATGGTGCTGCCGGACGCGGCCTCGCTGTACGGCAAGCTGCTGATCGCCAAGAACCGGCACGCGGGCGCCGCCGCCGCGCTCACCGAGGCCGGCGCCTGGCTGGAGGTCCGCGGCTGGCACAACACCGTCTGGGCGCCCTGGGCCGGCCACCTCGCCGTCGCGCTCGCGGACGACGAGCCCGAGCGCGCCCGCGAGTACTCCCAGAAGGCCGTCCGGGACGCGCGCGCCTTCGGCACCGCCTCCGCGATCGGGACCGCCCTGCGGCTGCAGGCTCAGGTCGAGGACGGCCAGCAGGCGGTCGAGCTGCTGGAGCAGGCCGTGCTGCACCTCGGGCAGTCCCCGGCCGGCTACGAGCACGCCGTCGCGCTGGTCGACCTCGGCGCCGCGCTGCGCCGGGTCGGGCGACTGGAGGACGCCCAGGAGTACCTGTACCAGGGCATCGAGCTGGCCCAGCACTGCTCCGCGGAGGGCCTGGTCGACCAGGCCCGGCGGGAGCTGGCCAACTACGGCCTGCGGCCCAACCGGCTGGGACTGCGAGACGTCCGGGACACGCTCAGCGGCCCGGAGCTGGAGATCGCCCAGCGGGCGGTGCAGGGCCTGCCGCCGCAGCGGATCGCCGACGAGCTCGGACTGCACATCAGCCTGGTCAACCGGCGGCTGGCGGCGGTCTACCGCAAGGCGGGCAGCGGGCCGGAGGGGCTGGCCTCGGCGCTCGGGCTGCCGCCGCAGCAGCGGGAGGCGACCCGGCTGGAGGGCGAGGAGTAGGAGTCGGAGTCGGCGGTCTCGCCCGGGGCGGCCGGTCGTCTCGCGTGAGGCGGTCCGTCGTCTCACGTGAGGTGGCCGGTCGTCCGGCGCGTGGCGGTGGCGGTTGCGGTGGTGGCGATCGGTCAGGGCGGCCGTCGCGTACGGGCGGCGCGCGTTGGCGAGGGTGCGCCCTCGCCGGTGCCTCCGTCGCTAGGCTGACGGGCACGGGGCTGCCGCGGTGACCCCTCGACGGGACCAGGAAGCGGCGGGCGCCCCAGGCGCGGCCGACAGTGAGGAGCAGGCCATGGCGAGCGAGGCCACCAGCGTTCGGCACGAACCCCTCGACCCCTCGGGCGCGGGTGCCGCGATCGGGCGCTGGACGCTCACGGCCGGCCCGTACGAGGCGAGCGTGCTCACCCTCGGTGCCACCCTGCACACCCTGAGCGCGCCGGACCGTTCCGGTCGTCCCGCCCAACTGCTGCTCGCCACGGACGAGTTGGCGCAGATCCTGGGCCCGGCCCGGCACTACGGCACAGTGGTGGGCCGGTACGCCAACCGGATCGACCGCTCGTCGGTCACCATCGACGGCGAGGAGCACCAGCTCGCCCGGACCGGCGGCGGCATGACCATCCACGGCGGGCCGGACGGCTTCGCGCACCGGATCTGGGCGGCCGAGCCGGTCGAGGACGGGGTGCGGCTGCGGCTGCACAGCCCGGACGGGGACCAGGGCTTCCCGGGCGCGCTGGACGTCACCGTCGACTACACGCTGGACGCCTCCGGCGAGTTGGTGATCGCCTACCGCGCGGTCACCAACAAACCGACCGTCGTCAATCTGACGAACCACGCGTACATCAACCTTGCGGGTGAAGGCGTCGGCGACGTCCTCGGCCACCTGCTCACCCTGGACGCCGACGAATACACCCCGGCCGACGAGCGGCAGATCCCGTACGGGCGGACCGAGCCGGTGGCCGGCACGCCGTTCGACTTCACGGTGGCCACGCCGATCGGCAAGTCGGTGCACGACCGGCACCCGCAGCTGGTCGGGCCGGGCGGCTACGACCACAACTGGGTGCTGCGCCCCCGGCCCGCCGACGGCAGTCCGGCGCGGGCGGCGCTGCTGGAGGACCCGGTCAGCGGCCGCACCCTGGAGGTGCTGACCACCGAGCCGGGCATCCAGGTCTACACGGCGAACAAGTTCCAGGGCGCGGTCACCGGCGCGAGCGGCGTCCCGTACGGGCCGTTCGCCGGGATCGCGCTGGAGACCCAGCACTTCCCGGACTCCCCGCACCACCCGGCGTTCCCGAGCACGGTGCTGCGGCCGGGGGAGGAGTTCCGCTCGACGACGGTGCTGCGGCTGGGGACGAACCAGGGGGTCACGGCCTAGCGGGTCACGGCCTAGCGGGTCACGGCCTGGCGGCTCATGGCCTGGCGGGTCGTGGCCTGGCGGCTCATGGCTGCGCGGATCGCGGCTGGGCGCGTCACGGCTGGGCGGGTCGCGGTCGCAGGTCCCGGCGCATGCAGAGCCGGGGCCAGCGGTCCAGGCCGTGCTCGGCCTCCTTGCGGCGGATCCCGCGCAGGCCCGGGGTGACCTCGGCGTCGCTCAGCGGGCGGAAGCCGCAGCGCGCGTAGTAGGGGGCGTTCCAGGGCACCTCGGCGAAGGTGGTCAGGGTGAGTGCCGGGGCGTCGGTGGTCGCGGCGAGGTGCTCGATCAGTGCCCGGCCGATGCCGCGGCGGGCGTGGTCGGGGTGGACGGAGACCTGCTCGATGTGCAGCGCGCCGTCCACCGGCTCGGCCGGCAGGTAGGCGGCGACCGAGTCGTCGGGGGCCTCGGCGGCCAGGGCGACGCCTCGTTCCAGGTAGGACGCCAGCTCCTGCGGGGCCGGGGGTTCGTCCTCGGCGATCTCCGGCATGCCGATCGCGGCGAAGGGAGCACCGGCGGCCCGTTCCAGCTCGGCGAGCAGCGGAAGTTCGTCGCTGGTGACGGCTCGGATGCGCATGCGTCCAGTCTGCTGCAAACGGCTTTCAGCCACGCACGGTGGTCCCGTCGGTCATCCGGGGGTGGGGTGAATCGGACGAACGGGGTCAATCGGTGCGGTCATCAACTACCGTGCGGCAACGTCCAGGACACGCGGGTGTAACGATCGCGGTTTCTTGCAGAAACTTTCTGCAAGGACTTTCCGTGGATCTTTCACCGCTGTTAACTTCCTTCCCGAGCCCGACGGCAGCAAAGGTGCGGTCGGCACGAGGCAGCCATTATGCGCCTGTCTCCGAACATCTCGGGCACCCCCACCCTCCCAAGGAGTTCTCATGCGGCGTGGCATCGCGGCCTCTGCCCTCGTTGTGGCCCTCGCGGTCTCGATGGCTGCCTGTGGCAGCAGCGGCTCCAGCTCGAACGGCAAGGCCGACGGGCCGGTCACTCTCACGTACTGGGACACGTCGAACGCCACCAACGAGGCGCCGAACTACCAGGAGCTCGTCAAGAAGTTCGAGGCCGCCAACCCGAACATCAAGGTCGACTTCGTCAACGTCCCGTTCGACCAGGCGCAGAACAAGCTCCAGACCGCCATGGGGGCCAAGGGCGCTCCGGACGTGTTCCGCTCCGAGGTCGGCTGGACCGCCGCCTTCGCCAAGGCCGGCTACCTCGAGCCGCTGGACGGCACCCCGGCCGCCGCCGACACCTCCGCCTTCCAGCCCAGCCTGATCCAGCAGGCCAAGTACGAGGGCAAGCTGTACGGCGTCCCGCTGGTGACCGACACCCTCGGCCTGCTTTACAACAAGGAGCTGTTCACCAAGGCCGGTATCACCGAGGCGCCGAAGACCTGGGACGAGCTGAAGGCCGACGCCGCCGCCGTCAAGGACAAGGCCGGCGTGGACGGCTTCTGGCTGAAGGCCGCCGACGGCTACTACGCGATGCCGTTCCTGTTCGGCGAGGGCACCGACACCGTCGACGCCGCCGGCAAGAAGATCACCGTCACCTCGCCGGAGGCCGCCAAGGCCGTCGAGACCTACAAGACGATGTTCACCTCGCCCGGCACCGCCAAGGCCGACATCACCACCGACGCCTACGCGCACATGATGGACGCCTTCAACAGCGGCAAGGTCGCGGCGATCATCCAGGGTCCCTGGGAGATCACCAACATCTACAAGGGCTCGGCCTTCGCCGACAAGGCCAACCTCGGCATCGCCGCCGTCCCCGGCGGCTCCGCGGGCAAGGCCGGCGCCCCCACCGGCGGCCACAACATCTCCGTCTACGCCGGTGCCGACAAGGCCCACAAGGCCGCCGCCGAGAAGTTCGCCGCCTTCATGACCTCGGCCGAGAGCCAGGCGTTCATCGCGCAGAAGAACTCCACCCTGCCGACCCGCTCCGACGCCTTCACCGCCGACGTCAAGGCCGACCCGGGCATCGCCGGCTTCCAGGGCATCCTGAACAGCGCCAAGCCGCGCCCCGAACTGCCCGAGTACAGCTCGCTGTTCGCCTCGCTCGGCACCAACCTGGGCAAGGCCGTCCAGGGCACCGGTACCCAGGACGCGCTGAACACCGTCGCCACCGACTACGCCAAGCTCCTGCCGGGCTTCGCCAAGTAGTCCCCGTGCCCGGCCTGCCGGCCGACGGATGACAGTGAACGAATGACGGCGAACGGATAACAGCGAACAGATTTCATCATCTGTCAGTTGTCTGCTGTTCGCCGTCATTCGTCGCCCCGGCAGGCCGGGCTCGTCGGCTCCCCCGAGAATCCCCCCGAGAAGGTGCAAACGATGTCAGTCGCCGTGCAGGGCGCCACCGGCAAGGGCAACCGGGAACGCGAGCAGCGTCCGGGCCTGCTGGAACGCGTCAAGCGCTCCTACGCCAAGCACTGGTACGCCTACGCGATGATCGCCCCGGTCGTACTGGTGCTCGGCGCGCTGGTGCTCTACCCGCTCGTCGAGGGCGTCTGGCTCACCCTCACCGACGCCAACAGCCTCAACGTCGCCCGCACGATCGGCGTCAACGAGATCCCGGCCAGCTACAACTTCGTCGGCTTCCACAACTACGCCGACATCCTGTGGGGCCCCGGCTCGTACGACCGCTTCTGGTCGCACTTCGTCTGGACCATCGCCTGGACGGCGATCTGCGTCTTCCTGCACTACACCCTCGGCCTGGGCCTCGCCCTGCTGCTCAACAAGAAGCTGCGCGGGCGCGCCGCCTACCGGCTGCTGCTCATCCTGCCCTGGGCCGTGCCGACCTTCGTCACCGTCTTCTCCTGGCGCCTGATGCTCGCCGACGGCGGCGTCGTCAACGGCATCCTCTCCGCCCTGCACCTGCCCGAGCCCGGCTGGCTCACCGACCCGTGGGCGCAGAAGGCGGCCGCGATCCTGGTGAACACCTGGGCCGGTGTGCCGTTCATGATGATCTCGCTGCTCGGCGGCCTGCAGTCGATCCCGGCCGAGCTGTACGAGGCCGCCGAGATGGACGGCGCCACGCCCTGGCAGCGCTTCCGGTACGTCACCATGCCCGGGCTGCGCACCGTGTCCTCCACCGTCGTCCTGCTCGGCGTGATCTGGACGTTCAACCAGTTCAACGTCATCTTCCTGCTGTTCGGCACCGGTGCGCCCGACGCCCAGCTGCTGGTCACCTGGGCCTACCGCCTCGGCTTCGGCCAGATCCCCCGGGACTACGCGGGGTCCGCCGCGTACGGCGTGATCCTGCTGTCCATCCTGATCGTCTTCACCGCCTTCTACCGGCGCTGGCTCGCCCGTAACGAGCAGGCCAACGGCTGAGGCCCCGGACCCAGTTGACCCACGAAGGCAGGTAACCCCGATGAGCACCACCACCGAACGCCCGGCCCCCGCGGCGACTGCGGCCCCGACTGCCCGGCCGGCCAAGGTCCGCCGCCGCGGCGAGAGCAGCCCGCTGGCCCGGGCGCTGTCCCACGGCACCCTGATCGTGGCCAGCCTGATCGCGCTGTTCCCGGTCGCGTGGATCCTCTTCGTCTCGCTCGGCCCGGACAAGACCGACTACCTCCACCCCGGCCAGATCCTCGACAAGCTCACGCTGTCGAACTACCAGCACGTGCTGTCCGACACCGACTTCTTCACCTGGTTCGGCAATGCCCTGCTGGTCTCCGGCGTCACCACCGTGTTCGGCGTCCTGCTCGCCGCCACCACCGGCTACGCCGTCTCCCGGATGAAGTTCCCCGGGCACAAGCCGCTGATGTGGTCGCTGCTGGTCACCCAGATGTTCCCGATCGCGGTGCTGATCGTGCCGATGTACACGATGCTCTCCGAACTCGGCCTGCTGGACAGCTACTCCGGTCTGATCCTGGTCTACTCGACCACCACCGTGCCGTACTGCGCCTGGCTGCTGAAGGGCTACTTCGACACCATCCCGGTGGAGATCGACGAGGCCGGCCGGGTCGACGGGCTCAGCCCGTTCGGCACCTTCTGGCGGCTGGTGCTGCCGCTCGCCCGTCCGGGCCTGGCGGTCGCCGCCTTCTACTCCTTCCTCACCTACTGGGCCGAGGTGCCGTTCGCCTCGACGTTCATGCTCAGCTCCGACAAGTACACGCTGGCCGTCGGCCTGCAGACCTTCGTCAGCGAGCACGACGCCCAGTGGAACCTGATGGCCGCGACCGCGGTACTGATCGCGATCCCGTCCGCGGCCTTCTTCTACCTGGTGCAGCGCCACCTGGTCACCGGACTGACCGCCGGTGCCTCCAAGTCGTGACGCCTGACGCGGAAAACCTCGCGCGCAAGGCTCCCCGCTCCTCCGATCCCCAAGGGATACCGTCCATGACCCAGAACCTGGCCGACACCTCCCGGCCTGCCGCCGAGACCGCTCACGAGGCGGCCACCCCGGCCCCTGTGACCGGCGTCGCGT
This sequence comes from Kitasatospora sp. NPDC051164, assembly GCF_044455625.1. Classification (NCBI taxonomy): domain Bacteria; kingdom Bacillati; phylum Actinomycetota; class Actinomycetes; order Kitasatosporales; family Streptomycetaceae; genus Kitasatospora; species Kitasatospora sp. NPDC051164. The sequence goes on along the minus strand of NZ_JBITFB010000001.1, from coordinate 2,995 downwards.
CCAGAGACTGGTGGCGGGACGCGGTCATCTACCAGGTGTACCCGCGCAGCTTCGCCGACTCCAACGGCGACGGCATGGGCGACCTGCCCGGCATCCGCAGCCGCCTGCCCTACCTGCGGGATCTCGGCGTGGACGCCGTCTGGCTCTCGCCGTTCTACGCCTCGCCGCAGGCGGACGCCGGCTACGACGTCGCCGACTACCGCGCGGTGGACCCCATGTTCGGCACCCTGCTGGACGCCGACGCGCTCATCCGGGACGCCCACGAGCTGGGGCTGCGGATCATCACCGACCTGGTCCCCAACCACTCCTCGGACCAGCACGAGTGGTTCCAGCGCGCCCTGCGCGAGGGCCCCGGCTCGCCGCTGCGCGACCGCTACCACTTCCGCCCCGGCAAGGGCGAGAAGGGCGAACTGCCGCCCAACGACTGGGAGTCCATCTTCGGCGGCCCGGCCTGGACCCGCACGGAGAACCCGGACGGCACCCCCGGCGACTGGTACCTGCACCTGTTCGCCCCCGAGCAGCCCGACTTCAACTGGGAGAACCGGGCCGTCGCCGACGAGTTCCGCTCGATCCTGCGCTTCTGGCTCGACATGGGCGTGGACGGCTTCCGCATCGACGTCGCCCACGGCCTGGTCAAGGCCCCCGGCCTGCCCGACCTCGGCGGCGCCGACCAGCTCAAGCTGCTCGGCAACGACGTCATGCCGTTCTTCGACCAGGACGGTGTGCACGAGATCTACCGCAGCTGGCGCAAGATCCTCGACGAGTACCCTGGCGAGCGGATCGGCGTCGCCGAGGCCTGGACCCCCACCGTCCAGCGCACCGCCAACTACGTCCGCCCCGACGAGCTGCACCAGGCCTTCAACTTCCAGTACCTGGGCACCGATTGGGACGCCGCCGCGCTGCGCGAGGTGATCGACGTCTCGCTCGACTCGATGCGCCCGGTCGACGCTCCCACCACCTGGGTGCTGTCCAACCACGACGTCACCCGGCACGCCACCCGCTTCGCCAACGAGCCCGGCCTCGGCACCCAGATCCGCACCGCCGGCGACCGCGAACTCGGCCTGCGCCGCGCCCGCGCCGCCACCCTGCTGATGCTCGCGCTGCCCGGCTCCGCGTACGTCTACCAGGGCGAGGAACTCGGCCTGCCGGACGTCACCGACCTGCCCGACGAGGTGCGCCAGGACCCGTCGTTCTTCCGCCAGGCCGGACAGGACGGCTACCGCGACGGCTGCCGCGTCCCGATCCCCTGGTCCGGCACCGAGGCCCCGTACGGCTTCGGACCGGTGGCCGGCGGGCCGTCCTGGCTGCCCCAGCCGGCCGCCTGGGCCGAGCTGAGCGTCGAGGCGCAGACCGGCGACCCGTCCTCCACCCTGGAGCTCTACCGCAGCGCGCTGGCCGTCCGCCGGGCGCAGGCCGACCTCGGCGCCGGCACCGAGGTCGAGTGGCTGGACGGCCCCGACGGCACCCTCGCCTTCCGCCGCGGCTCCTTCATCTGCACCGTGAACACCACCGGCGAGCCGGTGCGGATCGCGGCCCCGGGCACACTGCTGCTCGCCTCGGCCGACCTCGTGGTGGACGGCGGCGAGACGGTGCTCGCTCCGGACAGCACCGGCTGGTGGGCGGTCTGACGTGGTTGCAATAGGCTCTGGGACCGTGACTACGGCGCGACTCTCAGACATCGCGGCACAGGCGGGGGTCAGCGAAGCCACCGTCTCCCGCGTGCTCAACGGCAAGGCGAACGTCTCCGCCGCCACCCGGCAGACGGTGCTGGCGGCGCTCGACGTGCTCGGGTACGAGCGGCCGACCCGGCTGCGCCAGCGCAGCGCCGGGCTGATCGGCCTGATCACACCGGAGTTGAGCAACCCGATCTTCCCCGCGCTGGCGCAGGTGATCGAGCAGACGCTCAGCCGGCACGGCTACACGCCGGTGCTGTGCACCCAGACTCCGGGCGGATCCACCGAGGACGAACTGGTGGAGATGCTGGTGGACCGGGGCGTGGCGGGCATCGTCTTCGTCTCCGGGCTGCACGCCGACACCACGGCCGACCACGACCGCTACGCGCGGCTGTCCGGGCGCGGGGTGCCGTTCGTGCTGATCAACGGGTTCAGCGACAAGGTCGACGCGCCGTTCATCTCACCGGACGACCGGGCCGCGATGTGGATGGCCGTCCAGCACCTGGCCGAACTCGGGCACGAGCGGATCGGGCTGGCCGTCGGGCAGCGCCGGTACGTGCCCGTGCTGCGCAAGATAGAAGGCTTCACGGCGGCGATGCGGGAGGTGCTCGGGCGCACCCAGGAGGAGGCCGAGAACCTCGTCCACCACACGCTTTTCAGCGTGGAGGGCGGACACGCGGCGGCCGGCGCGCTGCTCGACAAGGGCTGCACGGCGATCGTCTGCGGGAGCGACATGATGGCGCTCGGAGCGATCCGGGCGGTGCGCCAGCGTGGGCTGTCGGTGCCGCAGGACGTGTCGGTGGTCGGCTTCGACGACTCGCCGCTGATCGCCTTCACCGAGCCGCCGTTGACCACGATCCGCCAGCCGGTCGAGGCGATGGCCACGGCGGCGGTGGACGCGCTGCTGGAGGAGGTCGGCGGAAACGCGGCCCAGCGCGGCGAGTTCATGTTCCAGCCGGAGCTGGTGATGCGCGGGTCCACCGGGGCCTGCGCGCGCTGAGCGTCGGCCGTAGGGCCAAGGGAAGGGCCCCGGAGGGCAGTTGGCGGTTTCTAGGGGTCGTTGCAACACGTGGTCGGTTGTTTGGGCCGCGATGAGTTTATGCAGGCGCTCGGCTGGGGTTTCCCAGCCGAGCGTTTTGCGTGGGCGGCCGTTGAGCTGGGCGGCGACGTGGACCAAGTCCTCCGGGGTGTGGACGGACAGGTCTGTGCCCTTCGGAAAGTACTGCCGCAGGCCGTTCGTGTTCTCGTTCGAGCCGCGCTGCCAGGGGCTGGCGGGGTCGCAGAAGTAGACCGGGACGCCGGTGGCGACGGTGAACGAGCCG